>CAIVVM010000053.1 GCA_903909375.1 uncultured Alphaproteobacteria bacterium
ACAAACCGCGCAACACGCTCCCGAAGGTCCAGTGAAAACGGTCGAGTCATGCAGGCTGGCCTCCGGCCCAGCCCCCACCTTGAATCACGATCCGCAAACCTCGTGAATCCCGAATCCGTCAGATGCGGTCACGCTCTAGGACCAAGACTTCCTTTCCCGCCGCAGGCGGGAGAGGGGGACCGCCGGCCAAAGAGCCGGTGGTGGAGAGGGAAAGCGGCTGCTCAGGACGACAAACGCGCCATCTGCTCAACCGCCTGCAGGATCAGCCCATCTGCAACCTGACCAAGGTTCCGATAGATCTCGCCAGCGCCAACCCGCGCAACACTGATCCCCTGCCGCCCCAACCAATAGTCACGCGCCGCATCCTTGGCCTGGGCGTCTTCGCCCCAATGGGTCCGCCCGTCGACTTCCACGGCCAGCCTCGCGGCGGGACAGTAGAAATCGACGATGATCGAGCCGATGGGAACCTGGCGTCGAAAGATCGGCTGCCCCTTGCCGCGACCCTTCAGCCGCGACCACAGCATGACCTCTGGCTCCGTCATCTCTCTCCGGAATCGCCGCGCCCGGGTTGCAATCCGTGTTGATGGCCTTGACGTCAATGCGTCCGCCCTCCCTCTCCACCACCCGCTCTTTGGCGGGCGGTCCCCCTCTCCCGCCTGCGGCGGGAAAGGAAATCCGATCCAGGACAAATAGAACAAAAAAGGAACTCGAAGGCAACCTCTGGAACTGCCATTGACTTCCGGCCGCGGATTCGTATTTTCCGCGCCTCCTGAACACCTGCCTGCGGACCGATCCCGTTTGGCCCCGCAAGGACGACTGCCATGGCGAAGCCCGCCTCAATCAAGATCCGCCTGAATTCGACGGCGGACACCGGCTTCTTCTACGTGACGAAGAAGAACGCCCGCACCAAGACCGACAAGATGGTGCTGAAGAAGTACGATCCCGTCGTGCGCAAGCACGTGGAATTCCGCGAAGGCAAGATCAAGTAAGGCTGAAAAGCCTCTGATTTCGCTTGAAGACGCCCGACTGATAGGTCGGGCGTTTTGCGTTAGGCCGCCCGCGCGATCACCCGGTTCCGGCCTTGGCTCTTGGCGATGTAGACCGCCTCGTCGGCGCGCTTCAGCAGGGTGCTGGACTGATCCTCCGGACCCGAGCTGGTGGCCACGCCAATGGAGATCGTCACGGTCAGAGCCTCCTGCCCGTCCATCACCCGGAAGGGTGAACCGGCCACGTGCAGGCGGATGCGCTCGGCCACCCGGCGCGCGGCCTCAAGGTCAGTGTCGGGCATCACCACCACAAATTCCTCACCGCCGTGCCGCACCGGCAGGTCGATCGCCCGGACATTGGACGCCAGCCGCACGGCGAATTCGCGCAGTACCTCGTCGCCCACGTCGTGGCCGAAACTGTCGTTGACCCGCTTGAAGTGGTCGATATCGATCACCAGCACCGACACCGGCTCACCACCCGCACCCGCGCGCCGCATCAGGGCCTCGAGTTGCCCCACCATATAGCGGCGGTTGTGCAGGCCGGTGAGCTGGTCGGTGACCGCCAGTTCCAGCGAGTGATCGAGATTGGCCCTCAGATACTCGGTGTAGCGCTTGCGGCGGATCTGGGTGCGGACCCGGGCAGCCATCTCGCCCGGATCAACGGGGCGGGCCAGGATGTCGTTGACGCCGATCTCGAGCGCCTTCACAGCGCGAACCCGTTCATCAAGGTCAACCACGGCCAGGATCGGCAGATTCCGGGTGGCTTCGTCGGAGCGGATCTGGGCGGCGAAGCGCAGGCCATCGAAGACCCGGCTGGTCGCATTGACGATCACCAGATCCACCGGCCCGCGCGCCGTCAGTAGCGCCTTGGCCGGGTCGGTCTCGATCACCGGGCGATGCTCGACGGACAGGTCACTGCAGATGCGTTGGGCGTGACGCTCATTGTCGTCGACAAACAGGATGCGCCCGCCCGAGCCACCGAGACGTGAAGCGGCCCCCGCGATCACGCCCATCCGGCGTCCGGAGGCTTCACGATCGCGCAGCTCATCGATCACGGCCTTGAGCCGGGTCAGGCTGCGCACCCGGGCGAACAGCATCAGATCGTCGATGGGCTTGGTCAGAAAGTCGTCAGCCCCGGCTTCGAGGCCCGCGACCCGGTCAGCGCGCCCGTCCAGGGCCGTCACCAGAACGACAGGCACGTGGCGTGTGGTGGGATCTTCCTTCAGCCGCCGGCAGACCGCAAAACCATCCATGCCGGGCATCATCACGTCCAGCAGGATGATGTCGGGCAATTCGGACGCGGCGATGGCCAGGGCGGTGGGACCGTCCGAGGCGGTCAGGACCTCATAGTATTCCGAACTGAGCTTGGCCTCGAGCAACCGGACGTTTGAGTCGATGTCGTCGACGACAAGGATCCGTGCGGACATGGGCTCAGTCCAGCAATCGGCGAATGGTTTCCAGGAAGTGGTTCACCGAGATCGGCTTGGAGATATAGGCCTCGCAACCGCCCTCGCGGATCCGCTCCTCATCGCCCTTCATGGCGAAGGCGGTCACAGCGACAACCGGAATGTGCGCCAGTTCATCGTCTTCCTTCAGCCACTTGGTGACCTCCAGACCCGATATCTCCGGCAGCTGGATATCCATCAGAATCAGGTCGGGTTTGTGCTCACGGGCCAGCGACAACGCCGAGAGTCCCTCGCGGGTCTCAAGGGTTTCATAGCCCTGGGCCTCGAGCAGATCATGAAAGAGCTTCATGTTCAGCTCGTTATCCTCGACGATGAGGACCTTCTTCGCCATTCGGGACCCGACAGTGTGCGTAAGGACCGGCCGATGTTCGACCGTCCCCGCGTGTTCTCTGTTCATCCCACGGATGTCCTTAAAGATAGTGAATCCGCCACAGGAGCGCCCTTGACCGATCCGTCACCCACCACCGCACCGCGCCTCGATGCCCTGGGCCTGTCGCCGGATCGGCCCCTCGTGCTGATCGATGTGGACGAGGTGCTGGGCCTGTTCATGCAGGGTTTCGGCGACTTCGTGGCGACCCGGGGCCTGGAGATGCGGGTCGACAAGTTCGCGCTGTTCCAGAACATCTACCGGCCCGGCGAGCGCCAGCACATCGACGCGATCGAGGGCAAGGCGCTGTTCGACGCGTTCTTCGCGGGCCACTGCGACCAGATGGAACCCGCGCCGGGCGCCATCGACGCGTTGAACCGGCTGTCAGCTCACGCCGAATTGCTGATTCTCTCCAACGCGCCGGCTCCTGCGGAACGCCTGCGTACGAACTGGCTTCGCAAACATGGCCTGAAACATCCGCTGATCCTCAACTCCGGACCCAAGGGGCCTATCGCGGCTGGCCTCATCGCCCAGACCCTGCACCCCACGGCCTTTGTGGACGACCTGCTGGGCAACCTCGATTCCGTGGCCGACCACGCGCCGGAGACGGCGACCTTCCAGCACGTCGCTGACCTGCGCCTGCGCGGTTTTGCGCCAACCTCGGACCGCCATCAGCGGATCGACGACTGGGAGGAGTTGGGCGCGGCCATCGAGGCGACGGTCCGGCGGTAGACCCTCACTCCATGATCCGCATTGGCGTAGACTTCGGGGGCACCAAGATCGAGGCGGCGGCTCTGGACGCCGACGGACGGTTTGTGGCCCGCGTGCGGGTTGCGACGCCCCAGGCCTATGACGACCGCCTGGAAGCCACCCGCCATGTCGTCGCGGAGGCCGAGCGGCAGGCGGGCGTCTCGGTGGCAAGGATCGGCGTCGGCGGGCCGGGATCGCCCTCTCCCGTCACCGGCCTCATGCGCAACTCCAACTCGACGGTCCTGAACGACAAGCCGTTCCCGGCAGACCTTGAAAGGGTCCTCGGGCGACCGATCCGCTACGCCAATGACGCCAACTGCCTGGCGCTGTCCGAGGCCACTGACGGCGCAGCGGCAGGCGCGGGTGTCGTCTTCGGCGTCATCATCGGCACAGGCTGCGGCGCCGGGATCGCCCTCGATGGAAAGCCCGTCCCCGGGCGCAATCTGATCGCCGGCGAGTGGGGTCACACGCCCCTGCCCTGGCCACGGCCGGACGATACGCCCGGACCCGCCTGCTGGTGCGGCCGGCGCAACTGTCTGGAACTCTGGCTCAGCGGCACCGGGTTCGCCCGCGAGGCGGGACAATCCGCAGAAGCCGCTGTCGCAGCCGGAAACAACGATGCCATTGCTCGCTACATCGACCGACTGGGCCGTAGCCTCGCGGTCATCGTAGATATCCTCGACCCTGACGTGATCGTGCTGGGCGGCGGGATGTCCAACATCGAGCGGCTCTACGCCGACCTGCCCGCCGCCATCGCCCCGCACGTCTTCTCCGATGTGTTCACGACGCCCGTGGTGAAGGCCCGGCATGGTGACTCATCCGGCGTGCGCGGCGCGGCCTGGCTCTGGCCGCTGGAGCCCGGGGGATGAAGGCCTTCTGCCGCGACTGCTTCTGGACCGGCGAGGAAGCCGTCCGGCGCTGCCCGACCTGCGCCTCGCCCCGGATCGTCGCCCACCCGGAGCTGGGCGACCTGACCATCGCCCACATGGACTGCGACGCCTTCTACGCCTCGGTGGAAAAGCGCGACCGGCCCGAACTTCGGGACTTGCCGGTCATCGTGGGCGGCGGCAAGCGCGGGGTGGTGACCACCTGCTGCTACATCGCCCGCATCAAGGGCGTGCGCTCGGCCATGCCGATGTTCAAGGCGCTGGCGGCCTGCCCCGAGGCCGTTGTGATCAAGCCCGACTTCACGAAGTACCGCGCCGAAAGCAAACGCATCCTCGGCATGGCCTCGGAACTCACGCCCCTGATCCAGAACCTGTCGCTGGACGAGGCATGGATGGACCTGTCGGGCACAGCGCGCCTGCATGGCGCGCCGCCTGCGATCACGCTGGCCCGCCTGCAGGCCCGGATCGAGGCCGAGGTGGGGATTACCGTCTCCATCGGCCTCGCCCCCAACAAGTTCCTGGCGAAGATCGCCTCGGAACTCGACAAGCCACGCGGCTTCTCCGTGGTCGGCGCCGAGGCCAAAGGCTTTCTGGCCGGCAAGCCAGTGCGGATCCTGCCCGGCGTGGGCCCCGCGATGGTGGCCAGCCTGGAGAAGGCCGGCTTCCGCACCGTGGGCGATCTGGCGCGGGCGGATCGCAAGGCGCTGGCCGACCGCTGGGGGGCGCAGGGTCTGCGGCTCTTTGAGCTGGCCCATGGGCGCGATGCGCGCGCAGTCAATCCGAACGAGGCGCGCAAGGCGATAAGCTGCGAGACCACCTTCAACACCGATCTCAGCCGCATCGAGGACCTGGAGGACCAATTGTCCCCCCTCTGCGAACGGGTCGCCCGTCAGGCGCGGGCGGCGTCTGTGGCCGGGCGTGTGGTCACCCTCAAGCTGCGCGGCACGGACTTCAGGATCGTCACCCGCCGCCGCACGCTGGCCATCCCCACCCAGACCGCCAGAACCCTGTTCCAGGTCGGCCGCGAGCTGCTGGCCGCAGAGGCCGTCGGCAAGCCCTGGCGCCTGATCGGGATCGGCATCGCCGATCTGGTGGACGGAGACGCCACGCCTGACGACTTCTTCGCCGGCGATGAGCGCAAGGCGCTGGCCAGCGAACGCTCGCTCGATGTGCTGAGGGCGCGATTCGGCGCGGACGTGGTCACCTCCGCCCGGAACCTCCGGACCAGGGCTTCGCGCGACAAGGGCTGACCATACCCGTCGATCAAATTCAGGCGATTGGCGGCAGAAACGTCACAAAGATGATTCAACCCTTCCAAAAGCCGCGATCTTCCATATCTAATTGAACCCTGAGGCGTACCTCTCGGGGCAGGAGACAGTTCACATGAGCGAGCGGAAGGAAGGTGACACCGACACCGGCGTTCGCTCGACGGTGATCACCCAGACCAAGCCCAAGGTCCAGAAACCCTCGATGTACCGGGTTCTGATCCTGAACGACGATTACACGCCGATGGAGTTCGTCGTGTACGTGCTCGAGCAGTTCTTCAACAAGTCGCGCGACGATGCGACTCGGATAATGCTCCATGTCCATCAACACGGCGTGGGGGTCTGCGGAATATTCACCTACGAAGTCGCCGAAACAAAAGTCGCGCAGGTAGTCGATGCGGCTCGCCGTCATCAACACCCCCTTCAGTGCACAATGGAAAAGGACTAGGGGCATTTGCCTTCATTTTCCCGCCAACTCGAAGAATCCCTCCACCGCGCGGTGGCTTACGCGAACCAGCGAAAGCACGAGTACGCGACGCTGGAGCACCTGCTCCTCAGCCTGATCGACGACGAGGACGCCACCGGGGTGATGCGCGCCTGCGAGGTCGAGCTTCCGGCGCTCCGCACCACGCTCACCAACTATGTGGACAATGAGCTGAAGTCCCTGATCGTCGACGACGGCGAGGACGCCAAGCCCACCGCCGGCTTCCAGCGCGTGATCCAGCGCGCTGTCATCCACGTCCAGTCTTCCGGCCGCGAGGAAGTCACCGGCGCCAATGTGCTGGTCGCCATCTTCTCGGAGCGCGAGAGCCACGCCGCCTACTTCCTGCAGGAGCAGGACATGACCCGCTACGACGCGGTCAACTACATCGCCCACGGCATCGCAAAGAAGGCCGGCGCCAGCGAGGCCAAGCCCGTCAAGGGCGCCGAGGAAGAAGAGAGCAAGCCTGCCGCCAAGACCGCCGGCGAAGCGCTGGAAGCCTACTGCGTCAACCTCAACGAGAAGGCCAAGCAGGGCAAGGTCGACCCGCTGATCGGGCGCATGTCCGAGGTCGAGCGCTGCATCCAGATCCTGTGCCGCCGCACCAAGAACAACCCGCTGCTGGTGGGCGACCCGGGCGTCGGCAAGACCGCCATCGCCGAAGGCCTGGCGCGCAAGATCATCAACAAGCAGGTCCCGGAAGTCCTGGCCGGCGCCACCATCTTCTCGCTCGATATGGGCGCGCTGCTGGCCGGTACCCGCTACCGCGGCGACTTCGAGGAGCGCATCAAGCAGGTGGTCAAGGAACTCGAGAACCACCCCGACGCGGTGCTGTTCATCGACGAGATCCACACCGTCATCGGCGCCGGCGCCACCTCGGGCGGGGCCATGGACGCCTCAAACCTGCTGAAGCCGGCTCTGGCCTCCGGGTCGCTGCGCTGCATGGGCTCGACCACCTACAAGGAGTTCCGCCAGCACTTCGAAAAGGACCGCGCCCTGGTGCGCCGCTTCCAGAAGATCGACGTGAACGAGCCCACCATCGAGGACACCATCAAGATCCTCAAGGGCCTGAAGATCTACTACGAGGAGTTCCACAAGCTCCGCTACACCAACGACGCCATCAAGGCGGCCGTCGAGCTGTCGGCCAAGTACATCAACGACCGCAAACTGCCCGACAAGGCCATCGACATCATCGATGAGGCCGGCGCCTCGCAGATGCTGGTGCCGGAAGGCAAGCGCAAGAAGATCATCGGCCTGAAGGAGGTCGAGGCCGTCGTCGCCAAGATCGCCCGGATCCCGCCAAAGTCAGTGTCCAAGTCTGACACCGAGTCTCTCAAGCAGCTGGAAACCGATCTGAAGCGCGCCGTCTATGGCCAGGAAGACGCCATCGACCAGCTGTCGTCGGCCATGAAGATGGCCCGCGCCGGCCTGCGCGACGCCAACAAGCCCATCGGCAGCTACCTGTTCTCAGGCCCCACCGGCACCGGCAAGACCGAGACCGCCCGCCAGCTGGCCTCCACCCTGGGCATCGAGCTCCTGCGCTTCGACATGAGCGAATACATGGAGCGCCACACCGTCAGCCGCCTGATCGGGGCGCCTCCCGGCTATGTGGGTTTCGACCAGGGCGGCCTGCTCACCGACGCCGTCGACCAGCACCCGCACTCCGTGGTGCTGCTGGACGAGATCGAGAAAGCCCACCCGGATGTCTACAATATCCTGCTTCAGGTCATGGATCACGGCCAGCTGACCGATAGCAACGGCAAGAAGATCGACTTCCGCAATGTGGTCCTGATCATGACCACCAACGCCGGCGCCTCCGACGCCCAGCGCAACGCCATCGGCTTCGGCCGCGGCAAGCAGGAAGGCGAGGTCGAGGAAGCTCTGAAGCGCGTCTTCACCCCGGAGTTCCGCAACCGCCTCGACGCCGTGGTGCCCTTCAAGCCGCTGACGCCGGAGATCATCCGCCAGGTAGTGCACAAGTTTGTCATGCAGCTGGAAGGCCAGCTCGCCGACCGCCACGTCACCATCGAGACCTCGGAAGACGCCGCCGACTGGCTGGCCAAGAACGGCTTCGACGAGCTCTACGGCGCCCGCCCGCTGGCCCGCGTCATCCAGGAGCACATCAAGAAGCCCCTGGCCGACGAGATCCTCTTCGGACGTCTGGTCAAGGGCGGCCACGTCAAGGTGGTGCTCCGCGACGGCAAGCTCGCCTTCGACGTCGAAGGCGACGAGCGCGAAAAAGGCGCCCCGGTCATCGAAAGCCCCGCCGAACCCGAACTGGCGGACTGACCCGACGCAGCCTTCTCCCCTTGTGGGAGAAGGTGGCAGGCGAAGCCTGACGGATGAGGGGTCGAAAACCGGCTCAGAATAGATCACCCTGCGCCATGGCTCGCCCCACGACCGTCCCGCAGGCCCGCGCTCTGCGCCGCAACGCGCCGGAAACCGAGCGCTTGCTCTGGAAGTTACTGCGCGATCGAAGGCTGGAAGGATTGAAGTTCCGGCGACAGGTCCCGCTTGGCCCCTACGTTCTGGATTTTGTCTGCCTGCGATACCGGCTGGTGACCGAGGCGGATGGCCCCTTTCACGAGCCGGCACAGGATGCGCTCCGTGACGCCTGGCTGGCGGCAAAGGGCTTTCGCGTCTTGCGCTTCCCGAACACTGACATCCAGCTCAGGGACTGGCAGGTCATCGCGCGCATTCTCGAGATCGTCGGAACCCCGCCATCCCAACCATAGGCCTGCGTGCCCCCTCATCCGTCAGGCTTCGCCCACAAGGGGACCGTTGCGCTATTCCAGATTGGTGATGAAAGGCCGCCCGCGCGCTCCTTCGCCCCTTGTGGGAGAAGGTGGGCCGCGTAAGCGGCTCGGATGAGGGGTCGATAAATCTCTCAAGCAAGTTCTTGAAATCATTCCGATAGATCGGCGTGACCCCTCATCCGTCAGGCTTCGCCTGCCACCTTCTCCCACAAGGGGCGAAGGGGGGTCCTGAGCACCGGAGAGTCTGAGCCTCTCGGTCACGCTGGATCGTGCAAGGGGCAAGCCTCACCACCCCATATACGCGCCCCCGCAAACCGATGTACCCTCCCCGCCAAACAAACGGCTGTGCGCCGATATTGGGAGACACATCAATGGCTGGCGTTTTCGCACGCTCTCGCGTTCTCATCCTCGCCTGTGCGCTGGCGGCCAGCGCCGGATGGGCCAGCGCCCAGGACGTGCCGCGCACCGCGTCGGGCCGCGCCGACCTGACCGGCACGTGGACCAGTCGCACCATGACCCCGCTCGAGCGCGCCCCCGGCCAGAAGCTGGTGCTCACGCGTGAGGAGGCCGACAAGCTCGCCGGGCGCACCGCCGCCTTCTTCGCCGCCGACAGCAAGCAGACCGATCCCAACGCGCCGCCCCCGCGCGAGTCCAGCGATCCCGGCGGCTACAACGCCTTCTGGGTGGACCCCGGCGACGGCTATTCGGTGGTCAAGGGCGAGATCCGCGCCTCCGGCATCGTCGAGCCGGCGGATGGGCGCATCCCCTACCGCGACCGGGCGGCCAGCACCGTGCTCCAGCGCCGTATCGGCCAGGAATATGCCAGCGGCCGGGGCGACTACACCGACCCCGAGGACCTGCCCCTGAGAGAGCGCTGCCTCATCGGCTTCGGCAACACCGGCGGCCCCGGCATGCTGGGCTCGCTCTACAACAACACCTACCAGTTCGTGCAAACCGAGACGCACATGGCGATGCTGATCGAGATGGTCCACGACATGCGCATCGTCCCGATCTTCCCCACGGCAGCTGCGGCCCGCGCCGCCCACCGCCCGGCAGCCATCACACCCTGGCTGGGCGATTCCGTGGGCTGGTGGGAAGGCGACACCTTCGTGATGGAAACCGCCAACGTCCACCCGGCCCAGTCGGCGGAAAGCTCCATTCCGCTGACGAAGGACGGCCGGATCGTCGAGCGCTTCACCCGGGTGGGCAAGGGGGAGATCTTCTACCAGTTCGAAGTGACCGACCCCGGCCACTACACCCGCCCCTGGAAAGCCGAATACACCCTCACCGCCCCCAAGGGCAGCGTCTACGAATACGCCTGCCACGAGGGCAACTACGCCATGGAAGGCATCCTCGGCGGGGCCCGGCTGGCGGAGAAGCAGGCGGCGGGGGGCGCCGCGCCCGGGAAGTGATCGGGAGCTGCCCGGCACAAGCCCCCGCTACAACGCCCTCCCATCCCGGCGAACGCCGGGACCCAGATCGTATGGCCGGGCGATGGGCGCCCAATCCCGGAATTCCTTCGCGCTGTCCCGACGGCGCCAGTTTCTGCTATAAAGCCCCCATGACCCGCGCTGACGTCATTGCCACCCTGCGCGACCGCGCCGATGAATTGCGCGCCAGCGGCGTCGTGCATGTCGCGCTCTTCGGCTCGGTCGCCCGCGACACGGCCGGGCCGGACAGCGACGTCGATCTCATCGTCGAAACTTCAAAACCGCTCACCTTGTTCACCCTGGGCCCCCTGCACGACCAGTTCTCGGCCATCCTTGGGCGCCCGGTGGATATCCTGGCCAAGGCCGGCTTCAACCGGTCTCAACGCCTGAAACGGGGCGCAGCCGCCGATCTGGTCCATGTCTTCTGATCGCCGCAAGCCGCTTCCCCCGGAAGCGATCATTGAGCGCGCCCTGCAGCAGATCGCCTTGATCAACCGGTGGACAACAGGGTTGGACGTAGAGGAATATGTCGCAGATGAACTGCGGCGTTACGCAGTCGAGCGGGCATTCATTGCCTTGGGCGAGGCGGTCAAGGACCTCAGCCGGGTGGTTGATTTGAATACGCTCGACCCTGAAGGCCCCTGGAAGGAACCAGCAAGGTTCCGGGATTTCCTGGCCCACGACTACGACGACCAGGTCATTCCCGATATCGTCTGGGCAACCATCTCAGACGGCCTGCCCGATCTTGAGCAGGCTCTGACGCGCGTCGATGGCGTATTGGGGCGTCCGTGTGGATAGGTCGTGGGCCGCCATGTGGGCCGGACAGCGCCGTCATCGCAGCCCTTGAACCAGGACCTGAAATGGCGCGCCAGAGATCAGCAGCAGTCCCAACGCGAGCTCGAAACCGACGGCCACCCAGTTCTTGCCGGTCCTGGCATCATCCAGAAATATCGAAACCATCCGGCCCAGTCCGGCGCCCGTCCAGGCGGCGCCGACCGCCAGATAGGCGGCCGGACTGTCCGTGACCACCGGTGCAAGGCCCAACAGGATGAAGGTGATCCCCAAGGTCCCCCGGAACTCACCCCGCGCTTCGGGCGTGGTCGCGGTCAATCCCGTCAGCGCCGACGCCCGTTGCGGGAAGAACAGACCCAGACAGCCCATGGCGATGGTGATCCCGGCGCCCGCCAGGTTGAGCCAATCCATTGCGCACCTCCTCCATTCACAAGGGATCGGGTGCTACCAAGCCGGTTACGCTCTGGATAGTACGCACCTTTTGGTGCCTGTCGGCCCATGGTACGGGCGGGCCGCATGAAACCGAACATCCTCGCCCGAAACTGCAGCTCGCGCGCCTACATGACCGTCGTGGCCGGCAAATGGTCGCTGATGACGATCCACGCCCTGGCGGCGGGCCCGCGTCGCAATGGCGAGCTGATCCGGGCGGTCGAAGGCATCTCGCAGAAGATGCTGACCCAGACGCTGCGCCAACTCGAAGACCTGCACATTGTCGCGCGCACAGACCTGCAAACCGTCCCGCCCCACGTCACCTACGAACTGACCCCGCTCGGCCGATCCCTGCGTACTGAAGTCCAGTCCCTGATCCGATGGGTCGAAGCCCACATGCCGGAACTGGGCGGAAAAGCCTGAGGCCGGCTACTGGGGCGAACGAGGATTGGGTGGCCATGGACCGACCCATGAGCGGACCGGACCCAGCAGCTCGCGATCCCGGGAATTTCTGCCCTACTCTTGTATATCTCTCGAATATGTTCTATCTTTGTTCCAATGCCCTCCGCCGACCTCACCACCGAGACCATGCTCGCCGAGATGGCCGCCGTCGCCCACCGGCTGGGGATGGCGTTCGCGCGGGAGGCTGAGCGGGAGGCGGACTGGAAGCGCAAGGCTGAGTTGTTCGGCCTGTTCGACCGCTGCTTCTTCGGGGTGCGGGTGGCCATTGCCCTGAAGCTTCGCCTGCGGCAGGCCGCCCGGGCGGCGCCGGTCGGCGTTTCTGTGCTGAACGAGGCCCGTGAGGCCGACGATTTCCATCAACGGGGAGACCCGCCCGAGACCGAACGGCCCGATACGGCGGAACCTGTACGCGAGCGCCTGGACGCCGACCGCGACCGCGAGGGTGACCGCGCCAGCCTGCCGATGCTGATGAAGACCCTGCGGGGCGTGGCGGCCGACGCCGCCGCCCTGCCCGGCCCAGCGCCGGCCGAACTTCCGGCGCTCACCGCCCTGCTGGCCCGGGCGACCGGGACCGGGGGACCGGCGACGCGGGCTCCGCCCTTGCGATCACGCCTCTCCGGCGCCGCCGTCCTGACGATGCCGCCCCCACGGGCCGGACCTGTCGCAAGCGCGTTCGCCATTCAGGCCCTCCGCCCCCGCGCCGCGACCGGGCCGCCGGGACGTTGAAGTGGCGCAAGCAACACCTGTGTCATCCCGGTTTCGCCGCAGGCGAAGACCGGGACCCATAGACGCAAACGGCGCACGTGAGTCCACGGCGTCGACCCCGAGCCCTGTTCTCCAACACCTCAGTTTATGGGTCCCGGTCTTTCGCTGACGCGAAAACCGGGATGACACCGCGTGGGTTGCGGCAACTGGGGGATGACGCCCCGTCGGCATGCCGCTACGCGATCCTCGCCGAGATCTCCGCCGCCAGCGCCTTCAGCTCATCCATATCCGCCATCCCCTGCGCATGGCGGCCCAGCGCCACGCCCTCCCATCGGGGAATGATGTGGAAATGCAGGTGAAACACCGTCTGGCCCGCCGGGGCGCCGTTGAACTGGGTGATCACCAGGCCGTCGGGGTTCAGCGCCGCGCGCACCGCACGCGCCACCCGCTGGACGCCCAGCATCAGCGGGCCGATCACGTCCGGCGCCTCCTCCAGAAAGTTGCGCGCGGTCGACTGCTTCGGGATCACCAGAGTGTGGCCCCGGCCTTGCGGGAACACATCCATGAACGCCAGGACGTGATCGTCCTCATAGACCTTCACCGCCGGCATCTCGCCCCGCAGGATCTTCGCGAAGATGTTGCCCGCGTCGTAGCTGCCGTCCAGGCTCATGGTGCGCTCCCTGAATTTGTCGCCGGGTCCGCCTTGAACGGCGAATACTCTTCCTCCAGCCACTCCATCTCCTGCTCCACCCCGGCGCGTTCCTGCTCCAGGAACCGTTCCACGGGGCCCCGCAGCATCGGGTCGGCGATATAGTGGGCGGAATAGACGGGCCGGGGCAGATAGCCGCGGGCGATCTTGTGCTGGCCCTGCGCGCCGGCCTCGACCCGCGGCAGGCCGTGATCGATCGCCCACTCGATGGCCTGATAGTAGCAAAGCTCGAAGTGCAGGAACGGCACCTCCTCCACGCAGCCCCAGTGGCGGCCATAGAGGCAGTCGCCGCCAATCAGGTTCAGCGCGCCGGCGATCCAGCGCTCCTCACGGCGGGCCAGGACCAGCAGCACCTGGTCGGCCATCCGCTCGCCCAGCATCGAGAAGAAGGCCCGCGTGAGATACGGCCGCCCCCACTTGCGCGCGCCGGTGTCCATGTAGAAGCCGAAGAAGGCGTCCCAGTGTTCCTCGGTGATGTCCGCGCCCGTCAGGCAGACGATCTCGGCCTGGGCCTGCGCGTCGCGGCGTTCGCGGCGGATGGTCTTGCGGCGGCCGGACGACAGCGCGCCCAGGAAGCCCTCGAAGTCGGCGTAACCCCGGTTTTCCCAGTGGTACTGCTGCCCCTCGCGCAGGCCCATGCCGTGGACGCCGGCCCAGCGCCACTCGGCCTCGGTCAGGAAATTGATGTTGAGGCCCGAGGCCCCATAGCGCTCGCACAGCGTCAGCGCCCCGCCCAGCAACAGCGCCCTCGCCTCGCCCGCGTCCACATCCGGCCGCACCAGCAGCCGTGGCCCCGTGGCCGGCACGAAGGGCGCCGCCGAAAGCAGCTTGGGGTAATAGCGCCCACCGGCCCGCTCATAGGCGTCGGCCCAGGCGTGGTCGAAGATGTACTCCCCCTGGCTGTGGGACTTGAGATAGAGCGGCATGACGGCGGCGATCCGGCCCGCATCGTCCTCGACGCTGATGTGCTGCGGCCCCCAGCCCGTGCGCTCGACCGCGCAGTTCGCCTCTTCCAGAGCGTTCAGGAAGTCAAAGCGTATGAAAGGGTTGGCGGCATGGTCGGGGTTGCCCGCGCAGGCGTCCCAGGCCTCGCGCCCGATCTCGGCGATGCGTCGGGAGACCTTGATCTCCGCCTTCAGGCTCACGCGGCGAAGCCTTCGAAGATCAGGTTGTCACAATGATCCTTCACCGCGTCCCACTGCTCGGGCTTCCGCACGGTCCAGGCGACCACCGGCATCCCCTGCGCCCGGAGTTCCTGCGCCCGCGGGTGCGGCAGGACATCGAGGCCGAGCGCCAGGAAGTGCGGCCGGGCCAGCTCAACCTGCTCCAGCCGCGCATAGGCCTTGCGCTGGCTCTCGGCCATGCTCGCCGGCCGCTCCCACGACCAGCTGTCCAGCCCGCGCAGCACGCCCGGATAGTGGTCGGCGTACCAGGCGTGGGAATAGGGATTGAACCCGATGACGCACAGCGGCCCTGCGTGGTCGGCGATGATCTCGTGGACCCGCGTCTCCAGCGGCCCGACCTCGCCGAAGGCCGTCTTCAGCTCCACATGCACCATGGCCCGGCGGCCGATCAGCGCCAGGGTCTCGAGCAGCGTCGGGATCTTCTCGTCGGACCCCGCCAGCCGGATCTCCGCCAGCTCGGTGACCGTGCGGTCCCGGATACGGCCCTCCAGGCCGGTCATCCGCTTCAGCGTGTCGTCATGGAAGACCACCGCCTCCCCGTCGGACGACAGGTGGACGTCCAGCTCGATGCCGTAGCCGGCGGCGCAGGCGGCCTGGAACGCCCCCAGGGAATTCTCCGGCGGTCCGTCCGGGCTCCAGAGCCCGCGGTGCGCCACCGGCGGGTGAAACAGCAGGTCCCAGGCGTCGCCGAAGCGGTCCCTCACGATAGCGCCACCACCGCATCAACCTCGACGGCGAAGTTCATGGGCAGCCGATAGACCCCCACCGCCGAGCGGGCGTGGCGCCCGGCGTCGCCGAACACGTCCACCATCAGATCGGAGCAACCATTCACCACCCTGGGTATCTCGAAGAAGTCCGGCCCCGCCTGGACGAACCCCCCCAGCTTCACGACGCGGGCCACCCTGTTCAGGTCTCCGTCGCAGGCCGCGCGCATCTGGGCGAGCAGGCTGAGCCCGCAGAGCCGGGCGGCGCGGACGGCCGTCTCCAGATCCACATCCTCGCCCACCACCCCGCGAATGCCGCCGGCCGCATCCAGCGACACCTGCCCGGAGATGTGCAGCAGCTCCCCGACCCTGACAAAGGGCACATAGTTGGCCACGGGGGCGTTGGGTTTCGGGAGCTCGATCCCGAGTTCGATGAGGCGGGCTTCTGCGTTTGACATGGCCACAGCTCTACCCGGCGCGGCCTCAAGAAAAAAGGGCCGACCCTCGCGGATCGACCCCTTATCTGTACTCGGTACGCTTACTGACCGGCTTCTGTGGCGCTCACTGCGCCGACACCGGCCTTTCCATTACCCGGAAAGGTCTAGCGAACGGCCTGGAACTTCTCGACCGTGGCCGTGACGCGCTCGTGGATCGGCTTCACGGATTCCTTCATCGACGCCGAGAAGGTCTCCGACATCTTGCCGAACTCGGACATGTAGGTTTCGAGGGCCGACTTGGCGAAGGCGTTCTGCAGCTCGACCACTTCCTGAAGGCTCTTCGCGCCCGACAGCGACTTGGCAGCGGACACCTGGGCGTCGAACATGGCCTTGGAGAAGGCCATCGCCTGCGCGCCCATCGCTTCAGCGCCCTTGGCCGAAGCCGTCGCCGAAGCCACAATGGCTTCCAGGTTCTTCTTGGACTGGGCGTTCATGTCGTTCATCGCGGCCAGGCTCTTTTCCACGCCATCCTTGAAGGCGACGCTGGAGGCGGCGGTGAACTGGTCGACAGTCTTCTTCGCAGTATCGGCGGCGGCCATGGGGCGGGCTCCTGAATGAGAAAGGGGGGACGAACTGTGGGGCGACAGGCCCCGGATCACGTCACCTCGTATTTCATGCTGCACCGCAACAGTCAAACAGGTTTTGTGCAGTGCAACATTTCAAGGTAAGCTTGTTTTGCAGGCGCCGCGACAAATCCTCGCGTTCAAACCTTGTTTACCCTCCTGCAAGGGTACAGCTGTCATGGTAGATGTCTCCCGAGCGGCAAATTCGCCGCCTCAACGTTTTGATTCGACGGACGAAGCATGATCCAGCACGCTCGCCGCCTGTTGCTTTCCCTCGGTATGGCCTCGGCCATGGCCCTTGGGGCGGCTGTACCCTCCGCTTTGGCCCAGGCGCCTTACTTTCAGCTCGTCCCGCAGAACTCCTCCAAATACGCGTCAATCGTGGTGGATGCGAAATCCGGCGAGGTACTCTACGCCTCACGCGCCGACAGCCCGCGCTACCCCGCCTCGATCACCAAGGTGATGACGCTCTACCTGGCGTTCGAAGCTCTCGCCTCGGGCAAGATCCAGCTGGACGACCCGGTGCTGTTCTCGCCACGCGCCGCAGCCCAGTCTCCCACCAAGCTTGGTGTCCGCGCCGGAGACTCGATCACCGTTTCAGAGGCCATGCAGGGCATGGTCACGCGATCAGCCAACGACGCGGCCGTGGCGCTCGCAGAGAAACTGGGCGGCACCGAACAGCGCTTCGCCACGCTCATGACCCTGCGGGCGCAGGAACTGGGCATGGTCAATAGCCATTTCGCAAACGCCTCGGGCCTGCCTGATAGCCGCCAGATCACCACGGCGCGCGATATCGCAATCCTGTCTCGGGCGGTGATGCGTGATTACCCGCAGTATTATCGCCTCTTCTCGACCAAGGATTTCCAGTTCCGCGGCCAGAGCATTCGCAACCATAATGGTCTGCTCTATCGCATGGATGGCGTGGACGGCCTGAAGACCGGTTTCATCAATGCGTCGGGTTTCAATCTCGCCGTCTCGGCGGTGCGGGACAACCGTCGCCTCATCGCCGTTGTCATGGGCGGGCCGACCACCGCCACCCGGGACAAGATCGCCGAAGGTCTCCTGCTCACCGGATTTGATGTGATGACCCGCCGCGCAAACGGCGAACAGATCACCGTCGCCCAGAATTTCTTTGAACCGCCAGCCCTGGCCGCTGCCCCGACCCCATCCATGGCTCAGGGCGACAGCGACGCAGGGATGCGGATTGTGATGGCGTCGAGCACGCCGCCGACGCGAACCTCAAAGATCCAGATCGTCGAGCCCAAGACGGTCCCGAAGCTTAACGGCAAGGAAAAGGCGCAGGCTGGTGGTCGCTGGACGGTTCAGGTCGGCACCTTCAAGAACCGCTCGGATGCCCGCGAACAACTGTCCATCGTCGAAAAGAAATACGGCAAGCATTTTGATGATGCCCGCGCCCTGGCCGAGAAAGATGAAGGCAAGTTCCGCGCACGCTTCGCGGGCATGAGCGAGGCCGATGCCAAGGACGCTTGCAAGGCCCTCAAGGCCAAGAAACAGCCCTGCCTTGTCATGGCGCCCAGCCGGGGCTGACCTGCGTGCGGCGGAACGCCGCTTGCACTACCGTTTCAGCAATCGATCCCGCGCTGCGTTGAGTTGCGCCGCCAGCCCGGCTGTCCCACCCTTGTCCGGATGCACCGCGCGCATCAGGCGGGTGTAGGCCTCCTGGACATCCTTTCGGCTGGCCGCAGCCTCCACCCCGAGGATCCGGCGGGCCTCGTCAACACTCATGACCTCGGTGCGCGGCGCGACGCCCGGCGCCGCCGTTTTCCGGGCTGAAGAGGCCAGGCCCAACCCTGCGACAGCCAACACGATCCCCGCGCCCCAACCGCCGCGAACACTGAAAAACACGGCGGCGGTAAAGCACGCCACCGCCAGCGCAGCCGTCAGTATCCGCCATTCCCGACGCTTGAGAACAGGTACCTTGCGCTTGCTCGCCCAGAGATAGAGCACCAGGGCGGCGCCACCCAGGAGGAGATAGAGCATGCGGCTATTCCGCCGCGATCCGCTCGCTTTCGTCCAGTCCGTTGAACCCCAGCGCGATCATCAGCGCGCGAAGTTCCTGCCGCGCGGCCACATGCTGCAGACTCATCGCCACCGGGCGAATGGTCGGCGACAGGTCGGCTACGGTCAGCCCAAACGGGAACAGTTCACGATAGATCACCCGGTCACGCAGGCCCGGACCCACCCGAAACCCGACCTTGCGCGACAGCGCCTGGACGCGTTCATCCAGGCGCTTCCGATTGCGCGCTTCCGTGGGGGCCAGTCGATTGCGCAAGACTACCCAGTCGATCTGCTTGCGTTCAGTGGTCGCGCGCTGTTTCCGGCTGGCCCAGACGGTCTCTGCGTAGAGGCTGTGCCGTTTGAGATCCAGGGTGCCCGGATCCACCACGCCCAGCATGTCGAAGTCGACGAAGCTGTCATTCATGGGAGTGACGATCAGGTCGGCCCGCACGTGGGCGGCGCGCATGATAGCGGTGTCGGCGCCAGGCGTGTCGATCAGCACAAAGTCGGCCTCACTCACCACCTCATTGAAGGCGGCTTCGAAGCGGGCGAGTTGCTCGGCATCCGGAGCCTTGGCCAGGGCGTCGCCGGCGCTGCTGATAGGGTGCTCGATCGGCATGGGCGCAACCGCGCCATTCGTCGCGAGCCAGGCGGCGCGGTTGGCGAAGAAGTGGCCCATGGTCTGCTGACGCAGGTCCAGGTCCAGCACCGCCACCTTCGCTCCACCGTGCAGCAGGGCTGTCACGATGTGGATCGCGAGCGTGGATTTCCCCGCCCCGCCCTTCTCGTTGCCGACCACAATGACGCTGGCCTGGCCCATGGTTGTTCGCTCCTCTGAAGCCGGCATTCTGACCGACTCGCCTGGTCGCTAAATGACAGCGCCGGATGGGGGGCCGTCAACGCGTTGATCGCACGCCCTGTGGATGGACTTGGCATCGTGGCATCGCCATATGCCGCAACATGGCCGAAACGCTCCTGATTGCCCGTACCGTGGCCGAACTGCGCACCCGTGTCGCCGCCTGGCGCCGCGCCGGCTTGCGCGTGGGATTTGTGCCGACCATGGGCGCATTGCACGAGGGCCACCTGTCCCTGGTCAGATTGGCGGGCGTACAGGCTGACCGGGTAGTGGCCAGCATTTTCGTTAATCCGACCCAATTCGGACCAGGCGAGGACTTCACCACCTACCCACGAGACGAACCCGCGGACGCGGCGATGTTGGCGCAGGCCGGCTGTGATCTGCTCTATGCGCCGGGCGTGGCCGAAATGTATCCAGAAGGCGCTTCGACAACCGTAACCGTCACGGGGGTGTCAGAGCCTCTGGACGGACTGGCGCGGCCTGGCCACTTCGCCGGTGTCGCTACCGTCGTCACCAAACTCCTGAACCAGTGCGCGCCCGATCTGGCCGTCTTCGGCGAGAAGGATTTCCAGCAACTGCAGGTGATCCGGAGGTTGGTTCGGGACCTCGATATCCCTGTAGGGATCGTGGGTGGCCCCATCATCCGCGCCGGGGATGGTCTCGCCCTCTCATCGCGCAACGCCTACCTGACTGAAGACGAACGCCCTGTTGCGGGGAGCCTCAATCGCGTGCTGGCAGAGAGCCTCCAACGCTTGCGGGCGCGCGCGCCGGTCAAATCAGTCGAAGATTGGGCGATCGAGGCGCTTCTCTCGGCCGGCTTCCATTCTGTGGACTACGTAGAGGCGCGCACGCCAGAGACGCTTGCTCGGCTGGGGCCCGGTCAGGCCGAGGGTCCTGTCCGATTGCTCGCCGCCGCGCGCCTCGGCAAAACACGGCTGATCGACAACATGGGCGACTGAGGTAGCACGCATCCGAGGGCGGTCGGGACAGCCGGTCTTACCTCACCAGGCGCCGGCATCTCTCAGCTGCCGCGCCAGGTCCGCAGGCACATCGCCGAACGCCTCGGTATCCAGATCAGGCGGCGCATCCTTGGCCTCGAGATAGCGCCATCCCTGAAAGGCCCGACGCGGTGTTGGAGCAACGCGCACGACCTGATCACTGAGCGTCACTTCGCAGCGGGCAGTGGCACCCTCTCCCACTGTGTTCACCGCCAGGATGGCCTGTCGACAAAGGATCACACCCTTGAACACCCGGTAGAGCGAACCGCCGTCCAAAAGCTCTCCGGCTCGCTTGGGCGTCATCCGGGTGGACATCACCCAGGGTTGGCCGACACCTCGATAGGTGGCGTGCCAGGCCAGCATGTCCTCGACGGTAGGGGCCCCGACGGCCAGCTTGATCATGTGAAGCGCCATGGCCTTCGCTTACGGCCACGCACCGGGCTTGGAAAGGCTACATTGAGCGTCGCACCAGTCGGGACTAGGCTCTTCGCCGTGCCGAAGCTCCCTGACATTCCACCTGATTCCGTGCTGGCGCGATTGTTCAAGCACCCGCGAATCCAGGCCGAAACCATCTGGTTCTCGGTGCCGGGCGGCCAGAAGCTGTTCAGCCACGGCGACGCTTCTGATGAACTGTTCATCGTGCGCACCGGACGACTGGGAGCGTTCCGTCGTGAGGATGGCCAGGAGCCAAGTTTCCTCGGCATCATCCGGCCCGGCGAACCCGCCGGTGAGATGGCGCTGATCGCCGGGATTCCACACTCCGCCGACGTCTACGCCTTGCGTGATTCAGAAGTCTTCTCTGTGCCCAAGGCTGTGTTCTTCGAGGCCTGCGACGCCGACGCGGCGGTGATGACTGAACTGGCGCGCCTGATGATTCTTCGCAGCCGCCAGACCGCCCGGCGCGGCCCGGTGGGCGACCCTTCTGTCTTCGGCTTCGTGGCGGTTGGCCGACCGGGCCCGATCCGCCCGCTTGTCGAGCGGCTGGAGCGGGAAATCGCAGCCCTGGGCTACAAGGTGACGACTGTGGGCGTCGAGGCCGTCACTGCCCCTACAGAGTGGTTCTCGGAGGTCGAGCGAGTCCACGACTATGTCCTTTATGTAGCCGAACGGGATGAGACCACCTGGGCGCCCTTCGTGCCCCGACTGGTGGATCGACTGTTTCAGGTGGCCCGAGGCGATCGCCCGCCGCAGGTTGAGGGTAGTCTGCCGATGGCAACGACCTTGCGCGAGCAGGGTCTGGTCGACCTGCTACTGATTCAGCCAGTCGAACTCGAGCGTCCCGCCGGTTCAGAAGCCTGGCTGGACGCCACCGGCGCGTCACGAGTATTCCACCTGAGACGCGGCCATGCGCCGGACTTCGAGCGGATCGCCAGGGTGGTCACTGGCCAGTCGGTGGGTCTGGTGCTTTCCGGCGGCGGCGCTCGGGCATATGCGCATGTGGGCGCCATCAAGGCGCTCAGGGAGCGAGGCGTGCCCATAGATTTCGTGGGCGGATCATCAATGGGCGGTATCGTTGGCGCAGGTCTGGCCATGGGTTGGGACGAGGCCGAGATGGATCGCCGCCTGCGCGAGGCCTTTGTCGAAACCAGCCCGCTGGATGATATCGCCCTGCCCCTGCTGGCGATGACCCACGGGGTCAAGGTGGGCGACCGCCTGCGCACCCACTTTGGCGAGACGCAGATCGCCGATCTCTGGCTGCCGTTCTTTTGCCTGTCATCCAACCTCACCACTGGCGCCTATCAACTCCACCGGCGGGGTTCCTTGCGCCATGCGCTTCGCGCCACCATCGCCCTGCCCGGCGTGATGCCCCCGGCCACCGACGGCCAGAACGTGCTGGTCGATGGTGCTGTCATGAAGAACTTTCCGGCCGACATCATGCGCGCCGCCCAGGCTGGCCCAATCGTCGGCGTCGACGTGACCACCGCGCGCAGCATCACGGCGGACGACGTGGCGCGTCCCGCATCCGTCTGGCGCTGGATCTGGTCCGGCCAGTGGAGGATGGGCCCGCCGATCGTGTCGCTCTTGATGCGGGCCGCTACCGTATCGACCGGCCGCGATCTGGCCGCGGCGCGTGAGGCCACCGACGTACTTATTCAGCCAGATGTATCCGGCATCGAAATCCGCGATTGGGCCGCCTACGACCCCGGCGTCGAGGCGGGTTACGTTGCCACGCTGACCGCCCTCGACAAGGTTAGCCGCCCCATCCCGGAATTGCGCCGCCGCCAGAGTTTGCGCGAACAGGAGGCGGCCGGCGCCGTCATGACACCCTTCATGGCCTCGACGAGAACCACCGTTGAATGAGGCCTTTCCAAACCCGTCGAACGGGTTCCATACTCCGTGCGTGTTCAACCATTGAAAGGAGGTGACTCAGTGTCTCATAGCAAAGGCTGCAAAGCCGCGAACGTGACCTGGACCTCCGCTTGGGGGGTCTGCGCCTAGCCCCAGGTCGGGCAAGGTCGCGAGCCGCTATGCGGTCAGACTATGGAAGGGCCGCCCCGGCAACGAGGCGGCCCTTTGCTATTGGGGGGGCGGTGTGGAGGACTTCGCAGCGCCTTTGTAGCGGAAAGGTGCTGCTCAGGACGGCCCTGACGACGCCCTGGACTTCAAGATCCGCGAAAACCATTTTCGCGTTGCGTATCGACAGCGACGAGTTCTTCACCCTTGGTCTGCTCCGCAATTCAGAGGCTCTTTGGTGCAGTTGAGCGACCGGCTCCGAGAGAGGAGGCGGCCTGAGACGCTGGAATTTACGCCAAGACCACACGTTTTTCCGTTAGAGACGTCGTCACTGTCCTGATCCCCCGAACCCACTGGATCATCGCAAGGCCTTGCCCAGACGCAACCATAGCGAGATTTTCTCAATGTTGCGGGGCGCCAACACAATTCACGGCCTGTTTCTAGCGGGAACGCTTCCCCTACCCTGCGTAACCGCCCTACTCGACACAAGTTCTCCCAAATGCCGGAACTCATGACCGACCACATCTTCGCCATCGACGGTGATCGCGCGATCCCCACCGCCTGGGCCGCCGGGCCGTGGAGCCAGGAAATGATGCATGGCGGCGCACCGGCCGGGCTGGTCGTCTGGGCGGCCGAGCGCGAGCCCAGCCCGGTCCCAATGCGGGTGGCCCGCCTCACCCTTGAAATGATGCGGCCGGTCCCGCTGGTCGATCTGACGATCGAGACCGAGATCCTGCGCCAGGGCCGCAAGATCCAGCTTTGCCTGGTGCGCTTGAAGGCGGCCGGCGCGATCGTCTGTCAGGGGCAGGTGCTGCGTATCCGCGAGGCCGACCTTGCAGACGCCGAACGACTGGTTCCATTGGACGTCCCTCTACCCGACGCCTGCGAACCATCAGCCACGCGCGAGAATTCCACCAACAACTTCGGCGCCGGCTACGAAATGCGTCGGGCCTATGGCGGCTTTGGCGAAATCGGCCCGGGCGCGTGGTGGTTCCATCAGAAGCGAGCCATGATCGCCGGCGCGACCTCCAGCCCCGCGATGCTGGCGGCCTCGGCGGCGGACTTCGTCAACGGGGTCGGTTCAGCCCTGCCCTTCGATAGGTGGACGTTCCTGAACGCTGACCTGACGGTGAACTTCGCCCGCGCACCGCGTGGCGAATGGATCCTCAACAAGGCGGAAAGCTGGATCTCGGCGGACGGCACGGGCGTGGCCATGGCCAGGCTGGCCGATTGTGACGGCTATTTCGGAACCGCCACCCAAAGCCTTGTCATCGAGCCGCGCTGACGGCTACCCGCCGATCAATTCCCGCCCGATAAGGAAACGGCGGATCTCGTTGGTGCCTGCGCCGATGTCATACAGCTTGGCGTCGCGCAGCAGGCGCTCCACCGGATAGTCCTTGGTGTAGCCGGCCCCGCCCAGCGCCTGGATCGCCTCCAGCGACACTTTCACGGCGTTCTCGCTGGCCATCAGGATCGCCCCCGCCGCATCGAACCGTGTAGTCATGCCCGCGTCGCAGGCCCTGGCTACGGCATAGACGTAGGCCCGGGCGGAATTCAGGGCCACGTACATATCGGCGATCTTGCCCTGCATCAGCTGGAATGAGCCGATGGCCTGGCCGAACTGCCTGCGTTCGCGCACATACGGCAATGTCACATCGAGGCAGGCTTGCATGATCCCCAATGGGCCCGCTGCCAGCACGGCGCGCTCGTAGTCGAGCCCACTCATCAGGACGCCGACACCGCCATTCTCCGGGCCCATGATGTTCTCTTCGGGCACCTCGCAGTCCTCAAACACCAACTCACCCGTGTCGGAGCCGCGCATGCCCATCTTGTCGAGCTTCTGGGAGACGTGGAAACCCTTGAAGCCCTTCTCGATGATGAAGGCGGTGATCCCCTTGGACGAGGCCTCTGGCGCGGTCTTGGCGTAGACAACCAGGGTGTCAGCGTGGGGCGCGTTGGTGATCCAGAATTTGGTCCCGTTGAGCACATATCGGTCGCCGCGTTTCTCGGCCTTGAGTCGCATGGAGACCACGTCCGATCCGGCGCCCGCCTCGCTCATCGCAAGGGCGCCAACATGCTCGCCCCTGATCAGCTTGCCGAGATAGCGCTGCTTCTGATCCGGGCTACCCCAGCGACGAAGCTGGTTTACGCACAGGTTGGAATGCGCGCCATAACTCAGGCCCACTGAAGCCGAGGCGCGTGATACCTCCTCCATCGCCACGACGTGCTCAAGATAGCCCAGGCCCAGCCCGCCGAACTCCTCTTCCACGGTGATGCCATGCAGGCCCAGCTCGCCCATCTGCGGCCAGAGATCGCGCGGGAACTCATTGTCGGCGTCGATCCGGGCAGCGCGCGGCGCGATGCAATCCGCCGCAAAACGTGCGGTTGTTTCCCGGATCGCGTCTGCGGCTTCGCCGAGATTGAATTCGAGGTTTGGGCCATGGTTCGGGATCATGGCTCACGGTTACCACGGCTCACGGGACCGCGCGAGATCGGCTAGTCCCGTTCCTCCCGGCGTCCCAACCGCTGCAGAAGGCGGAATACAGCAATCACCAGGAAGGCAATGCCCGACAGTCCTGCCAGCCAGGCGACGCGCAGAGGCGTCACCAGACCACCCATTGCCGCGCCATCGGCGTAAGCGCCCCAGAACACGGCAAAGCCGAACAATGAGAGGCCAAGTAACGCGAGCAAGAGATCCCAGACCAGCGATGGCTCCTTGCGACGGGCCGCCGGTCGTGTGCGCGCGGGAATGAACTCGAAGGGCGCCATCTCGACGTTGATGTTCGAGCTCCCGTCCTCTCGCCGAAATCCCGGAAACGGAGTCTTGGGTATCTCGAGCTCGGTGTCCGACCGGTCAGGCGCCGGCGTAAGCTTGTCGAGAACCAGCACGGGCTCGTCCAGAAACTCGAACGAGCCGATCGACGGCGCTTCTGCGGTAAAGGCGCCCGGAGCGGGCAACGTCAGTTCAGGTTCCTCACCCGGGTCGGCAAACAGGGTGGAAAGCCGCGACGTCACGGCCTCGGACGCTGCGGTCAGGGCCGGCGCCGGCGGCGCTTCAGGCGCTGATGACCCAGGCGTGGTATCAGATCCATCTTCACGGCTGACGACGATCCGTGCGCCCTCGAGTGCTGTGGAAAGCTCTGTCGGTCTGACGCTGGGGACAAGGCTGAGTGCGTCCAGATCGAGCACCGGGCGGAGCAGCGGGCTGGGTGCGGGCACCCAGCCTTCGCCTGGCGGCGTGAGGAACAGCGCCTTCTCGGCCGCGCGACGGCGGACCAGGGCGTCGATCACGATCCGCTCGCCCTCGAAATCAGCCTTCCGCCACAGCTCCATGGCGCAGGCCGCCTGCACTACGTCGCCGGCATTGAGCCGCTTCAGCATCTGGCTGCGCCGGAAGTTATCGACCCCGATGTTGAAGGCGAAACTGCACAGCGCGTCGAACTGGTTTTGGCTAAGCGGCGCGAAGACGCCCTCATTGACCACGTGAGCCACAGTGATCAGGTCGTAGAGCAGGAGGGCTTCTGCGTCGGATTGGGACACCTCGGCCCCCTCGCGGGCCGTAAGGGTGTGCCCATAGCCGATCATCCAGCGGCCATCGGGCAGCTGGACGGCGGTCTGGCGGTAGCCCTCGAACCGCTTGAGCAGGTCGATGGCTCCACGAGAGACGCGGTGGCGCGAGAACATGGCCCCGGATTGTCCCAATTCGGCATAGGCGGCAGGCGCCTGGTGACGTCCGACGCAAGCTTGACGCCAGTTACAGCAGGATCAGGCTCGCGAGCCCCAAAAATGCAAAGAAGCCCGTGAAGTCCGTCACGAAGGTCACAAAAATCGACGACGAGACTGCGGGATCGCGGCCGCTCCGTTCCAGCACCAGCGGCACGACAGCGCCCGCCAGTGACGCCATGAACAGATTGATGATCAAGGCCAGGCCAAACACCACCGTGAGGCGCAAGTCATGGAACATCAGGAAGATCACGGTCCCGGTGATCGCAGCCAGCGCCGCGCCGTTGATCAGGCCCACAGCCATCTCGCGCAAAACCGTCCGAACCGAATTGAAGGACGACAGTTCCCGATTGGCCAACGCACGGACAGCCACGGCCAGCGTCTGTGTGCCTGCGTTGCCGCCCAACGAAGCCACGATCGGATAGAGGGCGGCCAGCACGACCAGTTTGGCAATCTCGTCCTGGAACGCACCGATCACACTGGCCGCGACCGCGGCAGTCACCATGTTGATCATCAGCCAGGGTATGCGGGAACGCACTATGCCGACGACCCCGGCATCGCGACCGGCATCGGAAACGCCGGCAAGCGCCAGGATGTCCTCCTCGCCCTCCTCCTGGATGACGCCCACGATGTCGTCGACGGTGATCTGACCCACCAGCCGCCCGCCGGCATCCACGACCGGGGCTGAGATCAGGTGATACTTGTCGAAGATATAGGCGACTTCTTCCTGGTCCAGATCGATGGCGATCTCGTTCACCGGCTCCATGATCTGGGCCAGAGGAACTTGCCGACCGGACCGCAACAGGTGGCTGACCGGCACGGCGCCGACAGGCTTGTAGGCCGGGTCGACCACATAGATATCGAAGAACAGTTCAGGCAGCTCCTCGCCGCCGCTGCGGAAGTGGTCAATGGCCTGGCCCACGGTCCAGAACTGAGGCGCGGCCACCACCTCGCGCTGCATCAGACGACCGGCGGTCTCTTCACCATAGGAGAGCGTCGACTCGATGGCCGCACGCTCCATCTCCGGCATGGCCGCCAGCACCTGGGCGCGTTTGTCATCCTCCAGATCGTCGACCACGTCGGCGGCGTCGTCGGAGTCCATCTCGCCAATGGCCTTGGCCAGGGTGGCGGACGGCACGTGCTCCAGCACGTCCTCGCGAATCTCGCTGTCCAGCTCCGAGAGGATCTCGGACAAGGTTTCCGGGTCGAGGTGCGGGACCAGCTCCTCGCGGGCGTCCGCCGACAGGAAGCCCATCAGGTCGGCAATGTCAGCGGGATGCAACGCGCTCAGCAGTTCGCGAAGACGCTCGGCGTCGCCTCGGTCCAGCGCGTCAGCGACGTTGGACACAAAATCGGGGTTCAGCGCGTAGTCCTCGTCAAGCGCGAGGTCTTCCAGATCTTCGTCAACTTCGTGGGGCTGAATGTCGTCCGCCATATCGGCGAGGCTGTCCGTTTCACGGCTCATTCGGACCTCCCTCAGCTATGTACGGACGACGTTTCTCGATCCCTGTTGACGTGTCTCAATCACTGGTGCGGTCGAGAAGACTCGAACTTCCACGGGTTGCCCCACAGCGACCTCAACGCTGCGCGTCTACCAATTCCGCCACGACCGCTCGTGGTGAGGCGCGGCAGGTAGCAAACGCAGACCGCTTTGGGAAGAGCGTGCTCAGATTGATCCGGCGATGTAATCATAAACATCGGCCTCTCCTGTCACGCAGATGGAGATGCGTTCGTCGTTTATCTGGATTTCTCCGCGCGCCACCGGGTAATTGTTGGCCAGGATCCAGACCTCATCGTTCACCGTTGCGTCGAGGGGAATCACCGCACCCCGGCCCATTCGCAGCAATTGCGCCATCGGCAGCGCGGCGCGTCCCAGCACCACCTGGATCTCGACGTTGACCGACTTGACCTGACTCACCGAAAAACCCCGAAACACGCCGTTGGGCTTTGCATGACGCCAAGCCGCAGCGCACATTGGCGCTGACATGCTTGATCGGGCGTTAATCTCTGAAGCTCCGGCGCAATTTGCGCGTCTGGACGGCGCACCGGCCGGCTGGGCGGTGTCACGCGCGCCCGTTCCCTACCCTGACGCAGTGGCGACCATGGAGGCTCGAGCCGCCGCTATCGCCGACGGCCGGGCGGGCGAACTGGTCTGGCTGCTGGAGCATCCGCCGCTCTACACAGCCGGCGTCTCGGCGCGACCCGAGGACCTCTTGGACGCCTCACGTTTCCCGGTGTTTCAAAGCGGGCGCGGCGGCCAGTACACCTACCACGGGCCGGGCCAGCGGGTGGCTTACGTGATGCTGGACCTCACAAGCCGCCACCGCGACGTGCGCGCTTTCGTGGCCGCCCTGGAGGCCTGGCTGATCGGCGCCCTGGCGACCCTCAACGTCCGCGCCGATGTCAGACCCGGTCGCGTGGGCGTCTGGGTGGCCCGGACCGACCCGCTGCGCGAGGACAAGATCGCCGCCATCGGGGTAAAGCTGCGCAAGTGGGTGTCGTTTCACGGCGTTTCGCTGAACGTCGAACCCGACCTCTCCCATTTCGGCGGCATCGTACCCTGCGGCGTAACCGCCCACGGTGTCACCAGTCTGGCGGATCTCGGCGCGCCGGTGACCATGGACGCCGCAGACGCCGCATTGAGGGCGAGCTTCCAGGCCGTATTCGGTCCCGTGACGACGACGCCGCCGCCGCTTTCCTGATGGCGCGCCGACGGCTGGTCGCCTGGGGTTGTATTTCCAAACGCTGCGGTTCGGCGCCAGTTACGGCCTGTTCAACCGTAAATCCGTCAAGCAAACGCTTGGCCCGCCCTTTTTGGGGGTTAAGCAAGCGGTCCCCGTAATAGCGACATCGTGGCCGGCAAGATCAGCACTGTGACCGCCGCAGCCGAGGCGCGAACACTCATAGCTGGGCCAGCTCGGACGCGCGCGGTCTCTGCCTTTAACTAGGCTGAGGCCGGGCCTCCCCGAAACTCCCTGCCTCGGCTGATTTCCGTTGCGTCCACATCTCTGCAATGCAATGTTATAACATAACAATCATTCAAAGGTCTGACGATGCGCCAGTTGCCGGTGACGGTGCTCTCCGGGTTTCTGGGGGCGGGAAAGACCACGCTCTTGAATCACATTCTGCGCAACCGTGAGGGCAAGCGCGTGGCGGTGATTGTGAACGATATGAGCGAAGTGAACATCGACGCCGCTCTGGTCCGGGGTGGTGATGCCGGTCTGTCGCGGACCGAAGAGCGCCTGGTGGAGATGAGCAATGGCTGCATCTGCTGCACGCTGCGTGATGATCTTCTGGCTGAGGTGCGCCGGCTCGCGGCCGAAGGACGGTTCGACTACCTGCTGATCGAGTCCACCGGTATCTCCGAGCCAATGCCGGTCGCGGCCACTTTCGATTTCATCGAGGAGTCCGGGGACTCGCTGCGTGATGTGTCACGGCTCGACACCATGGTGACGGTGGTGGATGCGTTCAATTTTCACCGGGACTACGCCAGTCGAGATTTCCTCGCTGACCGCGGCGAGAGCCTCGGAGACGGAGATGTCCGTACCGTGGTCAACCTGCTCGTTGACCAGATTGAGTTCGCGGATGTCATCGTCCTGAGCAAGGTTGATCTGGTGACATCGCAGGCGCTTCGCGAGGTAGAGGCGATTTGCCGCATGTTGAATCCTGGCGCGCGTATCGTGTCGGCGGAGAATGGGCAGGTGCCGCTCAGCGAGGTTCTCGATACCGGGCGGTTCGATATGCTGAAGGCGCAGAGTGCCGCAGGCTGGCGGCAGGCCCTTGAATTCGGAAAGACCCCGGAAACCGAAGAGTACGGTGTCACCAGCTTCATCTACCGCGCCCGCCGGCCGTTTCATCCTGATCGGCTGATGGACGTGTTTAACCGGGAATGGCCGGGTGTCTGGAGATCAAAGGGGTTCTTCTGGCTCGCCACGCGGATGCACCAGGTCGGGACGTGGAGTCAGTCCGGGGCCGTGGTGACCCACGAGTGGGGTGGCCATTGGTGGGCCGCAATCCCGCCCGAGCGGCGGCCTCAGGACCTAGAGTCTCGCGCAGCCCTGGCGGCAGTATGGCGTCAGCCCCATGGCGACCGGCGACAGGAACTGGTCCTGATCGGCAAGGACATGGATCAGCGGGCGCTGACTGCGCTGCTGGACAGCGCGCTGCTGACGCCGACCGAAGTTCAGCGCGGGGTCGCGGGGTGGCGCAGACTGTCCGATCCGTTCCCGGTTTGGGGCCGTGAGGTCGAGGTCGCGTGATATCGCCGGACAGCCTCATCTCTCGTCTTACGCCTGAGGAACTGGGGCAAATCATCGATGCCATGAACCGCGACTGCGAGTGCTGCGAGCCTGAGGCTACGACTCAAGCATCGCGCTTCACCTGCGAACCGCTGGTCGACGACACGCCATGAGTGCAGCAGATCGCGTGTTGGATGGTTCGGCCATTGGCCTGTCGGGCCTCTGTCTTGCCTATTGCCTGGCATTACCAGTCGCAGCCGCACTGCTGCCGGTGCTTGGCGCTTGGGCGGAGGCGAAGTGGGTGCATGTCCTCTTTGTCCTGATCGCCGCCCCATTGTCGGGTCTGGCGCTTCTGAGGCCTTCGCCGCACGCCCGACGATCCATCCGGGTTCTCGCACTCGCGGCCATCGGTATCACTCTGTTGGCCGCTGGGGCTTTCGTCGCCGGGTCGAAAGCCGTTGAGACTGCGGTGACTGTGGTCGGGAGCTTATGCCTGGCCAGTGCTCATCTGTGGAATTGGCACCGCCGGGCGTCCACCAGCGGCGGGGCGCGCGTTCCGACCGACGGCAACAACTCGCACCCATACTGAACTGGAGATATTTGAAATGCCGCCCTCCTCGACGATCCCCGTTACCGTACTTACCGGCTATCTGGGTGCCGGAAAGACTACCCTGCTCAATCGCATTCTCACCGAGAACCACGGCAAGCGTTACGCCGTTATCGTCAATGAATTTGGCGAGCTGGGCATCGACAACGACCTTGTGGTGGGTGCCGACGAGGAAGTGTTTGAGATGAACAACGGCTGCATCTGTTGCACCGTGCGGGGTGATCTGATCCGAATTCTGAATGGACTGATGAAGCGCAAGGGTGGCTTCGATGGCATCCTGATCGAGACAACTGGCCTCGCTGATCCCGCGCCGGTCGCGCAAACTTTCTTCGTGGACGACGAAGTCCGCCAGCGCACCCGGCTGGACGCCATTCTGACCGTCGTGGATGCCGTGCACCTTGAAGCACGCTTGGCCGACAGCCACGAGGCCGCCGAACAGATCGCCTTTGCCGACGTCATCCTGCTGAACAAGATCGACCTGGTGTCATCACTCGAAGTCGCCCGCCTTCAGACGTTGATCGCGCGCATGAACCCGACGGCGCGGATTGTGCCAACCCGGAACTGCGACATCGCGATTGCAGATTTGTTGGATCTGGGTGCGTTTGATCTGGATCGCATTCTCGAAATCGAACCGGGCTTCCTGGGTGAAGACGAGCACCAGCACGATGAGGCGGTGGTTTCAGTTTCGATGAGTCTGGACAAGCCCTTGGATTCCAACCGGGCGCGGGCTTGGGTTTCGTCAATCGCATCCGACCTTGGTCAGGACATTCTGCGCTGGAAGGGGATTCTTCATATAGCCGGACAGGACCGCCGCCTGGTGTTCCAGGGGGTGCACATGTTACTGGACGTCGACTTGCAGAGGCCTTGGCGAGAGGATGAGACGCGGGTGTCGCGGGCTGTCTTCATCGGTCGCGATCTACCTGCTGCGCGGCTCAAGGCAGGTTTTGAAGCCTGCGTCGTCCGGTGAGTGATCCAGGGATACTGACGGGCCCAGCACTTGGCCTTGTTCTTCTGCTGGGCCTGAGACATGGGCTTGATCCGGACCATATCGCCGTCATTGACAACCTGACATTCCGTGCCGCCGAGGAAAGGCCGCGCTGGGCACCCTGGACGGGCACGCTCTTTGCGATCGGTCATAGTTTGTCCGTAGCCGCAGTGTCCATCGGAGTTGCTATGTTGTTTCCCCGATTTGCCTGGCCGGATTGGGCGAGCACGGTGATTGACTTGGCGGTCATTGGCTTGCTGATTTTGGTCGGTGTCTTGAACTTGCTGGCCTTGCGCCGCCCGGGTGCCTACACGCCGGTTGGATGGCGGCAGGGCCTGATCCCGCGCGCCCTGCGAGGCAGCTCCCACCCGCTTGCCATAGTCACGACCGGGATTGTTTTCGGCCTGGTGTTCGACACAGCCACCCAGGCCGCAGCCTGGGGCCTTGCTGCCTCGTCGACGGCCGGCGTCAGCGGTGCGGCGATCGTCGCTGTGGTGTTCGCGCTCGGCATGATCCTGACCGATACCGCCGACAGCCGGATCGTTGCGGGCCTGCTCCGTGATCGGGGAGACCCCGACCGCGTGCGACGCTATCGGAGGGGGGTCGGCTGGTTGATTGTCGCCATGTCGTTTGGAATGGCCGGCTATGCTCTGGCTGGCCGTCTCGCGTCAGATGCGAGCAAGCTCCCCGATCAACTGTTCACCGCCCTAGGCGTCGGCATGGCGGTCACTGTAGCAGGCTTGCTCCTGTGGGGACGCCGACAAGGTCATTACCGTGCAATGTGAACAGCGAGCATCAATGGGCCCCAAGAGATCGGGTGGTATCCAGGTCACACATTCCGGTCGACTTGCAGTGAACCCGAGTTACAGTGACACTTTACTTAACCCCTATTGGGAAGCAGATCACATTCTCCGACGCATCGGGCGGGGATATAGCCAAGTGGCATCGTAACAGTGGCGCGGCGCGCACGGGTTGTCATCCCCGGCGCACCCGATAGCGTTGAGGTGTCGCGCAGAGCGTTACGGCCCTTTCTGCGCCCCTCTGCGTCTTCTGCGGTTCTCTTCCCCAGTTGCCCGGCGTTCCCCGGCCCCCGCCGTAGAAGCCTCCCCTTTCGTGCGGTTCGTGTGGTTCGTGGACAAATCCTTCCGGCGTCGACGACACGCGGCTTGACAGCATGTCAATCTGTTCTATCTTTGTTCTCATGCAGGCCGCCCAGCCCCCTCATGATGCGACCACGCTTCGGATGATCGAGGCGATGACGGCGTCGGCCTTTGAGCTGGGCACGGCGGCGGTAGAGATTGCCAAAACCGCCGGCGACAACCTCGACCGCTTCCTCGCCTTCAGCGCCGAATTCCGCCACTGCTTCTTCGCCGTGCGGATGGGCATCCGGCTGAAGGTATTCGGGGTATCGGCTCCGCGTGGCCCGGCCCGGCCCGCTTTGCAACCGCTTGAGCGCGAACGCCTTGAGGCCCCGGATTATGAGGAACGCCTGGGCGTCCCCCGCCGCTCTGAGCCCGAACGGGAACGCGACCGCGACGCCGAGCCTGTCAGCCTGCCGCAGTTCCTGAAGACGCTCGGCATCGTGTCGGCAAGGGCCGAACAGGTCCGCGATCAGTATCCGGCCCACATCCGCGAGACCACGCTTCCGACGCTGAAGGCCCTGCTGGCGCAGGCTGCCCCGAAGCCGGAACCCGAACCTCGCCGTCCCGGCCCGGCGCTGGCGCTCCTGGCCCGCCCGGCTGCAGCCCCTCCGGCCCGCGCCCAACTACTGAACTCCGCCCGCGCCGCCCCGGTCATCCCCGGTCGACCGCCCCCGCACCCCTCGGGGTAGGTCAGGCCGCTGAAGACCCTTCCCGCTGCGCCCGTCCCTACGCCACCGTCAGCACCTGCGGATTGGCGCCGTACCGGTTTGCCCCTCGCTCGCCCGGCATCACCGCCAGCTCGACGAACGCCCAGACCAGCACCACGAAGAACCCGAAATCCAGAAAGCCTGCCGGGTGCGGCCACACCGCTACGACGGACACCAGGATCAGCGCTGCCCACCAGCCTGACCGACCCCGGTCATGCAGGCGCTTGGCCAGCACGCACGCGCCGCCATAGAAGAACGCCGGATAGGCGATCAGCCCGGTCAGCGTTCTCGCCAGCGGATCCTCTACCAGGGCCTCGAACAGGGCCGCCAGCACCAGCAGCACGATCGCCGCCGCCACCGAGGGGGTCCGGGTGGCGCGTCCCTGAGCTGATAGGAAGAGCTCGCTGAAGCTCATGACGTGTCCAAAGCTCCAGTATCAGGCAAACTCAACCAGAACTTCGTCGGCTGCGACGCTGTCACCGGACTTGACGCTGACCACCTTGACCACACCGTCGCGCTCGGCACGCAGGATGTTCTGCATTTTCATGGCCTCAAGAACCGCGACCACCTCTCCGGTCCTCACGGACTGTCCTTGAGCGACGTCGATCGAGACCACCAGACCCGGCATCGGCGACAGCACCATCTTCGAGGTGTCGGCGGCCTTCTTGGGCGGCAGCATCTGGTGCAGCTCAGCGGACCGGGGCGACAGCACCATCACGCGCAGCGTGGTGGCGCGGTGGCGGATAACGAAACCCTCGGCGGCAGGCTTTACGGCTACCGTGAAGTCGCGCCCATCCAGATTGGCGCGGAACACGGCCTGGCCCGGCCGCCACTGGATGTCCTCCAGCCTGAGCTTACGATCCCCGGTCCGGATGGTCAGCCCACCGTCGACGGCGGTCACGCTCATCGTCTGATGCAGGGCGCCGGCGACGACCACCCACTCGCTCCGTGTCTGGTCCGGCGCTGCCCGGGCCAGCAAGGCCCGTTGCATGGCCAGCGCCACAGCACTCATCAGATCGCGCTGGGCGTCCGTGGGTGGCAGGCCCTGGAACCCCTCGGGGAACTCGTCCTTGATGTAGTTGGTGCTGAGCTTGCCCGACCGGAAACGGGGCTGGTCCATCACAGCCGCGAGGAACGGGATGTTCTGGCCCAGGCCCTCGATGTGGAAGTCCTCAAGCGCGCGGCCCATGGCGTCGATGGCTCCATCGCGGGTCGGGGCCCACGTCGACAGCTTCGAGATCATCGGGTCGTAGAACATCGAGATTTCGTCGCCCTCGCGAACGCCGGCGTCGTTGCGTACGATCACACCGTCGCCCACATCGCCTTCCTGAGGGGGCGAGTAGCGAACCAACCGTCCGATCGAGGGCAGGAAGCCGCGATAGGGGTCCTCGGCGTAGATGCGGCTCTCCATGGCCCAGCCGTTGATCTTCAGGTCCTGCTGCCCGAACGACATTCGCTCGCCGTAGGCCGACCGGATCATCTGCTCCACCAGGTCGACGCCGGTGATCAACTCGGTGACCGGATGCTCCACCTGCAGGCGGGTGTTCATCTCGAGGAAGAAAAAGCTGCGGTCCTGGCCGGCGACGAACTCTACGGTGCCGGCGCTGTCGTATTGCACCGCCCGGGCCAGAGCCACGGCCTGATCGCCCATGGCCTTGCGGGTGGCTTCGTCCAGCAACGGGCTGGGAGCCTCCTCGATGACCTTCTGGTTCCGACGCTGGATCGAGCACTCGCGTTCGAACAAGTGAACCACATTGCCGTGCTTGTCGCCCAGCACCTGAATCTCGATGTGGCGCGGGCTTTCGATGAACTTCTCAATGAAAATACGATCGTCGCCGAAGCTGGACTTGGCCTCGGACCGCACTGCCGGGAAGCCCTCCTCAACGTCCTTGCGGTTCCAGGCGACCCGGATGCCCTTGCCGCCCCCGCCGGCGGAGGCTTTCAGCATCACCGGATAGCCGATTTCCTCGGAGATGCGGACGGCGTGCGCCGTGTCATCGATCTCGCCCACATGGCCTGGCACCACCGAGATCCCGGCTTTCACGGCGAACTTCTTGGACTCAATCTTGTCGCCCATCGCCTCGATGGCATGCGGGTTCGGACCGATAAAGGTGATCCCCTCTGCCGCCAGCCGTCGCGCGAAGCTCGCGTTCTCCGACAGGAAACCAAAACCCGGGTGGACTGCCTCAGCCCCGGTCTCGCGAACGGCGGCTACGATCTTGTCGGCGACGAGATAGCTCTCCGACGCAGGCGCCGGGCCAATGAAGACGGTCTCGTCGGCCATTTCGACCGCCATCGAGTCCGCGTCCGCCTCTGAATAAACGACGACGGTCTTGATCCCCATCCTGCGGCAGGTCTTGATGATCCGGACAGCGATCTCGCCCCGGTTGGCGATGAGGATTTTCGAGAACATTCTGCCCCTTACGCAGCTAGTTTCACAGCAGCCGTGGCGGCGATGAGCTCAAGAGACATGGCGACAACCATTTGACGTGAACTCCCATCTTCCACGGGGCGTGGCGGAACACTAGATTGGCTGGCATGAGCACACCAGCAATCTCCCCGTCCGGATTTTCTCTCTCTCCGCCTGACGCTGAGGAACGCAAGCGCCTCGAAGCCAGCCTTACGCGTGAGGAAGCCGAGGTTCTGCTGCATCACGGCACGGAGGCGCCCTTCTGCGGCGGCCTGCTCGATCAGAAGGATACCGGCATCTACTGCTGCCGTCTGTGCGCACTCCCGCTATTCCAGCACAAAACCAAGTTTGAGAGCGGCACCGGCTGGCCCTCGTTCTGGGCGCCGATCGATGAGGCGCATGTCACGGCTGTGCGCGACACGTCCTACGGCATGGTCCGCATAGAAACGCTCTGCGCCCGCTGCGGCAGCCATCAGGGCCATGTGTTTCCTGATGGCCCGCCGCCTACTCGCCTGCGTTACTGCATCAACTCGATCTCGCTGGAGTTTGTGCCCGACGGCGGGACCCTGCGCGATCCGCTTGGGCGCGGAGACAATGCCGGACTGCAGACAGCCTAGGCACGAGCGTGGAGGGGCTGCAGCGCACTTCGCTCTGGTCCTCCGGCCTGTGGGCGGTGATCGCCGCCGTGATCATGGTTGTCTGGGTTGCCCGCGAGAATATCGCCGAGGACACGGCGACAGATCGAGGCCCGTTCAAGTCGATCATTGACGCTGCATCGGCTGACGAGCGCGCCCTGGTCGAGACCCTGCTGACCGAAAGCTATGGCGTGCTGCGATCTCCAGCCTTCACCCGCAACCTGCTGTCGCTGGGTGATCGCTATCCGGTGATCTACGCGAGGCCGGACAAGCAGGACGCCACCGTGGCAGACCTCGCCCGCGAGATCGCGCTTGAGCCATTCGGATCACGCTACGCCCCGGCCATGGTCCAGATCATCGGACGGCAGGATGGCCCGGACCCCATGCGCTACCACGCCAGCGCGGGCGAAGGCGTGGGCTTTGGGCGCTATGCAGAGATGACCTTCGGCCGCCTTCTGCTGGACCAGTTCCGCTCGACCGACCTCGTAGAGCGATCCTGCGCCGTAAACGCGACCGCGCATGAGTACGCTCACACCATCACGCTCACCCCCATCGGATTCCGCAACGCCTTCACCGACACGCGGGTGAACCAGTCGCAGATTCCAGACCGGCAATATCCCGGCACGCCCATCGCAAGCTACCTGATCGGGGCCGTCGCCCAATGCACCTGGCTTCAGGACAAGGGTCGCATCGATGCGTCTGACTTCAGCGCCTGCGTGGAGGTCTTCGGCGTCAGCGCGTTCAGCGGCCCTCGCTGCACAGCCTTCGCTCAGGGCCAGGCGGTGACGCCCAGGCCGAGCCTGCCCCGGATGCCGCCGCCACTCTAATCGACGCTATCCCGGCTTTGTAACGGCCTGTCGCGATCCCGCCTTGTCCGCGCGATGGCGCCGCGCGGGAGCGGGTGATCATGGCCGTCGGAACCCAGCAGGTGATCGAGGACCTTGAACAGGAAAGCGGTCGACCAGCCTATCAGCAGCATCCCGTTCACCGCTTCAAGCACCCCGACGACCCGCCACCCTTCGGGCAGCAAGGGGCCCGCTTCGCCGACGGTGGAATAGGCATTGGCTGAGAAGTAGAGCGCCTGTTCGACGGTCGGCAGCAGACCAAGAAGGAGGTATGCGAACGCGTAGATCCAGATCTCTACGCCGTGCAGCACAAACAGGCCCAGCACGATACCCAACGGCACAAGGAGGCGGTCCAGATGCAGCCATGCGGTGGTGAAGCGCTTCAGGTGTAACCCGACCAGCGACATCAACAGGTCGAGGCCCAGCAGGTGAACGACGACCGTCGTTGCAACAAGGCCGGTGGAGACCAGGAGTTCATGCGCAAGCGTCGTCATCAACCCACAAAGTCCAGGCGCTCGACAGCCTCGAGCTCTGGTCAATCTCGCAGGTGATGCTCTCGGCCGCTTTGACCTAGAGCATATGCAGGCCGCCCTGACCGCGCCTACAGAGGTATGTTGTCGTGCTTCTTCCAGGGGTTCGACAGCGACTTGCCCTTCAAGTTCCTGAGCGCATTGGAAATCCGCCGGCGCGTCGAGTGGGGCATGATCACATCGTCGATGTAACCACGTGAGGCGGCCACGAAGGGATTGGCGAACTGGGCCTGGTATTCGGCGGTCCGGGCCGCAATGGCGTCGGCGTCGCCGATCTCGGAGCGGAAGATGATCTCAACCGCCCCCTTGGCGCCCATCACAGCGATCTCGGCGCTGGGCCAGGCGTAGTTGATGTCACCGCGGATGTGCTTGGAGCTCATCACGTCATAGGCGCCGCCATAGGCCTTGCGGGTAATGATGGTGATCTTGGGCACGGTCGCCTCGGCGAAGGCGAACAGCAGCTTGGCGCCATGGCGGATCAGGCCGCCCTGCTCCTGCTTGGTGCCCGGCATGAATCCCGGAACGTCCACGAAGGTGATCAGCGGAATCTCGAAACAGTCGCAGAACCGCACGAAACGCGCGGCCTTGCGGCTGGAATCTATGTCCAGAACACCTGCCAGAACCTGCGGCTGATTGGCGACGATGCCTACAGGCTGGCCATCGATGCGGGCGAACCCCACCACAATGTTCTTGGCGAAGTCCGGGCTGATCTCGAAGAAGTCGGCCTCGTCCACAACCTTCAGGATCAGTTCCTTCATGTCGTAGGGCTTGTTGGGATTGGCTGGCACCAGGGTGTCCAGCGATTGCTCTTCTCGTCCCGGCTCGTCATAGCTTTCGCGGACCGGAGGTTTCTCGCGGTTGGACAGCGGCAGGAAGTCGACCAGGCGCCGGACCTGGGTCAGGGCTTCCAGATCGTTCTCGAAGGCGCCATCGGCAACGCCGGACTTCATGGCGTGGACGCGGTAGCCGCCCAGGTCCTCGTGGCTGACGTCCTCGTGGGTGACGGTCTTCACCACATCCGGGCCGGTCACGTACATGTAGGACGTATCCTTCACCATGAAGATGAAGTCGGTGATGGCCGGCGAATAGACGTCGCCGCCCGCGCAGGGGCCCATGATCACGCTGATCTGCGGGATCACGCCCGAGGCCAGGGTGTTTTCGAGGAAGATGTCGGCATAGCCGCCAAGCGCGGCCACACCTTCCTGGATGCGCGCGCCGCCCGCATCGAACAGGCCGATGATAGGGGCGCCGACCTTCATGGCCTGACGCTGGACCTTCAGGATCTTCTCGGCGTGGGCGCTGGAGAGCGATCCGCCAAACACCGTGAAGTCCTTGGAGAACAGGAACACCGTCCGGCCGTTGATCCGGCCCCAGCCGGTGACCACGCCGTCACCCATGACCCGGTTGTCGGCCATGCCGAACTCATTGATCCGGTGTTCGACGAACATGTCGAACTCCTCGAACGAGCCCTCGTCGAGCAACAGGTCGATGCGCTCGCGCGCCGTCAGCTTGCCCTTGGCGTGCTGGCTGGCGATCCGCTTTTCGCCGCCGCCCATGCGCGCTTGTTCGCGACGCGTCTCAAGTTCTGCCAGGATGTGCTTCAAGTCGCCGCCCGCCCTTCACGTAACTGATGCGAAGCCCTAGTCGTGACGGCCCGGCGAGGCAAGATCACGCGGGGTGAGCCGGGGAGATGACCATGCTGATTGTGACGGGTTCGGTGACGGCCAGGACCGACACCTTCGAAGCCCTGCTGGAGGCGGCGCTGGCCCACGTGGCCCGCTCCCGCACCGAGCCCGGCTGCCTGACCCACGGCGTCCACGTGGACTGCGAGGACCCCATGCGACTTTTCTTCTACGAGGAATGGGCGGATCGGGCGGCGCTGGACGCCCACTTCGCCGAGCCGGGGTCGGGGGAATTCATGGCCGCGGTAAAGGCGCTGGCGCAAGCGAGCACGCGAGTGCGGATCCTGCCCGTAGAGCCACGGGGTCAGGCCGCCAGCCCCCTGAACCACTGATCCACCATGCTGGCCTCCACCCGAAGCCGGGCAACGCGTTCGGCGGCTTCGGCGTCGATGCCCCACTGGTCTTCCTGGAAGGCCTCGTCGACGCGGGAGAGGTCGAAGGCCTCGTCGCCGTTCAACCAGCCCCGCAATACCGCGATCGACAGCACCGCCGAGCCGTAGAGCGGCACGGCGAAGGCCAGGCCTGCCAGGGCGAAGTCATCGAGCGAAAGCGCGATCTCGCGGACACGCGTCAGGGTCTGGGGCGGCTGGGGCCGATGGACAATCCCGATGCAACGCTCGAACTGCAGGCCCTCTTCAGCCTCAGCCCTGGACAGCACGGGCTCCCAGGCCTCGCTTTGCCGCCTGACCAGGGTCGCAGGCGCTTCGGCGAAGTAGCAGACGAGATCAGAGGCTGCGTAGTCGGCGATCTGGTCGGCGACGCCGTCCCGTGATCCGCCAATGGTTTCGATGGCGGTATTGGCCAGACGAGTAGCGTGCATGGTGGCCATCTCGATGACATCGGTCTGGGCGTCCCATTCCGTCGCAATCTGGTCGGCCACAGCGCGGGTGGGCAGGATCAGCGGGGCGGCACGTGGGGTCTTCAGGTTGCGTCCGTCCAGCCGGATGCCGTGACCGCCGTCGACCTCAACGACCGTCACCGCCTTGTAGAACCGCCGGGGCTTTTCCTGCGGCTCGTGGAAGCCTTTGCGCAAGTCCAACGTCATACTCCCGACGGAATGCCCGCCCAAGGCCGTGGAATGGGGATAAACCGGACTGACTGCAAGGGAGCAAGAGATGGCCCCAAGCCGGAACGACCTGAATGCCGCGATCGCTGTGACCCGATTTGGCCTGGGGGCCCGCCAGGGCGAGATCGCGCAGGCTAGCCGCAATCTCCGGGCCTATCTGATGGACCAGATCCGCAGCGAGGGCGCGGACCTGCCTCAGGGCGACAGGGAAACCACCGCGCAGAGACTGGTGGAATTTCGCGCCTATCGCCAAGGCATAGAGCAGGCCAAGGCGACTGCCGCCATGTCCGATACCGCACAGGACCCCGTGAAGGGCGCACAAGACCTGATCCGAGAGAATACCGGGGGCGATTCACTGGCCCGCACGAGACTTGCCGTCGCAACGGAGGCTGGATTTCGGGAGCGATGGGCACTGTTCTGGGCCAACCACTTCACGGTCTCGGCGACCAAGGCGCAGGTCGCCACGCTGGTCGGGCCGTATGAGGCCGAGGCGATCCGTCCGCATGTATTTGGTCGATTCGCTGACTTGCTGACAGCCGCAGAGACTCATCCGGCGATGTTGCTCTACCTGGATCAGGCCCAGTCAATGGGGCCGAACAGTCCGGCGGCAAGGGCGGCGGCGCGTGGCGCCACGCGCCGGGCCCAGGCCGACATCCCGCCGCCGCGTCGCGGGACCGGCCTGAACGAGAATCTCGCTCGCGAGATTCTTGAGCTTCACACCGTCGGGATAGATGGCGGGTACTCCCAGGCCGATGTCACCGAGTTCGCCCGCGCCCTGACCGGCCTCAGCGTGGCAGGCCCACGGGATTTCGATGCCGCTACGCCGGTGGTGTTCCGCGATCTTGCCCATGAACCCGGCGACCGCACCGTGATGGGCGCTCGCTATTCCCAGCCCGGCAGGGCCCAGGCCGGGGCCATCCTGAGGGATCTGGCCGCCAAGCCACAGACTGCCCGCTTTGTCTGCACGAAGATCGCGCGCCATTTCGTCGCCGATGACCCGCCAGCAGCCTTGGTTTCCGCGTTGGCGTCTGTGTGGATAGCTTCGGGCGGCGATCTGGCACGGGTCGCCGAGGCCCTGGTGGACGCGCCGGACGCGTGGCGACCTGACCTTTCAAAGTTCAAGACGCCCTACGAGTTTGTCGTTTCAAGCTACCGTGCACTGGGGTTGCAGCCGCGAGGCCCAGGCCAGCTGGCGATCCTGACAACGCTGGGCCAACGTACCTTCGCTGCGCCATCACCCAAGGGCTGGCCGGACGAAGCGGGGCCGTGGATCGGCTCGGACGCCCTGGTAAAGCGGATGCAGTTTGCGCAAGCCCTGGCCGTGGCCGCCGGGCCCAATATTCAGGATCCCGATATGCTGGCGCGCGAGACCCTGGGCGCCCACCTATCGACAGCTTCGGCAACGGCAATCAGCCGGGCGGAGTCGCGCGCCGAGGCGGTCGCAATCCTCCTGATGACGCCGGAGTTTCAACGCCGATGACTGGCCCCATCCTGCTCAACCGACGCGCCCTGACCGCCGGCCTCGCCCTGCCTTTTTTCGCGCGGGTGGCTGAGGCCGCTGCGCCGCGATCAAAGAAGTTCGTTGTCATTATCTGTCGCGGGGGCATGGACGGCCTGTCCGTCGCGCCACCGGTTGGCGATCCCGACTATGAAGGCCTTCGGGGCGGTCTGGCGCTGGGCGAAGGCGCTCTGACACTCGATGGCCATTTTGCGCTCAATCCCGCGCTCACTACCGTCCATGCCCTGGCGCGGGCTGGACAGGCACGGATTGCACCCGCCGTGGCGTCGCCGGACCGGGCGCGCTCTCACTTTGAGGCGCAGGACGTGCTCGAAACCGGCGCGGCGGACGTCTACGCCACCGCGTCAGGGTGGTTGAACCGCACGGTGTCGGCTCTGTCGGCTACCCGCAAGATCGAGGCGCTTTCCGTCGGCGCGACGGCGCCGCTGATCCTGCGGGGACCTGCTCCGGCGGCGTCGTGGTCGCCGGGACGCGGCGTCGACACAACCGCCCGCCTGCCGACCTTGTTGCAGGACCTGTACAGAGACGACCCGCTACTCGGGCCCGCCCTCGCCCGGGGCCTGCAGACGGAGGATATGGCGCGCACCACCGGCGCCACCCGTACTGCCGACATGCTGCGCCCCGCCGCCGCCCAGGGTCGCGGGATCGCGCGCGAGATGGGCGTGGCCCTTGCCGGCTTCCTGAATGCCCCCGACGGGCCACAGCTGGCGGCTGTGTCGGTCGATGGGTTCGACACCCATGCCAACCAGACCGGCGCGCTGGCCGGGCGGCTGGGAGCTCTGGACGCCCTCATCGAGGGTCTGCACAGCGGCCTCGGCGCCGAGTGGTCGAACACGGTGGTTCTGGCGGTAACCGAGTTTGGCCGCACGGCGCGGGCGAACGGCACAGGCGGCACCGACCACGGGACAGCGTCTACGGCCCTGTTGCTCGGCGGAGCGCTCAAGCCGGGTGGCATTGTCGGAGACTGGCCGACCCTTCGACAACCGGCCCTGTTCGAAAATCGCGATGTCGCGCCGACACTTGATCTCCGCGCGCTGTCAAAAGGATTGCTTGCCGAGCACATGGGCGTTGACCGCCGCGCGCTCGATACTCTGATTTTCCCCGACAGCGCTTCGACCCGGCCGCTGGTGGGCCTGGTCTAGGTGTCTGCGCCGGGGAGGATACTCGCATTGTTCGCTACCGCGAGCCCTGCGATGTCCGCGCGGGATCTGATGACCTTTTTGGGTGCTGATCGAGGCTGCGATTTGTGGTTGAGGAGAGAGCTCTGGTGAAAACGGGTACGGCGGCAGCAATCGCAGTTTGCATCATGGTTTCAGCCTGCGGGGACAGCGCCGCGCAAGCTCCCCCGCCCGTTTCGGCGGACGAATTGGCGGCCGCTCGGCAAGCGGTTGTCGCCGCGGGCGGTCATGTCTCCACGGGCCGCGCTGCCGCTGGCGTAAACGCTTCCTCGCCGACAAAATGCAACGCCCCCGGAACCCAGTTCGTTGAAGCCCGTACAGGGACCGTAAAAGACAATGAGGGCCGAGAGTGGAGGGTTCCGGCCGCAGTTCATTCCGGCGATAGCGGGACCGACCTGTTTAACGACTGCACAAACAACGGGCTGAACACCAACTACGCCGCTCAACTTGATACGATTGTAATCGATCCGGATGGTGTGGAGGTCACAGCTTTCATCCACGGGGATAATTACTTCGAACTCTATGTGAACGGGACCTTCGTCTGTCGCGATCCGATTGCCTTCACCCCCTTCAATTCAACGGCATGCCGATTCAGGGTGAAGTATCCCATCACCTATGCGCTCCGCGCCGTCGATTGGGAGGAGCACCTTGGCGTCGGAATGGAATACGGCCGATATAATGTCGGGGACGGAGGCATCGTTGCGCATTTCAGCGACGGGACTCTGACCGACGAAAGCTGGAAGGCGGAAACATACTATATCGCACCCCTGGACAACACGACGTGCCTGAAATTCAGCGCCCTTGGGGGCCGCGACAGTAGCGCGTGCCCAGTGAAGCCTGCATGCGCCACCAGCGCTCGAGCTGCGACATGCCAAGCGGTGCACTTTCCCGAACCTGCCGGTTGGGCCGCGCCTGAATTCAACGACGGTGATTGGCCTGCGGCGAGTGTTTACACACGCGCGCAATTCGGACCAAAGGAAGCCTATACCAGTCTCGAGAGCGAATTTGGCGCGGCCAGGTTCATCTGGTCACGCAACATCAAGATCGATAACCTGGTCCTGCTCCGAAAGACCGTCGCGACACCCCAGCTACGGTCCGAGCAGCCTTGACGGTCCAACCACGCGCCACCGGATCACGGGCAAACGACCTTCATGATCTCGACATCCAGCCGGCTCAGCGACGGGACCCAAAGGGCTCGACACTGGCCTCATGTTCATCGAACCCGAAGCGGTCGAATCCGGCGCGCATCTCCCTGCTGATCGGCGCCTCAAGCGCCAGCGTGCCCCGTGACGGATGCGGCAGCACCAGACGACGCGCATGAAGCTGAAGCTTCAGCCCATCGGAAAGCGCCTGGGACGCCGGCGTGTTGTACTTCGGGTCGCCCACGATCGGATGGCCCAGGAACAGCATATGCGCCCGAAGCTGATGGGTGCGTCCGGTGTGGGGCCACAACGCCATCCAGGCCGCGCGCGGGCCGGCGCGGCCCAGGGTAACGTATTCCGTCTCGGCGGTCTCCGCCCTGGGATCGCTGAGGTCCGCTGGCGCCATCATCTCGCGGTCGCCCATGCCCTGCTTGGCGAGCGAACGGTCAATCGTACCCTCGCCCGGCTTGGGAAAGCCTGTGACAATCGCCCAGTAGATCTTCTGCGCCCGGCGTTTTGCGAACGCGCCGGCCAGCTGGGCGGCGGCCTGTGGGCTCTTGCCCATCACCAGGACGCCCGACGTATCGCGGTCCAGTCGGTGCACCAGTCGCGGCCGGTCAAGGCCCTCCCCCCAGGCTGACAGCAGGCCATCGACATGCCGGGTGGTCTTGGTCCCCCCCTGGACCGCCAACCCGGAGGGCTTGTTGATCGCGAGAACCTCATCATCCTCGTAAATCACCAATGACCTGATGAAAGCGGCGTCGCGGGGATCGATCTGTCCCTTCTCAAGCGCTGGCGGCGCATCCGGCAGAGGCGGCACTCGGATCTGCGCCCCGGCGGTCAGCCGGGTATCGGGTTTGGCGCGCGCGCCATCCACGCGGATCTGGCCCGAGCGCGTGAGCTTCTGCAGCTGGATGTGGTTCAGGTGCGGCCATCGGCGTTTGAACCAGCGGTCGAGGCGCACGCCATCCTCGCCCGCGTCCACGAAGAGGGTGCGGACCTCCCTCACGCGAACAGCCGCCGGATGAGCCACAGTCCAGCGAACAGGGCCGCGACGGACAGAACGACCGAGCCCAGGCTATAGGTTGCCGCCTGCAACCAGGCCCGCCGTTCGATCATGGCGACGACCTCCAGCGAATAGGCGGAGAAGGTGGTGAAGCCGCCCAGAACGCCGACGCCCAACAACAGCCGAAGCTTCTCCTGATCCGGCCCGCCTCGGATCGCCAGCAGGCCGGCCAGCGCACCCATCAGGAATCCTCCGAGGACGTTGACCGCCAACGTTCCATAGGGCCAGGCGGCGCCGAACATCCGAAGGGTCTGGAGACCGATCAGGTACCGCGCCACCGCACCCGCTGCGCCGCCCGCCGCCACCAGGACAAGAGTGTTCATCGGAGACCTTATGCGACGCTACGGCGGCCTTTGCCAACGTTGCGATCAGATGCGGGCGCCTACTCGAGCCCGAGCTTGGCGATCAACGCGGCCATATCGGAAGGTGGCATCGCCTCCAGCCGCCGGCTTCCCCCGGCAGGATGAGGGAACGACAGCGCGCGGGCGTGCAGCATGAGCCGTGAAACCGCCTCCCCGTCGACGACCAGCGCGCCGCCATAACGGACGTCGCCGGCGATCGGGTGGCCCAGGGCGGCCAGGTGCACCCGCAACTGGTGCATGCGGCCGGTCTCCGGGTCCAGTTCCATGAGGGCGGCGCCGTTCGCGCTCGCCAGGGTGCGGTAGCCCGATCGGGCGGTCTCGGCGTCGGGATGATCCGCGGTGCAGACGCGCATGTAAGCCTCCCGGCCTTGCTCATCCCGGCGTAGCGGCAGGTCGATCACGCCCGTTGCCGGATCAGGTGGGCCGGGGGTCACGATGGCCAGGTAAGTTTTAGAAAACTTTCTCAACATCAATGCCTTGCCGAGAAATCCTGCGGCGGGCTTGGTCTTTGCGGTGAGGATCACACCGGAGGTGTCACGGTCCAGGCGGTGGATCAGGCGAGGTCGCGCCTTCCCGGGTCTGGCGAAGGCCCACAGCAGTTCGTCCAGCGTATGGACCTGCCCTCGCCCGCCCTGACTGGACAGGCCCGAGGGTTTGTTCAGGGCCAGGATCTCGGCATCCTCATAGAGCACGAGGCTCTTTACGAAGGCGATCTCGTCGCGACTGAGCTGGACCGGTTTTAGGGGTTTCACACCCTCACTTAGCGGAGGACGCCCGCCTTCGCCATCCGTGCCGAGTACCAGATGAAGAACAGGCAGCCGGCGAGTATCACCCCGTTCAGGATCAGCACCTGCTGGCCCATGATCTCCCGCCCATTGCTCAGCAGGTGGGTGTGGACGAGGCTGCCGACCAATCCGGCCAGGGAGGCCCAGAACACCGGCGCGGCCCAGCGCGAGCGGGTGAACAGCAGCACCGTGCCCACAATGGCGCCCCACACGCCCAAGGCCCAGCACACTGTCACCCAGGTCGGCATGGCGTGGAAGTAGACGATCTGGGGCTCGGTCATGCCCGACGCCTTGAGATAGGTGTCACCCTGAAGCTTGCTCATCGTGTAGTCGTAGGCGCCGAATCCGTTCCAGAGCACGCCCAGAATCACCACCAGCCAGAGATGCCAGGGCGTGCGGACCATCGTGGTTTGTTCTGTGGTACCCGTCATCATGCTTCCCCCGAAGTTGACCCAGGGAGAGGCTAGTCCCGATCAGACGATCCGACAATGGCGGCCGCGCCGGGGTCAAGTCTTGCGGTCGGCCCGCATCCCCGCCCAGCGTTCCAGGCGCTCCTTGATCCGGGCCTCCGAGCCCTCGCCTTTCGGCTTGTAAAAGGTGCGGCGCTCCATCCCGTCCGGGAAATAGTTCTGACCCGAGAACCCCTCCGGCGCATCGTGGTCATAGGCATAGCCCTTGCCGTAACCAAGATCCCGCATCAGCCGGGTCGTGGGATTGCGGATATGGGCCGGCGGCATGAGCGAGCCGGTTTCCCTGGCGGCCTTCATCGCCGCACCATAGGCCACATAGACCGCGTTGGACTTTGGCGCGCAGGCAAGATGGACGACCAGCTGCGCCAGCGCGATCTCGCCCTCAGGAGAACCGAGGAAGTCGTAGGTGTCCTTCGCCGCATTGGCGAGCACCAGCGACATCGGGTCGGCCTCACCGATGTCCTCTGCCGCCGCACGGATCAGGCGTCGCGCCAGGAACAGCGGATCTTCGCCCCCGGCCAGCATGCGGGCCAGCCAGTAGAGCGCGGCATCCGGATCAGACCCCCTGATGGATTTGTGGAGCGCCGATATGAGGTTGTAGTGCTCCTCCCGGTCCTTGTCGTAGGCGGGGCTCCGCTTCTGGAGGACCTGACCCAGGTCCTTCGTCGACAGCGGCCTGGCCGAACCGATGTTGAACAGGGTCTCGGCCAAGGTCAGCAGATAACGCCCGTCGCCGTCGGCCATCGCCACCAGCGCCGCACGGGCGTCGGGTTCCAGCGCGAGTGCGCGACCCTCATGAGCCTCCGCCTTCGCCAGCAGGGTGTGCAGTGCCTCGTAATCCAGCCGCTTGAGCACATAGACCTGGCATCGCGACAGAAGGGCGCCATTCAGCTCGAACGAGGGGTTCTCCGTGGTGGCGCCCACCAGAGTGACCGTGCCTTCCTCCACAAACGGCAGGAAGCCATCCTGCTGCGCGCGGTTGAAGCGATGGATCTCGTCCACGAACAGCAGCGTGGCCTGACCGGCGGCTCGGCGCAACTTTGCGGCCTCGAAAGCCTTCTTCAGGTCGGCCACACCTGAAAACACTGCCGAGAGCTGCTGAAATTCATAGCCAGCCGCCTTGGCCAGCAGCCGCGCGATCGTGGTCTTGCCGGTGCCTGGCGGGCCCCACAGGATCATCGACGACAGACGCTTCGCCTGCGCCATACGACCGATTGGCCCGTCCGCGCCGAGCAGATGGTCCTGGCCCACGACCTCGTCCAGCTGCTGCGGGCGCAGCCGGTCGGCCAGGGGCGAGGGTTGCTGCGGCGTCAGGCCCGCCGCTTCAAAGAGATCGGCCATAGTCCCGGACCTACCACAGATCCCCGAGACATCAGATGCGGAACGTCGCCGTAATCTGTTGACCGTTGCGCTCGATGGTCACCTGCCAGGCGGGGGCTGCTGTACCGGCCGCCACAGCCAGATCGCGCACCGTTTCGATCTTCCGTCCGTTGACCTGGCGCACGATGTCGCCGGGTCTCAAACCTGCATTCATGGCCAGACCCCGCCCCAGTTTCGAGACCAGCACCCCCTGCCCGGCGAAGGTATCCAGACCCAGTTCGTCGGCCACTGCCGGGGACAGGTTCACCACGGTCGCGCCGTCAAAGGGATTGCGCCCTGCCAGCGTTCGCTCGTCACGGGCCGGGGTGGCCGGGGGTGGCTCTGCGCGGAGCGACAGGGTCTGCTCCTGGCCGCCCGCGCGGTGGACCACCAGCAGGAGCGTTTCGCCGGGGCGATGGTTGCGGATCGCAAAACTGAGAGCGCCCGTATCTGCGATCGGCTTGCCATCGGCCTGCAGCACCACATCGCCCTGCCGCAGACCTGCACGCGCCGCAGGGCCGCCGGGCCATAGATCTGCGATCAGCGCCCCTTGCGGACGGGCCAGCCCCAGGCTGCGGGCGATTTCCGGCGTTACGCTCTGCGTCCGCGCACCCAGCCAGGGCCGCACCACGCTGCGCCCGCCACCCACAGCGGTCTCGACGGCCCGGCGCACGACAGAGGCCGGGATCGCAAAGCCCACGCCCGAAGAAGAACCCGACCGCGAAAGGATGAAGCTGTTCACGCCGATCAGGTCGCCGTCCATGTCCACCAGCGCGCCGCCGGAGTTGCCGGGATTGATGGCGGCGTCGGTCTGGATATAGGCCAGCCCGCCCTCCCCGTTCGGGTCAGTGCTCCGGTCCAGTGCGGAAATGATGCCGTTGGTCACTGTCTGGCCGACACCGAACGGATCGCCAATGGCCAGCACCAGGTCGCCCACCTGGGCGTCGCCGGAATCGTCCATCGCCAGCACCTCTAGCCGCTCTCCGGCAGGAATGTCGATCTTCAGGATCGCCAGGTCGGTGCGGGGATCGGCCAGCAGGACGCGCGCCGGAAACTCGCGACGGTCGGACAATGCGACCGTAATCTCTTGTCCTTCGGCGACGACGTGATTGTTGGTGACGATGACGCCATCGGCCCGGACGATCACCCCGGACCCCAGCGACTGCGCCACCCGCGACTCCGGCACACCACGACCGAATAGTTGCCAGAACGGGTCGACCTGCTGGCGCACCATTCGCTTGGCCGAAATGTTCACGACGGCTGGCGCGGCCCGCTTCACGACCGGCGAGAAGGACGACTTCATCTGCATCGCATCCTGCGGCGGGGCGCGATTGGGCTGGCTGAATGCGGGTTGAGCCGCTGCATATCCGGGCGCGATGACGGCGCTCACAAGTGTAAGGGCGGGGATCAGGGCGAGCAGACGTCGCATCGGGTCTCCGGGGTTTTCAAACCGCGCCCTTGTCTGCCGGTTTTCGGGCGCAATGATGGCGGCGCTATCCCGGGTTTGCCTCAGGCGTCACATTCCGGGCGGTCACCAGCGCAAGCATGAAGGCGAGCACCAGCAGCCCTGCTGACAGGAAGATCGCCAGGCCAGGCATGTCGAAAGCCTCATGCCGGATTGACCAGGCGAAGACCGTGCCGAACAGCAACGGCCCCAGGATCGAGGCGATACCCATGAGGCTCTGGTTGGCGCCCTGAAGTTGGCCCTGCTCGTGGGGCGCCACGCTGCGGGTCATCAAGCCCTGGAGGCCGGGCATCAGGAACCCTGTGAAGGCAAAGACCGGCACGGCCAGCAGGTATATGGTCCCGGTGGGCGCCCAGCCGTACCAGATGAAGCCCATCACGCCCGCCGCGGCTCCGAGGAGCACGGCGTTGCGCTCTCCGATCCGTCTGACGACGGGCGCGATCAGCAGGCTCTGCACGATCACGCCCGCAATGCCCGTCGCCAGGAACGTGTAGCCCAGGGTCGAGGTTGTCCACCCGTAGCGATAGCCCGCATAGAGGACGAAAATTGACGGCAGGACCGTGTGGGAAAACTGGAACAGGAAGCCCACCCCCGCCAGCCCCAGGAGCCCGGGCTTTGACCTGAGCAGCTTCAGCGACCCCAGGGGGTTGGCCTTGGCCCAGTTGAAGGTGGTGGCACGCCGCTCCGGCGGCAGGCTTTCGGGCAGTACGAAGTAACCGTAGAGCCAGTTGATGGACGTCAGCGCCGCAGCGGCCAGAAATGGAACCCTCAGATCAATTTCACCCAGCGTCCCACCAATAGCGGGACCGAAGATGAACCCGAAGGAGAAGGCCGAACTCATCCAGCCGAACGTTTTGGCGCGATCCTCTGGCGCCGTGACATCGGCCAGGTAGGCGTTGGCGGTTGAGAAGCTGGCGGCCGTCAAGCCGTTCAGGATCCGCCCCAGGAACAACCACCACAGGCCCGGCGCGAAGGCCATGAACAGGAAGTCCACCGCCAGACCGAACAATGAGATCAGCAGTACCGGCCGACGCCCCCACCGATCGGACATCAGACCCAGGATCGGCCCGCAGACAAACTGCATCAGCCCCCAGGTGACACCGAACAGCACACCCCACTCGGAAGCCGCCGCCGTATCCCCGCCCGTGAACTCCTTCACCAGATTGGGCAGGATCGGGATCATGATGCCGAACGAGATGGAGTTCATCAGGGCAAGGGCAAAGATGAAGCCGAAGCCCGCCTGGCGACCAGATTTCCGAGCCGTGGAGGCCGATAGATCGTCCGTCATGGTGTCTCCCCGCGGCCCTTCTGAAACACATCCCGGATGGGCACAACCGTGTCAGTCGATCCGACTGCCCAGCGCCTGGATCTGCGCGGCGTCGGCGTCTGCGACATTGAACCTGACGATGAAGGTTTCGAGTTCGGCTTCCGGGGTCATAACCCCGGCTTGCCCAGGTTCAGATCAAGGCGCCAGCGCCGGGCCGAGGCGCCGAAGACGGCCCTCGTTGGGCTGCGCCGGCGCGCCGACCAGCCGGGTCAACAGTGGATAGACATCCACAATCTCGAACCTTCCCAGGGTCACGCCCTGACGAAACGCGGGACCGTTAGCAACGAAGATCGCCGCCATATCGGGGTCGGACGGGTCGAAACCGTGGGAGCCCTTCTCGGGTTGCGCCGGGCGAAAGTCCCGCGTGCTCAACGTCCATCCGGACTCTGGCAGGCAGATGATCGGAGCCACGCGCGGATTCCGGCCATATCTGAACCGGGCCGGCAGATCCCGGCGCGCCCAGCAGGTCGCGTGGGGATGGCGCCCCACCATGGCGCGGGACACCTCAGCCTCTCGTCCCGCAACCGGCGCAATCGCAACGAACGCCCCGCCGGACAGCACGCGAAAGGCTGAACGGTCGATCAGATCATCGAGATAGGCACGGCGGTCCGGGGAAACCGCTGTCATGCCGTGATCCGCCACCACGATCACGTTCGCAGCCAGACCCCTGGCTTTGAGGCCTGTCATGACCTGCCCCAGCGCGGCGTCGACCTCACCCAGAGCAGCGTTGGTCTCAGGCGCGTCCGGCCCGAAGTTGTGGCCAGCCGTATCGACCAGGTCGAAATAGAGCGTGACAATTCCTGGTCGCTGATCCGGCGGCAGGTCCAGCCAGGCCAGAACCTGATCCGCACGGGCTGCCGATGGCATCGCCTGATTGAATGGCATCACATGGGATGGACGGACGCCCCGGATCTGCGCCTCCGAGCCGGGCCAGAACATAGTGCCGGTTTTGATACCGGCGCGCTCTGCCGTAACCCAGATTGGCTCAGCGCCATCCCACCAGCGCCCGTCGCGAACCGCTGTGGCATTGCTCATCCGGAAGGTGACCCCCGGCATGGCAGGGTCCTCCATGGTGTTGTCGACCACGCCGTGCCTGTCAGGATAGAGACCGGTGACCAGGCTGTAGTGGTTGGGGAATGTCTTGACGGGGAATGCCGGGCGCATTGACCCCCGTGCCCCGCCCGCCGCCATGCCGGAAAGCACCGGCGTTACGCCCCGGTCCAGATAATCAGGCCTGAATCCGTCGATGGAGATCAGCACAATCACCGGTCGCGGCGCCGATGCGATGGGGGCCGTGGTGGCGCAGGCCGCCAGCAACAGAAACATCCAGCCGAACTGAACAAGGCGAAGCATGGTTTCAGACTTAGCGGCAATCCGTGACAGGCGTGCAAATCAAAACCCCGGAAGCGAGCTTCCGGGGTCCGTCAGATCAGCGATGGGTCTGAATTCTAGGCGTCGCCGCCGAAGCCGGCTTCGGCGGTGGGGCCGCTATCCTTGCCCTTTTCGGAAGGATCACGGTCGACCAGTTCGATCACGGCCATGGCCGCATTGTCGCCGTGGCGGAAGCCGGCCTTCAGCACCCGAATGTAGCCGCCGTTGCGCTCCGCGTAGCGCGGACCCAAAACGGCGAACAGCTTGCCCACCTGCTCCACGTCGCGCACCTGGCTGATGGCCTGGCGGCGTGCATGGAGGTCGCCGCGCTTGCCGAGCGTAATGAGTTTCTCGACGAAGGGGCGAAGTTCCTTGGCTTTCGGCAGGGTGGTGACGATCTGCTCATGCTTGATCAGGCTCGCCGACATGTTCGCGAACATGGCCGTACGGTGGGCGGATGTACGACCCAGCTTGCGGTGGGCTTTACCGTGACGCATCTCATAACTCCCGGGCCACCTGGACCCATGTGACGCCCCCGTTGTTCCGGAAAACGCCCTGCCTAACCAAGTCCCGGCCTGCTCCTGACCGGGTCAATACGAACCGCCGGGGTCCTCCACCGCTATTGCGGCTTCAACAGACCCAGACCGCATGATGCGGCCCGGAACCGGCGAGAAAGCATCCTACATCTGGTCTTCGAACTTCTTCGCCAGCTCTTCGATATTCTCGGGCGGCCAGTTGGGCACGTCCATGCCGAGGTGGAGCCCCATCCCGGCGAGAACTTCCTTGATCTCGTTCAATGACTTGCGTCCGAAGTTCGGGGTGCGGAGCATCTCCGCCTCCGTCTTCTGGATCAGGTCGCCGATGTAGACGATGTTGTCGTTCTTCAGGCAGTTGGCCGAACGGACGGACAGCTCGAGCTCGTCCACCTTCTTCAGCAGCGCCGGGTTGAACGGCAATTCCGGCTTGGCCTCGCCTTCGACCTTCTTCTTCGGCTCTTCGAAGGTGATGAATATCTGAAGCTGATCCTGAAGGATACGCGCAGCGTAGGCCACAGCGTCCACCGGGCTTACCGCGCCGTTGGTTTCCAGATCCATGATCAGCTTGTCATAGTCGAGGCTCTGTCCCTGCCGGGTCGGCTCAACGCGATAGGCCACACGGCGCACCGGAGAATAGAGTGCATCCACGGCGATCAGACCGATCGGTGCGTCCTCCGGGCGGTTCATCTCGGCGGGGACGTAGCCCTTGCCGGTCTGGACCGTAAACTCCATGCGGACCTGCGCGCCCTCGTCCAGCGTGCACAGCACGTGGTCGGGGTTGAGGATCTCGATATCCGATGGCGCGTCGATCTGGCCGGCCGTCACCGCGCCCGGACCGTTGGCGCGTAGCGTCATCCGCTTCGGGCCCTCAGCGTGCATGCGCAACGCCAGTTGTTTGATGTTGAGTACGATGTCGACCACATCTTCCCGCACGCCTTCCAGCGAGGAAAATTCGTGGACCACGCCGTCAATCTGCACCGCGGTCACAGCCGCGCCTTGCAGCGAGGAGAGAAGCACGCGCCGCAGGCTATTGCCCAGGGTCACGCCGAACCCGCGCTCGAGTGGTTCAGCAACCAGACGCGCCTTGCGGGCAGCGTCAGCGCCGAGCTCGATTTGCGGCTTCTCGGGACGGATAAGCTCGTTCCAGTTTCTTTCGATCACGTGTGTCCCTCGAGAACGCAGGATCGCCGGCCGCATTACCGCGAACCGGCGTCAGGGATTGTAGTTCGGACGGCTAGACGCGCCGGCGCTTGGGCGGGCGGCAGCCGTTGTGCGGAATGGGGGTCACATCCCGGATTGTAGTGATCGTCATGCCCACCGATTGCAGAGCCCGCAGAGCGGATTCACGACCAGAGCCGGGGCCCGAGACGTTGACTTCCAGCGTGCGCACACCGTGCTCGGCGGCCTTACGACCGGCGTCCTCGGCCGCCATCTGGGCGGCATAGGGCGTCGACTTACGCGACCCCTTGAAACCCATCAGGCCGGCGCTGGACCAGGAGATCGCGTTCCCCTGAGCGTCGGTGATGGTGATCATCGTGTTGTTGAACGAGGCGTTCACATGCGCCACGCCCGAAGTAATGTTCTTTCGCTCGCGACGTTTGACGCGCGCCGGTTCCTTGGCCATCGGAGATACGCTCTCTTACTTCTTCTTGCCGGCGATCGGCTTGGCGGGGCCCTTGCGGGTGCGGGCGTTGGTGTGTGTGCGCTGGCCGCGAACCGGCAGGCCCTTACGGTGACGCAGGCCGCGATAGCAGGCCAGGTCCATGAGGCGCTTGATGTTGACCGATGTGTCGCGACGCAGGTCACCCTCGACCATATAATCACGGTCAATAGTCTCGCGGATTTGCAGGACTTCCTGGTCCGACAGTTGATTGACGCGACGCGCGTCATCAATGCCGACCTTGGCGACGATCTCTCGGGCTTTCGCCTGACCGATGCCATGAATGTACTGCAGCGCGATCACAACGCGCTTGTTTGTAGGTATGTTAACGCCAGCAATACGAGCCACGTGGGTAGTTCTCCTGATCACGCAAGAGAAGCGCGAACGGCGCGACGACCCCAGAAGCCCGAAGGCATAGGCCGACACGTCCCTCGCGCTCTTTCGCGGAAGCGCTCCGTTATAGGGATCGGCGCGTCTCCGTCAATGGCGGAAACAGCCAAATGTGAACGAAATGCATCACCCGCGGACCCATGGGGTTCCGTGCGTGTGCAGGGCCTGCCGACGCTGTGCGCCGCAGGTGTCAAAGGAAAGCATGAGTTCAGGTGAATCGCAATCACCGAAGAGAACGGCCCGAATCAGCTATCCAGCGCGCCATCGATTGCAGCAGCGACGTTGTCGATTGCGCCCATCCCGTCCAACTCAACCAGCTTGCCCTGAGCCTTGTAATACGGAAGCAGCGGCGCGGTCTGTTGGTTATAGGCGTTCAGCCGCACGACGAAGCTTTCCGGATTGTCGTCGGGACGGCCCGATTCGGCGAAACGGCCGGCGATGCGGGCCTTCAATGCGTCGTCATCCACTTTCAGCCGAAGCACCAGGTCGATCTTGCGTCCACGACCGGCCAGCATCCGGTCCAGCGCCTCGGCCTGAGGTAGCGTACGGGGAAAACCGTCGAAGATCGCGCCACCGGCCGCCTCCGCCTCTGGCAGGCGTTGCTCTATGAGTTCAATCACGATGGCGTCGGAGACCAGTTCACCGCGCTCCATGATGCCGGACACCCTCTGGCCCAGTTCAGAGCCCGAAGCGATGGCAGCGCGCAGCATGTCGCCGGTAGACAGCTGTACCATGTTGCGGCTCTCGACCAGACGCTTGGCCTGGGTGCCCTTCCCCGCCGCAGGCGGCCCGAACAGAATCAGGTTCATCGGTTAGCTCCCACCGCGACGCTCTTGATGGCGCCGTCCCGCAACGTCACCCAAGGGCCGGGCTTCAGCGGCGCCCGCCCCTCAGCTTCGACTTCTTGATCAGTCCTTCGTACTGGTGCGCCAGCAGATGCGACTGGATCTGGGCAACGGTGTCCATCGTGACGCTCACCACGATCAGCAGAGACGTACCGCCCATATAGAACTGGATATTCATGAAACCGATCATGGCTTCGGGCAACAGGCAGACCAGGGTGATGTAGGCCGCGCCGATCACCGTCAGTCGCGTCAGCACGAAATCCAGATACTCCGCCGTGCGCTTGCCGGGACGAATGCCAGGCAGGAAGCCGCCGTACTTGCGAAGATTCTCAGCCGTATCATCGGGATTGAACACCACGGAGGTGTAGAAGAAGCAGAAGAAGACGATCAGCGCGCCGTACAGCACCATGAACAGCGGCTGGCCGTGTTGAAGCTGGCCGACCATCCCCGGCATCCACTGCAGCCATTCCGGCAGATCCGCCGTCGCGGCAAAACCCATGACAGTGGCCGGGAGCAAGAGGAGCGACGAGGCGAAAATCGGCGGGATCACACCCGAAGTGTTGATTTTCAGCGGCAGGAACGAGGTATCGCCACCCACCATCCGGTTTCCCTGCTGGCGCTTTGGATACTGCACCAGCAGACGGCGCTGCGAGCGCTCCATGAAGACGATGGCGATCGTCACAACGACCACCAGCACCACGATGAGAAACAGCGCGCCCACATTCATGGCGCCGGTCCGGGTCAGTTCCAGGGACTGGAAAATATACTGCGGCAGAACCGCTACGATGCCGGCGAAGATGATCAGCGAGATCCCGTTGCCGACACCCCGGCTGGTGATCTGTTCGCCCAGCCACATCAGGAACATAGTGCCGCCGGTGAGCGTCACGACCGTTGCGACGATGAAGAACAGGCCCGGATTCTCCACCAGGCCCGGGCTCTGTGACAAGCTGACGGCGATGCCGAAGCTCTGCATCACGGCCAGCACCACGGTAAGATAGCGGGTGTATTGGTTAAGTGTCTTCCGCCCAGCCTCCCCGCCTTCCTTGCGCAGCTTTTCCCACGGCGGATAGACCGAGCCCATCAGCTGGACGATGATCGAGGCCGAGATGTAGGGCATTACGTTCAAGGCGAAGATGGCCATGCGTTCCACGGCGCCGCCGGAGAACATGTTGAACATGCCAAGGATGCCCTTGGCCTGGCCCGAAAACGCGGCCTGGAAGGCTACCGGGTCAATGCCCGGGATAGGGATGTAGGTGCCAAGGCGATAGACGACCATCGCCATCAGCGTGAACCAGATGCGCTTGTGAAGCTCGGTGGCCTTCGCGAAGGACCCGAAATTCATGTTTGCGGCGAGCTGTTCTGCGGCCGAAGCCATTCAGCAATTCCCCTGGCATCTGGAGCGCCGGGACGGGAAAATGTCCGCCCTCGCCGCTCACAACGCTCCGATCCTGCGGACCGTAAGCCTTCTTGAGACAATCAGATAAGGTGCGTCGGGCCCGATAGCGAGCCCGACCCCACTTTACCTAGGCAGCGGCCTCTTCGGCAGCTTCCACCTTGGTGGTGGTGAGCGTGCCGCCAGCTTTTTCCACTGCCGCACGTGCAGCCGCCGTAGCCGAATAGACCGTCAAGGTGAGCTTCGACGTCAGCTCACCCTTGGCCAGCAGCTTTACGCCGTCTTTGACGCGGCGAATGACACCGGCCTTCACCAGGGCGTCAGCGTCGATGGGGGACTTGGCGTCGAGTTTGCCGGCGGCGATCGCCTGCTCGAGACGCCAGAGGTTGACCTCGGCGAAGTCCAGACGATTGCGATTGGTGAAGCCGCGCTTGGGCATGCGCATGTGCAGCGGCATCTGGCCGCCTTCGAAGCCGTGGATGGACACGCCCGAGCGCGCCTTCTGGCCCTTCACACCGCGACCGGCAGTCTTGCCCTTGCCCGAACCCGGACCACGGCCGACACGCATACGGTTTTTGGTGGAGCCCTCGCGCGGGGCGAGATCGTTGAGTTTTGTCATGTGCCTCTCCTTGGAGATATGGCGCCGGAAGATTTCCCGACTCGGCTTGATAAAGTTTGGCTCTGAAAGGCCTATGGGCCCCGCAGGGCCCAGGTCATGGAGGCTAGCCCTCCACAACCTCCAGAAGGTGAGCGACCTTGGCCACCATGCCGCGAACCGACGGGGTGTCTTCCAGGGTCGAGACGCGACCCACCTTGTTCAGGCCGAGGCCGGCCAGCGTCGCGCGCTGGTCCTTGGTCCGGCGGATCGGGCTGCCGGTCTGACGAACGGTGATCTGGGCCATGCTTCTAACCTTCCACATCCGCGGCCTGAGCCGCAGCGGCGTCGGCGCGACGACCCAGGACGTCCGAGACCTTCTTGCCGCGCTTCGCCGCAATCTGGCGAGGCGAGGATTGGGCCTTCAGGGCTTCAAAGGTAGCGCGCACCATGTTGTAGGGGTTGGACGAGCCGACCGACTTGCCGACCACGTCCTGCACTCCCAGGGTTTCCAGAACCGCGCGCATCGGACCACCGGCGATTACGCCGGTGCCCGGAGGCGCCGAACGGACCATCACCTTGCCAGCGCCCCAACGGCCGTTGCCGTCGTGATGCAGGGTGCGGCTTTCGCGGAGTGGAACCCGGATCATCGTCTTCTTGGCTTCTTCCGTCGCCTTGCGGATAGCTTCAGGCACTTCCCGCGCCTTGCCATGTCCGAAACCGACGCGGCCCTTCTGATCGCCCACCACCATCAAGGCGGCGAACGAGAAGCGGCGGCCACCTTTGACGGTCGCGGCGACACGATTGATGTGCACCAGTTTCTCGACGATGTCGCTGTCGCGCTCTTCTTCTTGGCGATTGCGACCGCCGCCACGCTGTTCGTCTCTGCGAGCCATGATCTTTTCCTTAGAAATTCAGGCCGGCTTCGCGCGCGGCGTCGGCCAGGGCCTTGACCCGGCCATGGTAGAGATAGCCGCCACGATCGAAAACGACGTCCTTCACGCCCTTTTCCATCGCACGTTGCGCCACGAGAGCGCCGACGCGCGCGGCGGCGTCCTTGTCGGAACCCTTGGCCTTGTCTGCCTTGCCGCCTTCCAGCGACGAGGCCGCCGCCAGGGTCACACCCTGAACGTCGTCAATAACCTGGGCATAGATGTTCTTCGCCGAACGGAAGATCGACAGACGTGGACGCCCGTTGGCCACCTTCTTGAGGCGGTTACGAACGCGCGACGCGCGGCGGAGTGTGGAGTCACGAGGAGAGAGCGCCATGGCCTACTTCTTCTTGCCTTCCTTGCGACGCACCGTCTCGCCTTGATAGCGGACGCCCTTGCCCTTGTAGGGCTCCGGCGGACGGATGCGGCGGATCTGTGCGGCGATCTCGCCAACGACCTGCTTGTCGATGCCCGAGATCTTGACTTCGGTCTGCTTCGGCACGGCGAACGTAACGCCATTCGGCGCCTGGATGTCTACATCGTGGCTGAAACCCAGCTGCATCGAGAGCGCAGTACCCTTCATCGCAGCACGATAGCCGACGCCAACCAGTTCAAGCGTGCGCTCGAACCCTTCGGTGACGCCATGGACCATGTTGGCCACCAGGGTGCGCGAAAGACCCCACATCGCCTGAGCGCGCGTGGTGTCCTGGCGTTTGGAGAGCGTGAGCTCCCCGCCTTCCTGCTTGACCTCGATTTCTTCGGCCACCGTCCAGGAAAGCTGCCCCTTGGGGCCCTTCACGGTAACTGTCTGGCCGTCGATGGTCACCGTGACCCCGGCGGGGACGGCGACTGCCTTCTTTCCAATACGCGACATCTTAGTAGACCCGGCAGAGGACTTCGCCGCCCACGTTCGCGTCACGCGCGGCGGTGTCCGACATAACGCCCTTCGGCGTCGACAGGATCGAGATCCCGAGACCGTTCTTGACGGGCTTCAGGTCCTTGATCGACGAATAGACGCGGCGGCCGGGCTTGGAGATACGAGCGATTTCCACGATGACAGGCGCGCCATCGAAGTACTTCAGCTCGACCTCGAACTCCGGGAACGCACCTGGCTTCTGCACCAGCTGGTAGCCGCGGATGTAGCCTTCATCGGCCAGCACATCGAGGAGGCGCGCGCGCATCTTCGAGGCCGGTGTGAGGACTTTCGAGCGGCCGCGAGCGGCTGCGTTCTTGATGCGGGCGATGAGATCGCCGATGGGATCGTTGACCATCTGGAACCTCCCTTACCAGCTCGACTTGACGAGGCCGGGGATCAGACCCGCGGACCCAAGGTCACGCAGCGAAATCCGGCTCATACGAAGCTTGCGATAATAGCCGCGCGGGCGGCCGGTGACTTCGCAACGGTTGCGAATCCGCGTCTTTGACGAGTTGCGCGGAAGCTCAGCCAGCTTGAGGCGCGCGTCAAAACGCTCCTCCAGCGGCAGGTTCTCGTCGTTGGCGATCTTCTTCAAGGCGACACGCTTTGCGGCGTATTGCTTGACCAGACCCTTGACCCGCTCATTGCGGTTGACGGCGCTTTTCTTGGCCATGTGCTTTTCCTTCCCGCCGCTATTGCTGCTGCTGAACGAACGGGAACTGGAATTCCTTGAGAAGCGCGCGGGCTTCGTCATCGGTCTTCGCAGTGGTGGTGACGATGATGTCCATGCCCCAGATCTGGTCGATCTGGTCGTAGTTGATCTCCGGGAACACGATGTGCTCCTTCAGACCCATGGCGTAGTTGCCGCGACCATCAAAGGACGTGGGCTTCAGGCCCCGGAAGTCCTTCACGCGTGGCAATGCGATGGTGATCAGACGGTCGAGGAACTCGTACATCTGATCCTTGCGGAGCGTCACCTTGCAGCCCACCGTCATGCCTTCGCGCAGCTTGAAGCCGGCGATGGACGTACGGGCCTTGGTCGCGATCGGCTTCTGCCCGGCGATCTTCGCCAGGTCGCCCATCGCCGAGTTGATCTTCTTTGAGTCCGCGACGGCCTCGCCTACACCCATGTTGATGACGATCTTGTCCAACTTGGGGATCTGCATCTCGTTGGTGTAGCCGAACTGCTCCTTCATCGCCGCGCGGATGCGCTGGCGATACTCGGACTTCAGCCGCGGTTCATAAGCTTGCTCAGCCATGGATCACCTCGCCGGTCGTCTTGGCGACACGGACCTTCTTGTCGCCGTCCACGCGGAAGCCGACGCGGGTGGCCTTGCCGTTGGAATCGACGATCGCCACGTTCGACAGGTGGAGCGACGCTTCCTTGTGCTTGATGCCCCCTTGCGGATCGGCCTGCGACGGGCGGGTATGACGCTGAACCATGTTCAGGCCTTCCACCACGACGCGGTTATCCTTGGGCAGAATCTTCAGGACAGCGCCTTGGCGGCCCTTATCCTTGCCCGTGAGGACCACGACACGGTCCCCCTTCTTGATCTTGGCTGCCATTACAGCACCTCAGGGGCGAGCGAGATGATCTTCATGTGGTTCTTGGCGCGCAGTTCGCGGGGAACCGGGCCAAAAATCCGCGTGCCGATCGGCTCGGATTGCTTGTTGACGATCACGGCCGCGTTCTTGTCGAAGCGGATGACCGAGCCATCCTTGCGCTTGATGGCCGAGCTGGTCCGAACGACGATGGCTTGCAGCACATCACCCTTCTTCACGCGGCCGCGCGGGATCGCCTCCTTTACAGAGACGACGATCTTGTCACCGACGCCGGCATAACGGCGCTTTGCGCCGCCCAGCACCTTGATGCACATGACCCGGCGGGCGCCAGAATTGTCAGCGACGTCCAGGTTAGTTTGCATCTGGATCATAGGGGTCGATCCTTACGCTTGGGCCGCGCCGCCGACAGGCAGCACTTCCCAGGTTTTCGTCTTCGATTTCGGCGCGCATTCAACAATGCGAACCTTCTCTCCGACCTTGCAGGCATTGGCTTCGTCATGGGCGTGGTACTTCTTCGACCGACGGACGGTCTTCTTCAGCACCGGATGCAGGAAGGTCCGCTCGACCTTCACCACAATCGTCTTGTCGCCCTTATCGGAGACGACTTCGCCCTCTAGAATTCGTTTCGGCATCTGTCGTCGCTCCTCAGGCCTGAGCCTGCTTGCCGCGCAGAACCGTCTTGATGCGCGCGATATCCTTGCGCACCTGGTCCACACGGTGGGTCTTTTCGATCTGGCCGGTCGCCTTCTGGAAGCGCAGGTTGAACTGCTCCTTCTTCAGGGAAACGAGCTGGTCAGCCAGTTGATCGGGGGTGAGCCCCCGGACTTCATCAATCTTCATCACGCATGCTCCGCGGCGGGGGCGTCGATGCGGGTCACGATGCGGGTGCGCACGGGAAGCTTGGCCGCGCCGAGGCGCAGGGCTTCACGGGCCACATCATCCGGCACGCCGTCAATTTCGAACATGATCCGGCCAGGGTGAACGCGGGCCGCCCAATAGTCGACGGCGCCCTTGCCCTTACCCATCCGGACTTCGGCCGGCTTCCCGGTGACGGGCACGTCCGGATAGATCCGGATCCACACCCGACCCTGACGCTTCATCTGACGCGTGATCGCGCGGCGAGCCGCTTCGATCTGACGCGCCGTGATGCGCTCGGGCTCCACCGTCTTCAGGCCATAGGACCCGAAGTTCAGCGTAAAGCCGCCCTTCGCCAGGCCGTGGATACGACCCTTGAACTGCTTGCGGTACTTGGTTTTCTTTGGAGACAGCATCGCAGATCCTTAGGCGTTCGCCGGTTCGCGACGGTCGCGGCGCGGACGGTCAGGACGATCGCCACGTTCACGGCCACCGCCTTCACCAGCCGGACCGCTTTCGCTGGCCAGACGCTTGTCGAGGGCCATCGGGTCGTGGTCGAGCACCTCGCCCTTGAAGACCCACACCTTCACACCGATGATGCCGTAGGTCGTCTTGGCCTCGGTGATCCCGTAGTCGATGTCGGCCCGCAGGGTGTGACGCGGCACGCGGCCCTCGTGGTACGATTCCGAACGGGCGATTTCCGCTCCGCCCAGACGACCCGAGACTTCGATGCGCATGCCCTTGGCGCCCAGACGCATGCCGCTCTGCAGCGAACGCTTCATGGCGCGGCGGAACGCGATACGGCGCTCCAGTTGCTGGGCGATGTTCTCGGCGATCAGTTGCGCGTCGGTTTCCGGCTTGCGAATCTCGACGATGTTCAGGTGGACCTCGCCTCCGGTGATGGCGACCACGTCCGAGCGCAGCTTCTCGATGTCCGCACCCTTCTTGCCGATGATCACGCCAGGGCGCGCGGCATAGATGGTGATGCGGCACTTCTTGTGCGGACGCTCGATGATGATACGCGACACGCCGGCCTGATAAAGGCGCTTCTTCAGCTGCCGGCGGACCTTGATGTCTTCGTGAAGCAAGCGGCCATACTCAGGACCGTCAGCGAACCAGCGGCTGTCCCAGGTGCGGTTGATGCCGAGGCGGAGCCCGACGGGATTGATCTTTTGACCCATTAGGCGGCCTCACCCACTTCGCGGACCACGATCGTGATCTCGCTGAACGGTTTCTCGACGCGCGACGCACGACCGCGGGCGCGGGCATGGAAGCGTTTCATCACGAGGTTCTTGCCCACGAAGGCCTCGGCGACGACGAGACTGTCGATGTCGAGGTTGTGGTTGTTCTCGGCATTGGAGATCGCCGAGTACAGCGCCTTGCGAACGTCGCCTGCGATGCGCTTGTGGCTGAACTCGAGCTCGTTGAGGGCGCGTTGCACCTTCAGACCCCGGATCGACTGGGCCACGAGGTTGAGCTTGCGGGGGCTGATGCGGATCGTCCGCACCTTTGCCACCGCTTCGGCGGCCGTAAACCGGCGAGCCTTGGCTTGCTTGCTCATCTCTACTTCCTCTTGGCCTTCTTGTCGGCCGCGTGGCCAGGGAAGAAGCGGGTGGGCGCAAACTCACCGAGCTTCATACCGACCATGTCTTCCGAGACGAGCACGGGAACGTGCTTCTGACCGTTGTGAACGCCAAACGTCAGGCCCACAAACTGGGGCATGATCGTCGAACGACGCGACCAGGTCTTGATCACATCCTTGCGGCCGGAGCTTTGGACGGTTTCGGCCTTCTTGAGCAGGTATCCGTCAACAAACGGACCCTTCCAGACTGAACGGGTCATGGCTTAGCGAGCCTTCCGTGCGTGACGCGAGCGGATGATGAACTTGTCCGTCGCCTTGTTCTTGCGGGTCTTGCGGCCCTTGGTCGGCTTGCCCCATGGGGTAACCGGGTGGCGACCGCCCGAGGTGCGGCCTTCACCGCCGCCGTGCGGGTGGTCGATCGGGTTCATGGCCACGCCGCGAACGTGGGGCCGGCGACCCATGTGACGCGAACGGCCGGCCTTGCCGAGGTTCTCGTTCATGTGGTCAGGGTTCGAAACCGCGCCGACAGTGGCGATGCAGCTGTCCTGGACCATCCGCAGCTCGCCCGAGTTCAGGCGGATCTGGGCGTAGCCGGCGTCACGTCCGACGAGTTGGGCATACCCGCCGGCGGAGCGTGCAATCTGACCGCCCTTGCCCGGCTTCATCTCCACATTGTGGATGATGGTGCCGATCGGCATGCCGCGCAGCGGCATCGCGTTGCCCGGCTTCACGTCAGCCTTTTCAGCGGCGATCACCTGATCGCCAACCTTCAGGCGCTGCGGGGCCAGGATGTAGCTGAGCTCGCCGTCGTCATACTTCACCAGGGCGATGAAGGCCGAACGGTTCGGGTCGTACTCAAGACGCTCGACGGTCGCGGCCACGTCGAACTTGCGACGCTTGAAGTCCACGACGCGATAGAGGCGCTTGGCGCCGCCGCCGCGGAAACGGACCGCGATGCGGCCATTGCCGCCACGGCCGCCGGATTTCGTCAGGCCCTGCACGAGCGACTTTTCAGGGCCACCCTTGTGGAGCTCCGAACGGTCCACCAGCACCAGCTGGCGGCGGCCCGGCGACGTCGGATTGAAGTGTTTCAAGGCCATCGGATCAGAGCCCCGTCGTAATGTCGATCGACTGGCCTTCAGCCAGCGTCACGATCGCTTTCTTGACGTCGGCGCGACGGCCGATGATGCCACGGAAACGCTTGGTCTTGCCCTTCACGTTGATCGTGTTGACCTTCGTGACGTTGACCTTGAACAGCGCTTCGACTGCGGCGGCGATTTCGTCCTTGCTGGCGTCACCGGCCACACGGAACACGACCTTGTTCTGCTCGGAAAGCAGAGTGGCCTTTTCCGTGATGATCGGCGCCAGAATGGTGTCGTAGTGACGGACGGTAGGTTCGACGGCCATTACGCGGCCTCCTCAGGCTGGAAGCGCGCCTGGATCGCCTGCACCGCATCCGTGGTCAGGACCAGGGTGCGACGGCGCAGCACGTCATAGACGTTCAGGCCCGCGTTCGGCAGCACGTCGACGTTCGGAATGTTCCGGGCAGCGAGCTTGAAGTTGGTGTCTACGTCCACGCCGGCGATGACGAGGGCGTGGGTGATGCCGATCTTGCCCAGTTGGTCGCGAAGCGCGGCCGTCTTGGGATCCTTCAGCGCCACATTGTCGACGATGATCAGCGAACCATCGCGAGCCTTGGTCGACAGCGCATGGCGCAGCGCCAGGGCGCGGACTTTCTTCGGCAGATCAAAGGCGTGGCTGCGGACAACCGGGCCGTGGGCCCGGGCGCCGCCGACGAACTGCGCCGCCCGGCGCGAGCCGTGACGGGCGCCGCCGGTGCCCTTTTGCTTGTACATCTTCTTCGAGGTGCGGGAGACCTCGTTGCGGACCTGCACCTTGTGCGTGCCGGCGCGACGCTTGGCGAGTTGCCAGGTGACGCAGCGCTGCAGGATATCGGCGCGGATCTCTTCGATGCCGAAGATATCATCAGGAAGCTCGATCGAGCCGCCCTTCCCGCCGTCCAGTTTGATGACGTCGAGTTTCATTACGCTTGATCCCCAGCTGCGGGCGCTTCAGCCGGCGCATCGGCGACCGACGCGGTGTCGGCGACAGCTTCCACCGCCGCAGGCTGGCCGCTCTTGCGGAAGGCGCCCGGAAGAGGCGCATCGGCATGGCGGGCGGATTTGATGGCGTCGCGCACCTTGACGTAGGTCCCCTCGGTGCCGGGCACAGCGCCCTTCACGAGGATCAGACCGCGCTCGATATCGACACGCCAGACGGTGACATTAAGGGTTGTGACGACTTCCTGACCCAGGTGGCCGGCCATCTTCTTGCCCTTGAAGGTGCGCCCCGGATCCTGCCGCTGGCCGGTCGAACCGTGCGAGCGGTGGGAGACCGAAACACCGTGCGTGGCGCGAAGCCCGCCGAAGTTCCAGCGCTTCATGGCGCCAGCGAAGCCCTTGCCGACCGTCATCGCGGTGACGTCGATCTTCTGGCCAGGTACGAAATGGTCAGCGGTGATTTCCGCGCCCACGTCGATGAGGTTTTCCTCGGAGACCCGGAACTCCACCAGACGGTGCTTCGGCTCAACTTCGCCCTTGGCGAAGTGACCGCGCATGGCCTTGGAGGTGTTCTTGGGCTTCTTGGAGCCCGCGCCCAGCTGGAGGGCGACGTAGCCGTCCTTCTCCTGGGTGCGCTGAGAGACGACCTGACAACCCTCGAGGCTGAGCACGGTCACCGGTACGTGAGTCCCGGCTTCATCGAAGAAGCGGGCCATACCGAGTTTCTTGGCAAGTACGCCGGTTCGCATCAGATCAATCCCCTTAGAGCTTGATCTCGACGTCCACGCCGGCGGACAGGTCGAGCTTCATGAGCGCGTCCACAGTCTGCGGAGTGGGGTCGACGATATCGAGCACGCGCTTGTGCGTGCGGATCTCGAACTGCTCGCGCGACTTCTTGTCGATGTGCGGCGAACGGTTGACGGTGAATTTTTCAATACGCGTCGGCAGCGGGATCGGCCCGCGCACGGTCGCGCCGGTTCTCTTGGCCGTATTCACGATCTCGCGTGTGGAATGGTCCAGCACGCGGTGATCGAAGGCCTTGAGCCGAATGCGGATGTTCTGACGATCCATATCGCTCTTACATTTCCTTACAGACGGCGGCCCGCCCGCGTGATCTCGACCATTTCAAAGACCAGCCCGAACTCGAAGAAGAGTCCGTACGCGAAAGTCCGCACAAACGAATTAGGCCCACGCGAACCCGCGAGGGCCAATCCCAAAACGCTCAATTGAGCACTGTCTCAGGTCGTTCCGCGGGCCGCGTCTGCACTCCAAATCACTTCGGAGCACACAGCCGGTCCAACAGGAGGCGCGGTATTACCGGTGCGACTCGGTCCCGTCAAGGGCCAGAGCGGTGATGAGCGCCCTGCCCTGTCGATTGAGGCCCTAGGGTCCGACACGAACCTTCCCTGAGCCCATGATGGACCGGGAGATCTCGCCCTTGACCTCGTTGACATGCACGTTGCCCGAACCGGCGATACGGGCGCGGACGTTGCCTGCAACTCCCCGGAAGTCCACATCCCCGGATCCGGCGATGGAAACATTCATGTTGGCGGCGCGCCCTCCTCCGATCATGACATCGCCCGAGCCGGCCACGTCGATCTCGAGCGGGCCGTTGATGGACGAGACCAGGGTTGATCCAGAGCCCGCGATGTCAATGTCGAGGCCGCCCTTCACCGCCGCCGCCGCCACATTGCCGGAGCCGGCGGCGCGCACCCGTAGCGACCCGGTCGTGCCCAGCCGGCTGTCGCCGGAGCCCGCCTGATTGATCCGCGCGGCGCCTTCAACGTTGGCGATTGTCCAGTCCCCGCAGCCGGCATTGTCTAGGTTGAGCGTGCCGGACCGGCCGACCACACCGAACACCGCGCCGCCAGCCTCCAGCTTCACGTCGCGGGGGGTTCGGATGACCACCTGGGTGATCTTGCTCCAGGCAAGGTTGCGCCCGCCCCGGAGGTTCACAACTACGTTTTCGCCGCGTCCACGGCAGGACCCGATCCGTCGGTCCAGATTGCCGTCAAGAATCGTGCGGTCGCCCAGGGTGCGGATGGTGAGCGGCGTGGCAGCGTTGGCGCGCGTGACCTCCACCTTGATGTCGCTACGGGCCTCAGGGATCACGGTGACCCGCGCCACGGCATCCTTGATCTCCAGTGTCGCGGCATTGGCCGTGCCGCCCGCGAGCGCCAGGGCGAGAGCCAGATGTCCAGCGTGCATTCGCATCAATGTCTCCTGAAGACCGTCGTGCGGAGAACCTATTCGGCGCCGCCCTTATTCACAGCTTAATTCGCGGTCATGAAAAAGGCCGCCGGGGTTTCCCCTGGCGGCCTTTGTCTGGATCCCCGCCTGCGCGGGGATGACCCGGAGCGCCCAGCGGCGCCCCCGGTCACTTGCTGATCGTGCTCACCACGCCGGAGCCGACCGTACGGCCGCCCTCCCGAATGGCGAAGCGCAGACCCGGATCCATCGCGATCGGCGTGATCAGTTCCACCAGGAGCTCCGTATTGTCCCCCGGCATGACCATCTCCACGCCTTCCTTCAGCTTGATGATCCCCGTCACGTCCGTCGTGCGGAAATAGAACTGCGGACGATAGTTGGTGAAGAACGGCGTGTGACGACCACCCTCCTCCTTCGTCAGGATATAGGCCTCAGCCATGAACTCCGTGTGCGGCGTGATCGAACCCGGCTTGCAGAGCACCTGGCCCCGCTCCACGTCCTCACGCTTGGTGCCGCGCAGCAGCACACCCACGTTGTCACCCGCCTGACCCTGGTCCAGCAGCTTGCGGAACATCTCAACGCCCGTGCAGGTCGTCTTCTGAACGTCGCGGATACCGACGATCTCAACTTCCTCACCGACCTTCACAATGCCCTTCTCGATACGACCCGTCACCACCGTGCCGCGGCCCGAGATCGAGAACACGTCTTCCACCGGCATCAGGAACGGCAGATCCAACGGACGCGCCGGCTGCGGAATGTACTCATCCACCGACGCCATCAGCGCCAGGATCGACTCCTCACCGATCTTCGGATCACCACCATCCAGCGCAACCTTCGCCGAACCCTTGGTGATCGGAATGTCGTCTCCCGGGAACTCATAGGAGCTGAGGAGCTCGCGCACCTCCATCTCCACCAGCTCCAGCAGCTCCTCGTCATCAACAAGGTCCACCTTGTTCATGTACACCACCAGCGCCGGCACACCCACCTGACGCGCCAGCAGGATGTGCTCCCGCGTCTGCGGCATCGGACCATCCGCCGCACTCACCACCAGGATCGCGCCGTCCATCTGCGCCGCACCCGTGATCATGTTCTTCACGTAGTCCGCGTGTCCCGGGCAATCCACGTGCGCATAGTGACGGTTCGCCGTCTCATATTCCACGTGCGCCGTATTGATCGTGATCCCGCGCGCCTTCTCCTCCGGCGCCGCATCAATGTCCGCGTAGGCCATCGCCTTCGCGCCACCCGCCTTCGCCAGCGTCATCGTAATCGCCGCCGTCAACGTCGTCTTCCCATGGTCAACGTGACCAATCGTTCCAATGTTGCAATGCGGCTTGGTA
>CAIVVM010000054.1 GCA_903909375.1 uncultured Alphaproteobacteria bacterium
CCAGATCGCCGCCGCCGTCGTCGCCTTCAACAACACCCCGCGACAATGCCTGGACTTCCGCACCCCGGTTGAGGTCTTCTCCAAGCACCTGTTGCACTTCAAACGAGAATCCACCTCCCGGCATTCGCCGGGATGAGCGGTAGTGGGTGCGGGACCCTAAAGCCCCAGCGCCTTCTTCACTTCACGCCAGTCGACCAGTTTGAAGTTCTGACGCGCGCCGGTGGCGCCGTCGTCGACATCGTCCTGCATGACCAAGAGGCCTTGCGGGAAAGCGCCGACCTGGCCGCCCAGGGCGGCGACGCCGTCGGTGCCGGTGACGGCGTCGATCCCGTCGTTGGCCACCACGCTGAAGCGACCCTTGTATGCCGGGATGGCGCCATCGACCTGCCACACCGCGAAGGCGGAGTCCCCCTGACTGGAGGCGATCAGGTATGTCGCTGCGCCGTCATCGATCAGAGCCAGACCTTCCACGTCGGGCGCCAGCTGGGCTGAGGGCGCCTGAGCGATCAGTTCGCCGGTTGCCGGAACGGATCCGATATCGAAACGCCAGACGCCGCGTCCTTCCTCGCCCAGATAAAGTCGGCCGCGGGCGTCATCGACCACGCAGCCTTCCGGCTGGGTCGGCACGGCAAAGCGGCGCTCTTCCTTGACGACGGGCCTGCCGTTCGCGCCAGCGCTCACCTGCAGCTGACGCACCTGGCCGTCGGTGCCGTTGACGATCATCAGGAAGGTGTCGCCCCGCCGGGCGAGGCAAAGACCGTAGGGTTCGACCAGGTCCACAGGAACCGCGCCCCAGAACGAGAGCTTCAGCGTTGCGGTGTCCAGCAGGAACAGCGCCGCACCGGCGCCGCGCCGTCCGCGATCCGACGCGGCGACCAGGACGCGGGCCCCGGCGGCCGTCGGGAAACCTTCGCGGATATCGACATTGTTGGGCAGACCGCCGGGTACATACTGCGTCTGGCGGCCCGCCAGATCGTAGACATAGAGGCCGGCCTTCTTGTCGGTGCCGATGATGACGCCGCGGGCGCGGTCTGCCGGATCCACCCAGATCGCCGGGTCGTCGGCTGCGTCCAGCACCTTCGTGCCCACCGAGGGCGTCTCGGCGGCGGCGATCACCGGGGTCCCGACGCCTACGGTCATGCCGGCTGAATCCGACATCGCTTCAGGGCCCGTCGCGGCGCAACCGGACACCAAAACCAGTCCCATAAGAAGTGCGGCTGAAGATCTTAGCGATGAGTATAGTTGATACATAAGATCAGATTCCCACATCTCTCAGCTGATTTGAAATTCGGATCAGCCGACCGGAGAGCAATGTCAATCTGTGGCTCCTGGATCACATGATTTTCTCCTCTGTGCGGTTCTTGAGGACGTGATGAAACTGTCGCTGAAGTGTCAAGCTAGACGGCTAAGCCACCTCCAACCAAATTGGGGGTACAAAAGATGTTCAGGATCACTTCGCGTTCGGCTTTGATGGCGGGCGTCGCCATGGCCTCCGCACTTTCGGCGCAATCGGCGATGGCGCAGACCGGGGCCGAGGCGCCAGGCACCGTTGACGAGCTGGTCATTACGGGCCGGCCCATCGCCGAGTCCCAGGCCGCCGCGCTGCAGATCCAGAAAGAGTCGCCCTCGCTGGTCAGCGTCATCGCCGCCGACGCGGTGGGCCGCCTGCCCGACCAGAACATCGCCTTCGCCATTGGCCGCCTGCCGGGCGTCGCCGTCGAGCGCGACCAGGGCCAGGCCCGCTACGTCAATCTGCGTGGCTCCAAGATCAACTGGACAACGGTCTCGTTTGACGGCCTGACCATCGTCAGCCCGGAAGGTCGCCAGTCGCGCTTCGACAATATCCCCTCGGCGCTGGCCAGCCAGATCATCGTCACCAAGGCAGTGACCCCGGACATGCCGGGCGAGACCATCGCCGGCAACGTCGACATCAAGACCCGCAGCGCCTTTGACCGTTCCGGCCTGTTCGTCGCCGGCAAGGCCGCGCTGGGCTATGTGGAACTGGGCGGCGGCGAGGAATCGGACGTGTCGCTGACCGTGTCCGACCGGTTCCTGGATGGCCGTCTTGGCGTTCTGGCTCTGGGTTCCTTCTACCACCGCAACATGGTCACCGATAACTGGGAGACCGACCCCTACCAGACCGCCGGCAACGGCCGCGACGCGCGGCCCGGCAACGAGACCCGCCGCTGGGCGCGGGAGTTCGAGAACAAGTCCTACCGCCTGACGCGCCAGAACATCGGCGGTACGTTCAAGGTGGAATATGAGTTCGACGACAACAACAAGGTCGATTTCAGCTCCATCTACACCTCCTACATCGACGAGGAACTGCGCAACAACTACATCTTCCGGATGGATAACGGCGCGACCACCACCGCGGCGGTGGCCTGCCCGGCCGTCGTCGCGCCCCAGACCACCAGTGGCTTCGCCGACATCTGCAACGGCAACACGCCACAGAAGGGCACGGTCTACGGCGCGCAGATCACGTCCAATTTCAACTCGCTGGAAATCGCAGAGTACACCTGGACCAACACGGTCAGTGGTGAGCATCTGTGGAGCGACTGGAACGTCAAGTGGAAGCTGAACTACACCCAGGCCGAGGACGGCCAGGATGCCCCCGGACGGTCCAATTTCGCGAGCCCCTCGGCCATCGCCGACCGGCCCACCGTCGACTATGACTTCACCGATGGCCAAAACAACTTCGTAAAGCTGTTCCGCACTGTGGTGACCGGGACGGGCGCAACTGCGGTCCGATCCAAGGGCGCGGCGGTTCCGTCCGTCGACTCGTTCCTGGCGCCCGCGCTCTCCATCTCCACGACCGACGGCGGTGATCCGACCTTCGCCTATACCGCCAAGTTCGACGTCGAGCGCGAGTTCGAGATGTTCGAATCGCCCTTCAAGCTGAAGTTCGGCGGCATGTTCGGCTCACGCACGAAGAAGCACGAGGAGACGCTCTATTCGGCGACCATCGCCCAGATCACTGCTGCCGGGCAGACCTTCAACTATGACCAGATCCGCAACCTCAAGCCTTATCAGGCGGATCTGAAGCTCGGCTACGACTTCAACTACTTCTCGAAGGACGCCCTCGACAAGCGCGCCAACGACCTGCTCAAGGCCGGGATCCTCATCCGCCAGAATACCAACGCCAACTTCTTCCGTGTGCAGGAAGAAATCCTGGCGGGTTACGCGATGGGCACCTGGACCCAGGACTGGGGTAACATCGTCGCGGGCGCCCGGATCGAGCGCGTGAAGAACACCGGCACGGCCTTCGGCGGTGTCGGCGCGGCCAACACCCTGGTGACGGCGTCCAATGACCAGGTGCTGGTGTTCCCCAGCGCACACATCAACTGGAACCTCAACGAAGAGATGAAGGTCCGCCTCGGCTTCACGACCGGCGCGGCGCGGCCGGACTTCGACGACCTGCGGCCCAATCTGGTGGCCAATGACCCGACACAGACCATCTCCGGCGGCAATCCCGACGCCAAGCCCGAGCGGGCCTACGGCGTCGACGCCTACTATGAGTGGTACATGGCCTCGGGCGGCTACTTGTCGGTGGGCGTCTACTACAAGGACATCAAGGACGCGCTGTTCACCCAATCCGGCGTCTTTGGTCGCGACAACCTGAACTTTGGCGGCGTGGACCGGTCCGGCTACACGCTCAGCACCCTGCGCAACGGCGGCAAGGGCCACATCCTTGGCGCCGAGGCGGCCATCGCCCAGTCGATCGAACCGTTCCTGGAAGACAGCAACGTGCCCGACTGGGTGAAGGGTTTCGGTATTCAGGCCAACATCACACTGAACGACAGCGAGTTCAGCGTGCCCAGCGTGGGCGGTGTGCCGGAGCGCAAGATCCCGGTGACCGGCGCCTCGGACACAGCCTACAACGTCTCGATCTACTACGAGCGTTACGGTCTCTCGGCGCGGTTGGCCTATCAGTACCGCACCCCCTGGGGTCAGGCTGTGGGCGACTACCAGGTGCTCAACGGCAAGACCGTCCCGGTCACCAACGGCGACGTCTACTGGGACAGCGACGAGGAACTGGATTTCTCGGTCCGCTATCGCGTCAACGACAACTTCGAACTGACCTTCGATGCGGCGAACCTGACCAATGATCGCGGTCGTCGCTACGGCGATACGGCGGCCTTCCCCATCGAATGGGAACGGTTCGGCCGCCGCTTCATTGCCGGGGTGAACTTCACCTTCTAGATCATGGGCGTCCCGTTGGGGCGCAGGGTCAAGCGGGCGTCACATTTCGCGTATAGTGTATCAAAGCCGCCCGTTCCGGACGTATCCCCGGAGCGGGCGGTCTTCATTGGAAATCAGGGGTCGGGCGCATGCATAGGTTCGCGGGAATTCTCGTTGTTGCGGCCTTGGGCCTGCCCGGGGCGGCCTTCGCTCATGAGGGCCAGCATCCGATCCGGATCGAGGCGCCCAAGGGAACCAAGGCCGCGAAGGTCGATCCCTCCAAGCGCCGCTGGCTGTCGGGCGACCACCACGTCCACAGCCGCTACAGTGTCAGCTACACGCCCAACCCGGACGGCAAGTCGGCGCCGACGCCTGTTGTCGCCGGCGACGCCAAATATCCCATCCCCACCAACGCCGCGATGGGCGCGAAGTTCGGCCTGTCGTGGATGGTCGCCACGGATCACGGCGGACCCCAGCATTCCAAGGTCAACCGCGATATGGCCTATCCGGAGCTGCTGAAGGCGCGGCGCGAGCAGCCGGGCGTCATCCAGTTCTATGGCATGGAGTTGAACACCCCGGGCGCGGAACACTCCAGCGTGATCGTTCCCCAGAACCCGGCCGAGCGTGAGGTGCTGTTCGGCATCGAGAGCCAGTACGACCACCGCGAACCCTGGCCGGGCGACCGGACGTGGAACACCGAGCCACGAATGGTCGAGGCGCTGAAGTACATGGCGACGATTCCAGCCCCGCCGGTGGTCATCGCCAACCACCCGGCGCGGACGGCGACCGGCATGGGCGCCTACACCCTGGTTTCACCGGGCGAACTGCGCGACTGGAACGACGCGGCGCCGCAGGTTGCGGTGGGCATGGAGGGCGCGCCGGGCCACCAGGCCGGTGCGCTCAACGCCAAGGCCCAGGCCGACCCGGACGACGCCTTCCGCGGCGCCTATCGCCGCGCGCCGACCATGGGCGGATACGATCAGTTGACGGCCAGGCTGGGCGGGTTCTGGGACTCCATGCTGGCCGAGGGCCGCGGCTGGTGGATCACCTCCACGTCCGACTCTCACCGTCACTACACCGAGGGCGGCAGCGATTTCTGGCCGGGCGAGTACTCCAAGACCTATGTGAAGGCGGTCAAACAGCCTGCCGACGTGCTGGACGGCCTGCGGCACGGCCGGGTGTTCACGGTGCTTGGCGATCTGGTCTCCGAGCTGGACGTCACCGCCCAGACTGCGGATGGCCAGGCCCGGGCCGAGATCGGTGGGAAGCTGAACGTCGCGCGCGGCTCGGACGTGACCGTGGTCATCCGTCTGCGCGATCCCGCCGGCGCCAACTTCGGCGGCAAGAGCCCCGATGTGTCCCGCGTCGACCTCATCGTGGGCGACATCACCGGTCCTGCAGCGGATCGCACGACGGATCGCAACACCACCACCCGCGTGGAGCGCCGCTTCGGTCCGCGCGACTGGACCCGCGATGGCGAACGCATCGCCATGGTCCACACGATCCGCAATGTGACCGGCCCGATCTATCTGCGGGTGCGCGGCACAAACGGCAATGAACTGGAGCCCACCCCTGACACGGCGGGTGAAGATCCGTGGTCGGACCTGTGGTTCTACGCCAACCCGGTGTTCATCGCCGTAAAGTGACGCATGGGCGCCGGCCTCGACCCGATTCCCGGACGCGCAAGTTTGAAAAACACCGGTGGGTAACCTCGACGCCGTTCCGACTCACGCTATGCGGTTAACCCTCGATTAACGGTGTGGTCGCCTAATTAACGCATCGTTACTCGGGTGCGTCGGGACTGGGGCCGGACGCGCTGAATTGCAAATCCGGGAAGGACCGATACGTCACATGACTATCTCTCTGTCAGCGCCGCGCGCCACGGAACTGAAGCCTCGGATCGTGGTGTTCGGCATCGGCGGCGCCGGCGGCAACGCCGTCAACAACATGATCGATGCGGGCCTCGAGGGCGTTGAATTCGTGGTCGGCAACACCGACGCGCAACAGCTCCAGTTCGCCAAGACCGAGCGCCGTATCCAGCTGGGCGTGCAGGTCACGCAGGGCCTGGGCGCCGGCGCCCATCCCGAAGTCGGCATGAGTGCAGCCGAAGAGAGCATTCCCGAGATCGGTGAGCACCTGGACGGCGCCCACATGGTCTTCATCACCGCCGGCATGGGCGGCGGCACCGGCACCGGCGCCGCGCCGATCATCGCCAAGTGCGCCCGTGAGCGTGGCATCCTGACCGTCGGCGTTGTGACGAAGCCGTTCCACTTCGAGGGCCGTCACCGGATGCGCCTGGCCGACGCCGGGATCAGCGAACTGCAGCGCTACGTCGACACGCTGATCGTGATCCCCAACCAGAACCTGTTCCGCGTCGCCAATGAGCGGACTACCTTCGCCGAGGCCTTCGGCATGGCCGACCAGGTCCTGCACTCCGGTGTGCGCTCGATCACCGACCTGATGGTGCTGCCCGGTCTGATCAACCTCGACTTCGCCGACGTCCGCACGGTGATGACCGAGATGGGCAAGGCGATGATGGGCACCGGCGAGGCAACCGGTGAGGACCGCGCCCTGATGGCCGCCCAGAACGCCATCCAGAACCCGCTGCTGGATGAAGTCTCGCTCAAGGGCGCCAAGGCCGTGCTGGTGAACGTCACCGGCGGCCTCGACATGACCCTGCTGGAAGTCGACGAGGCGGCCAACGCCATCTCCGAGCAGGTCGATCCGGAAGCCAACATCATCTTCGGCGCGGCCTTCGATCCTTCGCTGGAAGGCATGATCCGGGTCTCCGTCGTGGCTACCGGCATGGACGGCGCCTCGATCGCCGCTATCGAACCCAAGATCGAGCGTCGCTCGCTGACGGCGGAGCCGCTGCGCGCCACGGTCACGCCGCGGGCGCCTGAGCCTGAGTCGGCGATTGCGGCCTCGGTGGAACCCGAGGTGGTCGCCGAAGCCACGCTTGAGGCCGAACAGCCCGACATCTTCAGCGTGCCGCTGACGGTCGATCCGCAGCCTGTGCAGACGGCTGCCGAGACGCCTGTGACCCGGAGTGTGGAGCCGGCGGTCGAGACGCAGGATGTTCTGGACGAACCGCTGTTCGCTGAACCTGTCTATGAGCCCCGCCGTCCGCGTGGTGGGTTCCTGAGCATCTTCGGGGGCCGCCCGCGCTATGAAGCGCCTCAGGCTCCTGCCGCCCAGGCGTCAGCGCCACGCCCGATACCGGCGCCTTCGCGCGGCGGCGCCCAGCCCATGGAAGCTGTCGCGCCCGGTGAATCGGCAGACCAGAACGAGGATCTGGAAATCCCGTCCTTCCTCCGCCGCCTGGCGAACTAGAAAACATCACAAAAGCGCCACGCCCGGGAAACCGGGACGACCCATAGTCCTCCCTGAGCCTGCTCCGGGAGGACTGTCGTGTCGGACCAACACATTATTCTGGTGTCGCCCCTGGCTCAGGGTTGGGCGGTGTCGTGCGCCGGCATCGAACCCCTGATCTTCCGGTCGGGTGGTCATGCCGAGGCGCAGGCCCGGCAGTTGGCGCAGTCGCTGGCCCGGCTGGGACGAGAGGTGCATGTACGCATCCTTGACCGGGGTCGAAATCTTATCGGCACCCTGCGATTTCCCGCGCTTTGACTGTGTGAGGGGCTGAGTTCGGAACGGATTTTCCGGGCGCAGATGGCCCTCCGGCTGTGTCCAGAAACTACTTGAAAAACAACGAAAAACCCCTCTTGCGGGTTAAGACGGCCTTAAGCGAAACATTGCGAAACACGATGTGCTTTGCTGCGTTGCACCAACCAGCCTAGCAGCGTTGCAGGGGCAAAGGTTCGGTCGTCGCACCGCGTATCGTCGCAGGAAGGTCTACCTTGTCCGTACAGGTCTACCAGCACACCCTGAAGTCGCCCGCCCTGTTCGCCGGGATTGGCGTGCACACGGGCGCCTACACGCGCGTCTCGGTCAAACCTGCGGGCGTTGACGCCGGCATCGTGTTTGTTCGGACAGATATCACCGACCGCGACAACGTCGTTCCGGCGCACGGCGAGGCGGTCTGCAAGACCCAGCTCGGCACCGTGATCGGCAATGCGGCGGGTGTCACCGTCGCTACCATCGAGCACCTGATGGCGGCCCTGGCGATGCTGGGTGTCGACAACGCCGTGGTCGAGCTTGACGGCCCCGAAATGCCGATCATGGATGGGTCTTCCGCGCCGTTTGTTCGCGTTCTCGACCGGGCTGGCTTGCGCTCGCAGGACGCGGCGCGCGCCTACATCGAGATTCTGGATACGGTCGAGGTCGTTGACGGCGAAAAGCGCGCGACGCTTCGGCCCGCGAGCGGTTTTGAAGTGGCCTTCGACATCGCCTTCGAAAGTGCTGCCATCGGTTGCCAGTCTGTTGATCTGGCGATGGACGAGCAGATGTTCCGCGACGAGCTGGCGGATTGCCGGACCTTCGGGTTCCTCAGCGACGTGGAAGCCTTGCGGGCCATGGGCCTCGCGCGTGGCGGGTCCATGGATAACTGCGTCGTTGTCGACGGCGACGAGATCATGAACCCCGAAGGCCTGCGTCGCCCTGATGAGCCTGTGCGCCACAAGGCGCTGGACGCGATCGGTGACCTCTATCTGCTGGGCGCGCCCTTGCTGGGCAGGTTTGAAGGCGTGCTCGCCGGCCATGGCCTGAACAACGCCCTCGTCCGCGCTCTGCTGGCCCGCCCGGACGCCTGGCGCGTCCGCACTTTCGCCGAGGCGCTTCGCCAGGCCGGGTAGGTTGCTGACATCATGTTGGCAGCAGCGATAGTGTAGGGCTCACACTCGCCAGTGGAGCCCGGTCATGGCCGACGACGCAACCGCAGACCTGAACGCGCGCTACAAGCCTCCGCACAGCTTTGTCTCGGCCAAGTGCCTGGATCATATCGACCGGCACGGTCGGCGCTTCGTCGAACTCTCACCGTTCGCTGCCCTGGCCTCGGTGGGTCCCAGCGGCAGTCTGGATGTGTCTCCACGTGGCGGCGGGCCGGGGTTTGTGCGCGTCGCCGAGGATGGCAAGAGCCTGACCATGCCGGACCGTCCCGGCAACAACCGGCTCGACACGCTGCGGAACATCGCCGAGGGCTCTGGCGAGGTGGGTTTCATGTTCATGATCCCCGGCGTGGATGACATTTACCGCGTCAACGGTCGGGCGAGCCTGGTCGTAGATGACGCCCTGGCCGCGACCTTCGAAGAGTTCGGCAAGGTCCCCAAGACCCTGCTTCGGGTGCAGGTGCGCGAGGCCTATCTGCACTGCCCCAAGGCGTTGATGCGCGCGGATCTGTGGGGCGACAGTCACCGCATTGACCGCGCGACCTTACCCTCCCTCACCGAAATGGTCAGCGAGCAGATCGGCCTGCCCAGGCCGCAAACCACCCATGAACAGGACGTCGAGGGGATGAGAGTCACCCTTTAGGGTGCGTATGGCCGTTGCGCCGTTTGCTCGCCACAGTCAGTGGTGTAGAAAGCGAACCCTCGTGTGGGGGCGCACGCTGGCCTTGAGGTGATGGTGTCTTTGCTAAGCAATACAAGCAAGGTGACGGTGATCGCCGTCATGAGTGCGCTCGCCCTGTCCGCTTGCGCCGGGAACAACAAGAACAAGACACGCCTGGCCTATGAAGAGCGGCCGGTCGAGCTGCTCTATTCAACCGGTGCGGATCGGCTGGATCGGCGTCAGTGGAATCAGGCCGTCGGCTATTTCCAGGAAGTGGAGCGCCAGCATCCCTATTCCGAATGGTCGCGCCGTTCGATTCTGATGCAGGCCTACGCCCACTATCAGGGCAACGACTACGCCGAAGCGGTGGCGGATGCGGATCGCTTCATCCAGCTCTATCCGGGCAACGCGACCGCAGCCTACGCCCACTACATCAAGTCGATCTGCTACTTCGAGCAGATCGTGGACGTGAACCGCGACCAGGCGGCCACCGGCCAGGCGCTGGACAGCCTGCGCGACGTCGTCCAGCGGTATCCGCGTAGCGAGTACGCTGCTGATGCGCGGCTGAAGATCGACATGGTCAACGACCAGCTGGCCGGCAAGGAAATGACCATCGGCCGCTACTACCTGCGCCAGGGCGACACCCTGGCTGCGGCCAATCGATTCAAGACCGTCGTGGATCGCTACCAGACCACGACGCACACGCCGGAAGCCCTTTACCGGCTGGTGGAGAGCTACCTGACCCTGGGCCTGATCGAAGAGGCCAAGCGCAATGGCGCGGTGCTGGGGTACAACTATCCCGGTGATGTCTGGTACGGCGACGCCTATCGGCTGTTGACCAGCAAGGGACTGAAGCCTGCCGTGGAGCCCAAGGGCGGCGGCGGCGGTATCTTCCGCGTGCCGTTCGTCAAGGACAAGAACAAGACCGTCGCGCCACCCCAGGCGACCGATACGAACGTGGCGGTGGAGAATTCCAAGTCTACAGAGAAGCGTTCCATCTTCAGGCTGCCCTTCGGCAAGACGGACAAGGGCGTTCTTCCTGAAGCTGAAACCAACTGACCCAGTGATTTCGGACGGTGGCGCGAACAAAACGCGTCCAGCCCCTTCATTCCGGTCTGATTCCGTACGATCCTGCACGCCATGCTGATCGGGCTGCAAATCCGCGACGTCGTGCTGATCGAGGCCCTGGACCTGTCCATCGGCCCGGGTCTGACCGCCCTGACCGGCGAGACAGGCGCAGGCAAGTCGATCATCCTCGACGCCCTGGGCTTGTCGACCGGAGCGCGGGCCGACGCCGGTCTGGTGCGGCGGGGCGCGACCCAGGCGGTGGCCACGGCGGTCTTTGCGCCGGCGCCTGATCATCGGGTCTGGGCCCTGCTTGAGGAAAAGGGCCTGGCCTACGCGCGCGACGAGGATCTGGTCCTGCGCCGGAACCTTTCGGCGGATGGCCGCAGCCGCGCCTTCGTCAATGATCAGGCCACCGGCGTGGGCGTCCTCAAGGAGCTGGGCGAAGCCCTGCTCGAAGTGCACGGCCAGCACGAGACGGTGGGCCTTTTGGACGCCCGGACGCACCGCCCACTGCTGGATGTCTATGGTGGGCTTGAGCCCCGGGTCGCGGCTACGGCGGAAGCCTGGCGCGTCTGGCGTGCGGCGCGGGAGGCGGTGGCGGCATTGCAGGCCGAGGTGGCCCGTACGGCCGCCGAAACGGAGGATCTGACCTACCGGCTGTCGGAACTGGACCGACTGGACCCGCGCTCAGGCGAGGAGACGGCCCTGGCGGAGGAGCGCGCCGTGCTGGGCGCCTCGGAGAAGGCGCTGAGTGATATTGCCGCCGCCCGCGCCGCCCTCGACGGTCTGGGGAGCAAGGTCATCGGCGCCATCCGGGCGCTGGAGCGCGCTCGCGAGCGGGCCGTTTCCGCCGGCGCAGCGTCGGACGGGTCGGCAGCCACCAGGTTGATCGCCGCCTCCGAAGCCCTGAACCGCGTGCTCATCGAGGCGGACGAGGCCCAGTCCGCCGTCGAGGGCGCGGCCCTGGCCTTTGATTTCGAGCCCAACCGCCTGGAGAAGACCGAGGAGCGGCTGTTCGACCTCAGGGGCCTGGCCAGAAAGCTGGGCGCCACTGTCGAGTCCCTGCCGCAATTGCGCGTGCAATTCGCCGCCCGGCTGCGCGCGGTGGAAACCTCGGAGGTCGCGCTGAAGGCCGCTCAGGCGGAACTCGCCTCCGCGCGCGCCGCCTACCTTACGGCCGCCGAGGCCCTGGCCGTTGCGCGTCAAGCCGCCGGAACGCGCCTTGCCGGGGCGGTGATGGCGGAACTGGCGCCGCTCAAGCTGGACAAGGCCCGTTTTCGGGTGGCGGTCGAGGTTCTGACGGAGGACCGGGCTGGCCCCCTCGGCATGGATCGCACCGCTTTTGAGATTGCCACCAATCCCGGGGCGCCGTTCGGGGACCTGGGCGCCATCGCTTCGGGCGGCGAGCTGGCGCGATTTGCGTTGGCGCTGAAAGCCTCACTGGCGGGGCGTGCATCCGGCCCCCAGCCCCTGATGATTTTCGACGAGGTGGACCAGGGGGTTGGCGGCGCGGTGGCCGACGCCGTGGGACTGCGCCTGAAACGTCTGGCCGAGAATGCCCAGGTGCTGGTGGTCACACACAGTCCCCAGGTGGCTGCCCGCGCCGAGGCCCACTGGCGCATAGCCAAGGCCGGTGAGGGCGAACGTCTACGCACAGCCGTCGAGGTGCTGACCCCGGCGGACCGCGAGGAAGAGATCGCCCGCATGCTGGCCGGCGCCCAGATCACCGACGCCGCCCGGGCGGCGGCCCGGGCGCTGATGGAGGCGTGAGGGGATGCAGATCAGGCGTGAGCAGCGTTGTTCCCTACCGATGAAGGGCGGCGATAAGTGAAGGCGATCGAGACCCTCACCGAAGCTGAAGCGCTTGAGGAACTGACGGCGCTCGCCGACGAGATTGCGGCGCACGACATCCGGTATCATCAGCAGGATGATCCGACGATTTCGGACGCCGACTACGACGCGTTGAAGCGGCGGAACGAGGCCATTGAAGCGCGGTTTCCGCATCTGGTCCGTGAGAACTCGCCGTCGCTCAATGTCGGCGCTGCGCGAGCGGAGCAGTTCTCACCGGTCGAGCACGGCGTGCCGATGTTGAGCCTGGACAACGCCTTTGCCGATGGCGAGGCGGCCGAGTTCGACGCCCGTATCCGCAGGTTCCTGAGATTGCCCGCCGACGAGACCGTGGGCTACACGGCGGAACCCAAGATCGACGGGCTGTCGTGCTCCATTCGCTACGTGAACGGCCTGCTGGTCCAGGCGGCCACCCGGGGCGACGGCCGGGTGGGCGAGGACGTGACGCAGAATGTCCGGACCATCGCCGATATCCCCAAGCGCCTGTCGGGCGCGGGCTGGCCAGAGGTGATCGAAGTCCGCGGCGAGGTTTATCTGGGCCACGACGGGTTCGCCTCGCTCAACGCCGCAGCCGTTGCGGCAGGCCAGAAGGTCTATGCCAATCCCCGGAATGCCGCAGCCGGCTCCTTGCGCCAGATCGACCCCACGATCACGGCGGCCCGGCCGTTGCGGTTCTTCGCCTATGCCTGGGGGCTGCACAGCACAGGTTTCGCCGAGACCCAATGGGCGGCGCTGCAACTGTTGAAAGCCTGGGGGTTCCAGACCACGCCGGAAAGTGCGCGGGTCGAGGACGCGGCCGGCCTGCTGGACGCCTACGCCCGCATGGAGGTGACCCGTCCGAAGCTCGCCTACGATATCGACGGCGTCGTCTACAAGGTGGATCGGCTGGACTGGCAGCAGCGGCTGGGGTTTGTGACCCGCACGCCGCGTTGGGCGATCGCGCGCAAGTTCCCCGCCGAGCAGGCCCGCACGGTGCTGGAGGCCATCGATATCCAGGTTGGCCGAACGGGCGCCATCACCCCGGTGGCGCGGCTGAGGCCGGTGACGGTGAGCGGCGTAGTGGTGGAGAACGCCACTCTGCACAATGCCGACGAGATCGCGCGCAAGGGTCTTCGCGTGGGCGACACCGTGATCCTGCAACGGGCGGGCGATGTGATCCCGCAGATCGTCAGCGTGGTGGAGGATGAGGCGCGCGGCGCAGAGCCGTTCCAGTTCCCCACGCACTGCCCGTGCCCCCTGCAAACCCCCCTGGCGCGGGAGACCACGGCGGCGGGCGCCGAAACGGTGGTGCGACGTTGCACCGGCGAGTTTGCCTGCCCCTTCCAGAGGCTGGCGCACCTGCGCCACTTCGTTTCGCGCAGGGCCTTCGACATCGAGGGCCTGGGCGAGAAGCAGATCGCCGTCTTCAACGAGCGTGGCTGGCTGGAAACGCCCGCCGACATCTTTCGTCTGCACACCCACCGCGACGAGATGCTGGCGATGGATCGCTTTGGCGAGACCAGTGTGGCGAACCTGATCGAGAGCATTGACGCGCGGCGCAAGATCCCGCTGGACCGGTTTATCTATGGTCTGGGCATCCGGCATGTGGGTGAGACCACGTCCCTGGCGTTGGCGCGACATTTCGAGACGGTCGAAGCCTTTGTGGCGACGTCCAAGGCCGCCGCCGCACAAAAGCCGGGTCTTCATTTTATCAGCTTTTCCGACATCGAAGGCCTGGGACCTGTGGCAGTCCAGTCAATCCTGGCATTCGCCCGAGATAGTGGGCTCTCAGTAGTCCCAGAGGACGAACCCAGCCTGGATATCTTTCTGCGTTTGACGATGCCGGAACTGACTGTCCGAGTCCGTGCCGCTCTGGGTAGCGTGTTTGCAAATTGGAACGCATTCGCCGACGCCGCTAGCCGAGCGGCTCGTGAGACGCCGGGCGAAGCCTTCCGGGAAGTCGCCTCGTTGGATGCCGTGGGCGTCGTCGCGGCGCGGATGATCGCGGAATTCTTCGGCGAGGATCACAACGAGCGGCTGGTCGAAACCCTGATGGCCGAACTGAGGGTTATCCCGGCCGAGCGCCCCAACACCGACACCGCCGTGGCCGGCAAGACGATCGTCTTCACTGGCGCCCTGGAGAAGATGACCCGCGACGAGGCCAAGGCCCAGGCCGAGGCGCTGGGCGCCAAGGTGTCGGGTTCCGTCTCGAAGAAGACCGATCTGGTGGTTGCCGGGCCGGGGGCGGGGTCGAAGCTGAAAACGGCCACCGATCTGGGGATCGAGGTGATTACCGAGGACGCTTGGCTGGCGCTCGTGGCGGGGTAGGGATCAGGCCTTCGCCGCGACAATCCAGGTGGCCGAGTCCAGCCGAACGCCGTCTGGGCCATCGTGCGCCTTCAAAGCCTCTCGCACCGAGGCGATGACAACGTCGCGCTTGTCCGGGTTCTCCCGCAGGAGCCCGCCCAGTGGCCCCACCCGCATGGAAAGCCCGACCACGGTGTCCAGATCCCCGCCGCCGACCTTTTCGTTGTGCGGGGTGATGGTGACGTCCTTGAAGCCGGCGGCGGTCAATATGCCCTGCACCCGTTCGGCATCCGCAAAGGCGAAGGGCCCGGGTGCGCCGGGCTCCGGGGGCGCAGGGGCCGGCACGTGCGCCAGGGCCGCCGACATGGGCAGGGTCATGATCGGGTTTTCAGCGGGCGGGCGCCAGCAGACGAAGACCAACCGCCCGCCGGGGGCCAGGGCGCGCCGGAGGTTCACGAACGCCGCCACGGGATCGCTGAAGAACATCACGCCGAAGCGGGAAAACACAGCGTCGTAACCGCCTGGCGCAAAGGCCGCCGTCTGGGCATCCGCCTCCAGGAACTCGACACCGGCAAGGCCCTCGGCGCGCCGGCGGGCCACCTCCAGAAGGGTGCGTGAAATGTCCGCGCCGGTCACCTGGCCACCCGGCGCCACAGCGCGTGCGAGCTCCAGGCTGGTCTCGCCGGCGCCGCAGCCAATATCGAGGATTTTCTCGCCGGTTTTCGGCTTCAACACCGCCATGCCGGCGCGGCCCAGAGGCGCAAGCTGGCGGTCCAGCGGCCCCTGAAGCTCGGCCCAGGTCGGACCCGCGGCTTCGTTCCAGTAGACGGCCTGCTGGGCGTTGGGGGTGTCGGTCATCAGATCGGCCTCGTAACCTCGGTGAGCCAGGTCCGGACATCGGCCTCGACCAGGGGGCCGATCACATCGCGGACCCGGGCGTGATAGGCGTCGAGCTGGGCGCGCTCTTCGGGCGACAGCATAGCCGCCACGATCAGGCGCCGGTCGATAGGCGCCAGGGTCAGCGTTTCCCAGCCCAGCATCGGCCGCTCACCGCCGGGGATCGGTGCGGGCGGGGTCACCACCTGCAGGTTCTCGATCCGGATACCATAGGCGCCTTCCTTGTAGTAGCCAGGCTCGTTCGACAGGATCATGCCGGGCCGCAGCGCCACGGTGTTTGGCGCCTTGGCGATCCGCTGCGGACCCTCGTGGACGCCGAGATAGGACCCCACGCCGTGGCCGGTGCCGTGGTCGTAGTCCAGGCCATGCTGCCACAGCGCCATCCGCGCGAGCGCGTCGAGCTGCGAGCCGGTGGTTCCCACCGGGAAACGGATCCGCGCCAGCGCCAGGTAGCCTTTCAGCACCAGGGTGAAGCGTTCGCACATCTCCGCACTGGGCTCGCCGATGGCGACCGTGCGGGTCACGTCTGTCGTGCCGTCGAGGTACTGGCCGCCGGAGTCGACCAGCAAAAGGGTTCCGTCGAACGTCTTCGTGTTCAGGCGTTCGGTCGGGCGGTAGTGGGGCAGGGCGCCATTCGAGGCTGCGCCGGCAATCGTGTCGAACGACAGGTCCTTCATGACGCCGGTCGCCTGACGGAACGCCTCCAGCTTGCGCACGGCCGTGATCTCATCGGGCGGATTGATCTGCCCTTCGGTGGCCAGCCAGTGCAGGAAGCGGGTCAGGGCTGCGCCGTCGCGAATGTGGGCGTTGCGGGTCCCGGCGATCTCGACGTCGTTCTTGCAGGCGCGGGGCAGGGCGCAGGGATCCTCGCCGCGGATCACATCGGCGCCGGCGGCGGTCAGGGTCTCGAAATACCAGGCCGAGGACTGGGCGGGGTCGATGACCACGCGTTTGCCCTTCAGGTCGGCCAGGGCGCCGGGCAGGTCAGCGGGGGTTTCCAGCGTCACCTGATTGCCGAGCCAGGCCGGCAGGTCCGGGGTGACCTTGGCCGGGTCCAGGAACAGGCGCGCGGTGCCGTCCTTGTTCAGGATCGCCTGGCCGATCGGCAGCGGTGAGCGGATCACGTCGCCGCCGCGCACATTGAATAGCCAAGCAATCGAGGCCGGCGCGGTCAGTACCGCCGCCTCGCCGCCGCGTTGGGCCACCAGGGCGCCGACCCGCGCGCGCTTGGCGCTGGACTCCTCGCCGGAGACCTCCAGCGGATGGGCGACGATGGGCGCCTGGGGCTGTGCGGGTCGGGCCTGACCCCAGGCCTGATCCAGCGGATTGTCATTGACGGCCAGCAATTCGCACCCGGCGCGGGCTGCCGCGGCCTTGAGGTGGCCCAGTGCATCGGGGCTGTGAAGACGCGGGTCGTAGCCGATCTTCTGGCCACGCCCGGTGGCGGTTTCCAGGTAGGCCGGCACGCCGCCATCCACCAGGTCGCGGATCTCGAACACCTGCGCGTCCACCTGGTCACGGACCTGGATCGTGTAGCGCCCGTCGACAAAGACGGCGGCCTTGTCCTTGAGGATCACGGCCGCGCCCGCCGAGCCGGTGAAGCCTGTCGCCCAGGCCAGCCGGTCATTGGCCGCGGGCAGGTACTCGTTCTGATGCTCGTCCTCGTGCGGCACGAGAAAGCCGTCGAGGCCCTGTGCGGCCATGGCCTGGCGGATCAGCGGCACGTGCTTCGGGCCGAAGGAGCGGTCGGTGGTTTCGTTGAAGGTCTGGAGCATGGGGGAGATTTAGGCCGAACCTCACCGGGCCGCAAACATCGACATAGCAGATTATATTGCCCGGGTAAAATTGACAGCGAGCGACCGCGCGCGTATCAGGCGGCATGGACAAAGCCTCTCGCCGCGATCTGGTCCGAGACTACAAGGAGCGCAAGGCTGTCGCCGGCGTCTATGCGGTGCGCTGTGCGCCGTCCGGCGAGATCTGGACGGCCGGCTCGCGCAATGTCGACCTCCAGCAAAACAGCCTCTGGTTCGGTCTGCGCAACGGCGGCCATATCAATCGCGCCATGCAGGCCGCCTGGACCGCCCACGGCGAGGCGACGTTCAGCTTTGAGGTGCTGGAGCGCATCGAGGACGAGGCCCTGACGCCGCAGGGCGTTCTGGATCGCCTGAAGGATCGCCAGCGGCACTGGCTTGAAACCCTGGGCGCGAAGAAAGCGGTCGGCTAGCCTTTGCGCAGCACCAGCGTCGCCCAGGCGTCGCGGTGAATGCGGCGCACCAGTCGGAAGCCCTTGGACGTATAGGCCGCCAGGACGCGCCGCTGCTGTGTGCGCAGCAGGCCGGAAAGGATGGCGATGCCGCCGGGCTTCAGCGCCAGCTTGATGTCCTGAGACAGCGCCACCAGTGGCGGCGCCAGGATGTTGGCGAAGGCCAGGTCGTAGGGGCCGTCGCGACGCACTTCCGGATGGTTCAGGCCGGAGGCGTGGACGAACCGGGCGCGGGCGCCGTTCAAATCGGCGTTCTCATTGGCGATGCGCACCGAGGGGGCGTCAATGTCGGTGCCAACAGCGATCGGCGAACCGGTCCGCGCTGCGGCGATGGCCAGCACCCCGGTGCCGCAGCCCACATCCAGTACGCGCGAGAACCGCCGCTGCTTCAGCAGGTCGTGGAAAGCCTGCAGGCAACCGACCGTCGTGCCGTGGTGGCCGGTGCCAAAGGCCGCGCCGGCCTCGATCCGCAGGTTCACGGTGCTGGCAGGTGCCAAGCCTCCGTCGTGGGCGCCATAGACGAAGAACCGACCGGCGCGCACCGGGGGCAGGCCCGACAAAGCCATGGCCAGCCAGTCGGCGTCGGCCAGCGCCTCGGTCACCACGCGAAGCGTCGGATAGCCGGCCAACAAGGCCTCGATAGCGGCCTGTTCATGGCTCTCGGTCGGGAACGCATCGATCCGCCAGACGTCGCGATCCTCATCTTCTTCCAGGATGGAGAAGGTCAGGGCCTCGGTGGCGGGATTGGCCTCGAGCGCCGCAGCAGCAGCCTCGGCGTCGGCGCGCGGACCTCGGGCGGTGATCTGGACGGCCTCATCACTCATGGGCGGGAGGCTCTATAGGCATGACGCACGAAAGGCGAGGGGGAACGACCCGGGCCGGGCCACGGCTATAGCCATTTGGCGCGCCGGAAGGCGAAGAACAGCCCTGTGCAAATCACCGTTACGGCGCCCAGCACCACCAGATAGCCATAACGCCATTGCAGTTCCGGCATCACTTCGAAGTTCATGCCGTAGAGGCCGAACACGGCTGTGGGCACGGCCAGGATCGCTGCGCCGGCCGTCAGGCGGCGGCTGACATCGTTCTGGCGCTGCTGTTCGAACAGGTTCGACACCTCGAACACCGACGACAGCACATCGCGCAGGCCTTCGATGGCGCTGGAGACCCGGCGCAGGTGGTCGCCTACGTCACGGAAGTAGGGCCGCACGCCGGGATCCATGAAGGGCAGGTGCATGTGCTCGAGCCGGGCGCAGACCTCTTCCATAGGGCCCAGCATGCGCCGGAACCGCATCAGCGTCTGGCGCAGGTTGAAAAGGTGGGTCACGTCCTCGCGGCTGAGAAATGCGTCGAGGGCGCGGCGCTCGATGGCCAGCACCTCTTCCTCGATCTCGTCGACGATGGGCTGGTAGCCATCCACGATGAAGTCGAGGATCGAGTAGAGGACATAGGCGATGCCATGCTCCAGCATGGCCGGCGAGCTCTCCAGGTGCCGCCGAACCTCCGTGTGCGACCGGTCCGAACCCCGGCGCAGGGTGATGATGTGGTTCTTGCAGAGGAACGCGCAGGTCTCGCCGTAGACGATCTCCTCGTTCTCCAGCCGGGCGGTGCGGCAGACCACGAAGATCTGGTCGCCATAGGCGCTGACCTTGGGCAGGGGATGGTCGCAGAGCGCATCCTCGATGGCCAGGGGGTGCAGGCTGAAACGCTCCTGCAGGACGGCGAGCTCTTCCGGCGTCGCGTTGACCATGCCGATCCAGGCGAACTGGTGCGGCTGGACGGGACGGTCCTCGACCTCGTGCAGCCGCAGGTGCCGAAGACGATGGCCCTCGGAATAGACCCTGGCGGCGGCAACAGGCATGCGGGCGGTGGTATCCGGTGGTTCGCTCTTCAGTGTGAGGGCGCCGGCGGCAGGATGGCAACCCGGGAGCCTTCCAAACACCCCCAAGGCCCAAACACCCCAGGGAACAAACACCTCAAGAAACGTCATGGCCGGGCTTGACCCGGCCA
>CAIVVM010000055.1 GCA_903909375.1 uncultured Alphaproteobacteria bacterium
ACCGGTCCGGCCGAGGCGGTCGTGTCGGGCAAGGATGAAGCCGGCTCATCCTTCGGCGCACCGAAATCCGTAGGCATTGGGCGTCGGGAGAACTTCATGTCGCGTCATCTCCTCCATGGCCCGGCCAGGACCCGGCGCAGGGGCCTGGCCCGACGTCACACCTCGGGCGTGTGCACATAATCACCCAGAGTTGTGAAAGTCGAACGCCCGGAAAACCTGCGTGAACCCGCCTCATCTGGGTACACGGTGACGGGCCGGACGCCAAGTCGAGCGGAGGCCTAGAAAGCCTCAAGGCCTGGATCACGGGTCACTCAGGCGGCGACCTCACGGAACGGCGCGCCCTCATGCTGCAGCAGCCAGCGCTTCCTATTCAGGCCCCCGCCATACCCGGTCAGTGAGCCGTTGGACCCGATGACACGGTGACAGGGGACGACCAGCGCAACCGGGTTGGAGCCGTTGGCCAATCCGACCGCCCGCACGGCCGTGGGTCGCCCGATGTGGGCTGCCAGTCGGGCGTAGCTCCACGTCTCACCTGCCGGAATGAGGCAAAGGGCGGCCCACACCTGACGCTGGAATGCGGTCCCGGCGCCCTCCCACGCGACGGAGGCCAGGGCGTTCCGATCTCCGGCGAAGTAAGCCGCAAAGGCCGGCCGCAATGGGCCCCTGCCCTCGGTCAGCGCGACCCCGACATAGCGCCTGGCGATCCAGCCTTGCATGTCAGGCTCGTAGTCTGACCAGTTGAACGCCCGCAGGACGCCGCCCTGGTCGGTGACGACCAGCGCCGTGCCGATCGGCGTTTCCATGCGGTCCAGGGTAAGTGTCTCAGGCGGTTCGGCGGTCATTGGCTTCGGGTCTCTTGCGGGATGCTGTTTGCGGGCGGGCGAAAGCGGGGTCGGCGGCCCATAGGTGCTGGGCCGCATAGGCCCGCCAGGGTCGCCAGGCCTGGCTTCGGGCGAACAATTCGTCGGCAGTCGGACGCACCCCCGCCTCATCGACCATGGCGCGCATCAGCCCGATGTCGGCTTGCGGGAAGGCGTCCGGCTCGCGTAGTTCCCGCAATGCGATGTACTGGGCGGTCCACTCCCCGACGCCCGGCAGGGCCTTGAGGGCCGAGATCGCGGTGGCCAGATCCGCCCGCGGCGTGAAGATCGTCGGGTCGCTGGCAACCGTGCGCGCGAGCGCCTCCAGCGCTGCGCCCCGCGCCCGCGGCATGCCAAGCGCGGCGATGTCCTCGCCGATCAGCCGCTCGGGAGATGGAAACACCCGGGTCAATCCCAGCGCCGCTGCGGTCGGATCCTCGATCGTCCCGCCATAAGCTTCGACAAGCTTTGCCGCGAGGTTGCGCGCCGCCGTCACCGTGATCTGCTGACCCAGGATCGCCCGGACGGCCAGTTCGAACCCGTCCCAGGCGCCCGGCGCCCTGAGGCCAGGTCGGGCCGCCACAAGCGGGGCCAAGGCGGGATCCTGGCTCAGATACGCGCCGATCAGAACCGGGTCCGCCGAAAGGTCGAACACACGCCGGATGCGCGCGATCACCGCCGGCAGCGCGCGGAGATCCGGGAACCTGACCTCGGCGGACAGGGCGCCATCCTTGCGGGGCGTCACGATGACAAGGCCAACCTGCCCGTCGATGGTCAGCGTCCTGGCGTAGCGACGTGGCTCCACCCGCTCGATCCCGGGGATGGCCCGGTCGGCGAGGAAACGAATGATCGCCTCCCAATCATAGGGTGCCTTGAAGGGAAGCCGCACCGTTATGCCGTCAGACGCCGCTGTTTCAGCCTGCCTGGAACGCCGGAGTTCGCCGGGCGGACGGGCGAACAGTTGCTGGAAGGTCTCGTTGAAACGTCGCACGCTGCCGAAGCCCGACGCAAGCGCCACTTCGCCCATCGGCAACAGGGTTTCCTGGATCAATTGTTTGGCAAGCAGAACCCGGCGGGTCTGTGCGACCGAGATCGGCGAGGCGCCAAGATGCTGGCGGAACAGTCGCCGAAGCTGGCGTTCACCAACACCCAGGCGGGCAGCCAGGGCGTCCACATCACCGCCGTCCAGGGCGCCGCCCTCGATCAACGACAATGCGCGCGTCACCGTGTTGGAGGTCCCGCGCCAGGCGCCGAGGTCCGGCGACGCCTCTGGGCGGCATCGAAGACAAGGCCGATAGCCAGCCTCCTGGGCCGCGGCTGCCAGCGGATAGAAGGTCATGTTCTGCGGCTTGGGGGTCCGGGCCGGGCAGATCGGTCGACAATAGATGCCGGTGGTCTTCACGGCGCCGAAGATACGGCCATCAAACCGGGCGTCGCGGGTCACGAAGGCGCGGCGGCAGGCTTCAAAATCCATGTCCATGCGCGGCAGAATGCGCGGGCTTACCCTTCAAGTCTCGCGGTTTTCGGACACGGATGGTCGGCGCCGCCTGAGCGATAGGCGGGCTTCGGCTAACCCGCCGCCTCGGCCATGGCCTTGTCGCGGCCGATAGACCAGGCGGACACCATGTGCGCGACGATGGTCACCACGATCATCGGGATCAGGGCGGCGAAGCCGATGATGAGCGAGTTGTCGCCGTATTCCGGCTTGGCCATGTCGGAGATGCGACCAACGTACACCGGACCAATGCCCAGGCCGATAAGGTTGAGCACAAACAGCAGCACAGCGCCCGAAATCACCCGGCGGTTCGGCGACACCGAGTTCTGAACCACCGCCAGCGCCGGGGCCAGGTAGCAGTTGTTGAGCAGCGCCGGCACCGCCGCGCAGGCGAGCGCAATCTGCCAGGTGGGCGCGTACAGCATGGCGATCCAGAACGGGATGGTGATGGTGAAGGTGATCGCCGGCAGCCAGGCGAACCAGCGCCGATCCCGACGGCTCAGCCGGTCGGCCAGCCAGCCCGCGCCAAACGTCCCGATCATGCCGGTGATGCCGAGAACCAGGCTGTAGTAAAGCGCCACCTCCATCAGGCTCATACCCTTGACCCGCATCAGGAACGGCGGATTCCAGGTGAGCGCGGCATAGCCTACAAAGGCCGAAAGGCCCGCCGCCAGCGCCGTGCAGACCAGGGTGCGGTTGCTGAAGAACCCGGCGATGGCGGTGAAGATCGGCGGTGGCTTGTCATGGGCGAGCTGGCCCGGCGCCAGGACATCAAGCCCGCCGCGCTTCGGCTCCCGGATGATCACCAGCAGCAGAACCGCGATGATCAGGCCTGGGATACCCATGGCGAAAAAGGCGGCCCGCCAGCCATGTTCGGCGGCGATCCAGCCGCCAAGCGCCGACCCGAACATCGAGCCCACCGGCACGCCCAGCGAATAGAGCGCGAGCGCTGTGCCGCGCTCCTCGGGTTTGAAGTAGTCCGAGATCAGGCTGTAGGAGGGCGGGGAGCCGCCAGCCTCACCGATGCCCACACCCATCCTGTAGAGCGCCAGTTGCACGAAGTTGGTCGCCGTACCGCAGAGCGCGGTGAACGCACTGAAGATCGCGACCGATCCCGAGATGATCCAGACCCGGTTCGCGCGGTCCGCCAGCCAGCCGATCGGGATGCCGAACGTTGTGTAGAAGAGGGCGAAGGCGATCCCGCCCAGAAGGCCCAGCTGTGTGTCCGACAGGTTCAGGTCTGTCCGGATTGGCTCGGCGAGGATCGACACGATCTGCCGATCCAGGAAGTTGAGCGTGTAGGCCACCGCCAGCATGAACACGACGAGGTAGCGGTAGTTACTGGACGCCTTCGACGCCGCCGCCATATCCGAACTCATTTGGCTTTCCCCAACCCTGGCCGCCATCGGCCGGCGTTCCGGCTCGAAGGGCGGGTATGCGTTTCCTGTCCAGACCTTGTCGCACGCTCCTGCTGCAGTCGCCAAGTCGATATGGGGTCTGGGACCCGGAGCCTGTGGCGGAACAATCGCCGACAGGCAATGCCCGTTTGCGTCTCCCATCGCGCTGCCAGCAGCGTAAGCCGCAGATGGGTTCGTTTCGCCAAACGCCAGGTCATGCGCCTGGCGCGGCCCTGATCCTGCTCAATTCGCGTCGAGGGCTTTCATGACCTTGCTCAGGCGAGATCGAAGGCGGCGAGCGTAACGCTCCAGTTTCGCCATCTCGCTAGCCAACGCCAACAGAGCCCTCCCTTCCAGCTCTTCTATTCCGGGACAGGGAAAAGAGGTGTCCATTGCGGCCATTGCCATCCTCAGTTGAAACAATCTGGAATTCTCGATTTGATTGAGGTGGAACCTCAGCTCCGCTGCGAGCCGCGCCATGTCAGCCTTCGGCGCGCGACCTGCGGCCAATGCGGTTGCCAGCTTCTCGTATCGTAAAGGCAGTGGCCCATTCAATTTTGAGGGCGTGCTGAGGCCGTGGCGCAGGGCGTTGCGGCTTGCCGTCGACTTTCCGGCCAGGGTTTTCGGTCCCGTGCTACGCTTTGCGTTGCGGCGGTTCGCAGCGAGTTGCTTATCCGACACCATTTTATTCCGCCCCCGATATCTGGCGAGCGGCGGTGATGTGTCCTTCGGTATTGCGGCCGTCGGATGCGGATGCGGTATCGGACGCGTCGTCAGTCTTCACAGCGCCGGCATCGCTGCGAGCCCGCCGAGCAATCCGGGGTTGCGTCACATAGTTTTCCGGGCCGACGATCGCTGGGGCGCCACCGTGGAAGTTGCGGCGGTCAAGGCGTTCGTGACGGCGTTCGAGATCCTGAGCAGCGGCGCGGGCGATGCCAAGGTTTGTGAAGCTGAGGGCTTCGAGGGGCGCCAGAATCGGCGAGGCCAGGATGTAGGCCACGTCGAGCACCGCATCGTGTGACAAGTCGAAGCTGTCGAGGATCGCGTAGGTCTTCGGAAGATCCAGTTTCGCCTCCCCAGACAAGTCATAAGTGTCAAGACCGATGTCACGTCCGGTGAGCGCGTGCGGGTCAGCGCCGACGAAACGGAGGCTGTCGGTTCGGACGATCTCGATCGCAGCCCGCTCGCGGTGCAGCATGATGGTTGCAAGCTTTGCGCTCGCGATTTGCCGGACCTCGGTCCGCGCCATGGCGATGTCCCAGAGATAGCACCAGTCCGCCATTTCGCGTGGCAGGTAGGCCTGCGCCAGGGCTTTCAGCAGTCGATAGAAGTCCTCGACCCGATGCGGCAAAACCGCAGGCGGGCCAAAGATCTCGATCACGTCTGCAGGAATGCCCGGGTCTGATTTCGATTTGACCACTTATTTTCTCCTTGAGTTGGAACTGCCAGGCATTGGCAGCAATGCCGATGCGTGGCCGGACGATTGAATTCGAAGGTCTATGGACCCTTTTTGTTTATGGTGCGTTCAGCTTATGTACTATTTTATTGAACGGCTGATTGCATTGCGCCTTGCAGATTGGCGCCTACCCGGCGCCTGACCCGCCGTGTTCAAGGGTGGCGGGCCAGCCGGTTGTTCTGGAGTAGGTTTCCGGCGCCTCTGCCATCGCTAAAGTCTGGACGCCATTCTTCCTGTCGACAGCGATACCGGACTTCACGCTGCTTCGAGAAACGGTTCGAGAAAAAATACGTGGGCCGGACCCTTAATCATGGAAATACGGCCGCGGACGGCGGAGTGTCGCTGCTCAGCGGCCGGGCGCCTCGGGGCCGGTCAAAGAGAGATCGATCCCTGCGTTCAGCGCGCACATAAACCGCGCCCTGTTCAGGTCATCGAGCAGGCTGCACGTCCGAGCAGACCATCCTGGAACAGGGTCGCGCCAGCCGGCATATGTCCCGGATTTCAAACAGACGTCTTGATCCGTGAAGCCCTTTGACCTGAGCCGTAACGAGGGCTGCGCTCCCACTGGAAGGCGTCGCCGACGATGAGGTCCAGCGTCGAACGTTTGGGCGACCAGCCCAGCAAGGCGAGTGCGCGTGATGGATCTGCGACCAAGCTGGTGGGGTCACCCGCCCGTCGGTCGCCAATGCTGTAGGGCACGGGGCGACCGACGGCACGGGAAACAGCCTCGATGACCTCCAGGACCGAACGCCCAACCCCGGTGCCGATGTTCACCGCTTCAAATCCACCGCGAGGTAATTCGACACTCAGCGCCGCCAGGTGGGCTGACGCCAGGTCCTGGACGTGAACGTAGTCACGCAGGCAGGTGCCGTCGGGAGTGCCAAAGTCCTGACCGAAGACCGTGAGTGGACGGCCACCACCCAGCGCCGCGTTGAACGCGAGCGGGATGAGATGCGTCTCGGGATCATGGGCCTCGCCGATTAATCCGGACGGGTCAGCCCCGGCGGCATTGAAGTACCGGAGGGCTACCGCGCTGAGCCCATAGGCACGACATTGCGCCTCGATCAGCCATTCTGCGGCGAGCTTGGTCGCGCCATAGGGGCTAGCCGGCGCTTTGAACGCGGCCTCCGGAATCGGGGCGAGAGATCCGACGTCATCCTGGCCGTAGACGGCGGCACTGGAAGAGAAGACCAGGCGCTCGACACTGCGCTCGCGCATCGCCGTCAGCAGTACCGTCGTGCCGCTGACGTTGTGATCCCAGAACAGGTCCGGACGCGCTACGGAACGTCCCACCTCAATCAAACCGGCGAAGTGGATCACCGCCTTAACGTCGTGGAGCGTCAGCGCCTCGCGGAGGGCAAGAGGGTCACGGATATCGCCATGAAAGAATGGCCCCCAATGAACCGCCTCGCGGTAGCCCGAGCTCAGGCTATCGTAGACCACAGGGACCAGTCCCATTTCAGCAACTGCCTTGGCAGTGTGTGCGCCGATGTAGCCTGCGCCACCGGTGATCATCACGCGCGACCCTGCGGAAATCGCCATCTGCCCTCGCCCCTGCGGTTTTTCAGCGTCAGACGATCATCTTTGGATAAAGAAAAGGCTTACCGTAGTCGGGAGCGACTGAATTTCATCGCCAACGTTGAGCCTCAGCGATCTCAACCCCTCCAGCTGCCGCAAAGTCGGCGAAAAACGATACATTAACCGTTCAAGCGTATGACTTGTTCAGGTTATTCCTGCATCCGTAGTCAGGTCTGGGTCGAGGAGTGAGCTCTTCCGAGGCAGCTGGATTCGGCCAGCGGGCAATGACTTCTCTCAGCCTGGAATATAGGCGGGAGCCGCGACAGTATCAGCAGAACGGGCTGGATAAATGAGCGCTTTCAAATTCGTCGGCTTTCCGGGCATCTCTGAAGCTCAGGGTCTGAGCGGCACGACCCGAAACAATCAATCAATGGCAATCTCCCGACGCGCTCTGCTGGGCGGCCTCTCCGCGATGCCGCTCACCACAAGTCTGACTGGTTGCGCGGCCCGCAGCGCGGCCCAAACCGGACCGGTAGGGCCCGGGCCGGCCTGGAATGGTACCCCGCTGTCGGGTGGAACACCCCCAACCGACCCTACGCGCACCACGGGCAAGCCTGCGGTCCAGTGGTGGCAGCCTTCCGAAGTCCGCACAAGCGCAAACGTGGTAATCGGTGTAGATGCCGATGCTGTCGGCGGGATCGCTTTTGTGGATTTTTGGGTGGAGGGGACCACGCAACGCATCTGGGATCCGAGCCTCTACATTGACACCGATGTCAACGGCGCTCCCCGCAGGCGGCTGGGCTACTGGATCACGCTGAACATCGCGGCGTTTACCGCCGTGAGTACGACCGGAGCGGCCCGCATCTTCGCCACCGCCCAACCGGCCGACAGCGCAATGCAGGCCCGGACCATCGGTTACACCAAGGTCGTCGTGGGCGGCGGGAGTGGGACCAACAACGACCGGACCCTAACCATCTTCCCCCGCCCTGTTGGGGCTCAAACGCTTGCCAACGACTTCGGGGCGGACTTCTTCGCCCGAATTGGCACGGCGCAGCCTTATGCAACGCTGACAGCCGCCCGAGCCGCTGCCGTCGCAGCAGGGGCCGAAGCGGCGCTATTCGAACTGACCGACAGCACGACCTACGAACTACCCCACCTGACGAGCGGCGCAATTTACACGGGTGCTAAAGGGTTCCACGTCATCCGTGCCGCCAACGGAGTCAGAGCGACAGTGCAGCGGTCCACGTTCCCGGCCTCAGACTACGCTAACTTCCCCCTGGACCCTCGCATGGAGCATCTGGAGTTCCGGGGTTCTGGCCTGACTGTGGACTGGCGGAACTTCATGGCCTTGGGGACTGCCTCTTGGGCGCGGGGCGTTCGCTTCAACGGCTGCAACATCACCAATTCCGCTGGCCGTGACAACATGTATTGGAACAAGGGCCAGGTGCAAGGTCGGCAAGCGCCCGCCGTCGCCAGCTATTTCGAAGACTGCACGCTCAGCGAGATAACCTGGACGATGGGAACGGGAGCCTTCATGTCCACTGGCAACAAATGCCTGAACATGGGTGGGCATCTTTGGAGCGCCATTCCCTTCGCGGCGAACAACTACGTTAACGGATTCGACAGCGGATATTTCAGGATTGCGGTCGCGGCCATGACCCTTTCCTACTCAGGCGGCGGTGCGGCAACGGCGGACAAGACGGGCGCCAGTGACGGCGGTTCCCTGATCTTGAAAGTGAACGGCTCGCCGGTCGCGACCTACGTACTCGGCCAGTACCCGACAGACACTTGGTACGACATCCAGGCCATCGTCACTAACATCAATGCAAACACCGGGACGACCGGCTTTTCCGCGACATTCGTGGACAACAGCCGCAGGGCTTCAGCCCTGCTTGGGGATGGTTTTGGCGACACGAACGGCTTTACTGGCAGGGTCATCACCGGCACGCCTACGTCGCTGGTAACGTGGTTTGATCAGCACAGTGACCTTTATCAAGCCTACACGGGGACCGGAACCCGCGAGAACACCATTATTCGCGGCAACACCTTGCGCAACTTGGCGGCTGACTACCCCTCCAACTCCGGAACCAACACCTTCCGCTTTGACGCGCCAGTAAATGACTTTCTCGTCCTCGACTCCATTTTCAACGGTTCTACAGCCTCCTCTGATATTCCGCCGGGCCGGGCTCACAGCCACCTTTATTTCCGCAACACAATCCACGAACCGTCGACCTCGTTCCAGACGGTGACGGGCGATGCCTATTGCGTCTTCGACCAATGCTGGCTTGGCGAAATCGGCTGGAGCTACAACGCAGGGGCCACGCCTACGCCCTTCAAGTTCAAGGACAGCCTGATCAACGTCGGATTTCAGGACAGCGGCAAAGGGACGGCGTTCAACACAGCGACCAACACCGGCAATAGCCTCCATCGCCCCGCGGTACTGCTTGCGACGTACACAAACAACCCTGCGGCGGGCGACTTCCGGCCACGGGGCGCCATGCCGACCAAGGCCAAAATCAGCACCTACGACGCACAGGGAAATCGCCGTGGGCCTACAGACGCTATCGGCGCGTGGGCGCTGAATTCAACTTTGCCCATCTATGCTTTCTAGCCAGTTCTATTCACTCCGAGCGTGAATAAAACTGGCTATTGGATTTCGTGCGAATATCAACTCAGCCAACATGGATCGCCGAACTCGATGAACGAACCCATCTCGCGTGGATCCAAAAACACTGCACCGCGCCTTGCGGACACGAGCGACCCAAACTCGTTGTCCACACGCTTTAGGCGCAGGAGAGATATCAGACTTCGCAAACTGATTGAAAACATCGCCAACCGGACTGGATCGATCCGGATACTGGACCTGGGCGGATCCGTAGAATATTGGCATCGCGTCGGGTTGGAATTCTTGCGGGAAATGAATGCACATATCGTTGTTTTAAATCATCTTGATTCTGAATTTAGATTGATAAATAATGATAGTGAAATTTTCTCGACAATAATCGGCGATGCATGCGATCTTAAACAATTTTCTTCCAATGAATTTGATCTTGTCCATTCCAATTCCGTCGTGGAACACGTAGGAAATTGGTCGCGGATGAAATCTTTTGCATCTGAAGCTGGTAGAGTCGGATTAAATTACTACATACAGACGCCATACTACTGGTTCCCAATAGACCCCCATTATTATAGAGCACCGCTAATTCATTGGATGCCGAGACCAATTCAAGCCAGACTGATTACATCATTTAGTATCTGTAACGCTGGAAAAATGGCGAACCTCGACGACGCATTCAACGCTCTCGACGGCACGGCCCTCGTAGACCGGCAACAATTCGAAATCCTATTTCCAGATGCTGAAATTTTTCGCGAGAGAGTGCTGGGACTTACAAAGTCTCTAATCGCAATCCGAAGCAAGTGACAACAACCGCCCTTCAGTCCTACCGCAGGTAGCCAATGAGCGTAATCCGGGGGATCAGATGCGGTCTGGCTCGCAGATGAGGTAGTTCCAGGCGGCGTCGAGGATGTGACATGCTGACCTGTGAACTGACCCCCATTTCTCATCCGCAGTTACTCACCGGGTTGGCCGAGGCGGGTTGCGCGCGGGGTCGAGATGTAAGTCAAGGTATTGATGACGCTCCCGCCCCGATTCAGTCCGCGTGAGGCCGAGCAGGGTGCCCTGCTGATGGAGTAGGCAGCGATGGGCGAGCGTCTGGCGGCGCGGTTCGCGGAGTTGGAGGCGATCGTGGGCACGCCGCGGAAGTCCTCTTTCAACTCCGATACGCCGCCGTAGAAGGATGGTCATGACCAGGGCAGTAGGTCTTGGCGATCGGCAAACCGTGGCGGTCTAGGTGCTGGCTCAGGGTCACGCGGCTATCGGAAACCAGGCGCTGTTCCGACGAGATGTAGAATCCGAGCTTTTTCACCTTTCTCCTGATCTGCTGATTGAGCACAACTCGCGAATGGACGGCCCGAAGGATGTATTGAGACTGAAAGACGGCATTGCCGACATCTCAGAGCACGTCTTGCCAGTGCGCCGAGCTCCGCGGCGCCCGGGTGACGATTAGCGCGGACGCGCCCGCTGTCCTGGTTACCGCTGCACTTTGGGTAATTCGATGATCCCGGTTCCAGTCGGCGTCCGGGTCTGGATCGCGACGGGCCACACGGATAGCTATCTCGAGGAAAAGCAGTTCGACTTCTCCCGCACCCACGACCTCTACAAGGCCATCAGATACAGGCCGAGGCACTGGCCCGCCTTCACCCTGTTCCTTGACGACGGCAGAGTTTGCCTAGAGCGCGTTGGGCTTTGATTGAATCGAAGATTCCGTTGGGGAGCGGATCGTGATTCAAGCTGCGTGCTGGGAGGAGGCCAGCGCGCTTGGTGAAGCCTTCCTCGATGGATCTTCGTGAGCGTGTGGTGGCGGCGGTG
>CAIVVM010000056.1 GCA_903909375.1 uncultured Alphaproteobacteria bacterium
ACCAGATCGCCGCCGCCGTCGTCGCCTTCAACAACACCCCGCGACAATGCCTGGACTTCCGCACCCCGGTTGAGGTCTTCTCCAAGCACCTGTTGCACTTCAAACGAGAATCCACCTCCCGGCATTCGCCGGGATGAGCGGCATTGAGGACGGACCCTAGACGCAAAAATCCCGCCCGGGTTTCCCTGACACACCCGTTCAGCCAGGGTTCACGCAGGCAATCGTTAACTGGAGCCTCGGACCCAGGAGGCCCCATGCGCAAGACACTGACCACTGCCCTCGCCGCCGCAATGCTGGCCGGACCAATGCTCGCCGCAGCGACCCCGGCGTCGGCCGACCGTTATCGCGACTACGGCTATCGTCATCACCGCAAGGACTCCGACAAGGCCGCCATCGCGGTGGCCGCCGGGATTGCGGGCCTGGCGTTGGGCGCCGCGCTGTCCAGCAGGAGCAATGGACGCCCCACCTACAGCAGCGGCTATTCCACCCGCAGCTACCCCTACAGCAACGGCTACGACTACGACCCGCGCGACGACAGCTATGGCGGCGACGACTATGGCCGCGGCTATGGCTATGACGACAGCTACCGCCGCGCCCCGGCCGTCTGCATCGCCCGGGAGCGCGCCTACGACCCCTATGGTCGCCGGATTACAATCGAACGCCGCTACGCCTGCTGAGCCGCCCCGACCACCACGCGCTCCTGCCCCCACCACAACGGCGACTTCGGCAGGTCGATGAACCGCCGCTCGTCCTCGAGCAGCAACGCGGCCGCCGCCCGGGCTTCCCGGCGGCGGCCGTTTTCGGCCAGGACCTCGAAGCTGTCGAACCACAACTCGGCGACGCCGTCATACTCATCCGGCGCCGAGCGGCTGGCGCGCAGGCCCGCGCTGGCCTCGGCCGGCAGGCTGTGAAGCTGCACATAGCGCCGGATCTTCAGCTCATCGGCGACGCTGGCCACCAGCGGCCCATGCGTATCGAACCAGTAGGCCTGAAACGCCTGGCGGCTCAGGTGCGGCAATCGCACCAGACAGAAAGTCAGCTTGATCATGGGACGACGGTCCTCGCTCTTTGGACGCGATGGGGCGACACCTGGTTAATCAGCATTGAGCATGCCTGTCAGCCAACCCTTAAGTTGCCATCCTGCATTGGCACGGCCAGTCGGGCGCTTTCCCCGCGCACCGCAACGGAGCCAGACCGTGACAGAACGTCCGGACGCTGACGGCAGACCGCTCAAGGTTCTGTACGTCGATGACGACCCCATGAACCTGCGCGTGGTGCAGGAGATCCTGGGCGCTTTCGGCCATCTGGGTGCGATGGCGAGCTCGGGCGAGGAAGCTCTGGAACGCCTCTCGATCGAAGCCTTCGACATCATGCTGATCGACATTCACATGCCGGTCATGTCGGGCGTCGAGGTCGTGCGGTTCCTGCGGACATCGGGCGGCCCCCAGTGCGACATCCCCACCATCGCCCTCACAGCCGACGTCTATTCGCGCCGCCCGGCCGAGTACCTGGCCCTTGGCTTCAACGACTTTGTCTCCAAACCGATCCTGGTCGCCGATCTGATGTCGGCCATCAAACGCAGCATCATGGCCCAGCCGCAGACGTTGCGCCGGGCGGGCTGAAGGCCTCAGTCGGAATCCGTCTCCACAGGCTGCGCCGCCAGCGGCCCGGAATGGCCGTCAAGCGCCGCCGCCAGTTTCTCGCGATCCAGCTGCCCCTCCCAGCGGGCCACCACCAGTGTCGCCACGGCGTTGCCGATGAAGTTGGTGACCGCCCGGCACTCGCTCATGAACCGGTCGACCCCCAGGATCAGCGCCATGCCGGCCAACGGCACAGTGGGCACCACCTGCAGGGTCGCCGCCAGGGTGATGAACCCGGCGCCCGTGACGCCCGCCGCGCCCTTGGAGCTCAGCATGGCCACGGCCAGCAGCAGCAGTTGCTGTTCCAGCGAAAGATCAATGCCCAGCGCCTGGGCGATGAACATCGCCGCCAGCGTCATGTAGATGTTAGTGCCGTCGAGATTGAAACTGTAGCCGGTGGGCACCACCAGCCCGACCACCGACTTCTCCGCCCCGGCCCGCTCCAGCTTTTCCAGCAACGACGGAAGCGCTGACTCCGACGAACTGGTGCCCAGCACCAGCAACAGCTCTTCCTTGAGATACCGCAGCAGCTTCAGGATCGAAAAGCCGTTCAGGGCCGCAATGGCGCCCAGCACCACCAGCACGAATAGGATCGAGGTGGCGTAGAAGGTCCCCACCAGCGCGGCCAGGCTCACGATCGAGGCGATCCCGTACTTGCCCACCGTGAACGCGAACGCCCCGAACGCCCCGATGGGCGCGGCGCGCATGAAGATCGCCACCAGCTTGAAGAAGGCCTCGGCCGTGGCGTTCAGCACGTTCAGAACAGGCGCCGCCCTGTCGCCCATCATGGTCATGGCGATGCCGAAGGGGATTGCAAAGAACAGCACCTGCAGGATGTTGCCGTCGACAAACGCCCCCACCACCGAGGTCGGGATCACGTCCATCAGGAATCCCACCACCGTCATGTCGTGGGATTTGGCGGCATATCCCTTGACCGCCTCCGCATCGAGCGTGGCCGGGTCGATGTTCATGCCGGCGCCGGGCTGGATCACATTGGCCACCGTCAGGCCCACGACGAGGGCGAAACTGGAGACCACGAAGAAGTAGGCGAAGGCCTTCAGCGCCACCCCGCCCACCTTGCCCAGGTCGCGCATGCCCGCGATGCCGGTGACCACGGTCAGGAAGATCACCGGGGCGATGATCATCTTCACCAGCTTGATGAACGCGTCGCCCAGCGGCTTCAGCGCCTCGCCGGTCTGCGGCCAGAAGTAGCCGATCAGGGCGCCCGCCGTGATCGCCACCAGCACCTGAACGTAGAGCTGCGTCCAGAGCGGCTGTTTTCCCGCCGGCGCCGGGTTGGTCCCCGCCACTGTTGCTGCCACGTGATTCCCCTTGGTTTGCCGTGAAAGCCTAGCCTGAAATACCGGCTGCACGCGCCAGAAACATATCCGCAAAACGCAGGGTCCAGACTTGATGCTCGGGGGAAGTTTTCCCTGAACAGAGTCCGCCTACGGACCGGATACCGGGAGAAACGCTCATGACCATGCTGGACCGCCGCAATCTGATGTTCGCCGGCGCCGGGGCTGCGGCGTTGGCCGCCCTCCCCGCCTGGGCCAGGATTTCGGTTCAGCCGCCCGCCTCGGCCGGGTTCAGCGTCGCCGGCGTGGCCGCGCTCAACGCCGACATGCACGCCCTCGTCGACCAGCAGAAACTGGCCGGGGTGGTGACGCTGCTGGCGCGCAAGGGCAAGGTCGTGAACCTCGACGCCTACGGTCGCCAGGACATCTCCGCGCCGGCCCCCATGGCGATCGACAGCATCTTCCGCATCGCCTCGATGACCAAGCCGATCTGCGGCGTGGCGATGATGCAGCTGTGGGAACAGGGCAAGTGGAAGCTGGACGATCCTGTCGCAAAACACATCCCCGAGTTCGCAGGCCTGAAGGTCAGAACCGCCGATGGCGCGCTTGTCGATCAGACCAGTCCGATGACCATGGCTCAGCTGATGAGCCACACCGCGGGCTTCGGAACCAGCGCCCGCTATGAGGCCGACGCGCTTTCCGCCACAGACCTGCAGGGCATGATCGACAAGTTGGCGAAGCTGGCGCTGTTCAGCCAGCCGGGCACGGACTGGGCCTATGGTCCCTGCGTGAACATCCAGGGCTATGTTGTTGAAAAACTGTCCGGAAAGCCGCTGGATCGTTATTTCCAGGATCACATCTTCACGCCGTTGAAGATGCCGGATACCGGCTTCTGGGTCGATCCGGCCAAGGCCTCGCGCGTCGTGCGGATACACACCTATGCCGCTGGAAAGCTGGTCCCGGCCGGTGAGCCGCGGGTCCAGACCACCAGGCCGCGCTTTCTCTCCGGCTCAGGCGGCCTCTCGTCCACCGCCGCCGACTATTTCCGGTTCTGCCAGGCGCTGCTGAATGGCGGTGAACTTGAAGGCGCGCGAATACTGAAGCCCGAGACCGTCAAGCTGATGCGCAAGTCGGTCCTGCGCCCCGGCGTCGGGGTTGATCTCTATGGGCCCGTGCAAAAAGGCATAGGCTTCGGGATGGACTTCGCGGTGCACGAGAACCCGGCGATCAGCGGCATTCCCCAGGGCGTCGACAGCTACTGGTGGGGCGGAGCCTTCGGCACGTGGTTCTGGATCGACCCCACCCACGACATTGTCTTCGTCGGCATGATCCAGAACCTCAATGGCTCGATCCCCGGCGCCGGTACGCCCGCTGTCCGCGACATCAGCCCCAGGGCCGTCTACGCCGCCCTGACCGACAAGAAGGCCTGAGACCCCCATGCGCCGCCTCATCCTGCCCCTTCTGATCGCCGCCCTGGCGACAACCGCCCACGCCCAGACCTGGAAGACCCCGCGCAATGGCTTCGGCCAGCCGGATCTTGAAGGGACCTGGACCAACGCCTCCCTCACCAGCCTGGAGCGCCCGGCCAGTTTCAAGACGCTCACCATCACCGAGGACCAGGCCAGGGCGGCCGAGGCGGCCCGCGCGAGAGGCATGGCGGCCTCCAATCGACCCACCGACCCCAACGCCCCCGCCCCGCCAAAGGCCGACGATCCCGGCGGCTACAACACCGTCTGGATCGACCCCGGCGTCAGCTACGGGCGCATCAATGGCGAAGTGCGCACGTCCTGGCTGATCGACCCGGCCGACGGCAAACTGCCCTACAGCCCCGCGGGCCGGAAACTGTTCGCCGACACCCTGGCCAGCGCCCGCACCAATTTCGACGGCCCCGAGGGTCGGCCCCTGGGCGAACGCTGCGTCCTTGGCTTCGGCTCCACGGCAGGGCCGCCGATGATGAACGTGCTCTACAACAACAACTACCAGATCCAGCAGTCGCGCGACCATGTCGTGATCGTGGTGGAGATGAACCACGACGCCCGCCTGATCCCCATCGTCGACCGGACCAAACCCCGCGTCAGCCTGCAACAGTGGATGGGCGACTCGATCGGCTGGTGGGAGGGCGACACGCTCGTGGTCGAGACCACGAACTTCAACCCGCAGGAAAGCCTTCGTCCCTACTTCGGCGCCAGCCTGTTCCTCTCGCCCGACGCCAGGGTCACCGAGCGCTTCACCCGCACGTCGGCCAGTCAGATCCTCTATGAATTCAGCGTACAGGACCCCAAGGTCTACACCCAGGTCTGGCGCGCCCAGATGGCGCTGAACGCCACCCAGGGCCCGATGTACGAATACGCCTGCCACGAGGGCAACTATGCCCTGCCCGGCATCCTCGGCGGCGCGCGCCTGGCGGAAAAGGAAGGCCGCAAGACCGAGGCGGTGGAAATCTCGGAGTAGGCGCCCGAATGGCGGTGACGGCGCGAACGTGGCGAAATCGCGTCCGCAATTGGACAGCCCGGGACAACCTGTAACAGATTTTCGCCTTAGTCTGTTGACCTCACGTCCGCCATGCCGGACATTCGAAACCAAGCGCGGCAAACGCGCCGTGTCAGAATACGCTTGGGGGAAACGTCCAGATGAAATCCAGAAAGAGCATACTGCTGTCTTGTGTGTTCGCGATGAGCACAGCGGCCAGCGGGGCGGCATTCGCCCAGAACACCAATGAAATCGAAGAGTTGGTGGTCACCGCCGAGAAGCGCGAGCAATCGCTGCAGGACGTTCCGGTCGCCGTTTCGGCCTTCACCGATGAGCGTCGCGAGCTGGTCGGGATCAACTCGGTTCAGGACCTGACCAACTTTACGCCGGGCCTGTCCTATTCCACCAACAATGACCGGATCGCGCTGCGCGGCATCGGTCGGTTCTCCAACAACCGCTCTGTTGAAGGTGGCGTGGCCCTCTACAACGACGGGGCCTACACGTCGTCGGTGACGGCCTTCGCCCAATCGACCCTCTTCATCGAGCGCACCGAAGCGCTGCGCGGTCCCCAGGGCACCCTCTACGGCAAGAACGCCATCGGCGGCGCGCTGAACATCATCTCCAAGCGTCCGACCGACGAGTTCTACGGCGAACTGCGCGGAAGCTACGGAAGCGACGACCTGAAGGTCATCGAGGGCGCGACATCGGGACCGCTGCTGTTCGGGACCCGCGGCCGCCTGGCCGCCTCCTGGAGCGACATCGGCAAGGGCACCTACACGAACCTCAACCCCAACGGCGAGGACGAGGGCAACCGCGGCACCTATTGGACCGTCGAAGGCCAGCTGGATGGAACCATCACTGACCGCCTCGAATGGTGGGTGAAGGCCTCGACGACCGAGTGGCACACCCTTGGTCGCGGTCCCGGCGGACGCACCACCGCCACCTACGGCATCCGCGACAACCTAAACCCGCTTCAGGCCAGCCTGACACCCAATGCGGCTGGTTTCGGTGGCCCCCTGGCGCTGCCGGGCAACACCTGCCAGCTCTGCTTCGACACCGATGACGGCAACTACATCAACCTGGAGAGCAACACCTACGCCGCCAACGTCACCTTCCACGCCGACAGCTTCGATGTGAAGTACACCGGCGGCTACAACTACTACGATTATCGCCTGCAAACCGACCTCGACGGCACCTCGCGTCAGGCGCCGTTCCTGCTGCCGATCCCCGCGCGCAATCCGGTGACGACGGCGGTCCTTCCCGGCCAGATCACCAATGCGCTCTACTTCCCCCGCCAGAACAATCAGTACGAGGAAGAGGTCTGGTGGTTCTCGAACGAAATCAACATCGCCTCGACCACCGATGGGCCTCTGCAGTGGCTGCTCGGGATCTATCAGTTCCGGGAAGGCTCCAACTACACCCTCTCGGATGCGCGTTTCCCCGATGACGCCCGTTTCGAACGCCCCACGACCCAGACCGGCGTTGCAGTAGCGGGCAATCCGCTTCGCCGCTACGCCTATGGCACCTCGGAAAACACGAACGAATCCTACGCCACCTTCGGCCAGATCGACTGGCAGGCCACGGAGACCTTCAAGGTCACGGCCGGCCTTCGCTACACCTATGACCGCAAGCGCTCTTTCGAGGGCGCGCGGCTGATGTGCCTCTACACCGCCAGTTGCCCGATCAGCACCCTGACCGGACGCCCGGTGGACATCACTGACGCGGCTTCACCGGGCTTCTCGGTGCTGGCCGGCGTGCCCACCCTCGACCGCTCGGTCGTGGGAGGGGTGACCGGAATCTACACCGATCCCACCACCGGCATCCGCCACCGCCAGCTGGATCAGAACTGGAACGCGATAACCGGTACCTTCGGCATCGACTGGAAGCCCGACCCCGACACCCTGGCCTACGCCAAGTACTCACGCGGCTACAAGGCCGGCGGCTTCAACTCCGGCACCACCACCCTCAACACCTTTGTCACCACGGACAAGGAAGAGATCGACGCCTATGAGATCGGCCTCAAGAAGACGATCAATGGCAATCTCCAGATCAACACATCACTCTTTTATTACGACTATCAGAACATCCAGGTTCCAATCTCGTTCTTCAATACCGTACTTTCCGCGAACCAGACGCAGTTCGTGAATCTGCCCAAGGCGGTGAACTACGGACTGGAAGTGGAGACCGTCTGGCAGCCGATCGAGAACCTGCAGATCCTGGCCAACTACTCCTACCTCAAGGCCGAGGTCCGCAGCGGATGCTGCTTCCAGGATCCTGATGACCCGCGTGGCTTGCAGCGCGGCGCCCAACTCTCGGGCAACACGGCGGCGGCCCTTTCGCCGACCACCGCCACCGGCGCCATCAACACCCAGTCGCTGAACCAGGACCTGAAGGGCCAGGCCCTGCCGTCCTCCACGCCGCACCGGGTGACCGTCAACGCCAACTACACCTGGAACCTTGAGCCCGGTAACCTGTCAGCTTCGCTGACTTACGTCTGGCGTGACAAGACCTACTACTCGGTCTTCAACCGCTACTACAGCCAGGCCAAGGCGTTTGGCCAGACCGACGCCCGCCTGCTGTTCAACGACAAGGACCGCAAGTACACTCTGATCGCCTCGATCAAGAACGTGTTCGACCAGCGCGGTTCGGCCGGAATCAGTGGCGCGCGGATCAACAGCCTGACGGCCGTTCAGCCCAACTGGGGCTTCATCAACCAGACGGTTTCCTACGTGCCGCCGCGCAACTACAGCCTCGAACTGCAATATCGTTTCTGATCGCACGTCATTCTGGAATGCGAACGCCCCGGCCATCCGCCGGGGCGTTTTGCATTGGACGCCGTCACCGGCTGCCGCGCAGCTCAGGGAGACAATTCTGGCTTCGTAATCCGAGCGTCCGGTCGAGGCCGCAGCGGCTACCCGTTGCGCGTCCTGCGGACGAAGCAGGGTACCCCTGCGGCATTCAGGTTGCCGCAGAAACGCGCGGCTTCAGCGAAATCGGCAAACCCTCCGGCCAGCGCGCGATGCCAGGTGCGCCCGCCTACGTCGGCCTTCTCCACCCAGGTCCGCCGGCCCTGCATTCGACTGGACAGGCTGTTCAGCAGATTCCGCGCCGCCTGATCGGTCGTCATCGCGCCCAGCTGAACCGATGCCCCCCCGGCGGAGGAAGATGCGGGCAGCTCGCGCGGCAGCGCCTTCACCGGGGGCGCCACCCTGGCGACGACGGCCGGTGTCGGGCTCTCGGCCGGTTTGGGGCTCTCGGCCGGAGGCGGCGGCGCGGGGGCGCTTTCGGTTGGCGGCGCATCGATCTGGGCCAGCTTCACGCTTGAGGATCGGAACGGGCCGGTGAACTCAGGATCACAGGCTGCGCGCCAGGCGTGTTCCAGCGCCGTGCCGGGCTCCGGCGCCCGCCACACGGTCTCGGCCTCGCGCAGAACCTTGCGCACGCCCAGCAGGTTTCGTTCGGAGTACCCGGTCGTCTCTCCAAGCCTGATGCGCCGGTTCTGACAATCGGCGTTCAAGGAGACGTGCCAGGACATGGCGCCGGTTCGAGCGAATATCTCGCGGCTAAGCGCCTCGGCGCGAATCACGATGCGTGGGCCTTGCCCGACGCCAGCCGGAAAGGTCGAGACGATGGAGGTCACCGCCTGGGGTGTAACCGCGACCACCTGTGAGGGCAGGATATCCGTCTCACGCTGGAGCCAGACCAGCAAAGCCTCGCGCTCGAGGGCGGGCGGAAAGGTCGAGGTCTGGGCCCAAACCGGCGCGCAAAGGGGCGCCATCGTCGCTACCAGCGCGATCCCGACCCCGACCCGAATCTTGGTTCCCGTACCCTTCACCGGCGCAAATTGTTCGCGATGCCGTCTTGATGCAAGCACCCGCCCCTCACTGGCTGTGGACGGATCAGCGGCCAGGGCCCCACGTCGAGGCCCGGCCCTTACAATGAGGTGGGCCGCAATAACGGCCCTCTGTTCATACTCTTATAGTGAACATCCGTTACGAGTCGTGTCTTCAGGGGTGAAAATCTGTCGCAACAGCCCGCCGGCGCCGACATTCTCAGACATCATCAGGATGCCGAGCTGACCAAATTTGGAGCGTACTACTTTGGGCAAGGCCGTTGATCGCACATTTCGAAGCCTGCGTGGCCTCGAGAAGACGGCCTCGACCAGCCGAGTCCTGAATCTGGCTGCCCTGGCCGTCCGCAACGTCGACGTCGCCGAGCATCAGAAGCAGCCTTTCTTCATTGCCAGCAGTCTGAACAGCGCCGTGATTGTTCGCCATCGGCTGCGCGGACGGGAGATGGAATCCTTCGACCGCCACCGCTTCAGCGCCACCAAATTGATCATACCTTTCAGTAGGTCAGATCTCGGCCTCGGCGGTCGTTCGATATTTGTGGGCGAGCGCGGCTGGACTGACGTACTCGATGAGCTGCGCGGCGAAGCGCCCGACTTGCCACGCGACATCGCCGCCATGGAAGCTATCGACGAACTGCCCTCGCTCGACCCCTTCCTGCTGCGCGAACATATGAAGCGACGCGGCTTCAACATCAGCCCGTCCCACTTCGAAATCTCGGCCCCCGATCTGGCGCGCATGCAGCGCTTCGTCGGTTCCGAAATCACCAAGCTGATCGATCTCGCCTACAAGGATTACCACGGCGGCAACGAATCCAACACCACACGTCTGGTCGAAGCCCTGCTGTCCTCGCAGACGGACGCGCGTCTGGAGCCGCTGCGGCAGACGCTCCGGCTGACGCCCGAGAACTACAAGGAAGGCATCTTCGCCTGGAAGGGCTTCCTCTACTACAAATGGGTCCTCAACAGCCTCTGGCCCGACATCAAGGAAGTGTTCGCGGAACTCAGCAAGGTGCGCGTCGTCGGCGCCGTTGACGCCGGTGTGCTCAGGGAGCTCGACGAAACAAAAATGCGCTTGCGGTCCAAGATGGAACGACAGGTCAAGACGGTTATGGGGCACCTGAGCCTCTACGATGAAACCTTCGCCCAACTCACCGGCGAGGGGAACGCCATCGCCTTCCGCGATTTCCTGCTCAGGTCACCGGCGTTGTTCCTGTCCCTGGGCGAGGGTTGCGGCTTGATCAGCCACATTTCAACCTACTGGCGCTATCAGTTCAGCACTGGCATGCCCCTGCATGCGGATGCTATACAACTAATTGATATTCTGCAGGATTTTGAAGCCAGCCTCGGCACCATAGACGAGTACGTGGACAGCTGACCGTATCTGCAGTCGCTGGTTCCGCCCTATTCTTGTAGAGTTGGCCATGGCCGTCGCGTTCACCCGGGAAGAAGACTACGAAGCCCAGGCGGCCAACCTTCCGGATCGTCCCGTCTCGCCATATCCAAACCTGGTCACCGCGACGGGGCTCGCGGCGATCGAGGCCGAACTGGCCCAGGCGCGCGCCGCATACGCCGCCGCCCAGGCCGATGGCGGCATCAGCGCTGACCGCACCGCCATGGCCCGCGCCACCCGTGACTTGCGTTACTGGTCGTCCCGCCGCGCCTCCGCCCAGCTCACGGAGCCTGAAGGCAAGACCGGCGTGGTTCAGTTCGGCTGCACCGTCGAGGTCGAGCGCGAGGACGGCCGCCGCCAGACCTTCCGTATCGTCGGCGAGGATGAGGCCAACCCCGCCACGGGCAGCATTTCCTATGCCTCGCCCCTGTCCGCTGCGCTGAGAGGCAAGGCGGTGGGCGACGTGGCCCTGCTCAACGGCGCGGAAATCGAGGTCGTGGCGGTCAGGTAGGTCCTGCGTATGGCCCCTCCTGAAATCGCTGGTGTTTCCCCTACGGCGGCTCAGTATCATGTCCCGAAGTGCGCGACGACAGCGCCAGGAGGACCGCCATGTACGACCTGATCATCCGCAACGGCGCCATCGTAGACGGCACGGGCGAGACGCCCTTCGTGGGCGATATCGCCATCCAGGGCGACCGCATCGTCCAGGTGGGCAAGGTAGACGGGGCGGCGCGGCGCGAGATCGACGCCACCGGCCAGATCGTCACCCCCGGCTGGGTCGACATCCATACCCACTACGATGGCCAGGCGACCTGGGACGCGCTGCTGGCCCCCTCCAGCTGGCACGGCGTAACCACCGCCATCATGGGCAATTGCGGCGTCGGCTTCGCGCCGGTTCGCCCTGACGCGCACAATTTCCTCATCGAGCTCATGGAAGGCGTCGAGGACATCCCCGGCGCAGCCCTGCACGAGGGCATCGACTGGCAGTGGGAGAGCTTTCCCGAGTATCTCGACGCGCTGGAGGCCAAGCCGCGCGCCATCGATATCGGCACCCATGTCCCGCACGCGCCCGTGCGGGCCTATGTGCTCGGCGACCGCTGCAACACCGACTATGTGCCCAACGCCGACGAGATCGCCCGGATGGCCGCCATCGTGCGCGAAGGCGTCGAGGCCGGCGCACTTGGCTTCTCCACGTCCCGCACCCTGCTGCACAAGGACCTGAAGGGCGTCTACATGCCCGGCACCTTCGCGGGATCGGACGAAATGCTGGCGCTCGGCCTCTCCATGAAGGGCCTGCGCCACGGCGTCTTCGAGATGGTCTCCGATCACCTGGGCGACGACGACGAGTGGAAATGGGTCAAGGGCTTCGCCGAGCAGACCGGTCTGCCGGTCACGCTCGTCGCCACCTCCGCCCAGGCCTACGAAGGCAACAAGATGTACAACATCGCCGAGGAATCCCGCGCCGAGGGCATGGACATTCGCCCCCAGATCGCCGGCCGGCCGACCGGCATCCTTCACGGCCTGACCTCGAACTTCCACGTCTTCGTGGCGAGCCCCACCTTCCGGGACAAGGTCGCCCCCCTGGCCCTGGCCGAGCGGCTGGCGTTGATGGCCCAGCCCGAAATCCGCGCCGCGATCCTGTCCGAAGACAGCCCTCTGATCCGCGCGGCTATCGGAACCTCACCCAGCGACGCGTCCCTGGCCACGTCCCTGGGTTCGGGCAGCCTGCTGTGGCGGATATTCCCGCTGGGCGAGCGGCCGAACTATGAGCCCGACCGCGAGCAAAGCGTTGCCGGCATGGCCGAAGCCGCCGGCGTCTCGGCGCTTGAGATGATGTACGACTTGCTGCTGCGCGACGCCGGTCAGGAGCTGTTCTACCAGCCGCTCGGCGGCTACGTGACCTACAACTTCGACTTCTTCCGCAAGAACATGCAGCACCCCAATGTGCTGTTCGGTCTCTCGGACGGCGGCGCCCACTGCGGCGTCATCGCCGACGCTGGCATGCCCACCTTCATCCTCACCTACTGGGGTCGCGACCGCACCAAGGGCGAACAGTTCCCGCTGGAATTCCTGGTCCGCAAGCTGACCAGCGACACTGCCCAGGCCTATGGCCTGAACGACCGCGGACAGTTGAAGCCGGGCCTGCTGGCGGACGTGAACATCATCGACTTCGAGACGCTGAAACTGTTCCGGCCGGAAGCGATCAATGACCTCCCGGCCGGCGGTCGCCGCCTTGTGCAGCGCACCGAGGGTTATCGCTTCACGATCAAGTCGGGCCAGGTGACCTTCGAGGACGGCGTCCATACCGGCGCCCTGCCCGGCGGTCTGGTGCGGGGTGGGCGCGAGGCGGTCATTCTGCCGATGGCTGCAGAGTAGGTGATCAGGCTTTCGGCGTCGTCAGCAACCAGCGCATGACGCCGAGCCCGATCAGGGCTCCGGCGATCTGCGCCGCGATGAACGCCGGAACGGACGTCGGCGCGATCCCGGCGAAGGTGTCGCTCAGTGACCGTGCGATGGTCACCGCAGGGTTGGCGAAGGACGTCGAGGCCGTAAACCAGTAGGCGGCGGTGATGTAGAGGCCGACGGCGACCGCCGTGAAATCCGGTCGCGCCCGCCCCACGCCGAGGATGGTCGCAACGAGGCCAAATGTCGCCACGACCTCCGACCACGCCTGCGCAGGCCCGTCACGAAGCTTGGTCGAGACCTGCAGGACAGGCTCGGCAAACATCGCATGCGCGGCCCATACGCCCAGCACGGCGCCGGCGACCTGCGCGGCCACATAGGCCGCCGCCACCCCTGCGGAGAGTTCCCGCCTCAGCGCGAAAACCATCGAAACCACGGGGTTGAAATGCGCGCCCGAGATCGGCCCGAAGACGGTGATCAGAACCACGAGCGCCGCGCCGGTCGCCAGGGTATTGCCGAGCAGGGCGATGGCGACATTTCCGCCGGCCAGGGACTCGCCCATCACGCCGGAGCCCACCACCACCGCCAGCAGCAGCGCCGTGCCCAGGCCCTCCGCCACGCACCGCCGCGCCGGATCGCTCATGCGGTTGCGGTGTCCGCGAGGGTTCCAATGGCGTTCAGCTCGCGCTGCAGCGACACGCGATCCAGAGCGTCCAATGGCAAGGCCAGCAACAGTTCGATGCGGTCGTTCAGCCGCCGGGCCGCCTGACGGAACGCGACGGCGATCTCTTCGTCCGATCCTGTGGCCTCCGCTGGATCGGGAATACCCCAGTGTGCGGTCATTGGTCCGCCCGGCCAGATCGGGCAGACCTCGCCTGCGGCATTGTCGCAGACGGTGATCACGAAATCGATCCCGGGCGCCCCGGGGGCCGCGAACTCATCCCACGACTTGGAGCGAAAATCCGCAGCCTCGAAACCCAGTTCGCGCACCAGTGGCAGTGCATGCGGATTGACCTGCCCCTTGGGCATGGATCCCGCCGAACAGGCGCGAAACCGCCCCTGCCCCTGCCGGTTCATCAGCGCTTCCGCCAGGATCGAGCGGGCGGAATTGCCCGTACACAGGAACAGGACGTTCAGCGGCGCCGACATCAGCAGACCCCGATATCGTTGGCGCAGGTCGCCGCGGCCACCGTCCGCAGCGGCGCACAGACCTCGGGTCGGCCCGCGCAGCAGTCCTCCATCAGGAAAGCCAGCAGGTCGCGCATCTGGTCGTATGCCGCCGTATAGATGATCGAGCGACCCTCGCGTCGCGACGCGATCAACGCCGCGCCGCTCAGGATGTTCAGGTTGGTCGAGAGCGTGTTCGGCAGCATACCCGTGGCGCGCGCAATATCGCCCGCCGCCAGGCCTTCAGGTCCGGCCTGCACAAGCAGACGGAAGATCGCCAGCCGCCCTTCGTGAGCCAGCGCCGACATCGACAGAACCGCCGCCGAAGGCTGCATCAGCAGCACGCCGACGCCTTGACCGGCTCCACGACCACCGCAGCCGTACCGCAGCAGGCGGCCGGCGTCGCAGCCTTGGCGACGTCGCGATCCTCGCCATACGACGTGGCCTCGCCAAAGGTGTAGAAGGTTTCCCAGCGTACGCCGGCCGGATCGGTGACCCAGCTCTTGTCCGACTGCGCATAGCAGCAGATGGCAGCTTCCTGGTCGAACGTCACCTCCCCAGCCGCCTTGAGCCGCGTCGCCAGAACGTCAAGTTCGGCGGCGGAATCCACCTGAATGCCGACATGCTCCACGCCTGCCGCCGCTCCGCGCTGCGAGATCGCAAAGTTCACCAGAGGATCGTCCAGCATCCACTTGGCATAGTCATCCTTGACGACGCTGGGCGGCGCGCCGAACAGGGTTTCATAGAACTGGATCGAGGGGGCCAGTTCAGGGACGCTGACATGCAGATGAAGGCGCTTCATGGAAATCTCCGTTGCGTTTCTTCATTATTCTATATTTCTCGAACTATCGAATCGTCAAGCCATGCTGATGGTCAATCTGCTTGGCCTGTCGAAACCTGAGCCGGAATGGGCTGCGGCTAGCCGTAGAGCCCCGCCAGGCGCGCTCGCTCCGCCTTCGCCGCCGCCTTGAACGCCTCGCTGTCCCAGAACCGGTAGTCGCCGTTCGAATAGGCGATGGCGTTCTGGTGATACATCCACGCATTGAAGGCGTTCGCCGCACTGTTGTCGCGCTCTCGAACCACCTTGCCCGGCGCGCCCATGACGATGGAGTTGGGCGGGATGATCGTGCCCTCCTTCAGGAAGGCGTGGCCGGCGATGATGCTGTTATCGCCGATCTCGCAGCCATCCATGATCGTCGACCCGATGCCGACCAGCACGCGATCGCCGATCCGGCATCCGTGCAGCGTGCAGTGATGGGTGATCGAACAATCCTCACCGACGATCGTGGGGCTTCCGGCGCCGAAGTGGATCATCACGAAGTCCTGGATGTTCGTCCCGCGCCCGATGCGGACCGAATAGGATTCAGCGCGGATCACCACGTTCGGCCAGATCGACGCGCCGGCGGAGACCTGAACATGGCCGTAGATCTGGGCTGTCGGGTGGATGAAGGCTTCGGCGTCTATCTCGACGCCGGCCAGACCCTGCCAGGCTGATCCTGTTTCCATATTGCATCCCCTGAACAGCGTTTGCGCCGAACATCCCCTGTCCAGCAGCGCCCGACAAGACCAGTCAGTCGGCGCTCAGGCGAATGACGCGTTCGTCCCCGCAGCGGACTCGCCGGCGTCAGCGGCGATCGCGCGCGCGATTTCCGCCACCAGCCCCATGGTGTCGATGGGCTTGCGGACAATCCCGTCGAAGGCGTCGAGGCTGTTTCCATGTCCGGCTTCGGCGTCTGCCGTGAAGGCCAGCACGGGCGTGCGGCGATTTGGCCCTGCGTTCGCCCGCAGGCGGGTCAACACCTCGCGGCCGTCGAGGTCGGGCATCCGCAGATCCAACAGGACCAGATCGAACGGCAATTGAAGCAACTGGTCCAGAGCCGAGCCGCCGCCATCGGCCTCGGAAATCTCGAACTCAAACATTTCAAGAATGCGCCGGGCCAACTCACGATTTGTGGCGTTGTCGTCCACCACCAGCACCCGGCGGCCTGCGAATGAAATGGCTTCGGCCTCCGCCGGCGCGGCTTCGTCCAGTTCCGCTGCCTGAAGCGGCAGGGTCAGCTGGAATACCGATCCTTTCCCGGGTTGGCTGATCACGCTGATCGATCCGCCCATCGCCTCGGCCAGCCCCTTGCAGATCGCCAGTCCCAGGCCCGTGCCGCCGTGGCGGCGGGTCAGCGATCCGTCAATCTGGTGGAACCGCTGGAACAGTCTGGCGCACTGCGCCGCGTCAAGGCCCGGTCCGGTGTCCTCGACCTCAATGCGCAGGGACTGCCCGCCATCCGTGGCGTCCACCCAGATCGACACCTGGCCACTGTCGGTGAATTTCACGGCGTTGCCGGTCAGATTGACCAGGATCTGGCGCAAGCGATCCCCATCAAGCAGGACGCCCTCAGGGACGTCAGGCGCGACGGTCTGGGACAGCGCCAGGCCCTTCTCTGCGGCCCGCCCTTCGAAAAGGACCAGGGTGTCATTGATGATGCGGGCGACGTCGGTCGGCTGCGGCCGCACGTCGACCATACCGGCCTCAAGCTTGGAGAAGTCCAGGATGTCGTTGATGATCGCCAGCAAGGCGGAGCCTGCGCTGGAGATCCGACGCGCATAGGTCTGGGCGTGCACGTCCAGATCGGTCATCGTCGCCAGCATGTCGCTGTAACCAAGCACGGCGGTCAGCGGCGTCCGGATCTCGTGGCTCATGTTCGCCAGGAACTGTGACTTTACCTCTGAGGCCGCCTCGGCCTCGACCCTTGCGGATGCAAGCGCCTCCTCCTGTTCCACCTGCAGATTGACGTTGCGAACCACGTCAAGGTACCCCAGCGGCTCGCCGGTCTCAGGATCCCAGAGCCGTTTGGGCATCGACTCCATCCAGACCCATTCGCCAGTGACCTGATGGCGGCAACGCCAGCGAATCCTCACACCGGCATCGGCGGGCGTCTGGGCCTGAAGGATGCACCACATCCGGACCGCGTCTTCAAAGTGGATCTTGCCGACGAATGTTCCGCCCAGCATCGTGGCTGGATCGATGCCAAGCTGGCTGATCGATGGACTTACAAAGGTGATCCTGGCGTTGCGGTCCGACATGACGATGATGTCAGAGGTATTCTCGGCGATCATCCGGTATCGCGCCTCGCTCTGGCGCAACTCTTCCGCTGCGCGGGCGGCCTGCGCCTGCGCTTCCGCCAGTTCTGCCTCCTGGCGAACCTGATTTGATATGTCCCTGACGACATCGATGAAGCCTGTCGGTTCGCCGGTTTCGGGGTCACGCATCAGGCCCGGGCTGGATTCCATCCAGACCCAGTCCCCGGTCTTGCCGTGGCGCCCCCGCCAGCGAACCCGCTCCACAGTCTCCGGGATCGATGACTGCGTAAGCTGGCGGGCGAAAACACTGTTCACGAGGTCAATGTCGTCCGGATGGATAATGTCGACGACCGAGCGGCCGATCAGGTCCGCGGGCTCGTGTCCAGCCCGGCGGGCCCCGGGACTGACGTAGGTGAATCGCCCCTCAAAGGTGGAGACCACAAGGATGTCGGTCGAGTTCTCGGCAATCAGCCGATAGCGCAGCTCGCTTTCCTTCAGCGCCGCCTCAAACAGTCGCAGCGGCGCGCCGCCCTGCGGTTCCGTCCGCTCTCGATCGGTTGCATTGTGGACTGCGACGACATCGCCGGTGTGCTCGGAAGTGAACTCGAACGTCATTTGCGCGTCGCTGGCAGAGCTCGATTCCACCGTTTCACTCCGTTGCGTCCAGCGAGAGGCTTTGCCGAACCGGGCTAGATGATGGCCGAAATCAATTACGGGTTGCTTACCGCACGATCCGCAATACCAGATAGCCCAGCGCGGCGGATAGGCCGGACCCGGCCAGAACGCCCAGCTTGGTCGCGTCCTGCAGGGCCGGATCGGCAAACGCCAGAAGCCCGATGAACAGGCTCATCGTAAACCCGATCCCGCACAGCAGGGCCACGCCATAGATCTGCGCCCAGGACGCCTTCGCCGGTCGCTCCGCAATGCCCAGCCGGACCGCCAGCCAGACAAACCCGAAAATGCCGATCTGCTTGCCGAGAAACAGGCCTGCCGCAACGCCGAGAGGTATCGGCGCCAGCAGATCACCCAGGCCCATGCCCGCGAACGACACGCCCGCATTGGCAAACCCGAAGACGGGCAGCACCAGAAAGGCGACCCACGGGATCAGGCCGTGTTCCAGCCTGTGGAGCGGCGAGGTCGCATCATCCGGCGCCGCCGGAGAGGGGCGGATGGGGATGGTGAGCGCCAGCGCCACCCCGGCCAGGGTCGCATGCACACCCGACTGGAGCACCAGCCACCACAGGGCCAGCCCGACGATCAGGTAGGGCGTCAACGCCGTCACCTTCAGACGGTTCATGGCGATCAGACCCGCCAGCGCAACCGCCGCTCCGGCCAGCGCCCAGGCCTCGAGACTGGCGGTATAGAACAACGCGATGATCAGCACCGCGCCCAGATCATCCAGGATCGCCAGGGCTGTCAGGAATATCTTCAGGGACACTGGAACCCGCCGACCCAGCAGCGACAGTATGCCCAGCGCAAACGCAATGTCCGTCGCCGCCGGGATCGCCCACCCCCGCAGGGTCGCCGGATCGCCCTGCTGGATCACCACATAGATCAGCGCCGGAACCGCCATGCCGCCCAGCGCCCCCACCCCTGGCAGGACCCGACGCCGCCAGCTGGAAAGTTCGCCGTCCACCCACTCGCGCTTGATCTCCAGACCCACCAGCAGGAAGAACAGGGCCATCAGCCCGTCGTTCACCCAGTGGTGAACATCCATCCCGCCCAGCGGTGCGTGGAGCGCACCGAAATACAGTCCCGAAAGCGGCGTGTTGGCCACAAGGAGCGCTAGCGCCGCAGCGGTGATCAGCACCAGTCCGCCGGACGCCTCGTTTCGAAAGAACTCTCGAAGCGCCGAGGGCGGCCGTGTCATGCCAGGGCGTCCGCCTTCCAGGCCAGGTACTCCGGCGTCTGCAGCAGGCGCGCGCCATAGGCCGCCGCCGCGCCGGAATCTCCATAGTCGGTGAGATCCACGCCGTAGGTCTCGAACCGGCTGGCCACCGGCGTGTAGAAGGCGTCGGCGATCGACCAGCGCCCCGCCAGATAGGGTCCGCCGAACCGGTCCAGCATCTCGCTCCAGAGCGTGACAATCCGTCCGATATTCTTCTGCGTCGCCTCGGAGAGCTCGGGCTTGCTGGGCGCCGCGCCCAGCGCCATGGGGCATTCGGCGCGCAGGGCCTGAAACCCGGAGTGCATCTCCGCCGCCGCCGCCCGGGCCAGCGCCCGCGCATCGGGCCGGTCCGGCCACAGTCCCGGATGGCGTTCAGCCACATACTCGCAGATCGCCAGAGAATCCCACACCGTCAGGTCGCCGTCCTTCAGCACCGGCACCAGTCCCGACGGCGAATGCTCCCGGATCAGGTCGCCGCTGACACCGTTCTCCTGGCGCAATGCGATCAGCACCTCGGTGAACGGTGCGCCCGCATGCTTCAACACCAGCCAGGGCCGCATCGACCAGGTCGACCAGGCCTTGGTACCGACCACCAGCTCCATCACCTCGCGCGCTCCATACTGCGATCCTGAAACACTTGACCCCTTGCCCCACAACGGATGGCAAGGTCTAGTCACGTCCAACAAACCAGACGCAAGAGGAAGCGCAACAAATGTCAGACGTCGTCAACCCGGGCGCGGGATCCGCTTCAGCGCCAGCAGCGGTCGACACGCCGACGGTCCCCTACTCCAAGGGCTACACCCGCTACGCCATGTGGCTGCTGCTCGGCATCTACGCCATCAACTTCCTCGATCGTCAGGTGATCAACATCCTGGCCGAGCCCATCAAGCTCGAGCTCGGCCTGGCCGACTGGCAGCTGGGCCTGATGAGCGGCCTGGCCTTCGCCCTCTTCTATACTGTTCTGGGCATTCCGATCGCCCGCTTCGCCGAGCGCAGCAATCGCCCCGTCATCATCGGCTCGGCCGTGGCGGTCTGGAGCGGCTTCACCGCCCTTTGCGCCGTCGCCACCAACTTCTGGCAGCTGATCATCTTCCGCATCGGCGTGGGCGTGGGTGAGGCGGGCTGCACGCCCCCGGCCCACTCCCTGATCTCCGACTATGTGCCCAAGGAAAAGCGCGCCTCGGCGCTGGCCTTCTACTCCATGGGCACCCCGATCGGCGGGCTTCTGGGCCTCGTGATGGGCGGGCTGGTGGCCGACGCCTATGGCTGGCGTGCAGCCTTCCTGGTCGCCGGCGTGCCCGGTATCCTCTTCGCCCTGCTGGCCATCTTCACCCTGAAGGAACCCCGCCGGCTGATGGCCGAGCACGCGAAGAAGGTCGCCGCCTCCACCACCGCCACCTTCGGCGAGACCATGGCCTATCTCTCCAAGCGCAAGACCTTCTGGTACATCGCCTTCGCTGCGGCGGTGAAGGCCTTCATCGGCTATGGCCACGCCCCCTTCACGGCTTCGTTCTTCCTGCGCAACCATCCGGAAGAAATCCAGCGCCTGGCGTCGCACTTCGGCCTGATCCTGAATCACGACCTGAAGTCCGTGGGCTTCCTGGGTCTGGCCCTGGGTCTGGTCAGCGGCTTCTCCGGCGCCATCGGCTCCATCGCCGGCGGCTGGATCGCCGACCGCTTCGGCCGCAACGACCTGCGCGCCTACATGGTGGCCCCGGCCATCGCCAGCCTGATCACCATCCCGATCTACATCACCGCCGTCAGCATCGATTCAGCGGCCATCGCGCTCTGCATCCTGGGCATCAACGGCTTCCTGGGCACCCTGTGGTACGGCCCGGTCTACGGCACCGGCCAGTCGGTGGTGCCGCCGCACATGCGCGCCACCGCCGCCGCCATCCTGCTGTTCATCATCAACCTGATCGGCCTGGGCCTCGGCCCGCTGGCCGTGGGCCTGCTGTCCGACTGGTTCAACAAGGGCCTGGGCATGGGCGCCGCCGAGGGCGTGCGCTGGGCCCTGATCGTCTCGGCCGCCAGCGGCCTCGTCGCCTTCGCCTGCTTCTGGCTGGCCCGCAAGACCATCCGCGAGGACACCGTCAGCTGACGCGCGGCGGCAGGTTGCGCTCCTGAAGCTACTGCGCCGCGTCCGGGTCCGGCAGCCCCGGCGCGCGGCTCACTTCCTGCGCAGCAGCACCCAGCCCGCGAGACCGATGCCGCCAAACAGCCCCGCCGCGGCCAGCTGGATCGCCAGGAGCGAGATCACCGGCGTGGTCGCCCTCACCTCGGTGTAGGTCAGGGAGGCAAACTTGTCGCCGACGCCGGCGCTCATGGCCGGATCGGTGAAGATCTCCAGGAAATCGCGCAGGGATCGGTAGCGAACCAGCGCGGCGCGGTTGAAGGCCGTGGGGTTGTTTCCGATCAGCTGGCCCTGGACGCGACCGACATAGACCGGCATGGAGCCATGCTTCAGCAGGGCCGGAAGCACCACGCGCGCATAGGCCATGTCCGCCTTCCGGGCCGCCGGACCCGACGCGAGCTGCTCAAGGTTCAGCATGTAGAATTCACGTCCGTCGTCGCGGGCGATCATCGCTTCCAGGACCGGCAGGATCTCGGGATGCCCGGCGGCGGAGGGGGATGCCTTGACCCGCTCCAGAAAGACCCTGCCCTCTGCGGGCTGGATCGCCAGGCCAAACCCGCCGTACCAGACGAGCAAGGCCCCGTAGGCGAGCCCGACGAACCCCAGCCATCCCCAGCGCAGTCTCTCACGCGTGCTCATGCATCAGTCTCCGGTTCGAGCGGCGGGCGCACGGCGTGCGCCATCACGGAAAGCGGCGGATGAAATTGATGATCTCTTCCGCCATCTCGGGCCCGGCGTCTTCCTGGCTGAAGTGTCCTGCGGCGAAGACCTTGTGTTCAACGCCTGGCCGACGCGCGCCAGGGATCTGTGAGCGGTACTTCTCGCCCCGCTCCGAATAGGTGAAGGGGCAGCGGTCGCCCCAGAGGGTCAGGAACGGCATGTCGCTCCCGCGCAGCACCTCCCACGCCGCGTCGCAGCGCTTGCGCTCGATGTCGTCGGCGGTGATCGGCACCAGCAGGGGGAAACGCCGCGCCCCAGCCTTGTAGCGTTCGTCCGGAAAGGGGGCGTCATAGGCCGCCAGCGCCGCCGCCGAGACCGGGTTCACGCACCACCCGGGAATGATCCTTGAAGGCGCAAGATCCGCGACGGTCTGGCTGTAGACCCGCCAGGCCAGGAAGTAGAACGACGGCCCGCGGGCGATCAGGGCCTGGATCTTCTCCGCATTGATCGTGTCATCCGGGTCGAGCGTCTCGCGCCAGTCCATGCCGAAGCGGTCCCGCAGCTGTTCCGCCGTGAGCGGGGCCTGGGCGCTCAGTCCGGGTATGGCCGGACCGCTCGCCGGCAGGGCCGTGTTCGACATCACCGCGCGCGCGAACCTGTCGATGTTCTCCGCCAGCACCCGGCCGCCGATCAGGCCGCCCCAGTCCTGGCCGAAGATCGTCATCTGCTTCAGGTCGAGCTTGCGGATCAGCGCGCTGACCCAGGCGACATGGGCGCTGTAGGTATAGCGCTCGGGGTCGATGAACTTGTCCGACCGGCCAAACCCGATCAGGTCGGGAACGATCACCCGATACCCGGCCTCCACCAGCGGCCCGATCATCTTCCGGTAGAGATAGCCCCACATCGGCTCCCCATGGAGCAGCAGCAGGGTCTCCCGCGCGTCAGCTGGACCGGCGTCCACATAGGCCATGCGCAGGCCGGGCTCGACCTCCAGGTAGCTGGGCGGCCAGGGATAGTCCTCCACCACGGCGAAGCGGGCTTCCGGCGTCCGCAGGATCCCTGTCCCGGTCGGATTGTCAGACATCGCCGCTCCCTTTTCTGCTTCAGGCGGTTTCCGGTGCAGGCCGCCATTCCGCCGCCGCCCCTCGGGACTCAACGCGATCCAGCCCCAAAGCGCTAGGCCCCAAAGATCCAGTTCCCCGTCAGCGTGGACGACTGCACCCCGACCAGGATCATCTGGCCCCCACCGGTCATGTTGATCACCGTGTCCGCCCCGGACTGGCTGAGCGTATAGACCGTACCGGGCGCAAGCTGAACGCGGTCGCCTTCCGACAGACGGAAATCCGTCACGCGGTCGATCCCGGCGTCGCCAAAGGTGTGGAAGACGTCTGCGCCCGCGCCCCCGGTCATGGTGTCGTCGCCCTTGTCGCCCGAGACAAAGTCGTTCCCGGCCCCGCCGTTGACGAGGTCATTGCCCTGACCGCCGCGCACGATGTCATCCCCGTCGTCGCCGTTGCAGGTGTCTTCGCCTAGGTTCCCATAGACGAGGTCGTAGTTCGCGCCGCCGGACAGACTGTCGTTGTCCTTGCCGCCCACGCAGTAATCCTCGCCTGCGCCGGTCGATACGGTGTCGTTGCCCATGTTGCCGTTCGCATCGTCGAAGCCTGCGTCACCGACAATGCTGTCGTTGCCCTCGTCGCCGCGCAGGTAGTTTTCGCCGCCGCCGCCCGAAATCGTGTCGTCTCCGGCCATGCCGCGAACCGTATCGGCGCCCGCGCCGGCCTGGATCGTCTCGCCGGCCGTCGTGCCGCGCAGTTCGGCATACTCGATGACGAAGGACAGCGTGTTGTTCTGGTTGACGTCGTTCCACAGCCCGGCGTTTCCGATCCCGCCCGTGGGCCGGGGATAGGCTTCAAGCGCCATCGCAAGCGCGTCCTGCGCGCCTCCGAAATCGTCGGGCTCGCGCCCCAGCGGCCCCGAGGCCCAGGCGTTGTAGAGGCTGAAGGTTTCTCCGGTCACCCAGGCGAAGCGGCCCTCAACGGCCATGTCCGAGCCGCCCAGCCAGAGGTACTTGGCGCCCCCGCCGTCATTGGCCGTGGGCGCCGACGATATCAGGCTGGCGTTGGCCAGCGCCGCCTGGATGATCGCGCTGTTTTCCGCCGCCGAGGTGATCACGGCCAGGTGGCCGCCCTGGGCCTGGGCATAGGCCGACGCGTCCTGCCAGGTGCGAGCCGCCGTGACGAACTCGTAGGTATGACCCCCAAAGAAAAATCGCGTCATCTGAAACCCTCACCTCAACTGTGCTCCCGCTCGCGGCTGCACAGCGCCCGGTCAGGCGCGCCAATTCGCGCCAGACAACGCGCGTGACGGCGGGTTCTTCGATTTCGATTAGAAGCTGCGGTATGAATCCATCGTAAACCCCGCCCCTAGAGCCACTGCGCCGCGTCCGGGTCCGGCGGCCCCTGCGCCTGGCGCCGGGCCTCCTTCGCCTCCAGCTCCAGCTGGCGGCGGTGCGCCGCCTCCGCCTGCCAGGCCACCTGGCCGACCGGGATTTCCCACTCGCCCGGCACCTCCTGCTCGATCCGGCCCGAGTCGGGCGAGTACCAGCTGGTCCGCACCCGGATCTTCCCGTCGTCCGACGTCTCGATCCAGAAGCACTTGCGCGTCACCAGCGGCGGCTCGGGCGCGGGCGGCGGCGGCGGCGGCGGCGGCGGTCCCGCCTCCCCGGCCGCGGCCCACGGCTCCACCGCCTTCGAGGGCCCATAGACCCGGGGGCTCAGCTTGCCCGCATACCAGCGCAGGTGCCTGAGCCGCACGTCCGTCAGCCGCGCGTCGGCCCGCTCGGCCGCCAGCGCCATCTCCCAGCCCCTGGCCCCCAGCATGTCGGCCTGGATCTCGCGCGCCAGCCCCACCGCCCGGCGAAACACCGCCTGCTCCTTCAGCCACTTGTAGACCGTCGACGCCGCCGGCATCTCCGGATCGCGACAGATCACCACCATCGCCTCGCCCGCGCACAGCCGCTCGAAGATCTTCTCCGCAGTCGCCTGACAATAGCCCGACGGCCGCCCCACGAACGACCGCCCTGAGGCCTGCCGCACCGCCTCCATAGACGCCCGGAACACCGCCCGCTTCCGCATCCAGCCGCTCACCGTGCGCCGCCCCGGCATCGACGGATCCTCGCAGATCGCATCCAGCGTCTCCCCCGCCGCCACCCGCCGCAGCACCTCCTCGGCCACATCCGACGACCACATCACCGCCCCGCGCCGGTCGCTCTCCGACGCAGGCACACTCTCTCCCTTCGGGAATCCCTCCATCCGCCACACTCCTGATCTGGATTTCACCCGCCGGGACCAAAGCCCACGGCGCCACCCGCCCGGGCCCCGCCCCCTCAAGGGACGCACCTCTCGACGCTAGGAAAATCCTACCCAATTTGCGCGTAAAAGTCAAGACAAAACGTGAACATTACCTCCCCCATCCACCCCCTCCGGGGGTGGCTCGCGCAGCGAGGGGGGCGGATCGCTCGCGATCCGGGGGGAGGTGGCCCAAAGGGCCGGAGGGGGCTTCCTCCCCCTCACACCCGCCGATGATCGGAGATTGTCGCGCCTGCCACCGGTATTCCCGCCATCAGGACACCTCCACCTTCGCCAGGGCCACCTTGTCGCCTTCTATGATCGCCGCGAAGCTTTCGCTGACATCCCAAAGATCAACCACATCCACCCGATAGGGCAGGTCAGACGCCTCAAAACCCTCAGCCAGCAATCTCCGCTCAGCTCGGGAAAGTGCTCGGCCCAGGTCCACAGCAAGGTCGAGGTCAGAGGCGCGTTTCGCGTTTCCCTTCGCGCGCGAGCCAAAGACGAAGACCTGAGCGTCCTTCGGCAGCGTCGCCGACAAGACCCCCCACACGGCGCGAAGGTCCTGCGGCCGGATATCGACCGGCGCGCTCAAGACGCCCCGTCCTGCCGTCGCGCGATCTGATCCAGCAGGAACCGCGCCTCGGTCAGGAAGGCGGGGATCGTCTCGTAGACGTCCATCGCCTTCTTCTCGTCATAGGCATGGCTGGTCGTGCCCCGGTCCCTGCGGAACTCTTTCCAGTCGGCGAGCTCGGCCTGCAACAACCCCACCTCATAGCCCCGCCGGATCAGGTCGTTGAAGGTCAGCTCATCCACCGAGGCGGGGTTGGCCTCGGTGGCCTCCAGATATCGCTTCAGCATCTTCACGCTCAGCTCATAGGTGAACTCGAACGCCTGGATGGCGGCGGCTCGCAGGTGCCGGGCCAGTTTGAGATCGCCCGTCGCCAGATCGGATCTGGCGTAGGCCAGCGCTTCCTCCACCTGGGCGACGGCGTTGCGCAGCGAGGAAAGATCGAGGTTCATGAGATCACCCTGCCCGGCCGTTCGCGAATCGTCGCGCTCATCTTCCCGGACTCCCGGAACGGTTCATCGCGCTTCGCACGCCGGCCTGCAAACCCGGCCCCGGGCCGATGGAAGCGGCCACGTTCGGCGCCGCTGAAATCATCTGCGTCTCTCAAAGCCCGGCCTCGCCCCCGTCCTGACAGATCTCGTTCCGGTCGTCCGGCGAGCCGAACCCATCCGGATGCGCACCCGCTCCACACCCAACTCTACATCGACACACCCCCACCCGCCAAACCCCCGGCCCACCCCGCCCCTTGAATCCCACGGCAGCCAAAGCCGGCCCCGCCGGGACGGTCCAGGACCGCGTCGCCCGACGCGGCCGCCCCGCGGCGCGCGCCAGCGCGTCCTTGAGGGTCCCGGCGGGGGCGGCAGACTGAACGTCGGGGATCAGGGCCGCGCGCCACCCCCGCCGCCCCTACCCCGGTCATCCCCGCGAACGCGAGGACCCGGGGGGCCTTTGCACAGGCGAGTGATTGGGGATTGTTGCGCCTGTCACCGGAATTCGAGTTGGCGTGAATTGGGGGTTAAGTAAAGTGTCACCGTTACCCGCGTCCCAAAGGGCCGGAGCCCCCCAATACACCCGTAGCCCTTACCTCCCCCGCGCAGCGGCGGGAGGGGGACCGCCCGCCGAAGAGCGGGTGGTGGAGGGGGCAGGCCCCACGCAAGGCATGCGAAATGGGCGCGTGCCCCAGCTCTTCGGGGCCGCTACGGCCCGCCCACGAACAACCGCTTCTGGAACCCTACGAAGGCCTCGCGAATCTGCCCCGGCCCGGCGCCCAGTTGCACCGTCGCGTCCGCCACCGCCCGGTACTTCAGCTCCAGCAGGCTCGCCAGCTTGTCCGCCCCCAGCTCCTCGACGCCCCGCGACACATATTGTCCCAGCACAAACTCCAGGAAACTCTGCAGCTTCTCGTCATAGGGCGACACCGCCACCGCCCGCCGCGCCTCGGCCCGCTCGGCCCGGGTGATCGGCGGCAACGCAAACGCGATGTAGGCCAGCACGTCGAACAGGTCGCTCTTCTCGGCATCGATCATCCGCGCGATCTCGCCCAGCGGCCCTGCGCCATAGCCGCGCTCCTCCAGCCCCTCCAGCAGCGCCTTGCGGGTCGCCGGATCACCCCAGATCGCCCGCAGCTCCGCCTCGTCCCTGAACAATGCCGGCAGCTCGCCGAACAGCCGTGCCACGAACTCCGACGCCGACAGCGGTCGCCCGTCCGGGCTGTAGAACATCGTTGCGCTGATGTGCTGGATCGTGCGCTCCTTGCCGTCCGCCAGCCTGATCTTCAGCTTCTCGCGCGGCTCCGGCTCGCCCGGTGGCGGTGGATCGCCCGGCGGCTTCGGCAGCCCCGGTCCCGGCGCACGCGGCGGCTCGGGGTCCAGCGGGTCGCCGTCCCACTCCTCATCGTGGAAATGCCGATAGGCCTGCACGAAGTCATAGATCGTGAAATAGTCCTTCCCGTCATACAGGCGCGTGCCCCGCCCCACGATCTGCTTGAACTCGATCATCGAATTCACCGGCCGCATCAGCACGATGTTGCGCACGTTGCGCGCGTCCACCCCGGTCGACAGCTTCTGCGACGTGGTCAGGATCGTCGGGATCGTCTTCTCGTTGTCCTGGAACGTGCGCAGCCACTGTTCGCCGCCCGCACCGTCCGCCGCCGTCACCCGCACGCAATAGTGCGGGTCGGTGCTGGCCGACATCTGGTTGATCAGGTCCCGCACGGCGGCGGCGTGATCCTGGGTAGCGCAGAACACGATGGTCTTCTGCCCCGGGTCGATCATCTCCAGGAAGGTCTTCACCCGATAGCGTTCGCGCTCGGCGATCTCGATGATCCGGTTGAAGTCAGCCTCGACGTACCGCCGCCCCTCCTCGGCCATGCCCTCGGCCACATGGTCGTCGGCGGTGAAAACATACTCGTCCAGGGTCGTGGCGATCTGGCGCACCTTGAACGGGGTCAGGAACCCGTCGTTGATCCCCTCGCGCAGCGAGTAGCTGTAAACCGGCTCGCCGAAGTAGGCGTAGGTGTCGACATTGTCCCGCCGCTTGGGCGTCGCCGTCAGGCCCAGCTGCACCGCCGGGGCGAAGTGCTCCAGGATCGCGCGCCAGTTGCTCTCGTCCTTCGCCCCGCCGCGATGGCACTCGTCGATGATGATGAAGTCGAAGAAGTCGGGCGCATAGCCGTGGAAATTGGGCTGGGGCTCACCGTCAGGACCGGTCCCGCTCATGAAGGTCTGGAAGATCGTGAAGAACACCGAGCCGTTGGTCGGCACGCGCCCGGTCTTGCGCACCTTGTCCGGATCGATCCGCACCCGCGCATCGTCGGCGAACGGCGAAAACGCGTTATAGGCCTGGTCGGCCAGGATGTTGCGGTCGGCCAGGAACAGGATGCGCGGGCGGCGCTTCGGCTCCCGGCTCAGGTTCCACTTCGCGTGGAACAGCTTCCACGCCAGCTGGAACGCGATGAACGTCTTGCCGGTCCCGGTCGCCAGCGTCAGCAGGATGCGCTCCCGACCCGCCGCCACCGCCTCCAGCACCTTGTCGATGGCAATGTCCTGATAGTAGCGCGAGGTCCACGACCCGCCCTTGTCCTCCACCGGCACGGCGGCGAACCGGTCGCGCCAGGCGTTCTCCTGCGCATAGGTCAGCGCCCACAGCTCGTCCGGCGTCGGAAATCCGGCCACGTCGCCCTCGGCGCCGGTGTCCATGTCGGCCCGATAGACGCCGCGCCCGTTGGTCGAATAGGTGAAGCGGACCTTCAGCTTGGCCGCATAGGCCTTGGCCTGCGCCAGCCCCTCGGTGACGCCCGCGTCCCGCCGCTTGGCTTCGATCACCCCCAGCCGGTGGCCGCGATGGATCAGCACATAGTCGGCGATCTCGGCCCGCGCCCGCCGCCCCGCGCCCTCCAGTCGCCCGGCGGTGATCTGCACCTCGCGCGCGACCCGGCTGCCCTCGACCACGTTCCAGCCGGCCGCCGCCAGGGCGGGGTCAATCAGTTCGGCGCGGGTCTCGGATTCGTTCATTCAAGCCTTCGATCAAAACCCGATCAAAAAATCCAGGCGCCGAACCTTGCATCAATCGTTTGTATTCGAACACTTATCTGGACGGAAATGATTGGCGGGGGCTCCCAAAATCAAAACCCGATCAAATGTCTCGCGATCAATCACAAAACACTCAGCGGCTGCCCTCGATCCGCGCGATATCCTTGCGCAACAGATCATTGACCATTTCGCTCAGCGACGCCCCGCCCGCCCGGGCGCGTTCCAGGCAGTAGCCCAGCACATCGGGGTCCAGATGAACCGGCGGCGCCAGCTCCGCGCCTGGCCGATAGAAGCGGCCGCGCTGGGCGCCGCTGAAGTCGTATTCGTCCTTCATGCTCCTGCCTCGTTTTCGTACTGGCGGATCTCTTTTCGGGTCGGCCGCCGGGCCGAGATGATCCGGATAAACACCCGCTCCGCGCTCAACTCTACATGGGTATGCACCACGAGCAAAAAAGCCTCGGTCGCGGAGCGTCCAAGGGTCACCCAGCGTTCTTCGCCGCCAGAGCCGGGGTCGTCCAGTCGCGACAGCGCCAAAGGGTCGGCGAACACGCTCATGGCGTCCTCGAACCGCACGCCGTGCTTCGTCCGGTTGGACTGCGCCTTCGCGGGGTCCCAGTCGAACTCGATCCGCACGGTTTAGGCTCCCGGGTTGATGAGCGGGGGTGGCCCGGCGGTGGCCAGGGCGTGGTCGATGCTTTCTGTAAGGATCTCGGGTTTGGTCATGCGGCGATGGTGTCCGCCGAGGTGAGCTGGCCGGTGAAGGCTTTGTGGAGGAGAGTGCTACTCAGATCGGAAAGCTCAAGTTTCTTTTCAGCGTATATTTCAGTCAGTCTTTCGCAACTTGCGCCAATACGGTTGAGACGTTCGACAATTCGATCTTGGGCAACGCGCGGAGGCCACACAACCCGAATTGGATGCACGTTGTTCCTATTCAAAGCCGGGTTGGCGGAGCCGGAATCCAAGGATTTCAGATCTAGCGATTGCAGGACGTAGAAAACAAACTTTTCGCAATTTCCTTTGAAATCCCGAACCCAAAGCGTCGTGTCGTGGGGCCAGTAGTCCTCTTCCACGAAGTACGCCGTCCCCAGAGAACCCTTTCGTCCAATGACAACACCAGGTGCCCGGGCGACTGCCGTGTTATGGAAACTCTTGACACCACCGCTTGAGACAACCGGCACTTTCCCGGCTCGTTGCTCGCTCTTCGTGATGTCGACGCCTCGCTGAAGCGTTATCTGATCTCCGATTGAGCACTCAGTCCAGGATTCGCTGGCCACATTCAGCTCCTGGCGAAGCGCGGCGCCGAGTAATTCCCGCGCACTCCCCGAGTTCTTCTCGGCGTTGGCGGTCGCCTTCGCGATCCCCTCGAACGCCTCGTCAAGAGTGGCGACGATCCGCTTCTGCTCATCGAGCGGGGGAATGAACAAGTCGCGCGCCTCCATGGCGCCCTTCGTCACATGCAGCATTGTAGCGCCAACACCGTGGGCGGCCTTTATCTTCTCCGTATCCCATTGTAGCCAGTAATAAAGCCACCTATCATGTATAATTGAGGCGTCAGGCTCCATTTTCCAAATATGATAGTGAAAAATCGCCCGGCCTCCGCTCCAAATGCGCGGCCCAAACGACGCAGACCACGCATATAAGAGATCTCCGTCATCACAATATTTATCAACATCAAGCTTCAAATTCGAGTAATACCACTTGTCGCTCGTGAAAAAATTTCCCACTCGAATTACACGAGTTTCGCCTTTTGAAAGAAGCTCGTCTTTCTTGTAGGCTCTACCGTTGATAACCCGGCAGACTGCGCCAAGCTTTGCGAAAGTTCCCGCTCTCACAGCATCCCCCGGATGCTCTGCAGTATCTCCGCGCTCTCCGCGTCTAACGCCATCATCTCCGCGATGATCTCCTCCGGCTCCCGATGCACCACCGCGTCATTCCGGTTCGGATTCTTCACCGACAGGTCGAAGGTCGCCGGATCGAGTCCGGCGGTCGGCACAGACCAGCTCTTGTCGCTGTCCGCCCGCGTGACCTGCAGCCGCACGAAATCCTCGAAGTCGGCATCGGTCAGGGCGGTGGTCTTGCCCAGGCTCCGTCCCGGATCGAGCTGGTAGACCCAGGTCTCCCGCGTCGGCGCGCCCTTCTCGAAGAACAGCACCACCGTCTTCACGCCCGCGCCTTGGAACGTGCCCGACGGGCAGTCCAGCACAGTATGCAGGTTGCAGCTGGTCAGCAGTTCCTTGCGCAGCGCGGTCGCGTCGCCGTTCGACAACACCGTGTTCTTGATCACCACCGCCGCGCGCCCGCCGGGCTTCAGCATCTTCATGAAGTGCTGCAGGAACAGATAGGCCGTCTCGCCCGTGCGGATCGGGAAGTTCTGCTGGATCTCCGGCCGCTCGGTCCCGCCGAACGGCGGATTGGCCAGGATCACGTCCACCTGGTCGCGCGGCTGGATGTCGCTCAGCGACCGGCCCAGCGAATTGTCGTGCACGATGTTCGGCGTATCGATCCCGTGCAGGATCATGTTCATGATCGCGATGACGTAGGCGAGGCTCTTCTTCTCCACCCCCTTGAACGTGCGCTTCTGCAATGTCTCCAGGTCGGCGGTGCTCCTGGCGTCCTCCCGCATCAGCGCGAACGCCTCGCACAGGAACCCGGCCGAGCCGACCGCGCCGTCGTAGACGGTCTCCCCGATCTTCGGCGCTGTCACCTTGATCATCGCCCGGATCAGCGGGCGGGGCGTGTAGTACTCGCCGCCGTTCCGGCCCGCATTGCCCATCCGCTTGATCTTGACCTCATAGAGGTCGCTCAGCTCGTGCTTGGCGTCCTGGCTGCCGAAGTTCAACTGGTCGGTCAGCTCCACCACGTCGCGCAGCGTGTAGCCGCTGTTGAACTTGTTTTTGATCTCGCTGAAGATTTCCCCGATCTTGTACTCGATCGTGTCGGGGCTGGCGGCCCGCTGCTTGAAGCCGCGCAGGTACGGGAACAGTTCGTCGTTCACATACTCGATCAGGTCGTCGCCGGTCATGGCGGTGTCGCGGTCCAGCGACCCATCGGCCTTGCGCGGGGCCGCCCACGCCGACCACCGGTGCCGGGCGCTGATGATGTGGGCGTAGGCCTGCCCCTCCAGCTCGGCCCGCACCGACCGCTCGCGCTCCAGGTCGTCCAGGTACTTCAGGAACAGCACCCACGACGACTGCTCAGTGTAGTCCAGCTCGGTCGTGCACCCCGCCTCCTGGCGCAGCGCATCATCGATATTCTTGAAGACCTGCTCGAACATACGCCCCCGCCATACTCACGCGTCACAACCCTACAGCGTGTCGCGAGAAAATGAATGCCCATCCGACACCCCCGCCATCCCCCCTACCCCTCCGCCCCAACCCCGGCTAACCTCCCCCCAACAACAAACCCCCCACCCCCATGTCCGGGGCGGGGGCTCGCGTACTGCTCGGGGGAGCGTCCATGACTGCCAGCACCACCACGCCCGGTTCGCCGGCGGCGACGGAGCGTCCGTTCTACAGCGAGAACTACAAGCGCCTGGTGCTGTTCCTGCTGGTAGTGGCCTACACGCTGAACTTCATCGACCGGACGATCATTTCCACCATCGGCCAGGCCATCAAGGTGGACCTGAAGATCTCCGACACCCAGCTGGGCCTGCTGGGCGGGCTCTATTTCGCGCTCCTCTATACAATGCTGGGCATTCCGATCGCGCGGCTGGCCGAGCGGTTTTCGCGGGTCAACATCATCGCGGTGTCGATCGTGATCTGGTCGGGGTTTACGGCGCTGTGCGGCACGGCGTCGAACTTCGTGCATCTGGCGGCCTACCGGTTCGGCGTGGGCGTGGGCGAGGCGGGGCTGTCGCCGCCGGCGCATTCGCTGATTTCGGACTATTTCGAGCCCAAGAAGCGGGCCTCGGCGCTGGCGGTCTATTCCTTCGGCATTCCGCTGGGCTCGATGTTCGGCGCGGTGATCGGCGGGTTCATGCTGGATCACTTCACCTGGCGCACGGCCTTCATGCTAGTGGGGATCCCCGGCATCCTGATCGCCATCGCCCTGAAGCTGCTGATCAAGGAGCCGCCGCGGGGCCATTCCGAGCCGGGGGCGGAGACGGCGGAGGCGCGCGAGCGGCCGCCCTATTCGCTGGCGGCGGAGTTCAGGGAGATGGGGATCGTCATCGCCACCCTGTTCGGCAAGTGGCCGGTGCTCAACATGGTGCTGGGGGTGACGCTGGTGTCGTTCGCCGGCTATGGCGGGGGCCAGTTTGCGCCGCCCTATTTCATCCGCACCTTTCACTTGAGCTATGGCGAGGTGGGCCTGATCACCGGCCTGGCCGGGGGCATTTCCAGCGGGATCGGCACCCTGCTGGGCGGGTGGCTGACCGACAAGCTGGCCCGGTTCGGGCCGCGCTGGTACGCCCTGGTGCCGGCCATCGGCATCACGCTGGCCTTCCCGTTCATCGTGGCGGTCTATGTGGCGCCCACCTGGCAGATGGCGGCGGCCTTCCTGCTGCTGCCGGGCCTGTTCTCCTATGTCTACCTGGGCCCCACGTTCGGGGTGATCCAGAACATGGTGCCCACCTATCGGCGGGCGACGGCGACGGCGATCCTGTTCTTCTTCCTGAACCTGATCGCGCTGGGCGGCGGGCCGCCCTTTGCGGGCTGGGTGATCGACCACTTCGCCGCCTTCCACCTGGCCCATCCGGGTCAGCCGGGGTTCTGGGCGGCGGTGCAGAGCATGTTCACGGGCGAGGCGACCAGCTTCCAGACCGCCTGCCCCGGCGGCGTGGCGCCGGCCGGCGCCCCGGCCTCTGCCGCGGCGGCCTGCGACGGCTCGCTGGTGCTGGCCACGCGGCACGGCAGCATCCTGTCCTACGCCGTCAGCCTCTGGGGCGCCCTGCACTACTTCCTGGGCTCCTTCGGCCTGGCCAAGGCCCTGGCCAAGGCGCGGGCGGACCGCGGCGAGGCATAAACCGACGATAAAATTTGACTTGGGCGGGGGTCCGGCTGGATACCCCGCCCCATGATCCCTCGCTACGCCCGACCCGAAGCCGCCGCCATCTGGAGCGCGGAGACGCGCTTCAAGATCATGTTCCAGATTCTGGCCCACGCCGCCGACGCGCAGGCGGAACTCGGCGTGATTCCGAAGGAGGCCGCCCGGGTGATCTGGGAAAAGGGCCGCGACACCATCTGGGACGCCGGACGCATCGACGAGATCGAACGCGAGGTGAAGCACGACGTCATCGCCTTCCTCACCCACATCTCCGAAGTGGTGGGCCCTGAAGCCCGCTTCCTGCATCAGGGGACGACGTCATCCGACATCAACGACACCGCGCTGGCGGTCCAGCTGTGCCAGGCGACAGACCTGCTGATGGACGACGTCGACCTGTTGCTGGCCGCGCTGAAGCGCCGGGCCTACGAGCACCGCTTCACGCCCACCGTCGGCCGCAGCCACGGCATCCACGCCGAGCCCACCACCTTCGGCCTCAAGCTCGCCGGTCACTATGCCGAGTTCCAGCGGGCGAAGGAGCGGCTGGCCATGGCGAAATTCGAGATCGCCACCTGCGCCATCTCCGGCGCGGTCGGCACCTTCGCCAATGTGGCGCCGGAAGTTGAAGCCTATGTGGCCGGAAAAATGGGCCTCGTGGTCGAGCCCATCTCGACCCAGGTGATCCCCCGCGATCGCCACGCCGCCTATTTCGCCACCCTGGGCGTGGTCGCCAGCTCGATCGAACGCCTGGCCATCGAGATTCGCCACCTGCAGCGCACCGAAGTCCTGGAAGCCGAGGAAGCCTTCGATCCCGGCCAGAAGGGCTCCAGCGCCATGCCGCACAAGCGCAACCCGATCCTGACGGAAAACCTCACGGGCCTTGCCCGGCTGGTCCGCTCGGCCGTCATGCCGGCCATGGAAAACGTCGCCCTCTGGCATGAACGCGACATCAGCCACTCCTCGGTCGAGCGCGGCATCGCGCCCGACGCCACGGTGCACCTGGACTTCGCCCTGCGCCGGCTGGCCGGGGTGATGGAGCGGCTGGTGATCTATCCGGAGAACATGGCGAAGAACCTGGATCGCCTGGGCGGCCTGGTCCATTCGCAGCGCGTGCTGCTGGGCCTGACCCAGAAGGGTCTCAGCCGCGAGGCGTCCTATGCGGCGGTCCAGCGCAACGCCATGAAGGTGTGGCGTGGCGAGGGCAATTTCCTCGATTTCCTGATCGCCGACCCCGAGATCACCCTGTCACCCGCCGAACTCGGCGAGCTCTTTGATCTGGGCTACCACTTCAAGAACGTCGACCGCATCTTCGCCCGCGTCTTCGGGGAGCATGAGGAGGCCAGGGCATAGCCACCTTTGAGGACCTCCGCCGCCTGAGCCTGGCGCTCCCCGGCGCCTGGGAAACCGGGTACAGGGGCGAACCCTGGTTTCAGGTGGGCAAGAAGTCGTTCGCGCTACGCTGGAACGACCGGGTGGTCCTGAAGCTGGACAAAGCCCACCAGGAGCTCCTGTTCGAGATCCGTCCCGAGACCTTCCAGAAGTTTCCGGTCGGGACGAGCTACTGGAGCTATGTCGCGCTGGAAGACCTTGAACTCGAGGAACTCAGCGATCTCGTCTTTGAGGCCTGGTCATCCATCGTCCCGAAGAAAGTCAGCCGGACGGTTCCGAGGCCCGGTCTGCCTTAGCCTTCGGAACGCACGCTTTCCCGGGCCTGAGCCAACAGCTCGGCCATCTTCATGCGGACTTCGCTCTCTGACACGGCGACGCCGGAGCCCTTCAGGTCCTCGAAGACCTTGCGGAACACGTCATCATCGCCCGGCAGTTCGAAGTCGGACTTCACCACGGCCTTGGCATATTCGTCGACATGCTGGCCTTCCAGGCCCATCAGACCGGCGGCCCACTGGCCCAGCGCGCGATTGCGACGGGCGTGGGCCTTGAAGTCCTGCTCCTGGTCCAGCGCGAACTTCTTTTCGAAGCCCTTTTCGCGTTCGTCAAAAGTCGTCATCGGGTCCTTGGGGGTCAACGTCTCGAAGCGGCGTTCACATATCGTGCGCCGAAAGGCGCCGCAATCAAAAGCGGGAACTCGTTGGCAGTTTGCGCCAGCCGACGCCTTTCGCTAAAATTAACCTGCCTGAATGGGGCGAGAGGCCGAGTCGGACCCGCGCGCGAGCACAGAGTCGCGCGCGTTTTTGTTCCACCGACAGATGGTTAGTCCTCGCCATGGAGAAGGCCGCACGATGACCCGCCGTAAGAAGATCTACGAGGGCAAGGCCAAGATCCTCTATGAGGGCCCTGAGCCAGGCACCTTGATCCAGTACTTCAAGGACGACACCACCGCCTTCGACGCGACAAAGAAAGCGGTGCTTGAGGGCAAGGGCGTCATCAACAACCGGATCAGCGAATACATCATGACCCGGCTGACCGGGATCGGCGTCCAGAATCATTTCATCAAGCGGATGAACCTGCGCGAGCAGCTGATCAAGGAAGTCGAGATCATCCCGCTGGAGGTGATCTGCCGGAATATCGCCGCCGGATCGCTGGCGACGCGCCTTGGCATTCCGGAAGGCCAGCCCCTGCCGCGGTCGATCATCGAATTCTGTCTGAAGGACGACAAACTCCACGATCCGCTGGTCACCGAGGAACACATCACCGCGTTCAACTGGGCCTCGACCCAGGAGATCGACGATATGATGGCCATCACCCTGCGCATCAACGACTACCTGACCGGCCTTTTCGCCGGCGTCGGCATCACCCTGGTCGATTTCAAGGTCGAGTTCGGCCGCATCTACGAGAACGATTTCCCGCGCACCATCCTGGCCGATGAGATCAGCCCTGACAGCTGCCGCCTCTGGGACAGCGTGACCAACGAAAAACTCGACAAGGACCGGTTCCGCCGCGACCTGGGGAATGTGATCGAGAGCTACACCGAAGTAGCGCGGCGCCTCGGCATCATGAAGGAAATGCCCACCGTGATTCAGGGAGGCCTCCACTAGGATGCGCGCGAAAGTTCACGTTTTCCTGAAACCGGGCGTCCTCGACGTCCAGGGCAAGGCCGTTGAACAGGCCCTGCATGGCCTGGGCTGGGCCGGTGTCGAACATGTGCGCGTCGGACGCACCATCGAGTTTGACCTCGCCGCAACAGACGCGGCGTCCGCCGAAGCTGAGGTCAAGGCCATGTGCGAGAAGCTCCTGGCCAACACCGTGATCGAAAGCTACCGCGTGGAGCTGGCGTGAGAAGTCGGGCGGCCGCCTTAGCCGCCCTCGCCCTGACCGCGTGCGCCCCCGCCGCCGAGCCCGAACCCACCTACCTGGGCCTCGACTGCACCCTGCCCTTCGAACCCCAGGCCGCCGCCCTCGCCGCCCAGCCGCACCTAACGCCCGCGCCCAAAGACCCCGCAGAACCCTACCGGTTCTATTCCAGCACCGATGGCCGGACGTCGTATCTCATCACCGTGAAGGGCGCGCCGGGTCACCCGGCGATCATGATGCAGAAGGCCAAGGGCGGCGATATCATTACCACCGGCTGCCCTTACGGTGACGCGGGGGGCTACGACCAACTCCACGCCTACCTCGACAGCCTCCAAACCTGGACTCGCAACAAATGAAAGCTGCCGTCATCGTCTTCCCCGGTTCCAATTGCGACCGTGACTGCAAGGTCGCAATTGAGCGGTCCACAGGCGCCCACGTCGACATGGTCTGGCACGGCGATACCGCCTTGCCGGATGCTGTGGACCTGATCGTCCTGCCGGGCGGGTTCTCCTACGGCGACTACCTTCGCTGCGGGGCCATGGCCTCGCTGTCGCCGATAATGGCCGAGGTGAAGGCCGCCGCCGGGCGGGGCGTGGCCACTGTCGGCATCTGCAATGGCTTCCAGGTGCTGTGCGAAGCGGGAATGCTGCCGGGCGCGCTGCTGCGCAATGAGAAGCTGAAGTATGTCTGCAAGGCCGTCGATCTGGAGGTCACCAACGCCCAGACCCGCTACACCGCTGGCTATGCAGGCCGCCGTCAGGTGACCATGACCGTCGGCAACGGCGAGGGCAACTTCTTCGCTGACGTGGATACTCTCGACCGGCTGGAGGGCGAGGGTCAGGTCGTGTTCCGCTACCTTGAGAACCCCAATGGATCTGCCCGCGATATTGCCGGCATCGTCAACGCCCGTGGCAACGTGCTTGGCCTGATGCCCCACCCCGACCGCGCGTTCGAGGCTGAACTGGGTTCAGCGGACGGGGCGCTGCTGTTCCAGAGCGCGCTGGCCAGCGCGTAACGCCCGCGCGCCAATCTCGCGCACAGTGTGGGATGACGAGCCGGGTGAGAGAAGGCTAAGCTTCGCGCATGGCGCTCAAATCTTTCCTCACCACCATCGTCCTAGTCACCGTGCTGGCCAGTCCCGCTCTCGCCCAGACACCACCGATGACGCCGGATATCCCGGCCAAGTTCGTCTTCCCGAACGACAGCTATGACTACGCCAAGCGCGAGGTCATGATTCCCATGCGCGACGGTGTGAAGCTCTACACCGTGATGATCATCCCGAAGGGTGCGCAGAACGCGCCGATCCTGCTGACGCGTACGCCCTACAACGCGAAAAAGAACGCCGAGCGCAATCTATCGCCGCACGCCTCGGCCACCGGCTCCCAGATGGACGAGCCGTTCCTCGCCGACGGCTACATCCGGGTCTACCAGGACGTCCGCGGCAAACATGGCTCCGAGGGCGACTACGTCCTGACCCGCCCCCTGATCGGGCCGCTCAACGACACCAAGGTCGACCACGCCACCGACGCGTACGACACCATCGACTGGCTGGTGAAGAACACGCCAGAATCGAACGGCCGGGTCGGTATGATCGGATCGTCCTACCCTGGCTTCACCACGGCGATGGGCCTGATTAACCCGCACCCCGCGCTAAAGGCCGCTGTGCCGCAAAGTCCGATGATCGACGGCTGGATGGGCGACGACTGGTTCCACTACGGAGCCTTCCGGGCGCGCAATGTCGACTGGTTCACCAGCCAGATGACCGCCAAGGGCGCGGGGACCAACGTGCCCCGCCGGAACTTCGACGACTATGAGAACTTCCTGCGCGCCGGGTCCTTCGGCGACTTCGCGAAGGCGGCGGGTCTCGAGCAGATGCCTGCCTATCGCAAGATCACAGAACATCCGGCCTACGACGCTTTCTGGCAGGAGCAGGCGCTGGACGGAATTCTGGCGCAACAGCCCCTGAAAGTGCCCACGCTCTGGATGGGTGCGCTCTGGGACCAGGAGGACATATGGGGCGCGATCCACGCGTATCAGGCGGTTGAGACCAAGGACACGGCCAACAACATGAACTTCCTGGCGCTGGGCCCCTGGCGCCATTCCGGGACCAACTACGAACAGCGAGAGCTGGGTCAGCTGAAACTGCCCGGTGACACCGCCACCGAATTCAGACTTACGGTTCTGAAACCGTTTCTGGACAGTCATCTGAAGACAGGCGCGCCCAGGGCCGACCTGGCGCCGGTCACGATTTTCGAAACGGGCACAATGCGTTGGGGTCGATACCCAAAGTGGCCGCTGGCCTGTGCAGCGGGCTGCGATACCGCATCGAAACCTCTCTACCTGACCCCAGGGCTTGGACTCAGCTTCCAAAAGCCGACGAACGGCGCGGCCTTCGAGGAATACGTCTCTGATCCCGCCAAACCTGTGCCCTACGTCCGTCGCCCGGTCCGCTGGGACGATCAGGATCAATGGCGCTACTGGCTGGTGTCGGACCAGCGCCACGTGGACGGCCGCCCTGACGTCGTCACTTTCATCACCGAGCCGCTGAAGGAACCGCTCAGGATCGCCGGCGAGCCCGTGGTCAATCTCTTTGCCTCGACCAGCGGCACAGATTCGGACTGGGTGGTGAAGCTGATCGACGTCTACCCCGACACAGTGCCCTCAGACGTCCAGATGGGTGGCTACCAACTGGGTGTAGCCATGGACATTTTCCGCGGCCGCTACCGCGACAGCTTCGAGAAGCCTACGGCCATCCCGGCAGGCAAGGTCCAGAAGTACCGTTTCGACCTGCCACCCTCGAACCACACCTTCCTGCCGGGTCACCGGATCATGGTGCAGGTTCAGTCGAGCTGGTTCCCGCTCTATGACCGTAACCCGCAGACCTTCGTGCCCAATATCTTCTTTGCCAAATCGGGCGACTACAAGAAAGCGACCCAGCGCATCTACCTGACCGGCGAGACCGCCTCGTCGATCGAGCTGCCAGTCGTTCCGTCGAACTAGGACTTTCCGCTGGGACACGGTTGACCTCGGCGCGCGCTCGGTGAGCATGCGTCCATGACAGAACTTCCGATCCGCGACGTCGTCCCCGCCCATCGCTTCGACGAGGCCCGCCTGGCCGCCTGGATGGCCGCCAACGTGGACGGCTATCAGGGTCCGTTGCGCGTCCAGCAGTTCCAGGGCGGCGCGTCCAACCCGACCTTCCTGCTGACCGGCGGAGACGGTCACCTCTATGTGCTGCGCAAGAAGCCGCCGGGCCAGTTGCTCTCCAGCGCGCATCAGGTGGACCGCGAGTATCGCGTGATGAAGGCGCTTGCCGGCCACATCCCCGTGCCGGTCATGCGCGCGCTCTGCGAGGATCCGGAGGTCATCGGCGCCACCTTCTATGTGATGGACTATCTGGAAGGCCGCATCTTCCGCGACGCGACCCTGCCCGGCCTGGCGCCCGCCGAACGAGCGGCGATCTACGACGATCTGAACGCCACCCTGGCCAAGCTCCACAGCGTGGATTTCGAGTCCGTGGGCCTCGGCGACTATGGCCGCCCCGGAAACTATTTCGAACGCCAGGTCGCCCGCTGGACCCGCCAGTACCGCGATGCCCAGACTGAAGAGATCCCGGCCATGGAAGCCCTGATCGCCGAACTGCCCGGGCGCATCCCTGCGGACCAGTCGGTGACCATCGCCCACGGTGACTATCGCCTCGAGAACGTCATGTACCATCCCACCGAGCCCCGGATCATTGCGGTGCTGGACTGGGAGCTCTCCACCATCGGCCATCCCCTCGCCGACATCGCCTACAACGGCTTCATCTGGCGCAGCCACTCCCCCGGTTGGGGCAGTCTGGATGGCGTCGACTTCGCCACCAGCGGCATTCCCACCGAAGAGGCCTATGTCGCCGCCTATTGCCAACGCACCGGCCGCACCGAGGGCATCGCCGACTGGCCGTTCTACATGGCCTTCGGCATCTTCCGGCTGGCCTCGATTTCCCAGGGCGTCTACCGGCGCATTCTCGGCGGCAATGCTTCGACCGAGCGCGAGGCGATCAACGGCACACCAGCCCTGGCCGAGCAGTCGCTGGGTATACTGCGGGGCTGATGAGCGCGGCACGACCAGCCTTTCTGCGGGATTTTTGCCACATGCCGCGACAGATCAGCCACAACCAGTGAGAGTTTGTGGCAGTTTTTCTGCAATCAGCGCAAAAACCGCCCGTTGAGCGCGATCACATCAAGAGTCGCGCCCTGAGAAGAGAGAACTACATGAAAACCAACAAGACCCTGCTCGTGGCGCAGGCGAGCGCGCTCGCCGTAACCATGGCGCTGATGGCCGCCCCTGCCGCCTTCGCCGCCGAAAGCGAAATCGAAGAACTCGTCGTCACCGCGCGGAAGCGCGAAGAAACCCTCATTGACGTGCCCTTCGCCATCAGCGCCCAGAGCGAAGCGACCATCCGCGAGCGCGGCGTCACCAACATCGAGGACCTGTCCCGCACGGTCGCCAGCTTCTCGGTCCAGAACCTCGGCCCCGGCCAGAGCCAGATCGCCATCCGCGGCATCTCCGCCGGCCAGATCGTCCGCGATCAGCCGGGCGTGAAGGAGCAGGTCGGCGTCTACCTCGACGAAAGCGTCATCTCGATGTCGCTGTTCACCCCGGATCTCGACCTGTTCGACCTGAACCGCGTCGAAGTCCTGCGCGGCCCCCAGGGCACGCTGTTCGGCTCGGGCTCGCTGTCGGGCACCGTCCGTTACATCACCAATGCGCCGAAGATCGGGGTCTATGAGGGCACGGTCGAAGCCACGCTGAACAAGGTCCAGGGCGGCGATGTCGGCGGCGACCTCAAGGGCGCCATCAACGTGCCGATCGGCGAACAGGCTGCGCTGCGCATCACCGCGTTCGCCACCCAGTTCCCGGGCTTCATCGACGCCGTCCAGCCTAACGGCAGCGTCAATAATGACGTCAATGACGGAACCCGTCGCGGCTTCCGCGCTGCGCTGACCTTCAAGCCGAACGACGCGCTGACCATCACCCCGCGCCTGCAGTATCAGAAGATCGACGTCGACGGTTTCAACCGCGTCGACATCTTCAACATCCTGGGCAACGAATTCACCACCACCCGGCCGCGCGTGCAGTTGGGCGGGACCAAGCAGTTCACGCAGCTGAAGGAAAAGTTCGAGGACGAGTTCCTGCTCGCCGACCTGAACCTGCAGTACGATGTGGGTGACCTGCGCTTCACCTCGATCTCGACCTTCACGGATCGCGATGTCCTGGTCCTGCGTGACGCCACCGCCCTGACCGGGTCGATCACCGGCGGCTCCATCGGCCTCGCCCCGGCGGTCTACACGATCAACGCCCCGCTGGCCGACACCACGGATGCGAAGTCCTACACCCAGGAAATCCGCCTCGCCTCCAATGGCGAAGGCCCCCTTCAGTGGGTGATCGGCGGCTTCTATTCCCGCATCGACCGTGACTATGCCCAGGACCTGACCGTGGCCGGCTTCTCCGCCGCCACCGGCATCCCGAGCCGCGGCGTCGTGGCGCCGACCGACCACCTCTACTTCTCGCTGGTCCCCTACAAGCAGACCCAGTACGCGATCTTCGGTGAGGCGACCTATTCGTTCACCGACCGCCTGGCTGTGACCGCCGGCCTGCGCTACGCCGACTACAAGGAAAGCCGCACGCTGACCTTCGACGGCATCTTCGCCGACACCACCATCGCGGTGCCCGGCAAGACCAAGGCCGACAATGTCGCCCCGCGCGTCATCGTCGCCTTCGACGCCACCGACGACATCACGCTCAACGCCCAGGTCTCCAAGGGCTTCCGGCTGGGCGGGATCAACGATCCGCTGAACCGTCCGCTCTGCACCCCCGGTGACCTGGCCACCTTCAGCGCCCTGTCCACACCCGGCTTCAAGAACGAGACGGTCTGGAACTACGAAGCAGGCATGAAGGCCAAACTGGGCGGCAAGGGTTCGCTGGCGGTGGCCGGCTTCTATGCCGACATTTCCAACCTTCAGGCCACGATTGATGCCGGCAGCTGCTCCTCGCGGATCATCGCCAACGTCCCCAGCGCCAAGTCGACCGGCTTCGACGCAGAGTTCGCCTACCGGATCAGCGACAACTTCGATGTGGCGGCCACGGCTTCCTACAACGACGCCAAGCTGACCTCCAGCGTGCGCAACGCCGCCGGCGCGCCGATCCAGGGCCTGCGGGACGGCAATCGCCTGCCCACGGTTCCGAAGTTCCAGACCTCGTTCAGCGTGGGCTATGAGCGCGAACTGAACGACAGCATGGACGTGTTCTCGAACCTGACCTGGCAGTATGTCGGCAAGCGTTTCACCCAGATCTCCGATCAGGAAAACGATCCGACGACGGCCAACCTGTTCCGTAATGTCGGCGCCACCACGGCGGCTCAGCTGTCGTTCCCGCTCAGCCTGCCGTCCTATGACATCGTCAACTTCCGGGTTGGCGTCCGGGGCGATGGCTGGGAAGCCGCCGCCTTCATCAACAACGTCGGCGACGAGCGCGCCAAGCTCGCCATCGACCGCGAGCGCGGCCTGCGCGCCCGCTACGGCTTCCTGACCAACCCGCCCCGCACCTACGGGGCCACGGTCCGCAAGTCGTTCTGATTATAGTGGACGGCGCGCGGGGCAATCCGCGCGCCGCTCCAGATGTCGGGCGTTAAAGGTGGCGTTGGAAGCTCCCGTCATCGGACCTGCCTTTTGTCCGTAGTGAGGGGTGGACGTCAGGTCAGCGGCTTATAGGACGGGCTTGCTTTGAACTCCTGCCATTCGAGTTCCTTCGCCAAACCTCGAACACGGTTATGAAACACCGCTACGCTTGGAAGCTCGTCATAAGCGCCGTACTGATCGCTGATGTGCCATCCGAGCGCGTGGCAGGCTCGTTCCAGACCTGAACGCGACGGATCAGCCTCTATTTGGTCTAGGAAAGCGCGCAGGTTATTAAGGCCGGACCAAGTGGCCGATTGGTGGGCCGGCGCCGGTTGCGCGGCAAGCCACTCTCGCGCCTCAGCCAGAATGCTTTGCAGATCAGACAAAAGATACTCCGCTAATTCGATCTGCCAAGTAGCGGATCTTTCGAGGGTCGCCCAGTAGTCAAGAGCGGTCCTCTAGATTCACTTGGCAACCTGGCTGTTTTACACGAATGCTGTTGCCGTCTTTCCGCCAGCGCCAATCGCCGGGTTGACCCTCACAACGTCGGATCATCCCCCACCCGCACCAGCATCTTGCCGAAGTTACCCCCGCGCAGCATGTCGCCAAACGCGGCTGGAACGTTTTCCAGCCCCTCGCGCATATCCTCCAGATACCGGACCTTGCCGTCCGCCACCCAACCCGCCATCTCGCGCAGGAAGGTGTCGTGGTGATCGGCCACGAAGTCGCCGACGAACAGGTCCTTCACCGACACGCCGCGCGCCGCAAAGATCGCCTCGCCCCGCTTCATGAGCTCGGCCCGGCCATCGACGCCCGCGGCGTCGCCATAGTGGGCGATCAGGCCGCAGATCGTCATCCGCGCGCCGGGATTGAACAGCGGCAGCACCGCGTCAAAGACCGCCCCGCCGACATTCTCGAAATAGACGTCCACCCCCTCCGGACAGGCCGCGCGCAGATCGTCCGCAAAGGTCGGCGACAGGTGCGAGACGCAGGCGTCGTAGCCCAGCTCCTCCACGACAAACCGGCACTTCTCCTCGCGCCCGGCGATACCCACCACGCGCGCCCCGCGCAGCTTCGCCAGCTGGCCCGCGATCTGACCCACCCCGCCGGATGCCGCGGACACCACCGCGGTCTCGCCGGCCTTGGGATCGCCCTGCAGGATCATCCCCGCATAGGCCGTCAGCCCCAGCATCCCCAGCACGCCCACCGCCCATGAGATCCGCCCCAGCGAAGGGTCCAGCTTGCGCGGGACCATGTAGGAGGGTCGCGCCACCCCCTCGCCCATCAGCCCATAGGCCGACCAGCCGTTGGTGTTGAAAACGAGATCCCCCGCCGCCAGCCCGTCGATGTGGCTCTCCACCACCTGGCTCACGGTTCGCGCATGGCAGGGCGCGCCCCTGGGCTCCACCCCGCGCCGCTTGTAGCCCCACTGATAGGGATCGAGAGACACATAGATCGTCCGCGTCAGCGCCTGGCCGGGACCTGGCTTCGGAATGGGCTCTTCCCGGAGAACAAACGTCTCCGCGTCAGGCCATGCGCCCACCGGCTTGTCGGACAGGGTCCAGTATCGGTTCATGGCGTGGTTCTCCCGGGACAGGCTCGATCTAATGGCCGACCGGCCGCCTTGGCAATGAGATGCGCCGCACCCCCTCAAGCGTTGTGATTGATGGCAAGCGTCGCTACGGTCGCCTTCTAACGCACAATCACGAGGCCGAACGCGCATGAGCAGTAGCCCGGACGTCCCCGCCGACGGACACATCAATGGCTACGGGACCCGGGGCTACCGGACCTATGTCCTCAACGTTTTGCTCGTCATCTACATCCTGAATTTCATCGATCGCAGCCTCCTGTCGGTGGTCTCACCGCAGATGAAGCCCGAACTGGGCATTTCCGACACAGCCTTCGGCCTCCTGACCGGGTTCGGATTCGCCCTGCTCTACACAGTGGTCGGCATCCCGCTCGCGCAGTTCTCCGAGACCCGTAACCGGGTCGTCATCATGGCCGTGTGTGTCGCCCTGTGGTCAGTGATGACCGCGCTTTGCGGACTGTCAGCAGAGATCACGATCGGCTCTGTCACCATCGGCGCATTCTGGATTCTTCTGGCCTGCCGGGTCGGGGTCGGCATTGGCGAAGCGGGCTGCACGCCGCCCGCCAACTCCCTGATCGCAGACTATTTCCCACCCGTAAGCCGCTCCACCGCGCTGGGCTACTACGCCATGGGCGTCACCCTGGGAGGCATGCTCGCCAACCTGCTGGGCGGCCCCATCACCGACGCCTTCGGCTGGCGCATTGCCTTTGTCGTCCTGGGCTTGCCCGGTGTCGCCATGGCCCTGCTGATGAGGATGACCGTCAAGGAACCGCCCCGCGGCTACACCGACCCGCCGGGCACGGTGCGCCGAACCAGCGTGCCCTTCGCCGACGGTTTCCGCGAGCTGGCGTCCAAACGCTCCTGGTGGACCAACGCGATCGCCGCCACCTTCGCCGCGTTCTGCGGCTACGGGATCTCGTCGTTCCAGTCGCTGTTCGTCAATCGCACCTTCGGACTCACCGCCGGTGAGGCCGCAGTGTGGATCAATGTGCCGGCCGCGCTCGCCGGCTCGGTGGGGGCGCTTGCGACCGGCTGGCTGGCCGAACGCCTCTCGCGTCGGTACCCGAACGCCATCGCCTGGCTGCCTGGATACGGCATGATCCTGGCCGTTCCCTTCTATGTGCTGGCGTTCAGCACCGACAACCTGTGGATCTGCGCCATCGGGCTTTGCCTGGGTGGCCTGTCCAAATATGGCTACCTCGCCGCGCAATATACGATTGGCCAGGGCGTGGTCTCGGCCCAGGTGCGCGCGGTGTCCACCGCCGTGATGCTCTTCGTCATCAATCTGTTCGGCTACGGCTTCGGGCCGCTGTTCATCGGGGCCCTGAGCGACGGCATTTTCAGCGCCAAGGTCGCTGACCTCGGCGCCTCCGAACTGACCCGCAAGGCCTGCGAGGGCGTCGCCCGCGCAGCGCTGTCACCGGAACTCCAGGGCGTCTGCAACATCGCCCATCCGGAAAGCCTCCAGGACGCCCTGATGCTCACCTCACTCCTCTATGCGGTCGGGGGCGGCTTCTTCCTGCTGACCTGCCGCTGGCTGCAGCGCGACATGGTGTCGAAATAGGCAGGCCTATCGCGCCCCGCCCCGAGTCCCGCTAGAACCCCCCGCCATGAGCTCCGCCCCCGCCAAAAGCCTGGCCGACAAGGCCGCCGAATATGGTCTGAAGCCGGACGAATACGCCCTCATCGTCACCCGCCTGAACCGCGAGCCCAACGATGTCGAACTCGGCGTGTTCTCGGTGATGTGGTCGGAGCACTGCTCCTACAAGTCCAGCCGCAAGCACCTCTCCAAGTTCCCCACGACCGGCCCACGCGTCATCTGCGGTCCAGGAGAGAACGCGGGCGTCATCGACATCGGCGACGGCCAGGCCTGCATCTTCAAGATGGAGAGCCACAACCACCCCTCCTACATCGAACCCTACCAGGGCGCGGCCACCGGCGTCGGCGGCATCATGCGCGACGTCTTCACCATGGGCGCCCGGCCCATCGCACTGTTGAACGCCCTGCGCTTCGGCGATCCCAGCCACCCCAAGACCAAACGCCTCGTGTCCGGCGTCGTTTCCGGCATCGGCGGCTACGGCAACTGCGTGGGCGTGCCCACCGTGGCCGGCGAGACCAATTTCCACCGCGGCTATGACGGCAACATCCTGGTCAACGCCATGTGCGTGGGCCTGGCCGACGCGGACAAGATCTTCTACTCCGCCGCCCCCGCCGCTGGCCTTGCCGTGGTCTACTTCGGCTCAAAGACCGGCCGCGACGGCATCCACGGCGCCACCATGGCCAGCCAGGAATTCGACGACGCCTCCGATGAGAAGCGCCCCACCGTCCAGGTCGGCGACCCCTTCGCCGAGAAGCTGCTGATCGAGGCCACCCTTGAACTGATGGCGTCCGGCGCCGTGGCCGCCATCCAGGACATGGGCGCGGCAGGCCTCACCTCATCCTCCGTGGAAATGGCGGGCAAGGGCCAGGTCGGCATCGAGCTCGATCTCGACATGGTGCCCCAGCGCGAGGAGGCCATGAGCGCCTATGAGATGATGCTCTCGGAGAGCCAGGAGCGCATGCTGGCGGTGCTCAAGCCCGGCCGCGAGCATGACGGCCATGCGATCTTCGAAAAGTGGGGTCTGGACGCCGCCGTGATCGGCTGGACCACCGACACCGGTCACATCGTGCTGAAGCACAAGGGCGAGATCGTCTGCGACATCCCGCTGGCGCCGCTGGCCGAGGACGCCCCGCTCTACGACCGGCCCTGGGTCGCGCCGACGCTGCAGCCGCGCCTGACGCCCGAGGACGTGCCCGCCCCCGAGGATTGGAAAGCCGCGATCCTGACGCTGATGAGCGCCCCTGACATGGCCTCAAAGCGCTGGCTCTGGGAACAGTACGACCGTCACGTGATGGCCGACACCCTGGAAGACTCCGCCACCGGCGCCGACGCCGGGATCGTGCGCGTGCATGGCGGCCGCAAGGCGCTGGCCATGACCTCCGACGTCACCCCGCGCTATGTCCAGAACGACCCCTATGAAGGCGGTAAACAGGCCGTCGCCGAGGCCTGGCGCAACCTGACGGCGGTCGGCGCCGATCCCATCGCCATCACCGACAACCTCAACTTCGGCAATCCCGAACGCCCCGAGATCATGGGCCAGATCGTCCGCGCCATAGATGGCATGGCCGAGGCCTGCCGCGTGCTGGACTTCCCCGTCGTGAGCGGCAACGTCAGCCTCTACAACGAGACCAATGGCGCCGCGATCCCACCCACGCCCACGGTCGGCGGCGTCGGCATCCTGCCCGACTATGCCCGCCGCGCCGACTTCGCCTCGATGCAGGCCGGCGATGTTCTGGTGCTGGTGGGCGCCACCTCCGGCGAGCTGGGCGCATCCATGTATCTGCGCGAAGTGCTGGGCCGCGAGGATGGCGCGCCGCCCCCCGTTGACCTGGCCCTGGAGCGCCGCACCGGCGACATGATCCGCGCCTTGATCCTGTCCGGCGACCTGCGCACGGTCCACGACCTCTCCGACGGCGGCCTGGTCGCCGCCGCGGCCGAAATGGCCCTGGCGTCCAATGTTGGCCTGGCGCTCAACGTCCAGGGCGACATCCCCGACCACGCCGCGTTCTTCGGCGAGGATCAGGCGCGCTATCTCGTCGCCCTCAGCCACGATGCGCTCGAGGCGCTGGACGCCGCCGCCGAAGCCGCCGGGGTGGCCTATGCCATCGTCGGTCAGGCCGGCGGCGATGAGGTGTCCCTCTCCGGCGCGTCGGGCTTCATCGCCGCCGTCGACCTGGAAGATCTGCGAGCCCGGCACGAAGGCTGGCTTCCGGGATTCATGGGGGAGTGATGGCGCCGCTCCCGGATCCCATCGCCGGAAAACCCCACGTCGCTGCCGCCCTCGCCCTGATCGGCCAGCCGGGCTCTCGCGACAGGATTCCCACCCCCGCCGCGGTTCTCGACCTCGACGCCTTCGACCGCAATGTCGCGAAAATGGCCGGTCGCGCCGCCGCCGCCGGTCTGGCGCTCCGGCCGCATTCCAAGTCCCACAAATGCGCCACCCTGGCCCACCGCCAGATCGCCGCCGGCGCGATGGGCATCTGTTGCGCCAAACTGGCCGAGGCCGAGGCCATGGCGGCCGCCGGCGTCGGAGCCATTCTGGTCACCTCGCCTGTCGCGGGTGCGCTCTCCGCCCAACGCGCCGCCCATCTCGCGGCCACCCTGCCGGACTTCCGCATCGTGGTGGATCACGTCGACGGCGTCGCCGAGCTGGCCGCCGCCGCGACCTCGCCAATCCAGGTCTTGATCGACGTCGATCCAGGCCTCGGCCGCACCGGCGTTCATGACGCCGAACAGGCCGCCGCGGTCGCCCTCGCCATCGCTGCCCAGCCCAACCTGCGGCTCATCGGCGTCCAGTGCTATGGCGGCCAGTGGCAACACATGAAGGGCGCCAATGAGCGCGCCGCCGCCATCGCCGACGGCATGGCCCGCCTGAAGACCATCCTGACCGCCATCCGCGCCACCGGCGCCGCCTTCGACATTGTCACCGGAGGCGGCACCGGCAGCTTCGCCGCCGACGCCGCCCAGGGCCTGCTCACCGAAGTCCAGCCCGGCTCATTCGCCTTCATGGACCGCGACTATCGCGAAGCCCTGACCTCTGACCCCGACGGCGCCTTCGAACAGAGCCTGAGCATCGCCACCACCGTGATTACCGACAACCACCCCCAATGGGTCACCGTCGACGGCGGTCTCAAGGCCTTCTCCACGGACGGCCCCTTGCCGGAACCCCTGACCCCAAAGGTCGCCCTTTCGAAGTTCCGCTTCTTCGGCGACGAGCACGGCCTGCTGGTGCGCCCCGACGGCCAGCCCCTGGTGCGTGGCGAGCGCATCGCCTTCGCGCCCGGCCACATCGACCCCACGCTTGACCGCTACGACCTGCTGCATCTGGTGCAGGGCGACGTGCTGGTGGACATTGTGCGTATCGAGGCGCGCGGGGCGTCACAGTAGCGGCTTCGGGAGACGTTCAATGTCACGGACCGCAACAGCCTTGATCCTGTTGGCCATGTTGGCCGCCGGGCCTGCCCGCGCCCAGCAGTCCGAAATGGAAAACCTCCAGGCCGGCGGCGACGCCCTGCTGGCCAACCACCGGGAGACCACCCAGTACAGCATCGACCGCGCCACCCAGGCCCTTCAGGCCCGTGACTACAAGACGGCCCTGCGCTTCGCCCGGTCTGTCGTCCGCGCCGATCCCAAACGCATCGAGTCGTGGAAACTGCTGGGCGCCGCCCAGATCGGCCTGCAGGACTGGAGCGGCGCACGCCGCAGCTACACGGGCGCGGTCCGCATCACCCCGGGCGACCCGGAGTCCCGCGCCGGCCTCGGCGTGGCGATGGCCCGCCTGAACGACCCCAAGGCCCAGGAACAACTGGCCTGGCTTGCCGCCAGGGTCGCGGCCTGCCCGTCGCGCTGCGCCGCGCTGGAGGGATACAAGCGTGAGGTCGATGCGGCCATGGCGGCTGCGGCTGGCCCGTCGCAATCGCATCGCTAGGCGCCGTCTTCGGACAGGAAGATGTCGGGCGCGCTCACGCCGCGTGCCAGGGATTGATAAGCGCGACCGACGTGGTCGCGAAATCTCTGCCATTCCGGGTCGCAAGGGCACAGTCATGTTCCAGCGCAATCGCGGCGATCTGGGCGTCGGGAATGGCCATGTTGTGGCCGCCGCGGCGCGCGTTGGCCATGATCTCGCCGTACAGCATCGGGGTGTTGGACGTGAACCCGGGGCTTCGATCCGCGAAACGCAGCCGCCATTCGACCAGCCGCTGGCCAAGCGCATTGCGGCGCGCGCCTTCCGGCAATTTCGCAATGCCAAAGGCGAGTTCCGCAACCGCGATGGCGGGTAACGCAGCTTCCCCGTCATTCAGGGAAAACCATCGTGCCACGTCAGGGTCGGGGTTCTCCCGCATCAACTCCGAAATCACATTGGTATCGAGCAGGATCACAAATCAATGCCGTGATGCGGCGTCCGGTTCTCGTCGACAGACGCCTGGAGCGCGTCAATGTCTGCATCGCGGAGCACGTCCGCCCCAATTGCCTGCAAGCGCCGCAAGAAGGCCTGCGGAGACTCCGGCTGCTGCCGCTTGCTCGCATATTCGTTCAGCGCATCCTCAACGATCGCATGAATGGGTCGCTGCTCCCGCGCCGAGAGTTGATGCGCCAGGTCGCGGGCGCGGGCGCGGGCGCGGGCGCGGGCGCGGGCGCGGGCGCGGGCGCGGGCGGAACGGACTGAGAGTTGGGGCGCTGGCAAGGACGAAAGATAGGCCCGTGATGGCATGATGGCAAGGATGCCGCGTACGATCCGACCTTGGGGTTCGACGCCGTGCGAACCCAGGTCTGGCCAAGCTTTGCCTAGCCTTTAGACACGCTCCGCCCGTTTTCGCCCAACGTATCGGTTTGTGCCGCCGCGAGGCCGCCAGACCCTCCCGCCAGGGCCCGGGCTCTGGTCTTTCTGCCTCCAGTCACGATTGAGCAGGGGGTTCATTTCATGGAATCAGGTCGCCAGACGCCGACGCGCCGGCAGCTTCTTCACGCCATCGGCCTGATGGGCGGTACGGCGGCCATGTACCAGATGATGACCACCTTCGGTCACGCGGCCGAAAGCCGTTTCCCGGGTCCGCCCAACCTGACCGGCGCGCGCAAGGGGGCCTCGGTGGTCGTGCTGGGCGCGGGCCTGGCCGGCATGCTGGCGGCCTACGAACTGGAAAAGGCCGGCTACAGTGTCCGGATCCTTGAATATCAGGACCGGCCGGGCGGCCGGAACTGGTCGCTGCGCGGCGGCGACAAGTTCACGGAAATGGGCGGCGCCACCCAGACCGTGAATTTCGCCAAGGGCAACTTCTTCAATCCTGGACCCTGGCGGATCCCGCACCACCACAACACCCTGCTGCACTACTGCAAGAAATTCGGCGTGAAGCTGGAGCCGTTCATCCAGTTCAATCACAACGCCTATGTCCACAACATCGACGCTTTCGGCGGTCAGCCCCAGCGCTTCCGGTCCCTCGCCGCCGACTTCGAGGGCAATGTGGCTGAGCTGCTGTCCAAGGCCATCGACCAGAAATCCCTCGACACCAAACTCTCCCCGGAAGACGTCGACCGCTTCAAGGAGGCGCTGCGCAGCTGGGGCATGCTCGACGAGGACATGAAGTACGCCAGGAACCTGCGCTCCTCCAGCCACCGGGGCTTCGACCTGCCACCCGGCGGCGGCGTCAATGGCGCGCCGAAGCCCTCGGATCTGTTTCCGCTGGATCAGGTGGTGAAGTCCGGTATCGCCAACAACATGTCGTTCTTCATGAACGACGAGTTCCAGACCACCATGTTCCAGCCGGTGGGCGGCATGGACATGATCGGCAAGGGGTTTGCGAAGCAGGTCGACCGCCTGATCACCTACAACGCCAAGGTCACCAAGTTGATGCAGGACAAGTCCGGTGTCAGCGTCACCTACACCGACATCGTCAAGGGCGGGACCACCACCACCAAGGCCGACTTCTGCGTCTGCACCATCCCCCTGACGGTGCTCAGCCAGATCGAGACCAATCTGTCGGAGAAAAAGACCGCCGCCATCCAGGCCGTGCCCTACTCCAACTCGGTCAAGATCGGCCTGGAGATGCGCCGCCGCTTCTGGGAAGAGGATCAGGATATCTACGGCGGCCACTCCTTCACCAGCCAGGAAATCAGCCTGATCTCCTACCCCAACAACAACTTCTTCGAGGACGGCCCCGCCGTGCTGCTCGGCGCCTTCGCCGGGGGCGCGGGCGGTTATCGCCTGGGCGGAATGACCCCGGAACAGCGCATCGAGGTCGCCCTGGCGCAGGGCGAGGTCTTCCACCCCAAGACCTACCGCAAGGAGTTCATGAACGGCGTCTCGGTAGCCTGGAACCGTATCCCCTGGGTGATGGGCTGCTGCGCCCGCTGGAACGAGGACACCCGCAAGGAACACTATCAGGAGCTCGTCGCCCTCGAAGACCGCATCGTGCTGGCCGGGGAGCACGCCTCCTACGTCGGCTGCTGGATGGAGGGCTCGCTGCTCTCTGCCATCGACGCCATCACCCGCCTGCACAAACGCGCCATGGAGGCCTGAGCATGAGAACCCGTCTCACCCTGGCCGCCCTGATGGCGACCCTCGCCTTTCCCGCCCTGGCCGACGAACCCGGCCCCGGCGGCAGCCGCCCGCCGATCCCGAAGGACGGCGCGGACATCTACCGGACCTATTGCCAGGTCTGCCACATGGCCGACGCCAAGGGCGCGGTCGGCGCCGGCGTGTTCCCGGCGCTGGCCGGCAATGCCCGCATCGGCACCGCCCAGTACGCCATCTACCTGATCGCCAAGGGCAAGGGCGGCATGCCCTACTTCAGCGACAGCCTGACTGCGGCCCAGATCGCCGACGTGACCAACTACATCCGCACCCACTTCGGCAACGACTACAAGGATGCGGTCACCGCCGCCGACGTCGAGCCCTTCGCCAAGCCGCCGAGACAGGCCAGGCGCTAGCAGACAACAAGTGATGGGCTAAGCGCCGCGGGCGCGGCTTCCGCCATGGCCTGCAAGGTGAGGATTGGTCCTGCCGGATTGCCCCAGTGATCTGATGAAGATCCGCATGTCTGACATTGAGGCGTCAAACAACCTTGCGGCGAATAATGGCACTTTAACCCCCAAAGTAGCCTGCGAACTCGCCTGAGAGGAGAATCGCGTTGAAGTTGTTTTTTGCAAAAATATATAGCAGACGCCCGATACGGTCGGGCTTTCCTCTTTGGAGCAATACCTTGTCTTTGCAAAAATACGCCGCCGTTGCGACGGCCGCGCTAGCGCTCTCGTTCGCAGCCTCTTCCGAGGCGGCTGTCGACATCAACGGCGGCTCCTCGTGGGGCGGCTGGGACTCTCGTGGAAACTCGCTGGCCGTCGGCCTCTGGGGCTCGGGAAGCACCACCCGTAGCTACGATATCTACACGTCGACCTTCATCTTCAACAACAACGCCCCCACTGGCGGGACGCAGGTAAGCAAGGCAGGCACACCGGTCGGCTTTGCACAGGGCGCTTTTTCCACGGGCGCCTTTGCAAATGGCAACACGATCCTGGGTATCGGACTGGATCTGAATGGCGCCGCCAGCACAAAGGGATCGACGTTCGTGACCTTCGGCCTGCAAGGCAATGCCTACCAGGCCGCGTCGGCGCTCGGCGCAACTGATGGTCGCGCCTTCTCGGATGAGTGGGCGAACAAGAACGACTTCGTCTTCTACTTCGACGGTACAACCGGCGCCGGGCCGAGCAACCTCGCAGTTTACACCTCGGACGGGACCAAGCAGGGCGGAACAGGCACGTATTCCAGCCTCACGGGAACCAACGTGGGCTTTGACTATGCCACCCGTATGTTCCGGAATGGCGAAGTTGGCGGTTCGATCCAGATGTTCTTCGACCTCACGGCGATGCAGGATCTCTACGGCGGCGGCCCGAACGCCATTACGAGCGGCTGGACAGCTGGTCAGCAAGAAATCGGGCCGATCGGCAACAACCTCAACATGTATGTGTGGAATGGCAGCGGCACAGACGGCGGCAATGTCGTCTTCAACGTCGCAACCGGCGCTGTGCCGGAGCCAGCGACCTGGGCCATGATGATTTTCGGCTTCGGTCTGGCTGGTTCGCTGATCCGCCGCCGACGCGCCGGAATGAAAGCAGCCTGACGGATCAACATCCCGTCGCAGGCCGGTCCAAGCGGCCGGCCTGCGTCTCTGTCCGCGCATCCGCCCCAATCGCCGTTACGCAGCCCTTCGCCAGGCCACCGGCAACGGGGCGGCATTGGGGCAAGCCGACGCCGGGCTGGTCCTGATGGGGCGAGTTCTGTATCCGGAGGCCACCAGTCCTCCGGACCCCAGACCCCATGCCCGCCCCCTTTATCGGCCCCACGTCCCAGACCTTCATCTCGCAGCGCCTGAGGCTGCACTACGCCGACTGGGGAAACCCCGACGCCCCGCCGCTGATCCTGCTGCATGGCGGGCGCGACCACTGCCGCAACTGGGACTGGGTGGCCCAGGATCTGCGCCGCGACTATCACATCATCGCCCCCGACATCCGCGGCCACGGCGACAGCGCCTATTCCCCCAGCGGCGACTATTCCATGTCGGCCTTCGTCTATGATCTGGCCCAGTTGATCCACCAGCAGCATCTGGCCCCGGTGCGCATTGTGGCCCACTCCATGGGCGGCGCCATCGCGCTGCGCTACGCCGGCGCCTTTCCCGAAACCGTCTCGAAACTGGTGGCGATCGAGGGTCTGGGCCCCTCACCCGCCATGATCGCCGAGCGCGCCAACCGCACGCCGATGGAGCGCATCCGTCATTGGGTGACCGAGACCCGCGCGCTGGCCGGCCGCACGCCGCGCCGCTACGCCTCCATCGACGAGGCGCTGGCTCGCATGCAGGCCGAGAACAAGCACCTGCCCCCCGAACAGGCCCGCTACCTCACCGTCCACGGCGTCAGCCAGAACGAGGACGGGACCTACAGCTGGAAGTTCGACAACTACGCCCGCTCGTTCTCGCCGGTGGACTTCAGCCCCGCCGAACAGCAGCAGCTCTGGGCCAACATCACCTGCCCGATCCTGCTGGTGAACGGCAAGGAAAGCTGGGCCTCCAACCCCGAGAAGGACGGCCGCATGGCCCACTTCCAGAACGCCCGGTTGGTGGAATTCGACCGCGCTGGCCACTGGGTGCACCATGACCGGCTGGATGACTTCCTGACCGAGGTCCGGGCTTTTCTCTAGGCACGTGCGCACATGCTGACCCTGAACCGGATCGGCCTCGCCTCCGCCGTGGGCGCGGTCGGCCTGGGCTATGCAATGAGCCTGGCGGCGCTGCCGTCACGTCCGCAACGCACCTGACCCCTTGTCAAAGCGGCGAAACGCGCTGCCAATCCCTGCAGCTCAGAAGTCTGCCGGGAAACGCACCATGGCCACACCACACACTCACCTGACGCGCCGTGGCCTGCTGGGCGCAGGCGCCGCCACACTGGCCACCCCGGCGTTCGCCGCGCGACCGCTCTCCCCCAGCGACAAGGTCAATGTCGCCGTCATCGGCGCCGGCGGACAGGGCGGGGTCAACATGAACAAGCTGACCGACCAGAATATCGTGGCCACCTGCGACGTCGACTACAACGCCGTCTGGCGCGGCATGCTGGACAAGCGCTCGCGCCTGCTTCCCGGTCGCGAAGCCCTTCGCGACGCCTATGACCGGGCCCCCGCGTTCTCCGACTACCGCAAGATGTTCGACACCCGGAAAGACATCGACGCTGTCCTGATCGCCACCCCCGACCACCACCACGCCGTCGCCGCCCGCATGGCCATGGAGCGTAGCATCCATGTCTATGTGCAGAAGCCCCTGACCTACACGGTCGAGGAAGGCCGCCGCCTGCTGGCCCTGGCGAAGCAGAACCCCGGCCTGATCACCCAGATGGGCAATCAGGGCCACTCCGGCGACGATGGCCGGCGCGTCATCGAGCTGATCCGGGGCGGCGTGATCGGCAAGGTCACGGAAGTCCACGTCTGGACCAACCGCCCCGTATGGCCGCAGGGCGTCGCAAGGCCCGCCCCCGTGCCGGCCCCCGAGGGGCTCGACTGGCAGGCCTGGCTGGGTCCCGCCAATGTCGACTGGGGCTATCACCCGGACTACGCCCACTTCAACTGGCGCGGCTGGACGCCCTTCGGCCTCGGCGCCCTTGGCGACATGGGTGCGCACCTGCTGGACTTCCCCATCTGGGCCCTGGAGCCCGGCCTGCCCACGCGCATAGAGACACGGCATTCCCGCTGGGCCGGCTCCTCCAATCTCTGGAGCACGCGCCGTCCGCCCGAGATCACCAGTTTCCCCCTGGCCAGCATCACCCACTATGAGTTCGGCAAGATGAAGGGCGGCCCGCTGCGCCTGACCTGGTACGACGGCGGCATCCTGCCGGCCACGCCCCGCAACTTCCCGGCTGACCTGAAGATGAACCCCGACGGCGGCGTGCTCTTCATGGGCTCAAAGGGCATGCTGATGCACGAGACCTACGGCCAGAAGCCCACCCTGATCGGCGAAGGCCTCGACGCCGCCGCCGCCAGGATCCCCCGGTCCCTGCCCCGCATCCAGGGCGGCATTGGCGGCCACGAGCAGAACTGGATCCGCGCCATCCGCGGCGAGGAGAAGGTGTCGTGCCCCTTCGAATATGCCGTCCCGCTCAATGAGACCATGGTCCTGGGTATCGTCGCCCTGAAGGCGGATGCGCCGCTGGAGTACGACGCCGCCGCCGGCCGCATCACCAACAACGCCGACGCCAACCAGTATCTGACACGGTCCTACCGCAAGGGTTGGGAACTGTGAGGGCCTCAGGCCACCGCCGCATCGTAGATCGGTTCCGCAACCGGTGACGGCCCCAGGAGGCCGGCGATGGCGCGGGCTGCCCGCGATGAGGCCGGCTCGGCCTGGATCTCGAAGGTCTCGTTGAAGCCGGCGACCTGAACCGGCCGGAACTGCGGATGTCCGGTCTGGGCCGCTGCAATCGTCGGCAGAAGCTGGTGAATGTCCTCCACCACCAGCCCGAAGCGCCAGTGACCATAGCTGGGGTCACCGCGCCAGTCCGTATGCCCGGGGTTCAGCAGGACGCAAGGCCGCGGCTCACGCAGGAACTCATAGATCTGGCTGCTCACATCACCGAGATACACGTCGGCCATCCGCAGATAGGTCATGTCGATGGCCGCCGCCGATCCGCCCAGATCCATGTGGATGGCAGGGTTGCCCAGATAGGCGGCCAGTCCCGGGACCTCGCCTGGCGGCCGGCTGCCGAACAGGCGCAGATGGGGGGCGAAGATCAGGTTGTAGCGGGTCTGGCCGGCGAACGCGTCGAGCACCTGCCGTCCCCAGTCCGGCCAGGAGCTCAGGCCCGAGTGGAAGTGCGGATTGTAGAGCACCGTGGGCCGCTGTTCGGCAAAAAGCCGTGGCAGGTCCGGTTTGAGCGCGTCCACCAGATCAAACTTGGGATAGCCGACAATGGCGCAGTTCTCCGGCGCCACCAGGCCTTCCTGGATCATGCGTTCGTATTGTTTGCGGCCAGCGGCGAAGACCAGGTCGAAGGCGCCCAGCCGCGCCTCGAACGGCCCCTCCCGGTCGCCGGCGCCATGCTGTGTGTAGACCAGCTTTGACTTGACCCCCAGCTTGCGCAGAGCCGCCGTGGTCCGCTCCGGGGCGACAATCACATCATAGGCCGCCAGCCTGCGCGCATTGGCCACCAGCATCGGCAGCTTCGGCGGCCCGCCCTCAGGCATCCGGATCGCCCGCAGCCAGCCCGGCCCCAGCAGCCGCCAGTTGATCCGTGAGGGTCCCAGAGCCTCCACGATGTCGCGGGCGCGACGAAGCACGGCGAAATCTGTCGCGGCGACGTCAACCTGCAGGTCCGGGCGAGAAGCGGCCAGGGACACCGCCACCGACAGGCTGTGCAGCACCTGGTGAGCCTGGGCGATGTAGAGGAAGCAGACCCGCCCTGTCGTCTCGGGCGGCGGGGGCTCTACACGGCGGGCGGGGGTCAGGGGAATCGAGCCTCACAGGCGTCGCGACGCGACGGCCCCTCGATACAGGCTGACCATCGAAACGGCCAGCGCCCTGCACACATTTGCCGCTACGACTGTTCGGCCCAGAGTCCCGGATGGCGCCCTGTCCTCCCCGGGGCTTGTCGACTTGGCCATTCGACACGACTACACCAAACCGGCTTCAGGCACTGACCCTTCCACCCTCGATGATCCTTCCCTCTTTCCCGCACAGCGACATCCTACGGCGATGAACCCGGCAAACGACAAAGACCCGACCGCACCTGTCATCGTCTGGTTCCGGCGCGACCTGCGCCTCAGCGACAATCCGGCCCTGAGCGACGCCATCAGGGCGGGCCGACCGATCGTCCCGCTCTATGTTCTGGACGAGACGGAGGGCCTGCGCGCACCCGGCGCCGCCTCCCTGTGGTGGCTCGGCATCTCCCTCGCGCGGCTGAACGCGTCACTTGAAACCATGGGCTCGCGCCTCATCCTGCGTCGGGGCGATGCGGCGACCGAACTCATGGCCGTCGTGCAGGAAACCGGCGCGGCCGAGGTCGTCTGGAACCGGCTCTATGACCCCGGCGTCACGGATCGCGACGCCGCCCTGAAGGCCACGCTGAAGGCCCGGGGTCTGGCGGCCCGAAGCTTCAATTCCGCCCTGCTGTCCGAGCCCTGGACCGTGCGCAACAAGAGCGGCGAGCCGTTCAAGGTCTTCTCCCCCTTCTGGCGCGCCGCGCAGACCAGCCTGGACCTCACCCCCCTTCACCCGACCCCTGAAGCCCTGACCGCGCCCGCTGTCTGGCCCGACAGCCAGCGCCTCGAGACATGGGACCTCCAGCCGACAAAGCCTGACTGGACGGGCGGGTTCAGCCTCTGGACGCCGGGCGAAGTCGGCGCGCACGCCCGCCTGGCCAGCTTCCTGGAGACCGGCCTCGCCCGCTACACCGACGGCCGCAACATCCCCGCGGCCGAGGCTGTCTCGCGCCTGTCGCCGCACCTGCATTTCGGCGAAATCAGCCCACGCCAGATCTGGGCCGCGGTCGATACCGCCATCGACGCCCGGCCCGCGCTGGGCCGCCAGGCCGACAAGTTCAAGGCCGAACTGGGCTGGCGCGAGTTCAGCCATTCCCTGCTGTTCCACAACCCGCAGATCGAGACCCGTAACTTCAAGCCCGCCTTCGACGCCTTCCCCTGGCGCGATGACCCGGCCGGCTTCGACGCCTGGACAAAGGGCCAGACCGGCTATCCCATGGTCGACGCCGGCATGCGCGAGCTGTGGACCACCGGCTTCATGCACAACCGCGTCCGCATGCTGGCAGCCTCCTTCCTCGTGAAGCACCTCCTGATCGACTGGCGACAGGGCGAGGCCTGGTTCTGGGACACCCTGCTCGACGCCGACCGCGCCAACAACGCCGCCGGCTGGCAATGGGTCGCCGGCTCCGGCGCCGACGCCGCCCCCTACTTCCGCATCTTCAGCCCCATGGGCCAGGGCGAGAAGTTCGACACCGACGGCCGCTACGTCCGCCGCTGGGTCCCGGAACTCGCCCGCCTGCCCGACGCCTCCATCCACAGCCCCTGGACGACAGACCCCCTGATCCTGCGCGCCGCCGGCGTAACCCTGGGCCAGACCTATCCGCGCCCCATCGTCGAGCATGGGTTTGCGAGGGCGCGGGCGCTGGAAGCGCTGAAGGCGACGAAGGTGGAGGGCGGCGAGGTGTGAGCAGGGAATACACGGAAAAGCGGGCCCGCACATTCTCCCCCTCCGGTCACCCCCGCGAACGCGGGGGCCCAGGTGTTTTTCCGGCAGCGGGACGGTTCTGCGGCCTACGTCCTCTGACCGCGAACCCACGCGAAGGGACGCGAACAGGTCGCGGTCGCCCCCTCACGCCAAACGCCCAAGGTCCGGCGCCTAAATTGGGGGTTAAGTGACCTGTCACCGCAACCTGCACTGCAACCCCGCCACACCATCACCGTAACTCCGCTCCGACGCAGCTATTCCTTCATTCGGCGAGGCGTCGCGCCGTTGTAGATTGACGCAGAGCCGATACTCCCGTTCAAGTAGCGATAGGATCGGAGCGTATCGCTTGGGCTGTATTGAGGGACGGGACGGACACGCTCTGGCGCGCCAGTTCGGCGAGGAATTCAAGGAAAGTGGTCACGAGCCGGATGGGATTGCCATTCGAAGTGGCGGTAGCTGCACCCAGCCCTTCCGACCGGGCAAAGCGCCATTTACGAGGGAGGCCTGATGCCCATCCGCCACGCCATCTGGAAAGTCGGCGCCCAGCCCCAGCAGCTCGGCGAAACCATCCTGCCCAGCGAACGCGCCCTGGAGGACATGATCGTCGCCGCGCCGCGGATCCTGTCCGACGAATGGATGCTAATCGGTCGGCAGGAGGATACCGGCTTTGGCGGGCGGATCGACCTGCTGGCCGTGGCGCCGGACGGCTCGCTGGTGCTGATCGAGCTCAAGCGCAACCGCACGCCGCGCGAAGTAGTGGCCCAGGCCATCGACTACGCCGTCTGGGTCGAGGGGCTGAAAGCCGAGGATATCGCCGCTGTCTATGGCCGCTTCGCTCCGGGGCGGGAACTATCAGCCGATTTCCGCGCCCGCTTCGGCCAGCCACTGGACGAAGAAGCACTCAACCAGAGCCACCAGATCATCATTGTCGCGGCCTCGCTGGACGCCAGTTCCGAGCGGATCGTCGGCTATCTCAATGACCGCGACATAGCCATCAACGTCCTGTGCTTCCAGGTCTTCGCTCTGGACGATCAGCAGCTCATCAGCCGGTCCTGGCTGCTGGATCCCGTCCACACTCAGGTCAGCGCCACCATCACCTCGAAGTCGGACCGCGAGCGCGAACCCTGGAACGGTGAATTTTACGCCTCGTTCGGGCAGGGCCGCGAACGGCAGTGGGCCGATGCTATCCGCTATGGCTTCATCTGTGCCGGTGGGGGTGCCTGGTACAGCAACACGCTCAACCTGCTGAACGTTGGCGACCGTGTCTGGGTCAAGGCGCCGGGCTACGGCTTCGTGGGCGTCGGGCGCGTCACCGGACCGGCTCAGATCATCACGGATTTCCAGGTGCTCACGCCCGAGGGCGAACGTCCGGCATTGGATGTCCTCACCGGAGCCGCCTACCACCGCGACTTCGTCAACGACCCCGAGCGGGCCGAATACATCGTGCCCATCGAATGGCAGAAGACCGTGCCCATTGAGGAGGCCGTCAGCGAACTCGGAATGTTCGGCAACCAGAACACCGTATGCAAACCGACGACCCCGAAATGGCGGACGACGGTGGAGCGGCTCAAGGAGCGGTGGAAGGTGGAGTAGGGCCGGCGCGGGCGGAAAGCTTCACCTTGGCCAGTAACAAATAGCTCCCTAGCATCGTAATTCGAATTTTGCCTTTAATTCGAACGTGTACTTAATTTCATGAATTGTCCCGCAGCCGGAGCCAATAAATGAGTTCGACTCCAATTATAGTGCTGATTTCAGGTTCGATTATGTTCTATTCACTATTCAAGATCGGGGTCGACTCTTGGTTCGAATGGAGTGCGATTTTTCTGGTTTGCGCTATGATAATTTGGTCTTTGTACGAATTGCTGCACGGATTAAGTAACCGGATTTCTACAAGAAAATCCAACAGGAAAAGCGATAGACGTACTGATTTCTAGCCGTTTATTGAAGATGGTGTAAGTGGGGACACTAAGTGGGGACACGTACGACTTTTGGAAAAACGGCTCATCTCGAAGTGAACCCCCGAGGCGAGCTTGCAATATTGGGGACCGTAAGTCGCGCGCCTCCCTACTGCCCCCCGAGCTTAAGGGTTGCAAATGGCATGATATTGAATACGGCTATAATACCATGATATGGATGGTACTTGGATTATTGTTTTCGGGCGCGTTTTCACTTTATTCGTTGATTCAGGCTTCGAAATCAGGCCGATTGATGGCGCCTTATTCGCCAGTGTATAAGCGAGAAAAACCGTTATTATTTCTTGCTATTGTGATATTTCATTACACAATTATTTCCACTATAGTGTTTATTCTGATCCTTCTTGAATTTGTATGGAACTGAAAACTCTGAAAGGCCGAAAGTCGGTCCGGGACCTGGGCTAGGTTACGGTGCGACTACGGCGACACGTCACCTAACCCCAATCGAGGCGCCGGGCCTCGGATGCCTGGCGCGAGGGGGCGAGCACGACCTGTTCGCGTCCCTTTGCGTGGGTTCGCGGTCAATGGACACAGGTCGCAGAACCGTCCCGCTGCCGGAAAAACACCTGGGCCCCCGCG
>CAIVVM010000057.1 GCA_903909375.1 uncultured Alphaproteobacteria bacterium
CGCGGGGGCCCAGGTGTTTTTCCGGCAGCGGGACGGTTCTGCGACCTGTGTCCATTGACCGCGAACCCACGCAAAGGGACGCGAACAGGTCGTGCTCGCCCCCTCGCGCCAGGCATCCGAGGCCCGGCGCCTCGATTGGGGGTTAAGTAAAGTGTCACCGTAACCCGGTATCAACCAGTTACGGTGTTGCGATCCGCCCCACATCACCCCAGCGGAAACTGCGCCGGGTCGTCGGTCCAGGGGTTGAAGATGGCGCAGCCGCTGTGCTGGACGTCGCGGGTGTTGCGGGTGACCAGGAAAAGGCGGTTTTCCAGCGCGGTTGCGGCGAGCAGGGTGTCGATGACCGGCGGCGCCTGGCCGGTCAGGCGTTTGACGTCGCCAGACACCGCCCCCCACCGACGCACGACCGCGTCATCGACCGAAAGGATGCGCCCCTTGAAGCGGCGCTCGAGGGCGTCGCGGGCGGCGATGTAGCGCGACCGATCAGGTTGGTCGGCACTCAGGTTGTGAATGCCCTTGTCATACTCAGCCAGGGTCAGGACGCTGAGGAACATGAGGTCCTCCGGCTGTCCGGCCGCCCACGCCTTGACGCTGGGTGCGCCGCCTGGATTGATGAGCGCGGCGATGACATTGGTGTCGAGCAGCCAGCCGATCACAGGTCGACGTCACGCTCTTCGTCAACGGCACGGGAGATATCCAGCCCGTCGAGATGCAAGCCTTCCATGAAGGTCACCAGCGGAACGTGACCAGGTTCTGGCGGCATCAGACGCGCCAGCGCCTCAACACTCATCACGACCACTGCGTCCTTGCCGCGCACGCTCACCCGCTGTGGGCCTTCGGTGCGGGCGAGCCGCACCACCTCGCTGAAGCGCGCCTTGGCGTCCTCCAGCTTCCATCGACTATGAATTTTGTCCGTCGCCGACATGGCCTGCCCTTCATCTGGTCAGCTAGTCAGATAAAGGTTTTCTAGACCAGGCGCCGCCAGATGGCAATCTCCTGCCCGGCGCTGCGCGCCGGGGGAGAGGAGGTTGGACGCGGGTGCGCCCTACCCTTCCGTCGGCGGAGCCTCGTCGCTCGGGCCGGCGTCGGCGCCTTCGTCTTCGCCGGTGTCCGCCAGCCGCTCGACACTCACCACGTGCTCGTCCGCACTCGTGCGGAAGATGATGACGCCGGAGGTGTTGCGGCCGACCATGCGGACCTGGGTGACAGGGGTGCGGATCAACTGGCCCTGGTCGGTGACCAGCAGGATCTGGTCGCCGTCGTCCACCGGGAAGGAGGCGGCGAGCTTGCCGCCGCGCTTGGTGAGGTCCTGGGCCAAGAGCCCCTGCCCGCCCCGGCCGGTGCGGCGGAACTCGTAGGCCGAGGTGCGCTTGCCGTAGCCTTCGGTGGAGACGGTGAGGATCACCTCTTCCGCCGCGCCCAGTTCGGCGATGCGTTCGGGGGTAAGGCTGGTCTGGCCGTCTGAAGCTTCGGCCTCGTCGTCGTCCGGGGCAGCGACATCCTCGACATCGTCACCCTCGCCCAGTGCGCGGCGCATGGCATTGGCGTGTTTGACGTAGGCGCTGCGCTCGTCCGGCGTGGCCGCCACCGAGCGCAGGATGGCCATGGAGATGACGCTGTCGCCCTCGGCCAGACGGATGCCGCGCACGCCGGTGGAATCGCGGCCGGCGAACACCCGAACCTCCTCCACGGCGAAGCGGATGCAGCGGCCCAGCGCCGTGGTCAGCAGGATGTCGTTGGCCTGGGCGTTGCAGACGCCGACGCCGACGATGGAGTCGCCGTCATCCAGCTTCATGGCGATCTTGCCGTTGCGCTTGATGCCGATGAAGTCGGAGAGCTTGTTGCGCCGCACGCCGCCGGAGCGGGTGGAGAACATCACGTCGTACTGATCCCAGGTCGCTTCGTCCTCGGGCAGCGGCAGGATGGAGGTGATGGTCTCGCCGGGCTCGATGGGCAGCAGGTTGACGAAGGCCTTGCCGCGCGAGGTGGGCGTGCCGACGGGCAGGCGCCACACCTTGAGCTGATAGGCCTTGCCGCCCGACGAGAAGAACAGCATCGGCGTGTGGGTATTGGCCGAGAAGACGCGGGTGACGGCGTCCTCATCCTTGGTGGCCATGCCCGAGCGGCCTTTGCCGCCGCGATGCTGGGTGCGGTAGATGCTGAGCGGGGTGCGCTTGACGTAACCGCCGTGGGTGACCGTGATCACCATGTCCTCGCGGGCGATCAGATCCTCGTCCTCAACGTCGGCGTCGCCGTCGATGATCTCGGTGCGGCGCGGGACGGCGAAGGCGGTGCGGACCTCGACCAGTTCCTCGCGGACGATGGCCATGATCTTTTCGCGGGACGCCAGGATGGTGAGGTAGCCCTGGATCGAGTCGGCCAGCGAACGGGCCTCGTTGCCGATCTCGTCGCGGCCAAGGCCGGTCAGGCGCGACAGGGTGAGCGCCAGGATGGCGCGGGCCTGTTCGTCGGTCAGGCGGATCAGGTTGCCGTCGATGGTCAGGGTGCGCGGGTCGGCGATCAGTTCGACCAGGGGCAGCATGTCGCCCGCCGGCCAGTCCTTGGCCACCAGCCGCTCGCGGGCCTCGGTGGGGTCCCTGGACGAGCGGATGATGTGGATGAACTCGTCGATGTTGGCGACGGCGATGGCCAGGCCCACCAAGACGTGGCCCCGGTCGCGGGCCTTGCCCAGTTCGAAACGGGTGCGGCGGACCACCACCTCCTCGCGGAAATCCACGAAGGCCGTGATCATGTCGCGCAGGCCCATCTGCAGCGGACGTCCGCGGTTCAGCGCCAGCATGTTGACGCCGAAGGAGCTCTGCAGCGGGGTGTAGCGGTAGAGCTGGTTCAGCAGCACCTCGGCCGAGGCGTCGCGCTTCATCTCGATGACGATGCGCATGCCCTGGCGGTCGCTCTCGTCGCGCAGGTCGGAAACGCCCTCGATGCGCTTGTCACGGACAAGTTCAGCGATGCGCTCGACGAGGCTGGCCTTGTTCAGCTGGAACGGGATGGCCGTGATGATGATGGCTTCACGGTCCTTGCGGATCTCCTCGACATTGGCGATGCCGCGCATGATCACCGAGCCGCGGCCGGTCATCAGGGCCGTGCGCGCGCCGGTGCGGCCAACGATCTGGCCGCCGGTGGGGAAATCCGGGCCGGGCACGATATCCAGCAGTTCGTCCAGGCTGACGTCGGGGTTGTCGACATAGGCCAGGCAGGCGTCGACGACCTCGCCCAGATTGTGCGGCGGGATGTTGGTGGCCATGCCGACCGCAATGCCGCCCGCGCCGTTGACCAGCAGGTTGGGAATGCGCGAGGGCAGCACGACGGGCTCGCTCTCGGAGCCGTCGTAGTTGTCCTTGAAGTCGACCGTGTCCTTGTCGAGGTCCGCCAGGATGGCCATGGCGGCCTTGGTCATGCGGCTTTCGGTGTAGCGCATGGCGGCGGGGGGATCGTTGTCCACCGAGCCGAAATTGCCCTGCCCGTCGATCAGCAGCAGGTTCATGGAGAACGGCTGGGCCATGCGGACCATGGTGTCGTAGATAGCGACGTCGCCGTGCGGGTGGTATTTGCCCATGACGTCACCGACCACGCGGGCGGATTTGACGTAGGAGCGGTCCGGCGTGTGGCCCTGTTCGCCCATCGAAAACAGGATGCGGCGGTGGACCGGCTTCAGGCCATCGCGCACATCGGGGAGCGCGCGGCTGACAATCACGCTCATCGCGTAGTCGAGATAGGAGCGCTTGAGCTCGTCCTCGATCGCGATGGGGGCGATGCCCCCGCGGGTATCCTCGGGAGGGGTCTTGCTGTCGTCGGTCAAGGTGGGGAAATCGCCGTTCGAATCGAAGGGTTACATGAGTGTTTTGAATAGCACCCCGGGGCAGGCCGCGCCATCTCCCGCGTATACGCGTGCGCGTGCGCGAGAGTATCCGGGGCCGGGCGAGCGCGAGCTGAAGGGTGACGCACCGGCGTTTCGCGGTCTCGATCAATCTGAACGCGGAGGCGTTCGAGGGCGGGGATCTGCGGTTCCCGGAGTTCGGTTCGGCGAAGTTGACCTGTCAGTTCCCAAGGGCCCGGTGGACCGCTATTTGAAGGGCCTGCCTGTCGATCCAAAGTCGCTGTTGTAGGGTGGCAGTCCGGAACATGCGCTGGAAGACGATGCCGGGGGAGACAGCGAGATGGACCTGACACGGAAGACCGCCACCGAGGCGACGCGGGCGGCGCATTCGGCCATGGCGGCGGCCCTGCCCGCCGATGACGGCGGCGACTTCGTACTGGCAAAGCGCGGGTTCGTCAGCTCGATCCAGGACGCTGACGTGCCCGGCGCCTGGAGCCAACGTCCCTTCGCCTTTCTGGAGGGCGAGCGGCCCGACACAGTGAACCCGAGCCTCTGGCGGCAGGCGAGGCTCAACGCCCATCACGGCCTGTTCGAGGTGACGCCCGGCGTCTACCAGGTGCGCGGTTTCGACATCTCCAACATCACCTTCATCGAAGGCGAGACCGGCTGGATTGTCATCGATCCGCTGACCTCGGCCCAGCCGGCGGCGGCGGCGCTGAAGCTGCTGCGCGACGAGAAGGGCGACCGGCCGGTCAGCGCGGTGATCTACACCCACAGCCACGTGGATCACTACGGCGGCATCCTGGGTGTCGCCTCGCCGGAGGAGATCGCCGCGGGCCTGCGTATCATCGCCCCCGAGGGTTTCCTGCAGGCGGCCGTCGCCGAAAACGTCCTGGCCGGAAATGTGATGAGCCGCCGGGCGACACACATGTACGGCGGCCTGCTGCCCAAGGATCCGCAGGGCCACGTGGACTCCGGCCTCGGCAAGGGCACGTCCACGGGCCGTGTCGCCCTGGTGGCGCCTACCGAGTCCATCACCCACACCGGCCAGACCCTGACGGTGGACGGGGTCGAGATCCGCTTCCAGGTGACCCCGGACACCGAGGCGCCAGCCGAGATGAACTTCTTCTTTCCGAAGTTCGGCGCGCTGTGCATGGCGGAGAACTGCACCTGCCACCTGCACAATCTGTACACGCCGCGCGGGGCCCAGGTGCGGGACGCAAAGGCCTGGAGTTTCTACATCGACGAGGCGTTGGCGCTGTTCGGCGCGGATACCAGGGTGATGTTCGCGAGCCACCACTGGCCGCGGTGGGACGCCGGTCCGGTCCGCCGTTTCCTGACTCAGCAGCGCGACCTCTACAAGTACATCCACGACCAGACGCTGCGGATGGCCAACCACGGGCTCAACGCCACCGAGATCGCCGAGGTCCTGCGGCTGCCGCCGACCCTGGAAGCCGAGTGGCACACCCGCAGTTACTACGGAACGCTCAGCCACAACGCCAAG
>CAIVVM010000058.1 GCA_903909375.1 uncultured Alphaproteobacteria bacterium
CGATTGCCCGCCTTCGCGAAGGCGGGCAATCGTACATCTCTCTTCCAGATCGAGCTGCTGGTAGCGGCATCCCATGGCAACACTCCCTCGCCAGAGTGTTGCACTTCGTTTGAGAACTCAGGGGACCCAGATGGAATGGCGTTGGGGCGGGTTCCAATTCCGCGCAGCGAGTCCAGCCAGCCTCCCGGCCTTGTGATCTGGGTCCCGGCATTCGCCGGGATGAGCGGTTGTTGTTGAGATCGGTGGCCGTCGAGTGATCGCGATCCATTAGATCCCCGGCGTCCGGTCTGCAGCCAGCGGGATCGTCCAGTCCGCGCGCGACGGCATCTCAGCGAGAATCCACCGCGTCAGCCGCTCGTAGTGGGCCACAAAGCGCGCGACGGCGGCGTCATCCATGCCGCCCTGGGTGCGGGCGCGAAGCTTGTGTTCCTGCTCGGTGCGCCAGGCGCGGACGACCTCAAACCCCGGCGCCGCCAGCAGGACCAGCATGTCCAGCCGCTCGAACAGGGCCTGGTAAGGCCCCGCGAGCTGCCGATCGACGTAGCGGCGCCAGACGCCATCCGGATCTTCGGCGCGCTCGAGGCTGTTCACGGGATTGACCAGTTCGGCCGAGGGCTGCGGCTGCGCGCCCACGCACCAGCCTTCAAGGATCACCACATCAAGCGGGCCGTCCACCTCACGCCAGGCCGATTGCGGACGTCGTCCATCCGAGGCCTTGTCAAAGGCGGGCAGGGGCGTCACGCCCGGCAGGCCAAGGTGATCGAGCACCACGCAGGCCAGCGCCACGTCATGGGTGCCGGGCGGCCCGCGCACCGCCATGAGCGGATGCACCTTGCGCGCCAGCCAGGCCCGGGCCTCGCGGCTCAGGTAGAAGTCGTCCAGCGACAGGGTGACGGCCTTCAGGCCCTGCGCGTTGAGGATCGCGGTCGTGGCTTCGGAGATCGTCGACTTCCCCGACCCCTGCGCGCCACAGAGACCCACAAAGACCGTGTGCCCCCGCGCGGCGCGCAAGGCTGCAGCCCTGGCCGCAAGCGGTCGGCAGACCCGTTCCAGCGTCGTCCTGAAGCCTTCCGGCAGCCGTTCCCGCGCCAGGAACGCGACGATCTCGTCCTCGGTCACCCGGCCAGCCTGGCGTAGGCGTCCAGACCGGCCCGGAGGTCGGCCTTCAGCTCCTCCGGGTCTTCTAGACCGATGTGGAGGCGGACCAGCGGTCCCCCGTAGTCCTTCGCAAAGTTCCGGACCTTGAGCTGCGGCGCGCAGGAAATCGCAAGGCTCTCGAACCCGCCCCAGGAGAACCCCAGTCCGAACAGCTTCAGCGCATCCAGAAACGCGTCGACCGCCGCGTCAGGCGCCGGGTTCAGGGCGAAACTAAACAGACCGCAGGCGCCCTTGAAGTCCCGCGACCAGATGGCGTGGCCGGGAAACTCCGGCAGGGCAGGGTGGTAAAGCGCTGCGACCTCCGGCTGGGTCTGCAGCCATCGCGCAATGGCAAGACCGCTCTCGCCATGCCTCGCCAGTCTCACCGGCAGGGTCCGGAGCCCCCTGAGCATCGCATAGGCGTCCTCCCCGGAGACCGCCCAGCCCATGTTGGTGACGCCCTCCTCGAGCAGCCGGGCCAGCCTGGGCTCCCGCGCCGCCGCAGAGCCCATGAAGGTGTCGGAATGCCCGCAGACATACTTCGTCAGCGCCTGGATCGAGATGTCGATCCCGTGCTCCAGCGGGCGGAACAACAGGCCCGCGCCCCAGGTGTTGTCCGTCGCCGTCAGGATGCCGCGCGCCCGGGCCAGGTCAGCGATGCGGGGCAGGTCCTGCATCTCGAAGGTGAGCGACCCGGGTGTTTCCAGAAAGATCAGACGTACGGCCGCGGAGGCCCCGGCCACCAGGTCTTCTGGCGACGTCAGGGGATCGTAGTAGGTCACCTTCACGCCGAAGCGTCGTAGCACATGATCACAGAACCGCCGGACGGGCTTGTAGACGCTGTCCACTACCAGGATCTCGTCGCCCGCCTTCAGCACGGCCAGCAACGCGCCTGCGATGGCGGCCATGCCCGAGGGGTAGAGGGTGACGCCGGACGCGCCCTCAAGTTCGGCAAGGGCTGCGCGCAGGCTGGCCTGGGCGGACAGGCCGGAGCGACCGTAGGTGACGTAGTTGTCGTCGTCGTAGAGAGACGCCGCCGTCGGCAACAGGACCGTGGAGCCCTTCTGGATCGGGGGGCCAACAGTCTTGGCCAGTGGGCCGCTGAGGGCGCCGGCGCGGATCAAACGGGTTTCGTCGGACATGCGGGGTTGCGGGTGGGGGCGACGCTGGCGAAAGTGCCATTCCCCTTAGAGCCCGAAGCGTCTCTGAGTTTCAAGGAGCAGCAATGATCCGCAGTCTCGCGGCGATCACCGTTCTGGCCCTGACCATGGCCGGATGCAGTCCGCCCAAACCTGTGGAAAAGGCGCCCGCCGCCTCGCCGACGGCCGGGCCAGCGGCGGCGCCGATCGGCTACTCACCGGCAAAGAGCCCGACCCTGGACGCGGTGCGCAAGCGTGGCGTCGTGCTCTGCGGCGTGCATCCCGGCCTGCCCGGCTTCGCCCTGCCAGACCCGCGCGGCGAGTGGCGAGGGTTTGACGTGGACATCTGCCGGGCCGTGGCGGCGGCGACTCTGGGTGACGCCAAGAAGGTGCGTTTCACCGTGATCGGCGGCGAGGATCGCTTCGGCGCCCTGAAGCGCGGCGAGATCGACATCCTGTCCCGCAACACCTCGGAGACCTTCGCTCGGGACGCCGGCCTCGGACTGACGTTCCCGGTCACCACCTATTATGACGGCCAGGGGTTCCTGGCCCCCAAGGCTCTGGGGCTCAACAGCGCCGAGGAACTGGCCGGCGCCCGGATCTGTGTTCAGGCAAAAACCGCCAGCGCCGGCAACCTGGCGGACTTCTTCAGTGCGCGCGGCATGAAGTACCGCGAGGTCGTGGCCGCCTCCGAGGCGCAGGCCCGCAAGATCTACGAGACCGAGGGCTGTGACGCCTTCACCGCCGATGTCTCGGCTCTCGCGGCCACCCGCTCGTTGCTGGGCAATCCCGGCGCTCATGTGCTTCTGCCCAACGTGATCTCCAAAGAGCCGCTGGGACCCGTCGTTCGCCAGAACGATCCGGTGTGGGCCGACATTGTGCGCTGGAGCGTCTACGCCACACTGATCGCCGAGGAGCTGGGTCTGTCGTCACGCACCGTGGAGGAGGCCCGCGAGACCGCCACTGACCCCGAGACACGCCGGCTGCTGGGACGGGAAGGGGATCTCGGGCCGTTGCTCGGCCTGCAGCCGGACTGGGCCTTCCAGGTGATCCGCCAGGTGGGCGGGTACCACGAGATTTTCCGGCGCGATCTGGGCGCCGATTCCGCGCTGCGTCTGGATCGCGGCCTCAACGCGCTATGGTCAGCGCCAGAGCCGGGCCTGATGTACCCGCCGCCGATGCGCTAGGGTTCGGGCTCAATTTTAAGTCAATAATTCCAACAATATACGCTCATCCCGGCGAATGCCGGGATCCAGATCGAATAGCGTTGGGGCGGGTTCTATGGCCGAGCGATGATTCCAATCAGCCTCCAAGCCGTGGGATCTGGGTCCCCTGAGTTCTCAAACGAAGTGCAACACTCTGGCGAGGGAGTGTTGCCATGGGATGCCGTTACCAG
>CAIVVM010000059.1 GCA_903909375.1 uncultured Alphaproteobacteria bacterium
CAACACCCGGATCTTGATGTTCCGGAACCCCACGTCGTTCCCGTGGTTCTGCAGCGCAATGCCACCCGTCGTGCCCGTCGCAAACACCGGCCAGCGCCTGAACTTGCTGGCGGCGACCAGGGCCTTGAACTCGGGCGATCCGATCTGGTAGCGCGCCACTTCCATGCCGTTCAGCCAGTGCTGGACCTTGCCGTGGTCGACGATCAGACGGGCCTGGTTGAACTCGCCCACCGGCTTGGTCATGTCCATGGCGGGAGCGACCAGGGCGTATAGCGCTCCCGCCTGCTCCCCGGGCGGTACGCCGCGGCTGTTGTCGAGGATCTGGTACTCCGGCCCGCTCTCGTACGTCTCGGAACCTTCCGGGATCACGTGGAACATCACCCCGGAATTGCCGCCCTTGCTGATCCGCCACTCGAACGAGAGCTCGAAGTTGGCGTAGTCGCCCTTGGTGACGATGTCCTTGGCCACCTTCGGATCGGGGAAGAGGACGCCGTTCTCGACCTTCCAGCCGGGCCCGATTTCCGCCTGTTTGAAGGCCCGCCAGCCCTTGGTGGTCTTGCCGTCGAACAACAGCGTCCAGCCAGCCTTCTTCTCGGCGCGGGTCAGGGTGTTGTCGGCAGCCATGGCGCCTGTGGCGAAGGCGGTGAGGGCGAGGCCAAGCATCAGGTGCTTCATGGGGTGATCCTTCAAAGTCCCAGCTTCTTCAGTTCGCGCTCCAACGCCGCCTTCACCGCCTCAGAGGGGCCGGGATCGCTGACGCGCGCTACATTGCCTATGTAGCCGATGTCCCTGAAGCCTTCCTTGGTGGTGTAGTAGGCGCCAATCGTCAGCTTGCGGAAGCTGATGAAGAATGGCGTGGCGAGGATGGCGCTCATGGCAGCGGCTCGATCCGCCGTATTGGCCTTGAGAACCTTGCGCCCCAGGTCCGACAGCCCCTTCACAATGACGGTGCGGCTCTTGATCTGATCGGGGTAGGGCGCACTCACCCATTCGTCGACGAAGTCGGGGATCCCGACCGCGCTGGCCGAGGGCGCGGTGGCCGAGGCCGGCAGGATGTAGTCCGCCAGGATCGACGCGGTCTGAAGCTGGTCGGGTGTCAGTAGGCGCGGCCAGGGCGCCCTGGCCGGATCGACGAGGTTCGGGTCGGTTCCGTATCCCCTGGCGTCAGCCTGGCCGCCGATCTTCGGGCCATAGACGACGACGCCCGCGCCGGCCGCCGTGGCGGCGCCGACGATGCCGATCCAGGTGATGGCCGTCCGCCGGTCGATCTTTGAAACATAGGGTTTGGGGGCGTCGTCGCTCATCACAGCGCTCCCTGTTTGGCCAGCGTCGCCAGATGATCGCTGGAGCGCCAGGCCAGCGCCAGAATCGAGAGCGTCGGGTTCTTGTCGGGGCTGGAGACCAGCACCGCGCCGTCGGTGACGAACAGGTTGGGGACCGCCCACGACTGGCCGTACTGGTTGACCACAGAGTCCTTGTCGTTGTGGCCCATGCGTACGGTGCCGACCTCGTGGATCATCTCGCCGCCCTTGGAGATGGCCTTGCGGCCATCGGTCTCGTAGCCGGGCACGGGCGTACCGCCCAGACGGTCGATCACCTCCAGGAAGGTCTGCACCATGTGCGCGGCCTGGCGGATTTCCGCATCGCCCCACTTCCAGTGGAACCGCAGTACGGGAATGCCCCACTTGTCCTTCACCTTTGGATCAAGCTCGCAGTAGCAGTCGTCGTTCGGGATCATCTCGCCGCGACCGTCAAAACCGATGCCGCTGCCGTAGCGATTGCGCAGCGTGTCGCGCAGGGCATCGCCGACCAGGTTCTCGTCGTCGGCCACATAGCTGCCGATGCCGAGCGAGGGCATGCGCCGGCCACCGCCGATCTCGATGTGATAGCCGCGCGGGAAGCCCAGATCCTTCTGCTTCCCATAGCCCCACCAGGGCACATAGGTGTGTTGCGTCCCCTGGCCGTCGTCATTGGTGGGCGGCAGGCCCTCAAGAGCGGGGAAGCGGCCCTGCACACTGAGGCCGACACTGTCCATCAGGTAGCGTCCGACCATGCCGTTGGTGTTGCCCAGGCCATCAGGGAACGCGGCGCTTTTCGAGTTCAGGAGGATCCGCGCCGTTTCGCCGGAGCCGGCGGCCAGCACGACCGACCGCGCCGTCACCGAGTGATGCTCTCCCGTCTTGCGATCAACGTAGGTCACGCCCTTCGCCTTGCCGGCCTTGTCCAGGTCCACCTGATAGACCAGGGCGTTGGTGGTGATGGTCAGGTTGCCGGTAGCCATCGCCGGTGGCAGCAGCACCGTGGTGCTCTGGAAGTTGGCCCCGATCGAACATCCGCGACCGCAGGGCGTTGCGAAGATGCAGGTGTTGCGTCCTTCCATCGCCTGGGTGACCACTGCGCCGTGCATTGGGATCACCGGGATGCCCATGGCCCGGAAGGCCCTCTCATAGAAGATCTCGAACGCCCGCGGCGGTGCGGCTTCCATCAGGCAGCCGGGCGGAGAGTCCGGCGTATTCAGAAGTCCGCGCGGCGGGGCCGCGCCGGACACGCCGATCAGCCGCTCGGTTTTGTCGTACCAGGGCGCCAGGTCGTCGTAGGTGATGGGCCAGTCGTAGCCCAGGCCGTCGCGGCTGCGGGGCTTGAAGTCCAGTTCGCCGAACCGGAGCGCAATCCGCCCCCAGTGATTGGTGCGCCCGCCCAGCATCCGCGGTCGCCACCAGGTGAAGGGCTCGGAGCCCTCGGCGACGGTGTAGGGCTCGTTCGGAACCTCCCAGCCGCCATCCACCGTGGCGTCATAGAAACCGAATGGCTTGTCCGGCGTGCCGACCCCGCGCAGGGGCGCGTCCGCCGGGATGTTGAACATCGGCGTTTCGGTGGCCGGGTCATAGTGACGGCCAGCCTCGAGCATCAGGACCTTCAGCCCCGACTTGGTCAGGTGATAGGCGCTCATCCCGCCGCCCGCGCCGGAGCCAACGATGATCACGTCAAAGGGTTCAGACGCCATGGGTCCCGTTTCCAGCCACCGTGGCCCTTTTGGACCGGGCCCTCATTGCGGTTTCGAGACGAGGCTAGCTCAGGGCGTTGGCGTGACCAATGACTATTCGGGGTTCCGGCTTGACGTGTCCCGGGCGCGGGAGGACGCTCCCGGACCATGACCCATCGATCATCGCCGCGCTTCGCCCTTGTCTCCGCCGTCGTGGGCAGTCTGATGGTGTGCCTTGCGCCGGCGCAGCCGTTGGCGCAGGTCGCGAAACCTGCGGACACCGAGGCCTACCAGCCCGTCCCGCCGATCGTCACCCCAGGTCGCCGCGATGGCGATGCCCCCTCCGACGCCGTGGTGCTCTTCGACGGCAAGGATCTGGCCCAGTGGGTCGCGGTCCGGGGCGGGGGCCCGGCAGGCTGGACAGTGGCCGATGGCGCGATGACGGTGAACAAGGCCTCCGGCAACATCCAGACGCGGCAGGTCTTCACCGACTACCAGCTCCACATCGAATGGAAGATCCCTGTGGGTATCGCCGGCTCAGGCCAGGGCCGGGGAAACAGCGGCCTATTCCTGGCGTCGACCGGCGCCGGCGATGGCGGCTACGAGTTGCAGATCCTCGATTCTTTCGAGAACACGACCTATGTGAATGGTCAGGCCGCCAGCATCTACAAGCAGTCCATCCCGCTGGTGAACGCCAGCCGCAAGCCCGGCGAGTGGCAGTCCTATGACGTGATCTGGACGGCGCCGGTGTTCGGCGCCGACGGGGTGCTGGTGACGCCGGCCCGGGTTACAGCGCTGCACAACGGCGTGCTGGTGCAGAACAACTTCGTCCTGCCTGGCGAAACCCGCTTCATCGGCAAGCCGACCTACAAGGCCCACGGCCCCACGCCGATCAAGCTGCAGGCCCATGGTGACCCCAGCGCGCCGATCAGTTTCCGCAATATCTGGGTCAGACCCCTGACCCGCTGACTATCCGAGCTTGAGCCCGCCGGTGAACACGGCTTCGGCGAACCGGTGGCCCATGCGGACATAGCCCTCCGGATTGGGGTGCAGGTCGTCTGGCAGGTCGCCCGCATCATCGGCGCCGAACAGGGTCAGGCCATCCAGGTAGTGCAGATTGGCGTCGCCCGCCGCACGTCGCGCCGCCACCGCCTGGGCCAGGATTTCGCGCACCCGCACCAGGTTCAGGCAGCCGGTCTGGATTTCCTCATGCCCCGGCAGGGTCACGAACTTGCCGCTCGCGTCCGGCACGGTCGGGCCGGGTCGGGTCTCGGCGCTGGGGCAATGGATCGGCGAAACCAGCACGATCGGGGTGTCGGGCTTTCCCTCCCGGATGGTGTCCAGAAACCCGTGCAGGGCCGGGGTGAAGGCCCGCTCGCGCAGGGTGTCGCCATTGATCACATTTATGCCGACCTTCAGCGAGATCAGGTCGGCGTCAGAGTTGCGGATTGTACGGGCCACGAACTGATCGAGGTGGCACTGTCCGCCGAAGCCCAGACTCTGCAGGTGCATGCCGCCCAGCCGCGCGGCGACGGCGGGCCAGACGCCGGTGGGCTGGAGGGCCTCGAGGCAATGGCTGATGGAACTGCCGTAGTGGATCCAGCGTCGCGTGGTCGGAGCCGGGACCGGCGAAAGCGTCGCGCCGTCATCGATCTCCAGCGCCCGCAACTCCACATAGGCGTTGTGCGGCAGCCAGATCTCGCAGGCCTTCAGGCCAGGGGTCAGGTCCTTGAAGACAACCTCGTCGGGCTCGCCGCGCAGGAGCTCAAACTTGGCGGGGTCCTTGCGATCCAGCCGGATGGTGTTGCCCGCCACGGTCGCGTGAGACTGGACGACGGCGCCGTCCACCACCAGATCGAACACCGCCGGTCGCGCGGGCTGCGGCGAGAATTCCAGTCGCGAGGTCTGCACAGTGAGGCGGATTTCCTGCGCATCCGAGCTGAACGCCAGCCGCACCCCCGAGGGCATCCGCACCATGGCGTCCATCACCTGGGGAACCTGGAGCCGCGTCCAGTCGGGAAGGCGCCTGGGACTGACGCCGTTGGGCCGAACGTCGAAGTCCAGCGCGCCGAAGACGCTGACAGCGCCGGCCCTCAGCGCCTCGCCCGGGTAACGTTTCACGGTCGTGATCTCCTAGCTGTAGGCCACGCCCTGGGTCTCCACATAGAGCGCATAGATCGATTGCGAGGCGGTGATGAACAGCCGGTTGCGCTTGACGCCGCCGAAGCAAAGGTTCGCAGCGCCCTCGGGCAGGTGGATCACGCCGATCTTGTCGCCGTCGGGCGCAAACACCTGCACGCCGTCATCGTCGGGATCGCCCCAGCCGGTCCCGCACCAGAGGTTGCCGTCCACATCCACGCGGAAGCCATCCGGCGACGACTTCCCGAAGTCGCAGAACACGCGTCCGTTGGCCAGGCGCACGCCATCGACCACGTCGTAAACATGGATCTGCCGCGGATGGCCGCGTTTGTGTGAGGCGCCGGTGTCGGCGATATAGAGCCGCTGGTAGTCCGGCGAGAACGCCAGGCCGTTGGGACGTTCCAGCGCCTCGTCCACCACGGTGGCCACGCCGCTCACCAGGTCAAGGCGATAGGTGCGGGTGGGCAGTTCGAGCTCGCCCTTGTCGCCCTCATAGTGGCCCAGCGTGCCGTAGCCGGGATCGGTGAACCAGATGGCGCCGTCGGGATGGGTGACCAGGTCGTTGGGGCCATTCAGCAGCGTCCCTTCAAACCTGTCGAGCAAGACCCTGACTGTTCCGTCGATCTCGGTCCGCGTGACGCGGCGGCTGCGGTGCTCGCAGGTGATCAGCCGGCCCTGCCGGTCGCGCGAGTTGCCGTTGGCGTTGTTGGCCGGTTGGCGAAACACGGTGACCGCGCCGGTGATCTCGCACCACCTGAGGAGGCGATCATTGGGAATGTCGCTCCAGATCAGACAGCGCTGATCGCCGAACCACGCCGGCCCCTCGTTCCAGCGCCCGCCGGTCCACAGTCGTTCGACCGCAGCACTGCCCAGGCGGTAGCGGTGGAACCGCTTGTCGATCACCTCGACGGCCGGGTCGGGATACCGCACGGGCTGGCTCCAGTCGCGGTCGAGCATACGATCCGTCATGGCGCCTTCCGGGCTTTCGTGAATCTCAGCACTGACTTCTGAAAGACCTGGGCCCCGTAGATGCGACCTGCAGCATCGACCCAGATGCCTTCAGGTCCGCTGGTGGATTGCTTGTCAGGGTCGGGTGCGGTGTCCGGGATGAAAGCCGTCACCTTGCCGGTTTTCGCATCACCGATCCGGACGCCGCGTTTCCAGCCGGGGTGGTAGCCGTAGCCTGGCGGCTCGCGCGACTCGGAATCAGCCACATAGAGCTGCCCGTCAGATCCTGCGAACACGCCGCTGGGGCGGCCGAACTGCTTCCAGCTCTCCAGCAGCTTGCCCTCAGAGTCGAAGACCTGAACCCGGTCGTTCCAGCGATCGGCCACATAGATCCGGCCCTGGTCGTCCAGCGCCAGACCGTGCGGCACTTCCAGTTGATCCGGGCCCGATCCACGCGCGCCCCACTGCTTCAGGAACCGGCCCTGCGCATCCAGCTTGACGATGCGGTGCGCGCCCTTGCCGGCGGAATGCCCGTCGGCGACGAATATCGTCCCGTCGCGCGCCACCGCCACACCATTGGGCTCGAAGAAGGTGTCGGGACCTTCAGACGAGACCCCGGCCTTGCCCAGCGCCCGCAGCAGCTTGCCGTTGCGATCAAACTCGAAAACCTGTGCGCCCTTGCCGTTGGCGACACGATTGTCGGTGAGCCAGACGTGGTCGCGGGCGTCGATGAAGAAGCCGTGGGGGAAGTTGAACATCCCCGCACCGAAGGCCTTTACGAACCGGCCTTCCCGGTCGAATTCCATGATCGGGTTCAGCAGGCTGCCAGTACAACTGTTGGCGCCGCAACGGTCGGCCACCCAGACGTGGCCCCGGCTATCCACCGCCACGCCGCTGGTTGAGCCCATGGTCCGGCCAGGGGGCAGCTTGAAGAAGCCCGCGTCCGCTACATAAGGGTTGGGTGCGCCGTTGGGGCCGTGGTCGGCGTGAGCGTCCGCAGCGTCCGCCACAGCATCCGTAGCCGACTGCGCGGCTGTAGGCTTGAAGGCGTCAATGCGAATTCCCGCGAGCATCTCGGGACGGGAGGCCAGCTCACGCTCGCCGGTCGGGAAGCTGTTGAACTTCAGGATATAGGCCAGTGCGTCGGCATAGGCTTCCCGGCTGAGTGATCCCGGCTTGTCGAGCGGCATGGTGGTGCGTGTTCGCTCGAACAGATCGCCCATCGTCAGGCCGTTCCAGTTGGACAGAAACTCGGGTCCCGCCAGAGCCTTGGCCTCGCCCGTCCCGGCCAGTTGGGCGCCATGGCACATGGCACAGGCCTGGGCATAGGCGGCGGCGCCCCGCTCGGCCTGAGCGCTGGTATAAACGCCCTCCCAGACGGAGCGTCCATCCTGGGCCCGGGCGGCGACGCCCACGGACAAGGTGGTCAGGGCGATAAGGGCGACGGCGATACGATTCATCCGGGCTCCCTCAATTGGGCAGGGTGTAGGCGATATACTCGCCGGAATAGACCCCGCCGCTCACCGCCACGATCAGGTACTGCTTGCCATTCAGGCTGTAGGTCATGGGTGATCCGGACTGCGGCGCGGGCATCCAGACCGCACCGACCTCCTTGCCCGTCTGCTTGTCATAGGCCCGGAGCATGGCGCCGCGCGGGTGGTCAGGCGTTGTGGTGACCATGCCATCGCCGGCGATCACCAGCGATTTTGTGACCAGCGTGCCGATCTGATAGCCACTCTGGCCGGTGCGCGGGATGTTCAGCCCCTTCAGCGCCGGGTTGTTGCGGATGAAATCCGGGGTCTCGCCGTGGGGGATCTGCCATTTGATCGTGCCGGAGTTGAGATCGATGGCGCTGATCGTGGAATAGGGCGGCTTCAAGAGAGGCATACCATCGATGCTCAGCCGCCCGGCGTTTCCGCTCCCGCCGCCAGCTGGCGCGGGCCGGGGCGGCGGGGCGTCGGCGCTGGAGCCGGAGCCCGGCGTGCGGACGAATGTCACCGGCTGGCCGGCCACGCCCACCACATAGTCCAGATCGCTCATCCCTGGTGGTGGCGGCTGAAGGCCGTAGGCGCCGACGCAGGCGTTGCAGGCATAGATGTAGGCGGTGCTGGTCTCCGGATCGAACGATCCGCCCGGCCAGTTGGTGCCGCCCTGCGGGGCGTAGGTCAGCAGCCCCAGCGGACCCGGCAGCTTGCTGACCACCGGCGGAGTATAGATCGGCCCCATCTTGTAGTTCTTCGTCAGCGCAATCGCCTTCTCACGCAGCTCCGGCGTGAAATCGATCAGGTCATCGACGCTCACGCCGTTGCGGGCATAGGCGGGCGGCTTTGAGGGGATCGGCTGGGTCGGCGCGTACCACTCGCCGGGGACGTCGCCCTTGGGAACCTTCACCTCCGGGATCGGCCAGACAGGCTTTCCGGTGACCCGGTCCAGCACATAGAGGAAGCCCTGCTTGGAGGGCACGGCCACCGCCTTGATCGGCTTTCCGCCCACCGCGATGTCCATCAACAGCGGCGCGGACGAGCTGTCATAGTCCCAGATCTCGTGATGGATCATCTGGTAGTGCCACTTGCGTTGGCCGGTGGTCAGGTCGACCGCCACCACGCTGTTGCCGAACAGGCCGTTGCCGGGCCGGTGGCCGCCGTAAAAGTCGCTGGTGGGGGACTCTACTGCCAGATAGGCGGTATTCAGCGCCTCATCTACGGTGATCTGGGTCCAGACTGCGGTGTTGCCGGTGGTCTCGGCCGAGCCGTTCAACCAGGTATCGTAGCCGAACTCGCCCTTCTTCGGGATGGTGTGAAACGTCCAGAGGCGCTTGCCGGTCCTGACGTCGTAGGCCCGGACATACCCCTTGGTGTTGGCCTTCTTCGCGGGCGTGAAGCCCTCGTGCATGGCGCCGCCGATGATGATGGTGTTGCCGGCGATCACCGGGGCCGCGTGCAGGCCGACTTCGCCCTCGATGAGGTCGATCTCCTGATCAAAGTCGGTCTTCAGATCGACCTCGCCGCCATTGCCGAAGTCGCCCACGCGCTGGCCGGTCCTGGCGTCCAGCGCCACCAGTCTGTAGCCGGGCGTCACGTAGAGAACGCGCGCCTGTTTGCCGTCGCTCCAGTACGAAAGGCCCCGTCCGGAAAGCTGGCGGGGGGCTGCCGCGCCGCGCGCGCCCTCGCGCTCGCTATGGACCCACATAAGTTCGCCCGTGGCCGCATCCAGAGCCACGACGCCGCGCCGCGAGCCAGCAGTGGCGTAGATGACCCCACCCACCATCAGCGGCGTGCCCGCCAGCTTGTACTCTGGCCGGTTGCCGATGTTGTCGGTCTTGAACCGCCAGGCCACCTGCAGGTTGTTGAAGTTGGACGCGTTGATCTGGTCCAGTGGCCGGTAGCGGCTGCCGGTGAGATCAGCTGTGTAGCTGGGCCACTCCACATCGTTCGACTGGGCGCCTGCCCCTGTGGCCAGGCCGAGAACGGCCAGCATCGTTCCTGCCGCAAGGCGGCGCCTGAAGTTATGCATCACGTGTTTCCCCCGCACAGCCTGACTCAGGCCATGTCCTTGAGTTTGTCCAACGCCAGCTTGATCGACGCCTTCTGTTCGGTGCTCGGCTCCACCAGCGGCAGGCGCGGATAGATCGGCGGACCGCCCATCTGCAGACTGAGGCCATACTTCATCGCCGCCGGCGCGCCGCCCAGACCCTGTACGCCGCGCTGGGCGGTCCGCAGTTTCTCGAGCGCCGGCTTGATGTCCTGCCTGGCCCGATAGGCGGTGAACACGTCGGCGCAGAGTTTGGTGAAGACGTTGCCGTCGGCCAGGATCGCGCCCATCCCGTGGGCGAAGGCCTGTTCCAGATTGCTGTTGGTGCCGGTGCGCATGTTGAGCGCCGGGAAGCCCTCTGCGAAGGCTTTGTAGCCATCGGCATTGCCGCTGGAATCCTTGATGCCGGCCAGATGCGGATATTGGGAAAGATTCTTCAGCAATTCCAGAGAGATAGATGCCTCGCTGGTACCGGGAATGTGGTAGAGGTTGATGGGGATGCGGACCGCCTCGAACAGGGCCTTGTAGTACCGGGTCAGCCCCTCCACCGGCGGGTTGTTGAAGTAGAACGGCGGGATCACCAGCAGGCTGTCTGCCCCGTTGTCCTGGGCGTGGCGGGCCAGTTCGATGGTCTCCGGCAGGTTGGAGGCGCCTGGCCCAACCATCACGTTCAGGCCGGCCTTGTGTTTCATCGCCGTCTCGGTGATCAGCTTGCGCTCGGCCACCGAGAAGTGGGGGAACTCGCCCGAGGTGCCCAGCACCACCACACCATCGGCGCCCTGCAGCTTGAACCAGGCCAGAACATCCTTGAAGGCGCCGGGGTCAAACCGGCCGGATTTGTCACAAGGCGTGACGGAAGCGGTCCAGAACAGGGTCTTGGTGGCGCTACCCAGGCTCGGCGTCGCCAGGGCCTGCTTGCCCGTCGCGCCAAGCGCTGTGGCCGCCGCCAGCGCGCCAAGGCCGATCGCATCCCTGCGTGTGGTGTCCATGGTTTAGTCTCCCCCGCGCGGGCACTCTGAAACCGTCCCGCGTCACTCCCTACTTTCGCTGAGGAATCGCGGCTGGCAACCGGAATGACGCCCCCCGCGCGCATGGATCAGCAGAGCGCCCGGAGAATAGGCAATCTCAGTGAAGAGACGTCGGCAGCACGTCTCCAGCCTCCGCCCCGTCATCTACCGTCTTGATGTTGGGCAGCAGCAGGTGGATCCAGGCCAGCGCCATGAGGTACGAGGCGCCCGCAAACACGAACAGCGGGTAGTAGCCAAGCCCGGCCGTCAGCACGAGGCCCGCCACCTTTACGATCGTCATGCCACCGATGTTGCCGCAGAAGGCCGCGAAGCTGGTCACCTGTCCCACCTTGGTTTTCTCGGTCACGTCGGCAATGAGCGCGAACAGATTGGTGGAAAAGCCCTGATGCGCCGCCAGCACCACGGCCAGGATCGCGGCCGCCCCCCAGGCGCTGTCTGCCTGTGAAGCCAGGGGCAGCACCAGTACCATCAGGCCGCTGATCAGCATCGCCAGCTTGCGTACGCGGTTCACCGGATAGCCGCGTGTCAGGAAATGGGTGGCGGCAGCCCCGCTGACCAGCGCGCCCAGCGCGCCGCCGGCGTAGGCCAGGGCCAGGGGCGGGCCGATGGCGACACCGCTGATCCCGTACTGGCGGTGCAGGAAGTCCGGCATCCAGAACAGCAGCAGCCACCAGGTGGAATCGCTCAGCAGCTTGGCGCCGGAGATCGCCCAGGTGGCCTTGTCCTTGAGGATGGAGAGCTTGGGTCCTGCGGGTGTGGCCGCGACCTGTGGCGGCGCCTTGACCGCGACATCGCCGAAGTTGGTCTTCCGGGTGGAAACCAGCCAGACCACCGACCAGACAATCCCGGCGATCCCGGCGATCACAAAAGCCCCGCGCCAGCCGAACGGGATGGCCATGAAGGGGATCAGGATCGGCGCGCTGATGGCGCCGACGCTGGAGATGGCGTTGATCAGACCAAATCCCACCGAGCGCTGGTTGGGCGGCAGGATGGTGGCCACTGTCTTGACGGCGGAGGGCGTGGCCATGGCCTCGGTGACGCCCAGGCCGATCCGGCACAGGACGAACTGGTTCATGGTGTGGGCCAGGCCGTGGAACATCGCCGCGATGCTCCAGGTGAAGACGCCCAGCACATTGGCCCACTTGACGCCGATCCTGTCGACCAGCGGTCCGGAAACCAGCAACGCCACAGCCATGGAGCCCTGGAACCAGGCGCCGAGCGTGCCGTAGTCATCGTCGGTCCAGCCCAGCTCGGCGGCCATCTCCGGCTTCAGCACCGAGATCACCTGCCGGTCCACAAGGGCCAGGATGCCGGCGATCGCCAGCAGGATGAACAGGAACCATTTGTTGAAGCTGACGGGTTTTGGGTCGCTCATGCGCCAACCCCGTCGTTGTGGCGGATCCGCCCCGTCATGCTCCGGCCCTCCCTGGATATCCGGCGACGCGACCGGCCCCCGTTCTTACGACTAAAGGCTTGCCCGGCGCATCAGACTGGAGAATGCTCATAATAAGTCAGCGCTGTCATATTGGTTTTTGTGGAGATGCAGGTGCCGCAGGTGGTTCGATACGGTCTGGTCGGGACAGGCATGATGGGGGTCGAGCACCTCAACAATCTGGCTGTGACGCCGGGTGCGGTGGTCACGGCCATCGCCGACCCTGTCGAAACCTCACTGGGCTGGGCGCGGCGCGCGCTGGGCGACAGGGCTGACGGCGTGGCTGTCTTTGCCGACGGCGCCGCGTTGGCCCGCAGCGGACAGGTGGATGCGGTGATCGTGGCCAGTCCGAACTATACGCACCGCAGTGTTCTGGAGCCGCTGTTCGACGCCGGTCTGCCGATCCTGTGCGAGAAGCCCCTGGCCACGACCCTGGAGGACGCCCGCTGGGTGGCAGAGCATGCGGCCCGCTCACCCGCACCGTTCTGGACGGCGATGGAGTATCGCTACATGCCGCCGGCGGTGGAATTCATTGACGAGATCCACAGCGGCCGCATCGGCGCGCTCCGGATGCTGTCGATCCGCGAGCACCGGTTCCCGTTCCTGAAAAAGGTCGGGGACTGGAACCGCTTTTCACAGAACACTGGCGGCACCATGGTGGAAAAGTGCTGTCATTTCTTTGACTTGATGCGTTTCATCATTCGCTCCGAACCGGTGCGCGTCTACTGCTCGGGCGCCATGGACGTGAACCATGTGGACGAGAGCTACCAGGGTCGCCGGCCCGACATCATCGACAACAGCTATACGACCGTCGAGTTCGCCAACGGCGTCCGCGCCATGCTGGACCTCTGCATGTTCGCCGAGGGCGCCGAGAACCAGGAAGAAATCACGGCTGTCGGCGACAAGGCCCGGCTGGATGTCCTGATACCGGAAGGCGCCGTCGTCTATTCGCCGCGCGTGGGGTTCAGGAATCCAAAGCAGGTGGAGCGTCGGGTCGTTGATGTGGACGCGACGGCGCTGGCGGCCGGCACTCATCACGGTTCGACCTTCTATCAGCATCAAAAGTTTATCGCCGCCGTGCGCGGCGAGGGCCCGGTTGAGGTTTCAGCGCATGATGGGCTGATGGCTGTGGCGATCGGGACTGCCGCCGAGATGAGCGCTCGCGAAGGCCGCGTGGTCGAAATGACCGAACTGGGGTTTTTGACGCATTGAGCGCAATTGCGCTGTCATGTATGACAGCGTAGGACAGAGATTAGATTCCAACGAAAAGTGCCGGGGAGGCGACATGTACAAGTCCAAATTGGTGGCGGGTGCTGGCATAGCAGCCGTCTTGCTGGGGATCCCGGCTGCCGCGCAGTCGCAGGAAGCGACGTCGTCGGACTCGAGTGTCAACCAGATCGAGGACGTCGTGGTCACCGCCCGCCGACGCTCAGAATCGCTCCAGGAGGTTCCGATCGCCGTGAGTTCGCTGGGCGGCGATGTCGTGCGCGAGCAAAACCGAAACAGCGTCCCGGACCTGATTACGCTCATCCCCACGATCACGCTCCGGCCTCAGAACTCGGCCAAGGATACCGTCCTGCTGATCCGTGGCTTGGGGACAATTACGACATCGCCGGGTGCGGAGCCCAGCGTGTCGATGGTTCTTGATGGCGTCGTGCTCGCGAGGCCGGGCCAGATGGTTTCGGAATTGGTCGACCTGGAGCGCATTGAAGTTCTGCGCGGTCCCCAGGGAACCCTGTTCGGCAAGAACGCGTCAGCTGGCGTAATCAACATTATCACGGCGAATCCGACGGCCGATACCAGCGCATTTATCGAGGCCAGCTATTATGGTGGTGACGAGCATCGGCTTACGATGGGCGTCAACGGTGAGATCATCCCGGGCCTGCTGAGCGGCAGGCTGTCCGGCGTGACCTCCGGATTCAAGGGGGATGTCCGGAACATCTTCCTGAACGAGACCCTCAGTGATCGCCAGTCCGACGGACTTCGCGGCAAGTTGCTGTTCACGCCCAACGAGGATCTGAGCATCCTCTTGGGTGCGGACTATCTCTACGTGGAGAACCGCGGCAACAGTGGAATGTACATTGCGACTTCGACGGTGGCCTATCCGACCGGCGTACGAACCCAAAGCGCGATACTGCCGACTGTGCTGCAAAGCGTCGGGATCACACCGGGCTTCAGAAACCGGCAGGTCGCCCAGAACACGCTTCCCCAGTTCAAGGACGCCTTCGGGGGCGCAGTCGCCCAGATCGACTACAGGATGGGCGAGTTCGATCTGACCGCGATCAGCGGCTATCGCTTCTGGAGGAGCACACAAGGAGGTGACCTCGACGGATTCGCGACGCTCACGACGGCCACGCCGACGCAGCAGATCGACCTCGGCCACGTCAACTCGAAACAATACACCCAGGAGATCAGGCTCGCCTCGCCCAAGGGTGGCATGATCGACTACCAGATCGGGGTCTACTATTTCCGAGCCGTCAATCGCGAAGACTACAGCCGCGAGACGACCCAGCTCATTGCTGGCAACAGGGTCAGGAACTTCGGCCTCAACAATTTTGGGACCATCCAGAACAACTATTCTGTGTTCGGTGAGGCAAACGTCAACTTCTCGGAGGCGTTCCGCGCCATCGCGGGACTTCGTCTGGTGAAGGACAAGTTGAGCTACTACAGCGACCGGGTTTCCACCTCGGCGGCTGCCGTTCCGGGCATTCTACCCGCGTTCGCGGGCAAGGACTCCACCAGCGTCACTGACTACGCGAGCCGTTTCGGCTTCCAGTATGATGTGAGCGACGACATCCACGCCTACGCCACGTACTCCCGTGGCTACAAAGGCCCAGCATTCAACGTGTTCTTCAACTTCTCCGCCCGCGAGACGAACACACTCAAGCCCGAAACATCGGATGCGTTCGAGCTGGGTCTGAAGTCCAGCCTGCTGGACCGACGACTTCAGGTGAATGTCGCGCTCTTCAACGATCAAGTGGCGAACTTCCAGGCCAACCAACCTGACCTGGTGGCTGGAACCGTGGTCACGCGCTTGATCAATGCCGGCGACGTGTCGACCAAGGGCGTCGAAATCGAAGCCATTGCAAATGTCACCAACAATCTGACGATCAGCGCCGACTACGCCTACGTGAAGGCCAAGGTCGACGACTTCCTTTGCCCGGTTGGAGCGGCCGTGAGCTGCGACATCGATGGAAAGCCTCTGCCCTATGCGCCCAAGCACAAGATTTCGGTGCAGGCGAAGTACGAGGCATATGACTCGGAGAGTTATCGCGTCAACCTGACCGGAAACTATACTTATCAATCAAGCCAGCAGAACAGCATCGCCCAGACGCCAGACACCATCGCACCGGGATATGGTATCGTGAACGGCATCATCTCAGTCATGGACAAGAAAAGCGGCTGGGAAGGACGGGTTCTTGTTAGGAATTTGTTCGACAAGTTCTATCGCACGACCTACGCGCAGGGTAACGGCGGCCTGGTTGGCGGATTGCCTCGCGACTACAAGCGATACTTCGGCGTGACGGTTCGCAAGGACTTCTGATCGGAGCGTGACTCGAGGGTCCAAGCCCAAGACGGATAGGTTCGATGGCGCTGAAAGAGCTGGATCATGTGGTGCTGCTGGTTCGCGACATTGAACAGGGCGTCGAGACCTGGACCCGCCTTGGCTTGTCCTTGAGCCACAGGGTGAGCAATCCGGACGCAGGGGTCGCTGTCGCGTTCTTCATTCAGCCGGACGGGACGTTTCTGGAGCTGGTCGCTCCAACGAGAGACGATTCCCACTATGCCCAGATGTTGCGGGAGCACGGCGAGGGGCTTCGCCTGCTCTCCTTCAAGGTGGACGATCTGGATCAAGCGGTCGCTGACCTTGCGGCCAGGGGCGTCAAGCTCCGCGGCGTCGGGACGGACCGGGTCTTTATCGAACCGGACTCGGCGAGCGGCATACTGGTTCAGTTGTGGCCGAGAGATCGGCCTCACAGGTGGAAAGCCTTGGTCTCGCCAACAGCCTAGAAGTCAGTAAGGGAGTATATCAGGTGGGATACCAGATTACTGCGACCGAGAGGGCGGATGGGACAATCGCCCCTGAGAAGCTTGCCGCTATTGTTCGGGACATCGAAACCATCGGCTTCGCTGTCGTCGAGGACATCGTTACGGTCGAGAGCTGTGACATGCTCATGGGCTCGGTGCTGGAGGACGTCGAGAAGGTCCGGGCGTTGGGGAAGCCCACCCGACACGAGGAGAACACGGGTCCGGGACACCTGCAGCTGGGTCTCCGCCGATATGCTCCCTACGTCCGCCCCGATCTCGTAGCGAACCCTCTGATCGAATGTGTCGTTACCGGCGTGCTGGGCGACGGGGCCTGGCTTGGATTCTACAATGGTAATGTGAACTGCGTGGATAGCGGTTATCAACCACTGCACTTCGATCGGCCCTACTCCTGGAAGTCGCCGGAAGATGCGGCGCGCGACGGTCAGAGTTGGCCTCCGCCGATGACAACACTGAGCTGTTCAATCGCGTTCGATGAAATCACCATCGCCAATGGCGCCACGGAGATCTATCCCAGGTCGCAGTTCGAAACCGAGGTTGTCACCTGGGCAACTACCAGGATCAAGGACAGGCCGGACCTCCTTGAGAAGTGGGGACCGCCATCGCGCATGACGATCCCGGCGCGCAGCGTCTGTTTTCGAGACCCAAGGATGTGGCACCGTGGCGTGCCCAACAACGGGATCAGGGCGCGCGCCATGATCGCGGCGACCTATCATGCAGGGAAGTGCAGGAATTGGCGTGGCCGGTACATCCAGGACCTGGATCCGGCGTTGTCGGCCCGCCTTGACGCCGACCCGACGCTGCGCGTGATGGACGATGGACAGCTTGGCGATGGTCGGATGGTGTTCCAGTCTGACGTGCGGGAGGTGTTCGATGCGCCGAGCCTTCACGGCGTCAATCGGAATGTGCGGTTCGTGGAGGACCCTGAACGGGTCAACCACTTCCTGGATTCGCACCAGCTGGGCGGCGCGCGGATTGTGAGAGGCGCGATATCGCCCGTTGACGCCTGACCATGCGGGTTCTGTACGTTGGTGGAACCGGCGAGATATCCTTTGCGTGTGTTGAGGAGGCAGTTCGCGCCGGGCACGACGTGACGGTCTACAACCGAGGGGCCAGACCGGGGTTCGGGACACCTCTTGTAAAGCACGTGGCCGGCGACATCGCCGATGACGCGCTCTATGCCGAAGTCGCAAAACAGAGTTTCGACGTCGTCTGCCAGTTTCTCGCGTTTGAGCCGACGGATATTGATCGGGATATCAGGATGTTCGGCGGCCGCTGCGGCCAGTATGTCTTCATATCTTCAGCGTCGGCCTATGCGAAACCGATCAGTGTTCCGCTAATTCGGGAAGACACGCCGCTGGGCAATCCCTTCTGGGAGTACAGCCGCAAGAAGGCGGCATGCGAGGCCCGGCTGCGGGCGGCGGAAGAAGCGGGCGATATCAGGGTGACGATTGTTCGTCCCAGCCACACCTATCGCACAAATCTGCCGAGCACGGTCGTTCGTGGAGATCACCTGGCCTGGCGCCTGGTGAACGGAAAGTCCGTCATCGTGCATGGAGACGGCGAGTCCGTATGGACGCTGACGCATGCCGAGGACTTCGCGCGGGCGTTCGTACATATCTGCGGTCATCAGGATGCGCCTGGCAGTGTATTCAACATAACCGACAGCGTAGGGCACACGTGGAATAGAATACTTCGCACCGTTGGGGCTGTGATCGGGGCCGAGCCGAACATCGTCAACGTTTTGTCGAATACGCTGGTGAAGTACGAGCCTTCCTGGACGGGCGCCTTGCTTGGCGACAAGTCCAATTCCATGATCTTCGATGTCAGCAGGGTCTCGCGCGCTGCAGGCGGCTGGCGTTGCGAGATACCCCTGGAAGAGGGTGTCGAGCGTGCCTGGAGATTTACGGAGGAGCGGCTGAAGAGCGGCTATCGGCCTGATCCGGAACTCGATGCGCGTATAGACCAAATCATAGCAGAAAACAGGTACGACGTCTGAACGTCGTCTGGGAGAGTGCGTGACCACAGCTGTAACCGACGTTGAGCGCGCCCCGCCCCTCGGCCTGGGCGCGAAGCTGCTCTACGCCGTGGGCGGCGCCGCCACCAATCTCAAACACAGGGCGATCTCGTCGTTCCTGGTGATCTTCTACAATCAAGTGGTCGGCCTCCCGCCGCAGGTGGTCGGCGGCATCCTGATGATCGCTCTGGTATTCGATGCGGTGCTCGACCCGCTCATCGGCCAGGTCTCTGATAATCTTCGCTCCCGCTGGGGCAGGCGCCATCCGTTCATGCTTGTCTCTGCGGCGCCATATGCTGTGGCTTTCTTCCTCCTGTGGAACCCACCGGAAGGTTGGAGCCATGGGGCGCTGGCGATCTATCTGGCGATCTGTCTGTTCTCGGTGCGGTTCTTCGACACCTTCTTCGAAGTCCCCCACCAGGCGCTCGTACCTGAGCTGGTCAAGGGCTACGACGAGCGCACCAACCTGATCGCGTTGCGCCAGATCTTCGTGTTGTTCGGTGGCGCGGGCATGATGATCATGGCGCTGCAGTTCTTTCTCAAGGAGAACGCCGACGGCTCGGGCGGGGTGCTCGCGCGGGACGGCTACTTCCTCTACTCAATGACCGGCGCACTGATCATCTTCGCCGCCATCATTCTATCAACGGTGGGGACGGCGCACCGGATTCCCTATCTGTCGACGGCGCCGAACCGGCCAATCACTTTCCGGGGCATGTTGTCCGAGGTTGTCGCAACCCTCAACAACCGGGCCTTCATCGTCGTGTCGCTTTCGGGTTTGTTCATAGCCGTGGCGGCGGGTGCTCAGAGCGGGCTCGACATGTATGTCGGAATCTACTTCTGGCAGCTCAGTCAGAGTCAGCTCGCTGTGCTGGCGACCATGAGCCTGACCGGGGGTTTGGCTGGCGTGGCGCTGGCGCCCGTGCTCGGCCGAATGTTGGGCAAGAAGTACGGGGTGTTGCTGGCCTCGACGACAGGCCTCCTTGTCCACATTACGCCCATGTCCCTGCGGCTACTGGGACTCGGACCGGAGAACGGGACGCCGGCCCTGTTCCTGGTGCTGTGCAGCCAGGAGTTCGCCCACGCGACTTTGGCGGCCGCGTCCGGGATCCTGACGGCCTCGCTCATCGCTGACGTGGTCGAGGACGCTGAGGTGCGCACCGGCCGGCGCTCCGAGGGCCTTCTGCTGTCCGCCAATGGGCTGGTTCGGAAGATGGTCTCCGGCGCCGGCGTGTTCACAGCCACGACCATTCTGGCGTTCAGCCAGTTTCCTGACGACGCCAAGCGCGGTCAGGTCCCGGAGTCGGTATTGACCAACCTGGGCCTGACCTACATCCCCACCATAGTGGCGCTCCAGGGGAGCGCGATACTGCTTTTGTTTGCCTTCAACATTAACCGGCGGAAGCACGAGGCCAACCTGGAAACGCTGCGGTCGCGGGGCTTGCACTAGACTCTGTTTCAAGCGCGCCCCGGCTCCAGCATGCCCGGCTAAAGCCGGGGTTCACAGCTTCAGCACATGCTTGGCGATGATGTTGCGTTGCACCTCATCGGAGCCGCCGGCGATGCTGGCGGCGCGGGCTTCCAGATAGCGGGTCACCTCGGGTTGGGCCCAGTCGGGACCGATGGTCTGGCTCTGTCCCGCTGTCTCCGGGAACCAGGGCGCGGCGTAGGGGCCGGCGCACTCCACGAAGAACTCCGTCACGCGCTGGACGATGTCGGTGCCCTTCAGTTTCAGCATTGAGGACTGGGCGCCCGGCGCGCCGCCGGCCTCCACCTCGGACAGCGTGCGAAGTTCCGTCATCGCCAGCGCCTGAAGCTCCACCTCGGCCCAGACCAGCCGGGCGGCGAAACCCGCGTCGTCCATGAGGCTGCCGCCATCCGACCCCGGCAGTTCGCTGGCCGCCAGCCGGATCCGCGCCAGCATGTCGAGGGACAGCGAGACAAACGCCTGTCCGGTGCGCTCATGGGTCAGCAGCCCCTTGGCGACCGTCCAGCCCTCGCCCTCTCGCCCGATGCGATTCCCGGCCGGCACGCGCACGCCATCAAAGGTCACGCCGTTGAACATGTGACGCCCGTCTATCGAGATGATCGGTCGTACCGTCACGCCCGGCGCATGCATGTCGAGGAGCAGGAAGGTGATCCCGTCCTGCCGCTTGGGCTCGTCCGAGGTGCGGGTCAGGCAGAACATCATGTCGGCGCGATGTGCGCCGCTGGTCCACACCTTTTCACCGTCCACGACATAGTGGTCGCCTGTCAGCACCGCCCGGGTGCGGAGCGAGGCCAGGTCAGACCCGGCCCCGGGCTCGGAGTAGCCCTGGCACCAGCGCACCCGGTCATGCAGGATGTCCGGCAGGAAGCGGGCCTGCTGTTCCGGCGTGCCGTAGGCGAACAGGATCGGCGCCAGCATCCCGGGCCCCATGCCGCCCACCTGGGTCGGCAGGCCGGCGGCCATCATCTCGCGCTCCCAGATGAAGCTCTGGGTCGGCGTCCAGCCGGGGCCGCCGAACGCGACAGGCCATTTGTTGACGGCCCAGCCGCGATCCAGCAACGCCCTGTGCCAGCGTTGTTCGTGCGCCCGGCTCCGGTCGAATTTCTCGCCGTCGGGAAAGGCGCTGGCGGCCAGGGCGCGGACCTCGTCGCGGAACGCGATTTCGGCTTCCGAAAGGCTCAGGTCCATGGACAGCGTTCCGCAGGTTATTATAGTCGAAGTCAATAAGAGCGTTCCCAAAGGCCGGTCAAGGGAGAGACCTCAGTGATGACAGACACCTTCGTGTGCGAGGATCGCGACGGGATTCTGGCGGGGCCCGTGCGCCGACCGGTCAACTTCTCGCGGGACGCCAAGGGTTCGATCCACGACGATGCGACCGCGCAGAAGCTGGGCTTTCGCGGCGGCACTGTGGCCGGCAACATCCACTTCGAGCAGTACACGCCCCTGCTGCTGGAGCGCTTCGGCTCGGACTGGCGCCGGCGCGGCGGGCTCTCCCTGCACTTCGTCAACGCCACGACGGACGGTGAGCCGGTTCAGGTTTTCGCAGGCCCGGTTGAAGAGCTCGGGGCCGACTTGCGTCGTGCGAACGTCTGGATGGAGACGCCGGAGGGGGTACGGGTCAACGAGGGTACGGCCTGGGTCGGCGGCGACGATCCCAACTCGACCCTGCGTCTGAAGGTCGCCGCGCAGCGTCCGGCGGTGGATCTCCGGATTCTGCGGAGCTCGAAGGTGGGCGATCTGGTGAGCGATGTTCCAAGCCGGCTGGACAGCGAGAGATGGCTGGCGCGGATCGATCACCTCACCGAGATCATGCCGGAATACCGTGACGCCAGTGTCTTCGGGGAAATCGTGGCCGCGCCCGCGACCGCGATCGACGCGCTGCGGGCTGTGGAGGGGCCGCTCTATGCGTCCGTGAAGGACTTCGTCGGCATGTTCGGCGCGATCGAGCTGCAGTACGTCGACGGGCCGATCTACCTCGATCACGACTATCTGGCCGACGCCTCGGTGATTGCCGTCGGTGAATCTCCCAAGACCGAAGTCACGTGGTACGAGGCGACGCTGCGTGACGCCAAGGACAAGCGGGTGGTGGCCCGCATGCTGATGATGAGCCGGGTCCTGAAGGCCTCGTCGCCACTCTGGACGTAACGGCAGGTCTGTCGTTGACGGTCGGGCGCTCCTAGAGTGCATCCAGGCGGGGGCGGAAGATGACATCGGACACAATCCAGTGGGGCGTCTTCGCAGGCCTGACCCTGGTCATGGCCCTGGCGACCTGGTGGCAGGTGAACCGGATGGGCGGGCGCTCCTCCGACAGCAACAGCGAGTACTTCCTGGCGGGACGGAACCTGTCCTGGCCGTTCGTCGCGGGCTCGATCACCCTGACCAATCTCTCCACCGACCAGTTGGTGGGCATGAACGGCAACCAGATGCTGCTGCTGGCGTGGTGGGAGCTCTCGGCGGTGGCGGGGCTGGTGATGCTGGCGTTCGTCTTCCTGCCTATCTACTACCGCAACAACTGCACAACCACGACCGAGCTTCTCGAGCGGAAGTATGGTTCGAAGCATCTGAGAGCGACGGTCTCGGTGCTGTTCCTGCTGGGCAATGTGTTCATCTATCTGCCGATCATGGCCTACACCGGGGCGCTGTTTCTGAAGACCATGTTCGTCTCCAGCCCCCCATTGCTGGTGATGGCCGGTGGCATCGCGGCCGTGGGCGCCGCCTATACGATCCTGGGCGGCCTGCGCGCCGTGGCGGTCTATGACACCCTTTCAGGCGTGGGCGTGCTGGGCATGGCGGCGGCGGTCACCATCCTGGCGATGGCGGCCATCGGTTTCGACTTCTCGGGCATTCCACCGGAGCGCCTGTCGATGATCGGCGGACCCGACAGTCCGATCCCCTGGCCTACGCTGCTGACGGGCATGATCTTCATCCAGATGTTCTACTGGTCCACCAACCAGACCATCACCCAGCGGGCCATGGCCTCGCCCAGCCTGCGCGAGGGGCAAAAAGGCGTGCTGGCCGCGGTGGTGATCCGCATCCTGTTCGTGCCGGCGATCGTGGTGATCCCGGGGGTCTGCGCCTACAAGCTGTTCGGCGATATCGGCGACGCCACCTATGGCCGGATTGTCGCCGAGGTGATGCCGAGCTGGCTGTCCGGGGCCTTCGCCGCCTTCATGGCCGCCGCCGTGCTGACCAGCTACACCTCGGTGCTGAATTCGTCTGTGACCCTCTACGTCTGCGACCTGCATGAGAGCTTCATCGCCGCCAGGCCGAATGTGAAGCGGCTGAACACCATCATCTCCCTGGTCTTCATGGTGCTGTCGATCATGCTTGTGCCCGTCTATTCGGGCGCGGCCTCGATCATCAATCTGGTGCAACAGTTGAACGGCCTCCTCTCGATGCCGATCCTGTCGGCCTTCATCCTGGGGCTGGCCTTCCGCAATGTGGACGCGCGCGCGGCGATGACGGCCGTGGTGTTCGGCGTGGCGCTCTATGCCGTGTTCACCTTCGTCTGGACGCCCATCCACTATATCCATCTGATGCTGGTGACGTTGATCGCCTGCCTTGGCGTGGGGCTGTCCGTGAACCGCTGGTTGTTCGGACGCCGGGCCACACTGGGTTTGAGCTTCGGCAACCAGACTGCGGCGGCGCCCTGAATGTCTGATGTGCTTAGACTGGACGGCGGCGGCGACACCCTGCTGGTCGGGGTGCGCGAGGGACGGCCGTCCATCGACTACTGGGGTCCGGCCTTGCCCAACGGGTCCGTCGCGGACCCGCGGCTTCTGGAGCGCGCGGTGTCCCACGGCATGCTGGATCGTGGAGAAGTCTTCAGCCTGTTTCCGGAGAGCGGCTGGGGCTTTACCGCCACCCCGGCGCTGCAGGTGAGCCGTCCGGACGGCCGGTTCATCACCCAGATGACCTCTCAGGGAGTGCGGCAGTTTGCAGGCGGCATCGAACTGGCGCTGGCGGACAACCGCGCCGGGATCGAGACGACGATCCGCATCGATATGGACGCCTCCACCGGCGTGGTCGGCTTCAGAACGACCTTGCGCAACGCCGACCCGGAGCCCTTGCGGGTCGACTGGATCAGTCCTGTCGCCCTGTCGGCGCCTGACGGCGACATCCTGGGATTCGGCGGGCGATGGGCCCGGGAGTTCTCCCGCCATCGTTTCAGGCTCGCCTCGGGTCTGTGGGCCTCGGAAGCCCGAACGGGCCGCACCTCACACCATGCGCCGCCGTTCCTGGTGGCGGGCGAGGCCGGCTTCGACGAGCATCACGGCGAGGTCCTGGGTTTGCATCTGGCCTGGAGCGGCGACCACCGCATGTTGGTCGAGCGGCTGCGCGACGGGCGCATGCAGGTTCAGGCGGGCGAACTGTTCTGGCCTGGCGAGATCATTCTCGGGACAAATGAAACCTGTGAGACCCCGACCCTCTATGCCGCGCGAGCATCCGACGGCCTGAACGGCCTCAGCGCGCGACTGCATCCTTTTGTCCGGGACCAGATCCTTGGCGATCGCCTGCGCAGGAAGCCGCGACCCGTACACTTCAACACCTGGGAAGCGGTCTACTTCCGCCACGACCTCGTTGAACTGAAGGCGCTCGCCGACCGTGCGGCCGAAGCCGGCGCAGAACGGTTCGTCCTCGACGATGGCTGGTTCCGGGGCCGCAATGACGACACTGCAGCGCTTGGCGACTGGACGCCGGACCCCGCCAAATACCCCGACGGCCTGACGCCCCTGATCGACCATGTTCGCGGCCTGGGCCTGGAATTCGGTCTCTGGGTCGAGCCGGAGATGGCCAACGCCGACTCCGACCTGCTGCGCGCCCATCCCGACTGGATCCTGGGCGAGCCGGGTCGCGTCCAGCCGCTGGGACGTGGCCAGTACGTGCTGGACCTCACGCGGCCCGAGGTGAGCGAGAACCTCTTCGCCCAGCTGGACACCCTTCTGGCGGCCAACGCCATCGGCTATCTGAAGTGGGACATGAACCGTGACCTGACCCACCCGGCAAGTGGCGGGCGTCCGGCCAGCCATGCCCAGACCCGGGCGGTCTACGCCCTGATCGACCGCCTGCGCGCGGCCCATCCCGGCGTGGAGATCGAAAGCTGCGCCTCGGGCGGCGGGCGGGCCGACTACGAGATCCTGCGCCGGACCGACCGGATCTGGACCTCGGACTGCAATGATCCGATCGAGCGGCAATCCATCCAGCAGGCCTTCTCGATCTTCTTCCCGCCCGAGGTGATGGGCGCCCATGTCGGGCCGGCGGACAGCCACACCACGGCGCGGACCGCCACCCTGGACCTGCGCGCGATGACCGCTCTACTCGGCCACATGGGCATTGAGGCCGATGTCCGGGCGTTCTCCCCCGAGGAGTTCGAGGCGTTGAGAGCCGCGATCAACCAGCACAAGCGTTTGCGACCCCTGCTGCATTCGGGTCGCCTCGTCCGCCAGACCCCCGCGGATCCGGGTGCGATCGCCTTCGCCGTCGTCGGCGAGGGCGAGGCATTGGCCAGCCTGGCACAGGTCGAGACCCCGCGTATCGGGGCCGCAGCGCCCTTCCGGGTTGTCGGCCTGGAGGCTGACGTGACCTACGAGGTGCGCCTGATCAATCCGCCCCGCCGGCCCCGCGCTTCGATGAAACAGATTCCGGCGCTTGCCCGTGGCGAGACGCTTCAGGCCACCGGTCAGTGGATCGGGCAGGTGGGCCTGCCCATGCCGATCCTGCGCGCCGGCGAGATCGCTGTCTTTCACCTGACCCGGAACCCCGCATGAAGCTCGGCGTCTGCTACTATCCGGAACAGTGGCCGGAGGACCTCTGGGCGGACGACGCGCGCCGGATGGCGGAGCTCGGCATCACCTGGGTCCGTATCGCCGAATTCGCGTGGAGCCGGATCGAGCCGGAGCCCGGCCGGTTCGATTGGGCCTGGCTGGACCGTGCGGTCGAGACCCTGGCGGCGGCGGGCTTGAAGATCATCATGTGCACGCCCACGGCTACGCCGCCCAAGTGGCTGGTGGACAAGCACCCTGACATGCTGGCCGTGGACGCCGAGGGCCGGCCACGCGGCTTCGGGTCGCGCCGCCACTATTGCTTTTCCAGCCAGGCCTACCGCGCCGAATGCGCCCGGATCACCGAGGCCGTGGCAGGCCGCTACGGGCGCCATCCCGCAGTCGGCGCCTGGCAGACCGACAACGAGTTCGGCTGTCACGACACCACGATCAGCTATTCGCCAAACGCAGCCCGGGCCTTCCGCATCTGGCTGGCCCAGCGATACCAGTCGGTCGATGCGCTGAACCGCGCCTGGGGCGCGGTCTTCTGGTCGCAGGAATATCGGGATTTCGATGAGGTCCAGCCCCCCAACCTGACCGTCACCGAGGCCAACCCCAGCCACCGCCTGGACTACAACCGCTTCGCCTCCAACGAGGTGGCCAGCTTCAACCGGCTTCAGGTCGACATTATCCGTAGGCTGTCGCCCGGTCGCGACGTCACCCACAACTTCATGGGCTTCTATACGGAGTTCGATCATTTCGCCGTCGGGCGCGATCTGGATCTGGCGACCTGGGATTCCTATCCCCTGGGATTCCTGGAGCAGTTCTGGTTCCCGGATGACGAAAAGCTGCGGTATCTGCGTCAGGGGCACCCCGACATCTCGGCCTTCCATCACGATCTCTACCGCGGTGTCGGTCGCGGACGTTGGGGGGTCATGGAGCAGCAGCCCGGGCCGGTGAACTGGGCCCGCTACAATCCGGCCCCACTGCCCGGAGCGGTGCGGTCGTGGACCTGGGAGGCGTTTGCGCATGGCGCCGAGCTGGTCTCCTATTTCCGCTGGCGCCAGGCGCCCTTCGCCCAGGAGCAGATGCACGCCGGTCTCAATCGTCCGGACAATGTACTGGACCAGGGCGGCCATGAGGCTGCGGCGGTCGCGCGGGAAGTCGAGGCTCTGGGCCAGCTTGCGGCCTGCGCTCAGGCCCGTGTCGCCTTGATCTTCAGCTACGAGGCCGACTGGCAGTTCGGAATCCAGCCGCATGCCCGGGGGTTCCGGTGGCTGCAGCTGGCGTTCGAATTCTATTCGGCGCTGCGCCAGCTGGGCCTCGACGTGGATATCGTGCCGCCCGACGCGGACTTCACCGGCTATGCATTGGTGGTGGCGCCCTCGCTGCCGATCCTGGATCCAGCCACCGTTGCGGCGTTGACGGCGTCGGGCGCGGTCGTACTGTTTGGGCCCCGAACCGGTTCACGGACCCGAGATGGCCACATCCCTCCGAACCTGCCGCCCGGACCACTGCAAGCGCGCATGCCCCTGCGGGTGGCGCGTGTCGAAAGCCTTCGGCCAGGGGCGGAGCCCGCCATTGCACTGGATGGACAAAACGTTTCGGGTCGGCTCTGGCGTGAGATTGTCGAGACAGACCTGGCGGCGCTTGCGACCTTCGTTGACGGCGGCCCCGCCTGGATGGCTCAGTCGGGATGGCACTATCTGGCGACCTGGCCCGATGCCGATCTGCTGGGTGCGGTGATGCGCCGGATCGTCATGGAAGCGGGATTGCCGACCACCGCGCTCCACGCGGACGTGCGACTTCGCCGTCGGGATGGCTTGCAGTTCGCCTTCAACTTCGCGGCCGAACCGCGTCCCACCCCGGCGCCTTTGGGCGCGGCCTATGTTCTGGGTGGCCCCGAACTGGCAGCGGCCGGTGTCGCGGCCTGGCGAGTAGGGTCGTGATGAACGCTGTCATTCCCCGCAAACGCACCCGATTGAGCCCCGAGGCGCGTCGGGAACAGATTCTCGACGAAGCGTCCCGCCTCGTGCTCGACGAAGGCCTGCATGCCGTCAGCATGGAACGGCTGGCCCGCGATGTCGGGATCAGCAAAGGGCTGGTCTACAACTACTTCCCCACCCGCGACGCCCTGCTGGCCGAACTGCTGCGTCGCGAGCAGACGGAACTGCGCGACCGGGGGATGGCCGAGGCGCTCGCCGCCGGCAGCTTTGCCGATATGATCCGCCAGACCACCCGGCTCTATCTGGAACAGACCCGTGATCGCGGCGCCCTGATCGCCGCTTTGCTGTCCGATCCGTCGGTCGCCCGACTGATGGAGGACGACAACCGCGCCGACCGCGAACGAACCTTCCGCTACTGCGTGCAGGCGACCCGGCGCGAGTATGACTTGCCACTGCCGCTGGCCATTGCGGCGGTAGATATGCTGATGGCGATTACGGGTCGGGCGGGAAGACAGGTCGCCGAGGGCCAGATGGATGTCGGCCCGGCGACGGAGATCTGTCTGGAACTGATTCTGGGCGCACTGGGCGGCTTGAGCCGGGATCGGGAGATCAAGGCGTCTGCGATCGGCGACTGGTAGTTATCGACGGATAGTATAATAAGAAGCTGGCTTCGGACAGCTGCGCGGGAGGAAACAGGGTGGATCAAGCGATTGCGCCAGACGAGGCGCGCGACGCCTGGATGAACGATCCCGAGGTCGCAGCACTCCGGGACCATCTCGAGGCGCACAACGGCATCAAGGGGCTGGATATCCTGATGCCGGGCGACACGAAACACGCTGTCGATCTGTTTCGCCGGGATGGCTTTGTCGTCATCGCCAATGTTCTGAACGACGAGCAGGCGGAAATCCTGCGCAACGGCTGCAACGCGGTGGTGGACGAGGTCCTGGCCCTCGACAATGACCGCAAGGGCAATCGCGGCTCACATCGCTATTCCTTCGGCGGATCGAGCCTGACGCGCAGCCAGCTGCATCGGCCGGAATGGCAGATGCTTCTGGACATCCCGGCGGTCACCGAGATCGTCACGGCGATCTTCCAGTCCCCGGACTACTCCCTGCGTGCAGCCAGCGGCGACTTCTGCCTGCCCGGCGCGGTCGAGTATCAGCCGCTGCACTCCGACGTGCGCGACTGGCGCGACGCCGCCACAACGCCCTTCAGCGCCTTTCATGACCCTCGCCGACAGATTACGATCCGTGACCTGCCTTGCCCCTACGTCTGCGTGAATTTTCTGCCGCAGGACGTGACGCCGCTCAACGGTCCCACCCGCCAGATTCCCGGCACCCAGCATTCGCGCACGCCCATCCCCAGCCTGGCCGATGAACCGGAATGGATGCGGCTGAGCACCGTCTGTCCGGCGCCCGCCGGCGCCATCATGGTGCGCGACGTGCGCGCCTGGCACGGCGGCACGCCGAACATCGCCAACGCCGTGCGCTCGATCCCCAATCTGGAATTCTATGCGCCCTGGTTCCGGGAACCCATCGTGCCGGGCATTACCTATGCCGACGCCCGCAAGCTCTCTGAACACGCCCGACGCCTGGTCCGCTACTGCGTGGCCGATTCCAGCGAAACCCTGGTGACCGGCCCGACCTTGCGCGCGCCGTGAACCGATCCTCCGGGAAGCCACGATGAAATACCGCCAGCTTGGTCGATCAGGGCTCCGGGTGAGCCAGCTCTGCCTCGGGACCATGAATTTCGGTCCCAGAACACCGGAACCGGAGAGCTTCGCGATCCTCAACGAGGCGGTGGAGGCGGGCATCAACTTCATCGACACCGCCAACCAGTACGGCGGCCATCTGGGGGTGGGCGTCAGCGAGTCCATTCTGGGCCGATGGCTGGCTGAGGATCGCAGCCGCCGCCACCGCGTCGTTCTGGCTACCAAGGTCCATGAGCCGATGTCGGACGACATCAATGATCGTGGCCTGTCCGCGCGGCATATCCAGATGGCCTGCGACGCCAGCCTGAAGCGACTGGGTGTGGATCACATCGATCTCTACCAGATGCACCACATCGACCGGACGGTCCCGATGGATGAGATCTGGCAGGCCATGGATCGCCTTATTGCTCAGGGGAAGATCACCTATGTCGGGTCCAGCAACTTCCCCGGCTGGGCGATTGCGGCGACCAATGAACGGGCGCTTGCACGGGGTCGACTGGGGCTGATCTCGGAACAAAGCCTCTATCATCTGATCGAACGGCGCCTCGAACTGGAGGTCATTCCGGCCTGCAATGCGTATGGCGTGGGCGTGATTGTCTGGAGCCCGTTGGCCGGCGGTTTGCTGGCCGGGCCGCGAACGGACGGCGGGCGTCGTCGGGAGTCGGAGTCCATCGCGGCGGCGCGGGCTGCGCGCGCCGGTCAACTTGAGGCATTTCACGTCCTCTGCGCGGAACTTGGCGAGGCCCCTGGCGTCGTCGCACTGGCCTGGCTGCTGCATCAGCCCGGTGTGACCTCCACGATCATCGGCCCGGGAAACCTGGATCAGCTGAAAGGGGTCCTCGGGGTCCCGGGCATTGTGCTGGATCCGTCAACGCTCGACCGGCTTGACCACGTCTTCCCGCCCTGCGGCGCTGCGCCGGAGGCCTACGCATGGTGACCCTGTCCCACTATTGACTAATAGTGTAATTGTTCTTGACCTTAAGGTGGCTGCTGCCCTATCTATTGACGAATCAGTCAATAGATAGGCGACGGGTAACGGCTGAACGGCCCCCGTCCTTTTGGGGAACGTCAGATGAGCACCACCCGATTTGCCGCGCTGGCGGCTGTTTCAACGATAGCGCTGACGGCCTCGCAGGCCTTTGCACAGGGCGCGGCCGAGCTTGAGGAGCTGGTGGTCACGGCGCAAAAGCGCGAACAGACCCTGCAGTCCGTTCCCATCGCCGTCAGCGCCTTCTCGGAAGCCGCCCTGGACCGGGTCCAGATCGAGGACGCCACCGATATCCAGCTGTCGATCCCCAACGCGGTTCTGACCGGAAATGACCGCTTCACCCTGCGCGGCGTCGGCAACAACGCGCTGGCGGGCGTGGACCCCGGTGTGCCGACCTTCGTCAACGGCGCGGCCGTGGGTTACCCGCCGCAGAACGAGTTCTTCGACGTGGCGCGCATCGAGGTGCTGCGCGGGCCGCAGGGCACGCTCTACGGGCGCAATACCACCGGCGGCGCGATCAACTTCATTACCCGCAAGCCAGGATCCGAGTTTGGCGGCGAGGCCAGCGTGCAGCTGGGCAACTACTCGAACGTGCGGCTGGGAGGCGCTGTCGATCTGCCGCTGGGCGACAAGGTGGCGGTGCGGCTTGCCGGCTACAATCTGGATCGCGACGGCTACACGAAGAACATCTCCACCGGAAACGACATCGACGGCCGCGACCAGTGGGGCGCGCGTGGAACCATGACCCTCGATCTGGGCGAGAACACCGACCTGACCCTGGTGGCCAGCCGCTTCGAGGAGGACAGCTCCCGCGCCCGCGAAGGCAAGCGCCTCTGCAAGGCCAACGCCGTGCTGGGTTGTGATCCGCGCTTCCTGGGCTTCGACTCGCCCGACGCCAACACCACAATCCTGCAGACGCTTTCACGGATCTTCACGCCGTTCCCTGCGGGCGGCAACATCTATGCGGGTGCGCCGAACCCCACGGACCTTCGCAAGGTGGCGGCCGATACGGATCCGGCCTACAGCCTGCACCAGTCGACGCTCACGTTCGATTTCGCGCATGACTTCGGCCAGATCACCCTGTCGGCGGTCGGCGGCTACTCGAGGTTTTCAACCGAGCAGAATACGGACTGGGACAACGCAGATCTGCCGTTCCGCTTCACCCGGCCGCTCACCTATTTCAAGGATCGCACCACCCAGGTCACCACCGACCGTCTGCTGACGACCGACAGCTTCACGGCGCGTAACAAGACCTACACGGGCGAGGTCCGGCTGGCCTCGCAGTTTGAAGGTCGCTTCAATTTCCTGGTCGGCTATTTCCACGCCCAGGGGACCAGCGCTGGCGGTTTCGAAACCTGGCACCCCGCAATCGAGGCATTCCAGAAGGCCCAGGGTCGACCGCAGGAAACCTGGCGGGTGTCGACCTTGACGCGCAACGGCAAGAACGCGACCTGGGCGGTCTTCGGCGAGAGCTATGTCCAGCTGGCGGAAACGCTGCGCCTGACCCTGGGTGGCCGATATACCGACGAGGAACGGTCAAGCCAGGGCCGGTCCATCGTGCTGGGCCCCCTTGTCCCGTTCAACTATTCAAAGTTTGCCGGAAACAAGTTCACGTGGAAGGCCGCCCTGGACTGGGCGCCTGAGCTGGCGTTCACCGACAAGACCCTGGTCTATGGCTCGGTTTCGACCGGCTACAAGGGCGGTGGCCAGAACTCCAATGCGGCCACGCCGAGCTTCGGGCCGGAGACCGTCACGGCCTATGAGGTCGGGGCCAAGAACATCCTGGCCGACGGCGCCCTGCAAGCCAACCTCACGGCCTTCTACTATGACTACAAGGGCCTGCAGCTCGGCCAGCGGATCAACGGCGGCGTGGTCACCCGAAACGCAGACGCCACGATCTATGGCCTTGAGGGCGAGTTCGCCTATGCCCTGGGTGAGCACATCCTGATCGACACCAACCTGTCCTACCTCCACACCAGCATCGGCACGTTCTTCAGTGAGGATGCCGCAAACCCGGCCCAGAGCCTCACCGCCACGACGCCCACGGTCCAGGTCAACCTCAAGGGCAACGATCTGCCGCACTCGCCGGGTTTCAAGGTCAAGGCCGGCGCACAGTATCAGACCGATGCCTTCCGCGGCGACTGGACGGCGACGTTCCGGGTCGACGCCACCTGGCAGGACTCCTACTTCTCCCGCGAATACAACACGCCCACCGACCGCATCGACGGCTGGGGCGTGATCGACGCGCAGGTGCGGCTGGAGAACGAACCGATGGGTCTCAGCGCCCGCCTGTTCGTCAAGAACCTGACCAACGGCGACAACATCACCAACATCATCATCGAGGACGCCCTGATCGGCCGCTACCGTAATGCGCGCCTGCTGGAGCCGCGGACCTACGGGGTGATCGTCCAGAAGACGTTCTAGGCGCCTCGAACCTTCTTTGACTCGAACCCCGGCGGCGCTCAATGCGGGCGTCGCCGGACCGTGTTTATCGATGTATGAACGGGTATCGCCTTTCAGGATTCCCCCCATGGCTGACAAGCCCGCCCGCAGTCAGAAGAATTTCGGCAAGCTGGATCGCGACGGGTTCATCCATCGCAGCTGGATCAAGGGCACCGGCCTGCCGGAGCACGTCTTCGATGGTCGCCCGATCATCGGCATCTGCAACACCTGGTCCGAGCTGGTCACCTGCCAGTTCCATCTGCGGGACCTGGCGGAGTTTGTGAAACGCGGCGTCTGGGAGGCGGGCGGCGTGCCCATCGAGTTCCCGGCCATGTCGCTGCCCGAGACCCAGATGCGGCCGACGGCCATGCTGTTTCGCAATCTGCTGGCGATGGAGGTGGAGGAAAGCATCCGCGCCAATCCCATCGACGGGGTGGTGCTGCTGGGCGGCTGCGACAAGACCACGCCGGGTCAGTTGATGGGTGCGGCCAGCGTAGATCTGCCCACCATGGTGTTGTCATCCGGTCCGATGCTGAACGGCAAGTTCCAGGGCCGTGACATCGGCTCCGGTACGGATGTCTGGCGCTTTTCCGAGGAAGTCCGCGCCGGGACCATGAGCCTGGCCGACTTCATGGGCGCCGAGGCCGGCATGAGCCGCAGCCACGGCACCTGCAACACCATGGGCACGGCATCGACCATGGCCAGCCTGATCGAGGCGCTGGGCGTCAGCCTGCCCACCAACGCTGCCCTGCCGGGCGTGGACGCGCGGCGCAAGGCGTTGGCCCACCTGACCGGCATGCGCGCCGTGGAACTGGTGAAGCAGGACGTCCGGCTGTCCCAGATCCTCACCCGCGAGGCGTTCGAGAACGCCATTCTTATGCATGCCGCCATCGGGGGCTCCACCAACGCGGTGGTTCACCTGCTGGCGCTGGCGGGCCGGGTCGGCGTGCCGCTCAGCCTGGAGGATTTTGACACCATCGCCCGCGACGTGCCGCTGCTGGTCAACCTGATGCCGTCGGGCAAATACCTGATGGAGGACTTCTGCTACGCGGGCGGATGCCCCGCCGTGATGAACGAGATGGGTCACCTGTTCCGGCGGGACGCGATCACGGTCTCTGGCCACACCCAGGGCCAGATCGCCGACGCCGCCCAGGTCTGGAACCGCGACGTGATCAGCACGCGCGAGGCGCCGTTCGGGCCTTCCTCGGGCGTCTGGGTTCTGCGGGGCAATCTCTGCCCCGATGGCGCGATCCTGAAGCCCAGCGCAGCGACACCGGAACTGCTGACCCACCGGGGCCGGGCTGTGGTGTTCGAGAGCATCGAAGACTATCACGCCCGCATCGATGATCCCGATCTGGAGGTCGACGCTACCTCGATCCTGGTGCTCAAGGGTTGCGGACCCAAGGGCTATCCGGGCATGCCCGAGGTCGGCAACATGGCCCTGCCACCCAAGCTGCTGCAGCAGGGGGTGCGCGACATGGTCCGCATCTCAGATGCCCGGATGAGCGGCACGGCCTACGGCACCGTCATCCTGCACGTGGCCCCCGAAACGGCGGCCGGCGGGCCCTTGGCCCTGGTGCGCAACGGCGACGAGATCGCCTTCGACGGCCCGGCCCGGACACTCGATCTGCTGGTGGATGACGCCGAGATGGCCCGGCGTCGCGCCGAATGGGAGGCTGCCCGCGAAGCTCCGACGCATACGCGCGGCTGGTCCAGGCTCTATGTGGACACCGTGCTGCAGGCTGACCGCGGGGTCGACCTGGACTTCCTGGTAGGCAAGACGACCACCGAAGTCACCCGCGAGTCTCACTGATGGCCTTCGCCGACTATCCAAGCCTCCGGGGGCGGGTGGTCTTTGTGACCGGCGGCGCCTCAGGGATTGGCGCCGCGTTCGTCGAGCAGTTCCACGCCCAGGGCGCCAGGGTCGCCTTTGTGGACCGCCAGGCCGAAGCCGGGGAGGCGCTGGCCGCCGTCTTGCCCGGAAGCTGGTTCGCGCCCTGCGACGTCACCGATGGCGATGCCCTGAGGACCGCGATCCTGGCGGCGGCCGATGCTCTGGGGCCGGTCACCGTCCTGATCAACAATGTCGCTGACGATACCCGCAGCAAGGCCGCCGAAACCTCCGCCGAGGCCTGGCGGGCCGGACTTGCCGTGAACCTCGATCCCGTGTTCGCCGCCGCGACGGCGGTCCAGCCGATGATGCGCCACGCCGGCGGGGGCTCGATCATCAATGTCAGTTCGATCAACGCCCTCTGGGGGCCGGCCGAGATGCCGGCCTATGTGGCGGCCAAGGGCGCCATCAACGCCCTGACCAAGAGCCTGGCGCGCGAATGGGGCCCGGACCGGATCCGCGTCAACGCCCTGTCGCCCGGTTGGGTGGTGACGCCCCGCCAGCTGGAGCTCTGGCTGACCCCGGAGGCAGAGGCCGACTGGGCGCGGCAGGTGGCGCTGAAGGACCGGATCCAGCCTGAGGATATAGCGCGTGCGGCGCTGTTTCTGGCCGCTGACGACAGTCGTATGATGACCGGGCAGAATCTGGTCGTGGACGCAGGGCGCACATGACGGCTGCCACTCTGCTCGCCTGCGACTGGGGCACCACCAATCTACGGGCCTGGACGCTGGATACGTCAGGTGCGGTAGTGGCCGGGCGTGAATTTCCGTTCGGGGTCTCGAAACTGGCCCCCGGCGAGGCGCAGAAACGGTTTGCGGACGATGTCCGCCCGGGGCTCGGCGCGGAAACCCTGCCGGCCATCCTCTGTGGCATGGTCGGGTCGAACCTGGGCTGGAGGCTCGCGCCCTATGCCGACTGCCCGGTCAATCTGGCGGATCTGGCAATGCATCTGGTCCAGCCCTCAGGCGCGCCGAATGTGCGGATCATTCCTGGCGTTCGCTCCCGGGGCTTCAACGGCCAGGGCGACGTTATGCGCGGGGAGGAGACACAGCTGTTCGGCTGGCTCGCGGCCCACCCCGAGCGCGCCCGGGGTCGACACCTGGTCTGTCACCCCGGAACCCATACCAAGTGGATGTTGGTCGAAGACGGCCGCCTGACCGCCTTTGTCACGGCCATGACCGGCGAGCTGTTCGCGGTGCTGGGTGCGCACAGCGTGCTCCGCAGTGATGTCCCGCCGGACGACTTCGACGCCTTCGATCAGGGGGTCGCGGCGGCGGGCGATGGTAGCGGGCTGGCCGCCCGCCTGTTCACGGCCCGCGCGCGCGTGGTGGGGCTGGGCGCATCGGCTGACAGCGCCTCCAGCTATCTCTCCGGCCTGCTGATCGGCGCAGATGTCGCCGCAACACCAGGACTGTTGGGAACTGGCGCTTTCGACTCCATGGCCCTTTTGGGCGATGCCCGGCTCTGCGGCCTCTACGACCGCGCGCTCAGGGCCAGGGGCCATGCCACAGAGATATTCGATGGCGAGACGGCGGCCGTGGCCGGCCTCTTTGCCCTTCACAACATGGGGCAGCGCACATGACGCTCGACGGCGCTCTGATGGACTGTCCGGTCATTGCGATCCTGCGGGGGATCAAGCCGGACGAGGCCCTGGCCCACGTTCAGGCGATCCATGACGCGGGGATCCGTGTGGTCGAGGTTCCGCTGAACTCTCCGGATCCGCTGGAATCGATCGCCCGCCTCGCCCGGGCCTTCGGCGATCGTATGGTGGTGGGCGCGGGCACGGTGCTCACCGAGGCCCAGGTAGATTCAGTGCATGCCGCGGGCGGCAAGTTGATCGTCTCGCCGAATGTGGATGTGGGCGTGATCCGGCGGACAGTCGCGCTCGGCCTGTGTTCCGCGCCGGGCTTCGCCACCGCCAGCGAGGCGTTCAGCGCAATCCACGCTGGCGCACAGCATCTGAAACTGTTCCCGGCGACCACCTATGGGCCCGGCCACTTGAAGCAGCTTCAGGCCGTGTTGCCGTCAGATGTCACTGTGGTGGCGGTGGGCGGTGTTGGCGCAACCAACATGAGCGAATGGCGCATGGCGGGCGCAAAGGCCTTCGGCATCGGCGGCGAACTCTATCGACCCGGGCAGAGCGTGATCGAAACCTCCGGGCGAGCGGCGAAGGTCGTCGCCGCAGCGGCCTGACAGGTTATCAGCCCGACAACACCATCTGCGCCGCCTCCTCCCGAACCCGCTGCGGGCCGCCCAGCATCTGACGGTTGAAGCCGATCCGCTTGAACCAGTAGTGCAGGCCCACCAGGTCGGTGAACCCCATGCCGCCGTGCACTTCGGTGGCTGTGCGCGCCACCATCGTGCCCACCTCGGCCAGATGCGCCTTGGCATGGCAGGCGGTAAGCGAGGCTTCGCCGGGCAGGGCGCCCAGGGCGTGGCCGGCATACCAGACCAGCGCGCGGCACGGCTCCAGCCCCGCTGCCATCTCGGCGCACATGTGCTTCACCGCCTGGAACGATCCGATCGGGCGGCCAAACTGCTTGCGATCGGCGGCATAGGCCACCGCGCGGTCCAGCATCTCCTGCGCCGCGCCCAGGGTGTCGGCGGCGTACATCACCCGTCCAGCGTCGATCAGGTCACGGATGAGGGCAGGGTTGGCGCCCTCCAGTGGCTCGGCGGCGACGCCGTCAAGGCGCAGTTCACCGGTGGGCCGCGTCACGTCGATGGTGTTCAGCCGTGTCCGGGTCAGTCCCGCCGCATCGGCGGCGATCAGATGCAATCCGCCCTGCCGGTCAGCGATCACATAGATGTCGGCTTCATGGTCGATCACGAACAGGGCTCGGCCGTGGAGGCGCCCGTCCCGAGCTTCGACGGCGGCATCCTCGCGGGCGCCGGCGTGTTCCGAAAGGGCGACCCCGGCCGTGACCGAACCCGCCGCCAGGCGGGGCAGCCAGTGGTCGCGCTGGCTGCGACTGCCCGCGCGCTGGAGGGCCATCGGCGCCAGAACCGCTGCGCCTATGAAGGCCGTCGGCGCGACGTGCCGGCCCAGCACCTCGGCCACAAGGGCGGCGTCCAGCAGCGTAAGGCCGCTGCCCCCATGCTCCTCGGCCACAAGCAGCCCGGTGACCCCCAGCTGGGCGAGGCCCGTGGCCAGATCGACTGCCCGGGCCTCGCCCCCGGCGGCAAAGGCGCGCGCGCGCTCCAGCCCGCCTGCCTCGGCAAGGAACCGGTGAACGGTGTCCTGCAGCATGGCCTGTTCGTCGGAGAGATCGAATTGCATGGCGGCCTCAGGTGCTGACGGTCTTGGGTTCGCGGGGCATTCCCAGCCCGCGCTCGGCAATGATGTTCTTCTGGATCTGGGAGGTGCCGCCGCCGATGATCAGCCCCAGGAAGAACATGTAGTCGCGCTGCCAGCTACCCTGCGTCCGCAGCTGCGGCGAGCCTGTATAGAGCAGGCCGAATTCCCCCATCACATCGATGGCCAACGCCTCAAGCTCATGCCGCAGTTCCGTGCCCTGAAGTTTGACCACCATGCCCGCCAGGCTGGCCGGGGTCTTGTTCACCGCCGCCGACAGCAGGCGTAGGTCGTTGCAGCGCATGGCCAGCACCCGACCGTGGACCTGCATCAGCCGGTCGCGGAACACCGGGTCATCGATAGCCCTGCGGCCGTCCACCGTCTCGGTCTTCATCAGCTCACTCAGTGTGTTCAGCCGCGACAGCATGGTGTTGGGGTCAGCCAGCGACCCGCGCTCATGCTTGAGGATCGCGTTGGCCACCTTCCAGCCTTCGCCGCGTCGCCCCACGATCTGGTGCTTCGGTACGCGCACGTCTGTGAAAAAGACCTCGTTGAAGTTGGCCACGCCGGTCATGTCCACCAGCGGCCGGACCTCGATCCCGGGCGTTTTCATGGAGAACAGCAGGAAACTGATCCCCTCGTGCTTCGCCGCCTCCGGCTCGGTCCGCACAAGACAGAATATCCAGTCGGCGAGGTGCGCCGTGCTCGTCCAGATTTTCTGGCCGCTTACGACCCAGTCGTCGCCGTCGAGCACCGCCTTGGTGCGCAGGCTGGCCAGATCGCTGCCGGCGTCAGGCTCCGAGTATCCCTGGCACCACAGCAGATCACCGCTGAGGGTCGGGCCGATGAACTGCCGCTTCTGATCCTCCGATCCCATCTCCAGCAGAGTAGGGACCAGCATCGATATCCCCTGGCCGCCCATGCCGGGCGACGTCTGGGCGCGCGCGAACTCCTCGGCGATGATGCGCGACTTAAGGATGTCCGGCTCTGCGCCATAGCCACCGTAGTCACGTGGAATCGTTCTGGCCGCATAGCCGTGCGCGATGAGCAGCTTCTGCCATGCCTTGGCGTCGCCCTTGCCGGCACGGGGCGCGGCGTCAGCATGTTCGCGCAGGAAGGCGACCACCTCGCTCCGGAAGGCTTCGTGCTCCTGACTGTAAGATAGATCCATAGGGTCTCCGATGCGCGCCCAGTCTGTGCGGAGCGCTGGCCCGGAGTCCAGCCCGATTGACCAGACCCTTGACCGACGCGGCCACCTCGCCCATCGGAAACCATGGCGGTTTATACAGACATCACCGACGAGGATCTGGCGGGCCTGCTGGCCGATTACGATCTGGGCGCAGCCCTTTCGTTCAAGGGTATTGTGGAGGGGATCCAGAATTCCAACTTCCTGCTGGAGACCGAAACAGGGCGCTATTTCCTGACGGTCTATGAGCGTGGCGTCCAGGCCGAGGACCTGCCCTATTTTCTCGGGTTGACCCGGTGGCTTTCCGAGCACGGGTTTCCATGCGCCACACCGATCGTCGACCGGCAGGACAGAATGCTGAAGACCATGCGCGGCAAGCCCTGCGCGCTGGTGTCCTATCTGCTGGGCCTTTCGGTGCGCAGGCCTGGCGTGGCCCACTGTCGGGAAGCCGGCGAGAGCCTGGCGGCGCTGCACCTGGCTGGCGCCGGGTTCCCGATGCACCGCGAAAATGATCTGGGCCAGGCGGCGTGGGCCGGACTGTTCGCGCCGCTCAGGGACGCCGCGGAGGGACTGAAGCCCGGTCTGGCCGCCACCATCGAGGCCGATCTGGGTTTGCTGGCCGCGCGCTGGCCAGCGGATCTGCCGCAGGGCGTGATCCATGCAGACTATTTCCCCGACAATGTCTTCTTTCAGGGGGGCAAGTTCGCTGCGGCCTTCGACTTCTATTTCGCCTGCAATGATGCGCTGGCCTATGACGTGGCGGTGGCGCTGAACGCCTGGTGTTTCGAGCCGGACGGCAGCTTCAACATCACCTCAGCGCGGGCGCTTCTGGCGGGGTACGAGGGGCGTCGGCCCTTGAGCAAGGCTGAACGGGCCGCTCTGCCGATCCTGGCGCATGGGGCGGCGATGCGGTTCTTCCTGACGCGACTGTATGACTGGGGCACGACGCCCGCCGGCGCCCTGGTGCGGCCCAAGGACCCGCTGGAGTATGAACGCAAACTGGCGGTGCACCGGTCGTCTCCGGATCTGGTGCTGTTCGGGACCGGTGCATGACCCCCGGGGTGGTGATCTACACAGACGGCGCCTGTTCGGGGAATCCGGGGCCGGGCGGTTGGGGCGCCATCCTCATGTTTGGCGAAAAGACGAAGGAAATCTGCGGCGGTGAACCCGACACCACCAACAATCGCATGGAGTTGATGGCGGCTATCCAGGCGCTGGAAACCCTGACCCGACCCTGCCAGGTCGAGCTGCATACCGATAGCCAGTACGTCATGAAGGGTATCTCGGAGTGGATCCACAACTGGAAGCGCCGGGGATGGCGAACGGCGGACAACAAGCCGGTGAAGAACGACGACCTCTGGCGGCGTCTTGACGAAGCGCGGTCTCGTCACAATGTGCAGTGGCGCTGGGTAAAGGGCCACGCTGGCCACGAGCACAATGAGCGTGCTGACGCTCTGGCGGGGCAGGGTCTGAAGGACGCTCTTGAGGTCGTGTCGCGCTAAACATTCGACATTGAATTATCTCGTTCGATGACGAATTGTCAGGCGTCCCAAGCAGAGGATTCGGCGGAGGGCGCATGGCTGCGGTGATTGAGGACCATCCCGAGGTCCAGGTGTTTGACGAGATCAGCCTGATCGAGCACGGCGTGCGGATGTCGATCACCCGTAGTTTGCCGGTGGGCCTGACCTACCCGCAGTATGAAGTGCTGAACCTGATCGCCCGACGCGGCGAGGATCTGACGCCTGCGATGATCGCCACCGCCCTGAAGATGACGCCCGGCGCCATCACCAACACCCTGCAGCGGTTGGAAGCCACGCAACTGATCTTGGTGGAGGCCTGTGAAACAGATCGCCGCAAGAAGCGCGTCCGGTTGACCCCCGGTGGTCGCGAGGCCTACGCCCGCTCAATGGCGGCGATCCGACCCAAGGTGGAAAAGCTGCGGGAAGGCTTTACCCAGAAGGAGTTCCGCGAGGCCCTGCCGTTCCTGCGGGCGCTCCGTGTCTGGATGAGCGAACTGGCCTGAGCGAACCGGTCAGGCCGGATCGGGCGCGACGTAGGTCAGATAGCCCCGCTCCACCATCCGTCGTAGTCCATCGTAGACCCCGGCCAATTCCTCATAACCTTTGCGGAGTTCGGCCAGCGCGGCGATCTGGCCGGGCGTGGGATAGGGTTCAGCCTCGGCCAACGCCAGTCCCGCCGCCACCCATCGCGTCCGCGCCAGCGCGGTCGCCGAGGCCAGGCTCTGGAGTTTTGCAGTATCCACGCTGGCCAGCGTGGCGTTCAGCACCTTGCGGTTGGCGGAATAGGCTGTGTAGTCGATCTGCTCCAGATGCCCGCGTAGCTGACGCTGGACCTTGGGATCGACATTGTCGTCGGGCTCGAAGTGATCGCTTGCGCGCCTCGCGGGCATGATCCGGCTCATCGGCGGTCTCGTTCTTTGGCGACCCTGACAGGTCCAGGAAGAAATCCTGTGCCGCAAAATGAATAACAAACCTTTGGGGTTGGAGGCGGGGGGCGGCTGGCGCGCCCTACAAACCCCTCACCTTCGCCAGATTGGTCTTCGGAATCGCCGCCGAGAAGGCGCCGCCCGTCTTGGCCTTCTCTGACGCCATGTTGGCCCAGGCGACGGCGAAGCCATAGGGCGTGATAGCGTCCGGATCGCCGACCGAGAGCGTCCAGGCACGCCCGGTCAAAGCCTTGGCGAGCATAGCCCTCAGGTCGAGGTCTTCGGTCGGCGGGTCAGCCGGGGGCCTCAGCAGGGTCTGAAGGATCAGGGCGTCGGTTCGGGGCGCCACAACCGAGAAGGCCTCGCCCGCCGGCAAATCCTTCAACGCCGCAGCAAACCCGCTCAGCGTGGTCCGGGGCCGGGTGGTGCGGCGGTCACCGCCCGCCACGCCGGAAACCTCCGTCCCGGCGCGAACGAACGCCCAGCCGCCGTTGAGGTGGGCCGCATCATGCGCCGCCGCGATCCAGATCCGCATGGGTCGTTTCAATCCTTCTGGGACGCGTAGGCCTTCACCAGCCGATAGCTGAACTCCCGCGCGTCAAGGAGCGATTTCACGCCGATCCGCTCGTTCAGGCCATGGATGCGGCCCTGGTCCGGCTCATAGGCGATGCCCGAGACGCCATAGGTGGGGATGCCACCTGCGATCAGCGCCTTGCCGTCGGTGCCTGCAGCCAGCAGGAACGGGATCACCGGTACGCCCGGCCACATGGATTGCGAGACCTGACGGATCGGGCCCATTACCTGCTGGGTCAGTGGCGGGCCAGCGTCGGCTACCCCCGGACGGCCCAGGGCGGTGGAGACCGATACTGCGGGGTTGTCGATCACCTTGATGAGAGCGTCTCGCACGTCTTCGCCGGATACGCCGGGAAAGATCCGGCAGTTGATGGTGGCGTTGGCGCGTTGGGGCAGGGCGTTCGGCGCATGTCCGGCCTGAAGCTGGGTGGCGACGCAGGTGGTGCCCAGCATGGCGTTGACGCTGGGGTCCCTGCGCAGGATCGCGGCGGCCCCGGCGTCAGCCGGGTTTGCCACGATGGCGTTCATGGCGGCCCCCGTCTCACCGCTGGAGATCGTCGCCATCTGGGTGAAGTAGCTGCGGGTCGTATCGTTCAGCATCACCGGGAAGCTGTAGGCGGAGATCCGGTCGATGGCGCGGGCCAGGTGATAGATGGCGTTGTCCGGCACCGGACGCGAGGAATGTCCGCCGGGGTTGGTGACCTCAAGTTTGTACGACGTGCTGGACTTCTCGCCGGCCAGCACGGTGTGGGCCACCGGCTTGCCGGACCCGTCAAGATTGACGCCGGCGCCCTCGTTCAGTGCGAACGCCGCGTCGATCAGATCGCGTTTGTTGGCGACCAGCCAGGCCGCGCCGTTCACGTGCCCGCCGCCTTCCTCGCCGCAGGTGAGCGCCAGCTTGATGGGTCTGCGTCCCCTGAAACCTTCCTGCCGGAAGCGGATGAGCAGATCGGTGAAGATCGCGGCCTGCGCCTTGTCGTCCGAGGCTCCACGCGCATAGAAGTAGCCGCCCTCCTCGACGAGCGTGAAGGGATCCCTCGTCCAGTCTTCCCTTTTCGCTTCCACAACGTCGATGTGGGCCAGCAGCAGGATCGCCTTGGCCCTGGAGTCCTTGCCCGGATAGACCGCCACGAGGCCGCCGTCCTTGGGCCTGCCGGGCGGGGTGAATACAGTCAGGTCACTGTCAGGGAACCCCGCCGTCTTCAGGCGTGCCGCCATCCGCTGGGCGGCCAGGGTGCAGTCGCCGGCCGAGAAGGTGGTGTTGGTCTCCACCAACTCCTTGTAGAGGCTGCGGAACGCCGCCTCGCCCGGCTGCGGGGCCTGGGCCGCGGCGGGCGTGACGACGGCGAGCGCGACGAGCGCGGCGGCAAGTTTCTGCATCTGGTGTTTCCCCCTGGTGCGGGGGTTATTCCATTCCGGCCGGGACGAACACAAGCGGCGCGCTCAACCTGCCATTACGGCGGCCGCCAGATCGCGGGACGTCTGGCCGCTCATGCCTTCGGTGGAGGTGTTGGTCATCAGAACGAAAGTGGTCTCGCTGGCCGGGTCGACGAACCAGCTGTGGCCATAGACACCTGCCCAGGTCCAGGCGCCGGCGGGCAGGTGTGAGGCGGTGGGTTCCGGGTCCAGCATCACCGCGCCGCCGAAGCCAAAGCCCCAGCCGGGGCCGCTGGTGACGATGGCGTGGGCTCCGGTCTGGTTGGTCATCATATCCTGGGCGGTTTCCGCCGAGACCACTGCGCCGCCGCCGGTGCGGATCGCTTCCAGAAAGGCCAGCATGTCGGGCGCAGAACAGACCATGCCCGCGCCGCCAGAGGGAAATGATGCCGGATCGAAAATGCGGTCCGGTGCAAACTGGATGCCCGAAAGTTCGGCGAAGGGCACGGTGTGGGTGGTCCCCATCTTCACCGGGGGCGCACCATCGGCATAGGCTGTCGCCAGCCGCCCGCGGTCTGTGACAGAGAAGCCGGTATCGGCCATGCCGACCTTGCTGGTGACGCGTTCGGCCACCACCTCGGGCAGGCTGCGACCTGTAGCGGCCTCCATCACCGCGCCCATCACATCCATCCCGACCGAATAGAGCCAGGCGGCGCCGGGCGGGAACATCAGGCCGGCGTTACTGATCCGTCGCAGTTCCTCGGGGAAGCCCAGGCCGGGCTGGTCCATGCCGTCGGAGACGCCAAGCTTGAGATAGGGGCCATCCGCCGGCTGCATGAAGCCGTAGGAGAGACCCGCGGTGTGCGTCAGCAGGTGGCGCAGCGTGATCGTCGGGACCTGTCCCTGGAAGGCGGGTTGAAAATCCGGCAGCCAGCGGATCACCGGATCATCCAGACCGATCACCTCGCTCTCCACCAGGCTGAGGGCGGCGGCGGTGACGATGGGCTTGGTCAGCGAGGAAGCCCGGAAAATTGTGTCCAGCGACATCGCCCGGCCGGCCTCTCGGTCGGCCTGGCCGGCGGCGCGGGCGTAGGCTAAAGCGCCGCTGCGGGCCACCAGCGCCACAGCGCCGACGATCTTGGTTGCGGCAAGCGCGGCATCGAGGATCGGGTCGAGCCGGGCCGCCAGCATCGCATCGATCCGGGGTTCCAGGGTGGCCATGACCGTCTCCTCCAGTACTTGTATTCAGGGTCATAGAGCTTGCGACGCTGCGTTAATCAACTGCGCGCGCATTGGCGTTTGCCCTTATCGGCGTCGAAGTCCGATAATGGGGGTCGACAACAGGGGAGCCCAGGGCTTTGCGGGACGGGATTGAAGAGGCGGCGGCGTGGGAAAGCCACAGGCCGAAACTGACCTATCCGCTGGAGGCGTCGCCCGGGACAGGCGAGGCGGTGGATATCGCGCCGGGCGTTAAGTGGATGCGGATGCCGCTGGGCGGAGCGCTGGCGTTCATCAACGTCTGGGCGATCGCCGAGGGCGACGGCTGGGCCATCGTCGACACCGGCATTGGCGGGGTCGAGACCCGCAACGGCTGGCGCGCCGTGCTGAAGGGCCCGCTGGAGGGCAAGCCGGTGACGCGGGTGTTTGTCACGCACATGCATCCAGACCACATCGGCATGTCGGGATATCTGACGCGCAAGTTCGACGCTGCCCTCTGGATCACCCGGCTGGAGTACATCACCTGCCGGTCCCTCGCGGCGGACACCGGACGTGAGGCGCCGGAGGATGCCCTGCGCTTTTTCCAGGGGGCCGGTTGGGACGAGGACGCGCTTGAGAACTATCGGGCCCGGTTCGGCGGGTTCGGCCGGGGATTGCACGCCCTGCCGGACAGCTTCCGCCGTCTGAGCGACGACGACGAGATCCGGATTGGCGATCATGTCTGGCGCGTGGTGGTTGGCTCCGGCCACAGCCCGGAGCATGCCTGCCTCTATTGCCCGGACCTGAAACTGATGATTTCGGGTGACCAGGTGCTGCCGAAGATTTCCTCCAATGTGTCGGTGTTTCCGACCGAGCCCGATGGTGATCCGCTCACCGACTGGCTGACCTCCCTGGCGCGGATCAAGACCAGGGTGCCGGATGATGTCCTGGTTCTGCCGGCGCACAACGAGCCATTCTACGGCCTCCACGCCCGTATCGATCACCTGATCAGCGGCCATGAGCGGGGGCTGGAGCGCCTGGCCGCGCTGCTGTCAGAACCCCGGCGGGTGGTCGACGTCTTTTCGGTGCTGTTCCGGCGCAAGATCGATCAGAATCTGCTGGGGCTGGCGACGGGCGAGAGCCTGGCGCACCTCAACTGCCTGATCGCCCGCGGCCAGGCCGTGCGCGAGCGTGACGCCTCTGGCGTCGACTGGTACCGCGCGACCGCCTAAGACGCTCAGCCAGAGACTTGGGGAGACACTATCATGACCGACCGCATCACCTCGCCCTTCGGAGCCAGGTCGACCGCCCGCGACGTCGTCAAAGGTCATGACCTGTCGGGGCAGACCATGATCGTGACGGGCGGAGCATCCGGCCTGGGCGTGGAAACCGCCCGTGCCCTGGCCGAAGCCGGCGCCGACGTTACGATCGCCGTGCGCAATGCCGAGGCCGGTGCGATAGCGGCCGCAGACATCAACACGACGGCCGGCGGACGGGTATCGGTAGGCCTGCTGGATCTGTCGGACCTGCCCACTGTGGCCGCCTTCGCCAGCGCCTGGGGCGACAAGCCGCTGAGCGCCCTGATCAACAACGCCGCCGTCATGGCCTGTCCGCAGGCCTACACGGCCCAGGATCTGGAGATGCAGATCGGCACCAACCACTTTGGTCACTTCGTGCTGACGACCCTGCTGGCCCGGGCGCTGATGAACGGCTCCGAGGCCGCTCGCGCCAGTCGCGTGGTGTCGCTGTCGTCCATCGGCCACCGTCGCAGTCCGGTGAACTTTGACGACCCGCACTATCGCAATCGGCCTTACGAAAAGTGGGAGTCCTACGGTCAGGCCAAGACCGCCAACGCCCTGTTCGCGGTAGGCTTCAATCAGCGGTTCGCCGACCTGGGCGTCAACGCCAATTCGGTGATGCCCGGTGGCATCATGACGCCGTTGCAACGACACCTGCCCCGCGAGGAGATGATCGCCATGGGCTGGATGGACGAGGCCGGCAAGATCAACGAGCGTTTCAAGTCCACCGAGCAGGGCGCCGCGACCAGCGTCTGGGCGGCAGTGGGACCGGAACTGGAAGGGGTAGGCGGGCTCTATCTGGAACACTGCGCCCAGGCCTTACCATGGACCCAGGAAAACCCGTTCGAAGGGGTGATGCCCTATGCTGTTGATCCTGAGGCGGCCGACCGCCTTTGGGCCCTCAGCGAAGAGACGACGGGTGTCCGGCTTTGAGGCGGTCATGAGTACGGTTCAAAGCGGCGTGGTCGTCCGGGTCGCGACCATCGCCGACGTCCCGCTGATCCATCAGTTCATCCGCGAACTGGCAGAATATGAACGCCTGCTCCACGAAGTGGAGGCGAGCGAGGCCGATATCCGCCGCGATCTGTTCGGTGAGAACCCTCGCTGCTTCTGCGAGATCGCCGAGTACGAGGGCAAGCCCGTGGGTTTTGCCCTGTGGTTTTACAACTACTCCACCTTTCGGGGGCGCGCGGGCATCTATCTGGAAGACCTGTTCGTGCGCACGGAGGCGCGCGGCGTCGGGGCGGGCAAGGCCCTGCTGCGGCGGCTGGCGCAGCGCTGCATCGACGCCGATCTTGGGCGACTGGAGTGGGCCGTGCTGAACTGGAATGCGCCGTCGATCGCATTCTACGACAGCCTGGGCGCCTCGGCGAAAACCGAGTGGACGGTCCGCCGTCTTGACGGTGAGGCGCTGGAGACCCTGGCCGCGTCATGAGCATGCCTCCAAAAACCGTGCTCGAGGTTTCGGCGGAAGAGGTCGAGGCGATCCGTCAGGCCGTGCGCACGGCGGATGTTGCGACTCTGGGCGATGGACGGGCGCGCGCAGACCTGACTCACGTTGAAGGGCTTGTGGCCTTGCTGTCGGACGAACGGGTGTCCGGACCGATCTATGACCTGCCCCGGCCCATCAATGCCGAGAGTGTCACCCGCTGGGTGGTGGAAAGCCAGGCGCTGGCGCTGGCGGGCGAGGCGCTGCTGATCGTGAACCTGGACGCCGAGGGCGTGGTCGCGGGTTACTCCCGCATCACCGTCTGGCCGGACCGTTCGGCGGCGGAACTGGCCGGCGCAATCCGCGCCGACCGCCAGAACAGCGGCCAGGGCGGCCGCGGCATGGCCCACAGCTTCGGCTGGATATTCGAGACCCTGGGCGTGCGGATGATGTGCCTGACCGCGGCGCTGGACAACATTCGCGTCCAGAAGGGCATCGACGCCGCTGGTTTCACCCGGATGGGTGAGCGGGATGCTGTACGCCCGGACGGCACGATCCGCCGTTCGATCTACTGGGAGATGATGCGCGAGGACTGGCGCATGCGACACAGACTCTGAGGCGCGCTGGATCAGATCCGGAGGTCGACAAAGTTTCCGGTGGCGCGGATCGGGGCCGGGGGAGTGCGGCGGGCGGTTTCGATCGTGATCGAGATTTCGGTCTCGATGCGCGCCTGCGGAGCGAGCTTCAGCAAGGTGATGCGGTCAATGCCCCGCTCGGCCAGGATCTGGTCGCGGATCTGGTCGCGGCTCTCCACGGCCGGGTTGGCGGGCTGCACTGCGCGGAGGGACTTGGCCCGCATACGATCCGCCGCCGCAAACGCCAGTTCGCGGGTCGCTGCGCCAGGTTGGGACATTCCGAGATACATGGCCTGGCCCCTCGCAATGGGGGCGCCAACCCGAGTCTATCTCCCCCGCGAAGCGGCGGGTCGAAGCCGGAGGCGAGCCCGGGGGGCTCGGCGCAGGCGTCGCGGACCACGCCCCGCAGAGGGCGTGGTGGAGGGGGCAAGCCGCAAGCCGGGCGGATCGGCCGGATAAACTGGTCTCGGCAGATGGGGCTTTCCCCCTCCACCACCCGTTCTTGGGCGGGCGGTCCCCCTCCCGCCATCGCGATGCGATGGGGGAGGTCAGAGCCTTACGCTGGCGCCTTCTGGGCCGTCGCACCCGGCAGGACCGCGCGGTTCAGATCGAAGAACTTCGGCGCCATGGCCGGCACGGCTTCGGACAGGATGGTCGCGACGGTCCAGCCCTCTTCCTTGGTCACCGTCTCGATCGGGCGGGGCTGGGAGTAGAGGATGATGTTCTCGCCCGAGGAGCCGAAGATCTGGCCTGAAACGTGGGCCGCGGCCGGGGTGACCATGGCGACGGAGAAGCGAGCCGGCTGGTCGGCGCGGATCTTCTCGGCCATCACGGCGCGGCGGGCGGCGGCGGCCTCGTCCTTGATCGGCACCGACTGGGTCATGCGCGTCCAGGCGACGGGCGCCAGGCAGTTGGAGCGAACGTTGTTGCGCGCGCCTTCCATGGCGATGATCCGCGACATGCCGGCGATGCCCATCTTGGCCGCGCCATAGTTGGCCTGGCCGATGTTGCCGAACAGGCCGGACGTCGAGGTGAAGAACATGTAGGCGCCGTCGTTCTGTTCGCGGAACAGCTCGATGGTGGCGCGGGCCACGTTGAATGAGCCGCGCATGTGGACGGCGATAACGGCGTCCCACTCGGCCTCGGTCATCTTGTGGAACATCACGTCGCGCAGGATGCCGGCCGGATTGATCACGGCATGCAGGCCGCCGAATTCCTTCTTGGCCTGCTCGACCATGCCGTAGACGGCGTCGAGATCGGTGACGCTGTCGGAGTTGGAAACGGCCTCGCCGCCGGCGGCGCGGATTTCCTGGGCGACGGCCTCGGCCGGACCCGCGGAGCCTTCGTCCTCACCCTTCAGGCTGCCGCCCAGATCGTTGACGACAACCTTCGCGCCTTCCTGCGCGGCGATCAGGGCGCAGTCGCGGCCAATGCCGTTGCCGCCGCCGGTGACCAGTACAACCTTGCCTTCAAGTGCGCCCATCGCTTCAGACTCCCGTTTGATTTGGGAGACACTTATTCGAGGCGGTTGGCTCGACGCAAGTCAGGGAAGAGCCAGGCCCAGATTCCGGTGACCATCACGGCTCCCACGCCGCCGAACACCGCCGCGCCGACAGGCCCCAGAATCCGCGCGACAATGCCGCTTTCAAACTCGCCCAGTTCATTGGACGCGCCAATGAACACCGAGGAAACGGCGGCGACCCGGCCGCGCATCTGATCGGGTGTGACCAACTGCACCAGCGTTTGACGTACGAAGACACTCAGCATGTCCGCGCCGCCCAGCACCGCCAGCGCTGCGACGGATAGCCACAGGGACTTCGACAGCCCGAAGACGATGGTCGCCAGGCCGAACACCGCCACCCCGCCGAACATGAACAGCCCTGCCTTGGCCCGGATCGGGTTGGCGGCCAGCCACAGGGCAACCACCGTGGCGCCCATGGCGGGCCCGGCGCGCAGCAGACCGAAACCCTGCGGCCCCACATGCAGTACGTCACGCGCGAAGACGGGCAACAGGGCCGTGGCCCCGCCCAGCAGCACCGCAAACAGGTCCAGCGAGATGGCGCCGAATACGATCTTCTGGCGCCAGACATAGGTCAGGCCTTCCTTGATCAGCGTCCAGCGCGAGCCTGGATTGACCGTCGGCCTGGCGTTCTTGCGGATCAGCAGGATCAGGATGAAGGCCAGGCCGTAGAGTGCGAAGGTCGTGAAACAAGCGGTCTGGGCGGAGTGAGCGACGAGGAAGCCGGCCGCAGCCGGCCCGGCGATGGACGCGCTCTGCCAGGCCAGCGAATTCCAGGCGATGGCGCGCGGTAGCAGCCGGCGCGGCACCAGCATCGGCCCCAGCGCGGTGTTGGCCGGGGCGAAGAAAGCCCGACTGGCGCCAAACAGTGCGGCGATCCCCAGCAACAGCCCGGGCGAGGCCCAGCCATTCAGCGTGGCGATGGCCAACGCCAGCACGCTGAGCATCTCGCCGGTCAGGCAGACCAGCAGCAGCTTCTTGCGGTCGTAACGGTCAGCCGCCTCACCTGCAGGCAGCGTCAGCAGAAACAACGGCAGGAAGGCCGCCAGTCCGATCATCCCCACCAGGAAGGCGCTCTCGGCCACGGATCGGGTCTCGCGGGCCAGGGCGTACATCTGCCAGCCCATGGCGACGCTCTGGATCTGGGTGCCGAAACTGCCCATCCACCGCGTTCCCCAGAACAGCAGGTAGTCACGCTCCTTGAGCAGTGCCCGGGCGGAGGGGACGCTATCGTCGTCGGGGGTTTGGGTGTCGGTCATCAGCCCGGGCAACCTGCCTTGCGCCGGATCATGGGGCAATGGCGTTGACGCGCGGCCCTCCACCCCTTATCTGCGCCGCTCCAGATAGCGCCCGGGAGGGCTTTTCGATGCGACGACGTCCGCTGGCCTGAGCGCCAACCGAACCCAGGGTCTGACCGGCCAGGTCAGCCGCCACGTCGCCTTTCGTATCCGGGAAAACCCCATGCCCCCGCAGCCCTGCCGGCCCGAGCCGGCGCTGAGCTTTGTCAACGAAGTCCCCGAACACGGCCCCGCCATCGAGGCCCTGCTGAACGGTGCCTTCGGCCCCGGCCGTTTCGCCAAGGTCTCCGAGCGGGTGCGCGAATTCGCCGCTTTTGCGCCGGAGCTGTCCTTCTGCGCCCTTGAGGGCGAGCGTCTGGTCGGTGTTGTGCGCATGTGGCGCGTGATGGCGGGCGATCAGCCGATCGTGTTCCTGGGCCCCCTGGCGGTGGACGAGGATGCGCGCAAGCACGGCCTGGGCGCGGAACTCGTCGAGCGCGCCTGCGCCGCCGCCGAGGCCGCGGGCGAGGCGGCGGTGCTGCTGGTGGGCGACCTGCCGTTCTTCCAGCGGGTGGGGTTTGAGGAGGCTTCGGACGTGATCCTGCCCAGTCCGGTGGATCCACGGCGGGTGCTGGTGCGGACGGTCGACCCCGCTCGGAAACTCAACGGGCGCGTGATCGCGCGTTAACGGGCTAACGTGGAAGGCCCAGATGGACCTGGATCGCCTCTTCCAGCCCGGCCATCTCGGCCCGGGACAGGGTCCCTACCTGGTTTTTCAGGCGGCGCTTGTCGGCGGCCATGATCTGATCGCTCATGGCCTTGCTGGGTTGACCTGAGACGGTGACCGACGCCTCACCGGGATATAGCCGAGCGACGTTGGAGGATAGCGGGACCACGACCACCCGCGACAGGTTGCGATTGGCGGCGTCGTTGCTGATGATCACCGCCGGTCGCGTCTTGCGGATTTCGCTGCCGATGGAGGGGTCGAACTCGACCCACCAGATCTCACCGCGCTTCATCGACGCCGTCGCCGGTAAGGGAGTCGATCCAGTCCGATGCCTCCGCCTCGCGCGCCTGGTCTTCCGCCATCGCCTGGTAGCCGGCGTCCAATGCGTCCCCGAATACATGCGGCCGGACCAGATCTTCAATGAACTGGCTCATGCGGCGCCTGCCCACGGTCCTGTACAGTCCATCGTAGACCGCCTCATCGAGCGTGATCGTCATTCGTTTGTGCATAACGCATAGTGCATGACGTATCTGGTTCCGGCAACCCCGCCGCCGCGCTTGAGCTGACACTCCGGGACGCCTAGGTTCATGCCATGGTGAGCACCTCAGACAAGCCCGGCCTGGACGGCGTCGTTGCGGCGGTAAAGCAGGCGCCCGGGCGCGGCCTTCCGCCGGTGCACCTGTGGAACCCCGCTTACAGCGGCGAGATCGATATCGTCATAAAGCGAGATGGCCGTTGGTTCCACGAGGGCGCGGTGATCGGGCGCGAGGCCATGGTGCGCCTCTTCTCGACCATCCTGCGCAAGGACCCTGACGGATTCTGGCTTGTAACGCCGGTCGAGAAGCTGCGGATCTCCGTCGAGGACGCGCCCTTCATTGCGGTCCGCGTGGATCGCGACGGCGACAAGCTGCGGTTCCTGACCAACGTCGGCGACGAGGTGGTCGCCGATGCCGACCACCCGATCCGTGTCGAGGTCAGCGCCGATGGCGAACCCAGACCCTATCTGCGCGTTCGCGGCGGGCTTGAGGCGCTGATCTCCCGGGCGGTGTTCTACGAACTGGTGGAGATGGCCGAAGACCGCGACACGCCCGAAGGCCGGCGTCTGGCGATAGAGTCCGGCGGCGTCTGGTTCGCGCTGGGTCCGGCTGAGGCGGCTGACGCGTGATGCAGGCGGGTCTGCACGACTGGATCAGCGACCGGCTGGAGCCGCTGGACAGTTCGCCGGGTGCGGATGGCCCTCGCGCCTCCGATTTCGACCTCGACCCCGAAAACTGGTCGTCACCGGGAAAGCCCCTGACGCCTGCGGCGGTTCTGGTCGGTCTGATCGAACGCGACCACGGCCTGAACGTGCTGCTGACCCGTCGTTCCGACAACATGCGCAGCCACACCGGGCAGGTGGCCTTTCCCGGCGGCCGACAGGATCCGGGTGAAGGGCCCATCCAGACGGCGCTGCGCGAGGCCCATGAGGAAGTCGGCCTCGAGCCACATTTCGTCAAGCCCATCGGCTTCTCAACGCCCTACCAGACCGGCACGGGCTTCCTGGTGACCCCCGTGGTGGGGTTCATCCGGGCGGGCTTCACACTCACACCCAATCCGGGCGAGGTGGCCGATATCTTCGAGACCCCGTTCAGCTACCTGATGGACCTCGCCAACTACGAGGAACATGAGCGCGAGCTGCCGTCCGGCGTAAAACGGCGGTTCTACGCAACGACCCATGAGGCGCAGTACATCTGGGGGGCCACGGCGGGCATGCTCCGGGCGTTGCATGGACGCCTCTACGGAGCGGGGTCGTCATGAGCGAAGCCCTGGGTCTGCGGCCCTGGATGACCGCGCCGGAAACGGTGGCGGTGTTCGACGCTCTGGAGGCCGAGGGTGGCGAAGGCTGTGCGCGGTTCGTCGGCGGCTGCGTGCGCAATGCCCTTGTGGGCCGATCCATCGACGATATCGACATCGCTACGACCCTGGCGCCCGAGCGGGTGGTCAAGGCCCTTAAGGCCGCTGGGCTCGGCGCCGTACCGACCGGTATTGCGCATGGCACCGTCACCGCCGTGTCGAGCCGCAAGCCGCACGAGATCACCACCCTGCGCCGCGATGTCACCACCGACGGTCGCCGGGCCACGGTCGCCTTTACCGACGACTGGGCTGAGGACGCGCAGCGTCGCGACTTCACCCTGAACGCGCTCTACGCTGACCGCGACGGGACGATCTTTGATCCCACAGGACGCGGCGTGGCCGACGGCAGGGCCGGGCGTGTCGTCTTCGTCGGCGCGCCGGAGCAGAGGCTTGGCGAGGATCACCTCAGGAGCCTGCGATTCTTCCGGTTCCTGGCATGGTTCGGCAAGGGCGCGCCCGACCCCGCTGCGTTGGCCGCCTGCTCGGCGTTCAAGGATCAGGTGGAGAGCCTCTCGGCCGAGCGCGTCTCGAAGGAACTACTGAAACTCCTGGCCGCCGATGACCCCCGCGATGCCGTGCGGCTGATGTCCGAGACCGGCGTTCTGGGGGTGATCCTCAAGGCGCCCGCCAATCTGGCGCGGTTCGCCGCCCTGGTGGAGATCGAGTCCGACCTGCTGTTCGAGACGGACCCGCTGCTGCGACTCGCCGCCTTGCTGCCGGACGATCAGCTGGCTGCATCGCGGCTGGCCGAACGCCTTCGCCTGTCCAACGTCGATCGCGACCGGCTACAGGCGGCTTTGGCCCAGAGCCCTGTTCTGAAAAGCTGGATGAGCCCGCGAGAGATCAGGCGTGGCATCTACCGCGCCGGCCTGCCGACCTTCCGCGACCGCGCCAAGCTGGCCTGGGCCGCCTCGCCGCGCAGCGCCACCACCATGCAGTGGCGCGGCCTGATCGCGCTCGCCGAAGGCTGGGTTGCGCCGACCTTCCCGCTCACCGGCGAGGATGTCATGAAGGCCGGAGCTCCGAAGGGTCCGATGGTCGGCAAGGTGCTGGCCGAGGTCGAAGACTGGTGGATCGATCACGACTTCCTGGATGATCCGATGTCGGCCATCGAAAAGCTGAAAGCGGTGGTGCAGGGGCTGGCCTATTGAAAGTCGGTATCCTCAAGACCGGCCGTCCGCCGAAACCCGCGATCGACGCGTTCGGGACTTACCCCGACATGTTCATGCGGCTACTGGGCCCCGAGGCCTACGACTGGCGCACATACGAGGTGGATGGCGGCGAACTGCCTGCCGCGCCTGAGGATTGCGCCGCCTATATCGTCACCGGCTCGGCGGCGGGGGTCTATGAAACCGACCCCTGGATCGGCGCGTTGCTGGACTTCCTGCGCGCCGCCAGGGGGCGGACAAAGCTGGTCGGGGTCTGCTTCGGCCATCAGGCCATGGCCCAGGCCTTTGGCGGCAAGGTGATCAAGTCTCCCAAGGGCTGGGGCATCGGCGCCCACGACTATGAGGTGGTGGGCCGCGCGCCCTGGATGGATCAGCCAGCGTCGGCGATCCGGCTGCCGGCCTCCCATCAGGATCAGGTGGTGGAATTGCCGCCCGGCGCCGAGGTGATCGTGTCCAGCGCCTTCACCCCGATGGCGGGCCTCGTCTGGACTGACCATTCGGCGATCTCGATCCAGCCGCACCCCGAGTTCGACCCAGCCTATGCGGCGGCCCTGATCGAGGCGCGGCGGGGCAGGGTCTATGCGGATGACGAGGCGGATCGGGCGGTGGCCAGTTTCGCAGGTCCCGACGACCGCGAACGGGTGGGGCGCTGGATCGGGGCGTTCCTGCGAGGTTAGGCGTCGAGGAAGGGGTTGCGGATTGTCAGGCCGCCGATGACCTGGCCGTGCTGGAGGTCCTCGGTGAAAACGACATCGCAGCCTGCCTGCTCCGCTGCCGCGAGGATCGTAGCATCGTAGATGTTGATCTGGCGCCGCCGCGCGATGGCCGTGGCGCGAGCCTGGGTTTCCGACGTCATGGGCACGACGGTCAGGTCCGAACGAAACAGGTCGAGCCATGCTTCTACGGCATCCCAGTCGAGCGATTGCTTGCGACGTGTGACACTCACAAACTCGTTCAGCACCTGAACACTGACACAGCCACCGGCGGCCATGATCGCCGCCGACCGCTGCGCACGCGCCGATTCAGATGCGATCAGGTAAACTAGGACGTTTGTGTCGAAGAAGGGCCTACTCGTAGCCACGCCGCACCGCATCCTCGCGACTGAAACGATAGCCCTCCGGCAGTCGGCCCTTGTAGGTTTCGCGCAGATGCCTGATCCACTCGGCCGTGTCACGGCGTCTGCGCAGTTTCACCTCGCCATCAGGAGTATGTTCGAAGGCGATGTCGTCGCCCTCCGCGAAACCCAACGCTTCGGCGGTTTCTTTGGGAAGCCGGACAGCCAGGCTGTTGCCCCACTTGGCGACTTTCATGAGCGGCTCCATGATATACGTGGGTCAAATGTATATCATATGTGATGGCGTCGCACCAGCCGCCATGCGGTTAACTGATAGAAAGGTGGGATCGTCCACCGGTCAGTTTGGGCCTGGGTAGAGGATCGACTGCTCCGACATCAGATAGGGTCCGAAGCAATGCCACACGCTGTAGAAAGCCAATCCGAAGAGAATCGGCGCGAGCCAGCCATGTCTTCGAAACTCCTGCGCTTCAAAGAGGTTCGCCGCAAAAGTCAGGATGAACAGGCCGGTCAGGGCCGCCGCCATGCCGGGACGGGCGAGAGCCAGCTGGCTTGCAGGTTCAATGAGAGACGTGAGCAGGGCGGCCCCAAAGAGGATCCCAGCGCCCCCTGAGGTGAACAGGATCCGACGCCATGCCTCGGCGTTACGAACTTCCGGAGCTGACGGAAGACCGGCGCGACTGGCAAGTGCGACCCCGGTGATCCCGAGCAACAGGATCACGGTCACCGGCAGGGGGTGTAGCAGCTGCGCCTGAGACGGATGGGCACGGGCCAAGGCTGAACCTTGAACGCAGCTACGGCAGCCACAGTGGCGAGCGCGGGTCCCACAGCAAAGTACAGGGCGTCGCGCCGTGCCAGAGAAGATGCAGACGCCATGCGATACGACCTCAAGGAGCGGTGATGGTCCGATCAACCTTCGCGATTGTCCAATCAATGAACTGCGGGCGAGCCGCAGTTAGCCAAGCCGACCCACCCCCTTACGTCCAAGCCACCATCGGCGGCATCGAACTCAGGATCGTCTCGATGTTCCCCCCTGCTTTCAGCCCGAACATCGTCCCCCGGTCGTAGAGCAGGTTGAACTCCACATACCGCCCCCGGCGCACCAGTTGCTCGGCGCGCTCCGCCTCGGTCCAGGGCTCGCCCATGTGGGCCCGCACGATCTTCGGATAGACGTCCAGGAAGGCCTCGCCGACCGCCTGGGTGAAGGCGAAGTCCTTTTCGAAGTCGCCTGAGTTGTGGCGGTCGTAGAAGATGCCGCCGATGCCGCGCATCTCCTGGCGGTGGGGCAGGTAGAAGTACTCGTCGCACCAGGCCTTGTACTTGGCGTACCACTCGGGATCGAAGGGGTCGCACGCGGCCTTCATGGCGGCGTGGAACAGGACAGTGTCCGGCGCTTCCTGCGTGCGTTGAACCGCCAGCATGGGCGTCAGGTCCGCGCCGCCGCCGAACCAGCTCTCCGCCGTCGACAGGAAGCGGGTGTTCATGTGCACCGTCGGAACGTGCGGACTCACCGGGTGGATGATAAGGCTGATGCTGGCCGAGACGTAGGACGGGTCCTTGTCGGCGCCCGGCATGGTGGCGGCCATTTCAGGCGAGAATTTCGCCAGCGCCGCCGACGTGTGAATGCCGGCCTTTTCAATCAGCCGTCCACGCAAGTGTCCGCCGATGCCGCCGCCGACGCCGGTCTCCCGCGTCCAGGGTCGGAGCTCGAAACGGCCAGGAGCGCCAGGGTAGAGCTCGTCGGAGGCCTCATCTTCCAGCTGCTCAAGCGCAGCGATGATGCGCTGCTGCAGGGTTTCGAACCACACCTTGCTGCGGTCGCGGCGGGCAAGGATTTCGGGAGGAAGGCTGGACATGCCGGATCTAGAACCTGCTGATGGGGGGAAACGCCTTGATCTGCCGCAATGCCTCGCCCAGCGCCAGCGTCGCCGCGGTGACGACGTTCAATGAACGCGCGCCGGCTGCCATGGGGATACAAAGCTGCGCATCAGCTGCGGCATGAACTTCATCGGGCGCCCCGGCGCTCTCGCGACCAAACAACAGGACGTCGTGGGGCCTGAACGCGAAATCGTGGAAGGAATGCGCACTGCGCGTCGTGAACAGCACAAGGCGACCGGATCGGCTTGGATTTGCTTGAAAAACAGACCAGCTGGGAAAGCGTTTCACCTCGGCGATGCCCCCGTAATCCATCGCTGCACGACGCACGGCGGCGTCGCCAAGAGGGAACCCGCAGGGCTCGATCACGTCCAGAGACACCCCCAGACAGGCGGTCAGACGGATCGCGGCGCCAAGGTTTTGCGGAATGTCCGGTTGAAAAAGGGCCAAACGCATTCTAAGGCCATCCGCCATCGGCTGTCGCTGGGGCGCGGGAATACGAATCGGGGCAAGGCGGACACGTCGTTCGCATGGGTCCTGATATACAGTGTTCCTCAATCCGGCTCTTCCGGAACCGGTTCTTGTCCCGCCAAAGGACGAGAATCGCTAAGTCTCAGGCCCTCCGGGTTCGTCCGCAGGGCCCCTATCGAAGGGTAGCTTCAAGGTGGCCAGCACCGTCGTGGGCGAATCTCCCGACCCGCACGCTCCGGGCGAAGACCCGAACCGTCGCGACTTCATTCACATTGCCGTCGTGGCGGCGGCAGCAGGCGCTGCCGTCGGGATCGGCTGGCCTCTGGTCAACCAGATGAACCCGGCCGGCGATACGCTGGCGCTGGCGTCCATCGAGTTCGACCTCAGCAAGGTCGCAGCCGGTCAGCAGGTCGTACTGAAATGGCGCGGCAAACCGCTCTTCGTGCGCAACCGCACCCCGGCCGAGATCGCCAAGGCGGTGGCGACGCCGTTGGGTGACCTTCCTGACCCGCAGACGGACGACGCGCGCCACAAGCCCGGCAAGCCCGAGTGGCTGGTTCTGATCGGCACCTGCACGCACCTCGGCTGCGTGCCGACCTTTGGCGGCGGCGACTATGGTGGCTGGTTCTGTCCTTGCCACGGGTCGCACTACGACACGTCTGGCCGGATCCGTAAGGGTCCTGCGCCGAAGAACCTGGAAGTGCCGACCTATGCCTTCCTGAGCGACACCAAAGTGAAGATCGGCTGACAGAGATGAGCGGACACTCCACTTACGAACCCAAGAGCGGCTTCGAGCGCTGGCTCGATGTGCGCCTGCCGATCGTGCGTCTGATGAACGACACGATCGTGACCTTCCCGACGCCGAAGAACCTGAACTACTGGTTCACCTTCGGCGGCATCCTGGCCCTTGTGCTGGGCCTGCAGATCGTCACCGGCATCGTGCTGGCCATGCACTACGTGCCGAACGCCGATATGGCCTTCGCCTCCGTCGAGCGTATCATGCGTGACGTCAACTATGGTTGGCTCATCCGCTACATGCACTCAAACGGCGCCTCGATGTTCTTCCTGGCGGTCTATCTCCACATGTTCCGCGGCCTCTACTACGGCTCCTACAAGGCCCCGCGGGAGGTGCTCTGGATCCTGGGCTGCACGATCTACCTGGTGATGATCATCACCGCCTTCATGGGCTACGTCCTGCCCTGGGGCCAGATGAGCTTCCACGGCGCGGTCGTGATCACCAATCTGGTAGGCTCGCTGCCCATCGTTGGTGGGCCGATCACGACCTGGCTCTGGGGCGGGTTTGCGGTGGATAACGCCACGCTGAACCGCTTCTTCTCGCTGCACTACCTTTTGCCGTTCGTGATTGCGGGTCTTGTGATCCTGCACATCTGGGCGCTGCACGTGACGGGGAACAACAACCCGACCGGCGTCAATGTGAAGTCCGAGAACGATACCGTGCCCTTCCACCCGTATTATACGGTGAAGGACGGGTTCGCGATCGGGGTGTTCCTGCTGCTCTACATGAGCTTCGTTTTCTACAATCCGAACGCGCTTGGCGACCCGGTGAACTATGTTCCCGCCAACCCGCTGGTCACCCCGGCGCACATTGTGCCGGAGTGGTATCTGCTGCCGTTCTACGCGATCCTGCGCGCGGTGCCGGACAAGCTGGGTGGCGTGATCCTGATGTTCGGCGCCATCGCGGTGCTGTTCCTGCTGCCCTGGCTGGATACGTCCAAGGTGCGCTCCATGCGCTACCGACCGACGGCGCGGCTCTACTTCTTCATCTTCGTGTTCGTGTCGCTGGTTCTGGGGTACTGCGGCGGGCAACTGCCGGATGGTCAGGTGATCCCCGGTCTGTCTGGCCTAGTTCTTCTGGACGCGGACATCAACAGCTTCGTCTGGCTTAGCCGCGTTGCGACGCTCTACTATTTTGCCTACTTCCTGATCATCCTGCCGATGCTCGGCTTGACCGAGACACCACTGCCGGTGCCGGAATCCATTTCCGACCCCGTCCTGTCGCATCCCGCCTCGACGCCCGTTGGCGCCATGGCGGCGCCTGAAAAGAGGGGCTGAGCCTAAGATGCTGCGCAAAAGTATCGCGCTCGCGGCGCTGGGGCTTGCCCTGATTTCAGGGCCGGCGCTGGCCGCCGGTGAGCCCAAGGAACCCCGGAGCGTCGCCTGGACCTTTGCAGGCCCATTCGGCAAGTTTGACGCTGCTCAGGTCCAGCGGGGCTATAAGGTCTATCGGGAGGTCTGCGCTGCCTGCCACTCGATGGACCTGATGTTCTTCCGGAATCTCGGTCAGAAGCATGGGCCGTTCTATGATCCGAAGTACCCGAACCCCAACGACAACCCCTATGTGAAGTCGCTGGCCAAAGACATCCAGGTCAACGACATCGATTCCGAAACCGGCGACACCATCCAGCGCGCGGCTTTGCCGGCGGACAAGTTCCCGTTGCCGTTCCCGAACGAGGCCGCTGCGCGCGCCTCGAACGGCGGCGCCGCGCCGCCTGACCTGTCGGTGATCACCAAGTCCCGCGAAGGTGGACCGGACTACATCTACTCGCTGCTCACAGGCTATGTGAATGCGCCCGCCGGACTCACGGTGGGGCCAGGCCAGTACTACAACCCCTATATGCCGGGAGACCTGAAATCCTACTGGACCGGCAAGGGTGAGGCGCCGAAGGGTGGCTTCATCGCCATGGCTCCGCCTTTGGCGGTCGACAAGGTGACCTTTGACGACGGCACCAAGTCGACCGTGGACCAGCAGGCCCGCGACGTGGTGGCCTTCCTGGCCTGGGCCTCGGAGCCCAAGCAGACCGAGCGCAAGCAGTTCGGCCTGGGCGCGATGATCTACCTCTTCATCTTCACCCTCCTGCTGTGGTTCAGCTACAAGCGGGTATGGCGGAACATCGCCCACTAGGGGCGAACGTCGACTGCGATGAGTTCGAGGGCTCCGGAGCGATCCGGAGCCCTTGTCCGTTCTACCGCGCTGGCGCGACGATCAGTCGCCCCGCCGGAAAATCAAATCGCAGCCTGAAACGCGCCAGCACCGGGCCTCCCAGAATGCCCACGACATCTCCCTCGGGCTTCATCAGACCTGCCGCCACATCGCGGCCTGTCCGGCCCGCAAACGTCACCTGCGGCAGCCGGGCGAACCATAGGCCTTGCGGATAGAGTTCCGGTGGAGTGCCGAAATTGGTCTGGGCCAGATCATCTGCAAGGCGGACTGGCGCACTCGATCCCGTCGCGATCACGAAGGCCCCTGTGACGACATGCGTATCGTCCGAGACGGATGCCGTTGCCGTCGGCCGACCGGTATCCTGGTCCAGCGCCAGCGCTCGCCCCCGGAATGGCGGCGCGGCGCCCGGATGCGACAGCCGCACCTTGCAGGGGGCAAAGGCTACATCCACCACAAACCCCTTCAGGACGTCAGCCCCGATCAGACCGATCACCGCGCTGGGCAGGTTCCAGGTGCGCACATCGAGGTCGGCCACCTTCAATGCTTGACCCTCGATCTCGGCCCCGGCCAGCCGCACACGGCCCGCCAACTCTGTGGCCTCGATCCCCTCGGTCTGCGCCTTGGTCTCATGCAGGGTGGTTTGCGCCGACCCGGTGTCGAGAATGTAGTCGCCCGCGATCCCGGTCACCTCGGCGGGCACGACGATCACGCCTCCGTCGAACCGGCAGGCCACCTCGCCCGCCCATGCCGGGGCGGCGAGCCCGGCTGCGATCATCAGGGCAGGGATGGAGGGACCAAGGTGCGCCACGGCAGATGATAACGCGCGATTCCCGGTTTCGGCCCTACCTCTAACGTCAGCGGCAAACTAGATTGGGATATGGCCCACATTCCCGCCTGGAAAACCTTCAGACGCACCCAGGATCTGACCGTTCTGATCGCGGTTCTGATCTATGCCGGAGCGGTCGTTCACGCCTTCGACCGTCTGCCGGAAGACGCTCCAAGGCTTGTGCAACACACCCTGCTGTGGCCGGCGGGGTTCATGGCCATGTCCCTGCTGATCCCGCTGGTCGTGGCACAGCTTCGTCGCCCTCTGGCCAGCTATGTCTGGTCGACCTATCAGGCCGGCTTTGGCCAGACCGTGGGCTCGATCCTCGGCGGCGTGGCCTTGCTGGGTGGAGCGGCGGCGTTCATGTACTGGCAGATCGCCGGAGCAGCCACGGGAGGCCGCCCGCTGGTGGGCGTGTTCTGCGGCTATGCCGCCGGCATCGGCATCCTGGCGGCTCAGGCGGCGCTGGTGCGGGTTCTGGAGCGGCATCCGGACGTGAAGAAGCAGATCGAGGTCTAGATACCGGACTCAGTTTACAAGCAGCAATTTCAACAACATCCGCTCATCCCGGCGAATGCCGGGACCCAGATCTCAAGGCTGGGAGGCTGATTGGAATAGCTGCGCGGACGTAGAACCCGCCCAATCGCCATTCCATCTGGGTCCCCTGAGTTCTCAAACGAAGTGCAACACTCTGGCGAGGGAGTGTTGCCATGGGATGCCGCTACCAGCAGCTCGATCTGGAAGAGAGATGTACGATTGCCCGCCTTCGCGAAGGCGGGCAATCG
>CAIVVM010000060.1 GCA_903909375.1 uncultured Alphaproteobacteria bacterium
CACAAACCGCGCAACACGCTCCCGAAGGTCCAGTGAAAACGGTCGAGTCATGCAGGCTGGCCTCCGGCCCAGCCCCCACCTTGAATCACGATCCGCAAACCTCGTGAATCCCGAATCCGTCAGATGCGGTCACGCTCTAAAGGCCCTGGCCGTAGAGTTGGAAAACTGTCTGAAAGATCCATGCAGCGCCTGCCCAGAAGGCCACACCCAGCATTCCTACAAAGGCGAGACAGGCTATGGAGCGGGCTGGCCGGTCCATCTGTCGCGCCGCGCCGTCAAAGGCGAGGTCACGTCGCATAATTCCTCCCAAGCACTCTTCTTACGATCAAGCCGGATCGAGCCGGTTGAATGTGACGATGCTGACACAGGAATTTCAGGTTGGATAGAGGCTTCGTGAAAGGTTGTTCATCCTGTTCTCAGGAGGCAGCTTTCTTGACCGCGCCGGCGATATCCTTGACCACCTGACGAACCAGACCGGCATTGTCGCCCTCGGCCATGATGCGGATCAGCGGTTCGGTCCCGGAGGCCCTGACGACAAGCCTTCCGGATCCGGTGAGGCGCTGTTCGGCCTCGGCCAGGACGGCCTTCACCTCTGGGTCCTCCAGCGGTTTTCCGCCGGCAAACCGGACATTCTCCAGCAGTTGCGGGACCGGTTCGAACTGGCGCGCCAGCGAACTCATGGGACGGTCGCTTTCCTTCAGCACCGCCAGCACCTGTAGCGCGGCCAGCAAGCCATCGCCTGTCGTCGAATAGTCCGACAGGATCATGTGGCCCGACTGTTCGCCGCCCAGATTGAACCCGCCTTCGCGCATCCGCACCATAACGGCGCGGTCGCCCACAGCAGTACGCTCAAGTTTCAGTTTTCGCTCGGCCAGGAAGCGCTCAAGCCCTAGGTTGGACATCACCGTGGCCACCACGCCGCCGCCGCTCAGGCGGTTGCTGCGTGACCAGCTGTCGGCGATCAAGGCCATGATCTGATCGCCGTCGACCAGCCGGCCGGTTTCGTCGCAGATCAACAGGCGGTCCGCATCACCGTCCAGGGCGATACCAATGTCGGCGCGAAACTCCCGGACCGCCTGGACCATCGCGGCAGGATGAGTGGATCCACAATCAGCATTGATATTGGTGCCGTTGGGATCGACGCCCACCTTGATCACGTCCGCACCCAGTTCATAGAGCACGACCGGCGCCACCTTGTAGGCCGCGCCGTTGGCGCAATCGATCACGACACGCAGACCAGAGAGGCTTAGGCGCCTCGGAAACGTAGCCTTGGCGATCTCCACATAGCGCGCCTGCGAATCGTCCACGCGGGCCACGCGACCCAGAGCGGTTGGCGGCGCCAGTCCCTCGGCCAGCCCTTGATCCATAAGAGCTTCGATCTGCAGCTCCTTCTCGTCGGAAAGCTTGTAGCCGTCCGGACCGAAGAGCTTGATGCCATTGTCGACATAGGCGTTGTGAGAGGCTGAAATCATGACGCCGAGATCAGCCCTCAACGACCGGGTCATCATCGCGACGCCCGGCGTGGGCATTGGGCCAAGAAGCCGAACGTCCATACCCACACTGGCGAAACCGGCGACCAGCGCCGGTTCCACCATGTAACCGGACAACCGGGTGTCCTTGCCGATCACCACAAGATGTCGCCGATCATCCTCTGACTTGAAGACCTTGCCGGCTGCCATGCCGACGCGGAGCGCGACCTCGGCGGTCATGGGATGGCTATTGGCCTGGCCGCGAATGCCGTCCGTGCCGAAATAGGTGCGATCGCTCATAGTTTGCTCGTCGGATGGGGATCTGGAAACGATCCGAAACGGAGATTTAATCGACGGTAGACCATCGGATGCTAAAGCCGCCTTATCAGGCGCGAAACCAGCCAGGTTTCGCCCGACTATAGAGAAAGCCTAGGCCCTATGTGCGGCATTATCGGCATTGTTGGGACCTCCTCCGTTCAGGACCGGCTGATCGAGAGCCTCAAGCGGCTCGAGTATCGGGGTTACGATTCGGCAGGGATTGCCGGATTCACTGGAAGTGGCGTCGAGCGCCGACGTGCCGCCGGCAAGCTGAAAAACCTTGAGGCGGTACTGGTTATTGACCCGCTGGAAGCTACCGTGGGCATCGGCCATACCCGTTGGGCCACCCATGGCCCCCCCACCGAGGGCAATGCCCACCCACACCGCGCCGGCCGTGTGACCCTGGTGCACAACGGCATCATCGAGAACTTCGGAGAACTCAAGGCCGAGTTGCAGGCTGCGGGCCACATCTTCGAGACGGATACCGACACAGAGGTGGTGGCCCACCTGCTGGATGTCGAACTCACCAACAAGCCTCCTGCAGAGGCCTTCAAGGCGACTCTCGATCGGGTACGCGGGGCCTTCGCCCTCGTCGTGATGATCGCTGGCGAGCCTGACCTGCTGATGGGAACGCGCCGAGGTCCGCCATTGATCGTGGGCTATGGACAGGGGGAGATGTTCCTTGGGTCTGACGCCCTGGCAGTGGGGCCATTCACAAACCGGATCGCCTATCTGGAAGATGGTGATTTTGTGATCATCGACCACAAGTCCGCACGGGTCTTCAATGAGGCCGGCAAGCCCGTGACGCGCGCTGTGCAAACAGTGCCCCAGTCCGCAACCCTTATGGAGAAGGGCAACTACCGGCACTTCATGGAGAAGGAAATCCATGACCAGCCCGAAGGCTGCCAGCGCACGATCGCGGCCTATGTCGACACACTGACCGGCCGTACCGCCATCCCGGGCGGGATCGAGTTCGCCAAGCTCGACCGGATCCAGATCGTTGGATGCGGCACAGCCTACTACGCGGGTCTACTTGGCAAGTACCTGATCGAGCGTCTGGCCGGACTGCCGGTCGATGTGGAGGTGGCCTCGGAGTTCCGCTATCGAGAGCCGGCGCTCAACGCGGGCTCTCTGGTTATTGCGATGTCGCAGTCTGGCGAAACAGCCGACACGCTGGCGGCCCTGCGCTATTGTCAGGCCAAGGGCATGAAGAGCGCCGCGGTGGTCAATGCGGTGGGATCCACCATGGCCCGCGAGGTCGACGTGGTGTGGCCAATCCACTGCGGAGTCGAGATCGGGGTCGCCTCGACCAAGGCCTTCACCGCGCAGGTCAGCGTGCTGACCGCTCTGGCGGTGGCCGCGGCCCGGGCCCGTGGGCGGATCGATGCAACCGAGGAGCAGCGGTTGGTCCAGGTCATGCTTGAGGCGCCGCGCCTGATGGCGGAGGCCGCCTTGACCGAGGATGCGATCCGTAAGCTGGCTCCGGAACTGGCGCGCGCTCGGGATGTTCTGTATCTGGGCCGGGGACCAATGTTCCCATTGGCGCTGGAGGGCGCACTAAAGCTCAAGGAAATCAGTTATATACATGCAGAAGGTTATGCTGCTGGCGAGCTGAAACACGGACCTATCGCCCTGATCGACGAGGCGACGCCTACCATCGTTATCGCCCCCAGCGATCCTCTGATGGAAAAGACACTGGCCAACATGAGCGAGGTGGCTGCGCGAGGTGGCCCGATCATCCTGATCACGGACGCCGAGGGGGCGAAACATGCCTCGCCGGATATGAAGGTTATAGTCGGACCCGCCTGCGACCCCTTCATCGCACCGCTGGTCTATTCGCCGCCGATCCAGTTGTTGGCCTACTACGTGGCGGTTCATAAGGGCGCCGATGTGGATCAGCCGCGCAATCTCGCGAAATCCGTCACGGTCGAATAGCCGATTGCCAAAAGAAAACGGCCGCACCTGAGGCGCGGCCGTTCCCGGATTTTGTTCGAAACTGGACCGCTTACTTGGCGGCGGGCGCCTCGGCAGGCGCAGCAGCAGCGTCGGCGGCCGGAGCGGCAGCGGCGTCGGCAGCTGGCGCAGCAGCAGCATCAGCCGGAGGCGTAGCGGCCATGGCGTCAGCAGCCGGAGCAGCGGCCTCAGCGGCCGGGGCTTCGGCGGCCGGGGCTTCTTCTTTCTTCGCGCAGGCAGCCAGGCTCAAGGCCATGACACCGACAGCCGCAACGGTAGCAATACGAAGCTTCATTTGAGTTGGCTCCCCTTGGGGCGAATCCCCGGAAACACACAACCCTACACAGGCTGCTGTGATCTCAAAATCGTGATCACGGCCAAGCTGTCAAAAAGTGTGGGCTAGATGCCGCGCAGCACTTTAGGCAAAAGCTCCGGAGCTCGGCGCAGAAGGGATCGAAACATCATGGGCGTACGTGTTCGCAAAGCCGTCTTGCCGGTGGCCGGGCTGGGGACCCGGGTGCTTCCGGGCGCCAAAACTACCCCCAAGAACCTGTTGAACGTCGTTGATCGGCCGATCCTGTCCTATGTGGTTGAGGAGGCCCGAGCCGCTGGCATTGAGCATTTCGTCTTCATCGTCGGACGCGGCCAGGGCGCCATCGAGGACTACTTTGATGCGAACCCGGAGATCGAGGGCATCCTTGAGGCCAAAGGCAAGCTGGATATCCTTGCGGACGTCCGCCGCGATCTTCCACAGCCGGGCCAGATGAGTTTCATCCGCCAGATGGCGCCCCTGGGGCTCGGGCATGCGGTCTGGTGCGCCCGCGACGTGATCGGCGACGAGCCCTTCGCCGTGATATTGCCGGATATGCTGATGATGGCCCGCACTTCGGCCCTGGCGCAGGCAGTGAGCGCCTATGAACAGGTCGGCGGCAACATCGTGGTGGTCGAACCCGCCCCGGCGGGCGAAGCCCACAAATACGGCATCGTCGCGCTGGACGGGCAGGAAGGTCGCCTGAACCGCATGACCGGCATGGTCGAGAAGCCAGCGCCAGGGACCGAGCCCTCAAACCTCTTCATCTCGGGCCGATACGTCCTCCAGCCGGAGATCTTCCAGATCCTGGAGACCCAGGAACGCGGCGCGGGCGGGGAGATCCAGCTCACCGACGGCATGTTCAATCTGATGAAGACACAGGATTTCCACGCGCTGGAATATGAAGGGACCACCTACGACTGTGGCGACAAACTTGGGCTCCTGCGGGCGAACGTCGCCTTCGCGCTGGCGCGGCCGGAACTGGCCGATGCGGCCCGCCAGGCGATCCGGGAGCTGCTTTAGCCCTTGCGCCTGTTTGTATTCGGCTATGGATTCTCGGGTCGGGCTGCGGCGAAGCGCCTCGTCGCCTCTGGATGGAAGTTCACCGCAACCTTTCGAAACCCGGAGACCCGGGCTGAAATCGAGGCGGACGGCGGCCGCCCTCTCGACCTGACCGACACATGCGCCGTCGAAGCCGCGGCGACCGCCGCAGATGCGATCCTGATTACGCCGCCACCCGGACAGGAAGGCTGCCCTGGCCTGGCGGTGCTTGAGCATGCTTTGGAGACGCCCGGGGCCAACTGGCTCGGCTATCTCTCAACCACCGGCGTATACGGCGATCGCAGAGGACGCTGGGTCACGGAAGCCAGCCCGTTGTCCGCCGGGTTCGCTGAGGGACAGCGCCGCGTAGCGGCCGAGCAGCGCTGGCTGGAGCTCGGCGATCGCTCGGGGCGCGCCGTAACGATCTTCCGCCTGCCCGGCATCTATGGCGCGGGGCGTTCGACACTTGATCGTGTCAGGGAGGGTCGTGCGCGCCGGATCATCGCTCCGGATCAGATCTTCTCACGCATTCACGTCGACGACCTCGCAGCCGGGATCAGCGCTTCCATTGCCCGGCCACGCGCCGGGGGCATCTATAATCTATGTGATGACGAACCGGCCCCGAATAGCGACGTTGTGGTCTATGCGGCAGGCCTGTTGGGTCTGGAGCCGCCGCCACCGATCGCGCTTGAAGACGCCAATCTCGCGCCTGCCGCACGGCGCTTCTATTCAGAAAGCAAGCGCGTCTCAAACGCCCGGGCGAAGGCAGAACTCGGATGGCGGCCCGACTATCCGACCTACCGTGAGGGCCTGACCGCGATCCTTCAGGCCGGTGGCTGAAGGCATTCCTCCAGTGTGGTCAGCAGGCGTTCAATGTCCTGCGGTCGCGACAGGCGGTGATCGCCGTCCCGGATAAGAGAGAACACGACGTCCGACCCGGCCAGACTCTCTGCCAGTTCCAAAGCATGGCGCCAGGGCACATCAGGGTCCAGGCTACCTTGAAGGATGCGGACCGGGACACTGATCGGGACCGGCGCGCCACCCAGGATCGACCAGCGCGCACCGTCTTCCAGCAAAGCCCGACTGATCGGATAGGGATCGCCGTACTGTGACGGCCTCATCCAGACACCGTCGGCATCCAGCGCCGCCCGACCATCTCCCGGGATATCCCGGGACATGAGCCTTTCGGTAAAGTCCGCCGCCGGCGCGATCAGCACCAGGGCCCTGACACGCTCAGGCCGCGCGATGGCCGCCAAGCATGCCATCCACCCGCCCATGGACGAACCCACCAGCACAAGGTCTCCAGCAGTAAGTTCATCCAGCACGGCCAGCGCGTCATCGCGCCAGCGACTGATGGTCCCATCTGCGAAGGCGCCAGACGACTCCCCGTGCCCGAAGTAGTCGAAACGCAAAAACGCCCGGCCAGCCGCCGCCGCCCAGTCCGCTACAGCCTGCGCCTTGGTTCCATTCATCTCGGACCGGAACCCGCCCAGCCAGACTACTGTGGAGCCGCCTCCTGCCACGCGTCGCCAGGCCAGTCGATGCCCGCCCGGGCGTTCCAGAAATCCAGTAACCTCGGTCATCCAGCCCCCTTAGCAGAACCGGGCAACTCAGTTTAGAGAGAGGCCGTGTCGTTACCCCCTGATTTCACACTGCTGCAGGTTGTCCCCGAGCTTGAAACCGGAGGCGCCGAGCAAAGCACCATCGACGTGGCCCACGCTGTGGTCCGCGCCGGCGGAACCGCGCTGGTCGCTACGCGGGGCGGGCGCATGGCAGCGCGACTGGAGGCCGATGGCGGCCGCCTGGCGCAGATGCCGGTCCAGACCAAGAACCCACTCACCATGCTTGGTAACGCCGCGCGGCTGGTGGCGCTGATCCGTCAGGAAAACGTGTCGATCGTGCACGCGCGAAGTCGCGCCCCGGCGTTTTCGGCTCTTTGGGCGGCGCATGTAACGCGCACGCCCTTCGTCGCCACCTACCATGGGGTCTACAAGTCGCAATCCCGGCTGAAGCGCTGGTACAATGCCGTCATGACCCGCGGCGACCTGGTGATCGCAAACTCCGATTACACCCGTGACCATGTTCTGGCCGAGCATCAGGTGGCTCCAGAGAAACTCGTGACAATCCCGCGCGGGGTGGATCTGGAACGGTTCGACCCGGCCCGTGTCGGTCCGGATCGGATCGCGGCCCTGCGGCAGGCCTGGGCGCTTCCGGATGACGGCCGCACGCTGATCCTGCTGGCCGGGCGCCTGACACGGATCAAGGGACACCTGTCCATCGTTGAGGCGGCGAAGCGGCTGACAGCGCAGGGCCGGAACGATTTCCGCATTGTGTTCGCTGGCGACGACCAGGGTCGGACCGGCTATGCGGCCGAGGTGCTGACGGCGATTGGCGCAGCCTCTCTGCAGGACACTGTCCGGGTAGTCGGCCATTGCGACGACATGCCGGCCGCTTACCTGTTGGCCGATCTGGCCATCCTGCCCACCACAGTGCCGGAGTCGTTCGGTCGCGCCGCCGTCGAACCGCAGGTGATGGGCCGGACCGTCATCGCCTCGGCGCACGGGGGAGTCACCGAAACCATTCTGCATGGCAAGACCGGCTGGCTGGCTCCCGTCGACGACCCCGAGGCCTGGGTGGCGGCGATAGAGCGGGCCATTGAGGTCGGGCCGGCAGGACGCCGCGAGATGGGAGAGCGGGGGCGCATTCGCGCGCGCGAGCTCTACTCGGCCGACGCAATGTGCGCCGCGACACTTGCCGCCTACGCGCGCGTTCTCGAGGCCCGCGACTGATGGCCCGCAGCGTCGAACGCATCCTGGTGATCAAGTTATCGGCCCTGGGCGACTTCATCCTGGCGCTGGCGGCCATGAAGAAAATCCGGCAGGCCCACGCCAAGGCCCACATTACCCTCCTGACCACGCCCCCCTTCGAGGCGCTGGCGAAGACCTGTCCCTATTTCAACGCCGTGGACACCGGCGGTCGCCCAGCGGGGTTGTCGGCGTGGCTTTCGCTACGCTCCCGGATCAGAGCGGCGAACTATGCACGCGTCTACGACCTGCAGACATCGTCGGCGTCCAACCGGATCTTCCAGATCCTGCGCCCCTCCCCGCCACCATGGTCAGGCATCGCGTTCGGCTGCGCCCTGCCCCACGGAAATCCACTTCGCAACGGCATGCACACTCTGGAGCGCCAGGCGGACCAGCTCAAGTATGCCGGCATCTGGGACGATGCCCCGACAGAACCTGGAACGGCCCCCACGCCCGATCTCTCGTGGATCCTGCAGGCAGACGCGGCAGGGCGCCCCAGATCAGGCGGAAATCGTCCGCGTCCCTACGTGATGTTCGTCCCCGGCGGCGCCTCGCATCGTCTCGACAAGCGATGGCCGGTCGAGCACTACGCAGAGCTGGCGCGCATTCTCTATTCGCGGGGGTTCGACATCGTGATCATTGGTGGGCCGCAGGAGGCTGAATTAGCCCACACGATCCAGAGGACTACCCCCAGGGCACGAGATCTCACCGGGCGGACCGACTTTGCGAGCGTGGCGCGGCTTGGCGTGAATGCGGCGCTGGCAGTGGGCAACGACACCGGACCCCTGCATCTGGCGGCAGCCGCTGGCGCGCCTACGATAGTGCTGTTTTCCAAGGCGTCCGACCCGGCCCTTTCCGCACCGCGGGGGCGGGTGGCGATCCTCAGAGCCGACAATCTGGCCGACCTGCCAGTGGCGCAGGTGGCGCAGACCGCAAACTCTTTGGCCCCCTCATCGTCCGCAATGCCTTGATACGAGGGCGCCCCTTCGTCATATACTGCTGGCACGATCGGATCGCCGCGCGCGACCCGGCGTTTTTTGCGTTTTAACAGTCCCGGAGACCTGCCTATTCGCCGTCCCATGCAAACGCCGCCCGTTAAAGACGGACCGCGTATGAACGAAGACATCCGCGTCCCCCGTGTCCTGCTCATTGACCAGCACGGAGAGAAGCAAGGGGTCATGCCCACATCCGCAGCCATCGAGGCTGCCGAAGAGGCGGGCCTCGACCTTGTGGAGATCGTTCCCAACGCAGATCCGCCCGTCTGCAAGATTCTGGACTATGGAAAGTTCAAGTTCCAGGAGCAGAAGAAGAAGAACGAGGCACGCAAGAAGCAGAAGGTCGTCGAGCTCAAGGAGATCAAGCTCCGCCCGAACATCGACGTTCACGACTACGAAGTGAAGCAGCGCTCAATGCACCGCTTTTTCGAAGAAGGCGACAAGGTGAAAATCACCCTTCGCTTCCGCGGGCGCGAGCTGGCTCACCCGGAGCTAGGCATGAAGCTTCTCCAGAAGGTGAAGGCGGACTTCGAACCGATCGCCAAGGTGGAGTACGAGCCCCGGATGGAGGGCCGCCAGATGATCATGATCCTGGCGCCCAAGTAGCGCAAACAGACTGTGGACTTCGCGGTGCGGTCGCCCTTTTGGCGGCCGCTTTTGCGGTTCGGTCGGCGGCGTAGCGGCGGCGACAGGGACTCCTGCGGCTGGAGCCGACAATTCGCGCATGGCGTGCCTACTGATTGTCCGTCATGGCCGGCCGCAAGCTCGGGACTCTCTTCATCACCGGGACTACCGATGGCGGCGCGGCCATCGGCGGGACAACGGCGGACGCCGCAAGGCGGGTGATGGACAACATCAAGCGCGCGGTGGAAGCGGGCGGCCTGACCATGGACCATCTGGTCTGGGTCCAGGTGTTCTCCAGTAACCTCGCCGACTACCGGACCTTCAACGAGGTCTACCGGACCTATTTCAAGGGCCCGCTGCCCGCCCGCGCCTATCTTGGCGCCGACCACCTGCTGGGTGAGGCGCGGTTCGAGGTCATGGGGATCGCGGTGGGCAAGGGGAAGTAGGGCCCGGGCAAGCCCCACCTTGCATTCCCCGCGGCTTTCCCGTATTCACCCGCCCCTTCGGAACCGCCTGGCCCAAAGGCATGCCAGGGCGGTTCATCAACACGACCTAGAGGACGGGGTGTTCGCATCCCGACGTGAAATGCCCAAACTGAAGACCAAGTCAGGCGTGAAGAAGCGCTTCCGGCTTACGGCGACCGGCAAGATCAAGGCCGGCGTCGCTGGCAAGCGTCACCGCTTGCTGAGCCACAACGCCAAGTACATCCGTCAGAACCGTGGCACCAAAGTGATGAGCGCGTCCGACGCGAAGATCATCAAGCTTTGGATCCCCTACGGCCTTTCCTAAGGAGCGCTGACCGATGGCACGCGTTAAGAGGGGCGTCACCGCCCACGCAAAACACAAGAAGGTTCTCGAGCAGGCCAAGGGCTTCTACGGGCGCCGCAAGAACACCATCCGCACCGCCAAGGCGGCCGTGGACAAGGCTGGCCAGTACGCCTACCGCGACCGCAAGGTCCGCAAGCGCATGTTCAGGTCGCTGTGGATCCAGCGTATCAACGCTGCGGCGCGTACCGAAGGGTTCACCTACTCGCAGTTTATTCACGGCCTTGATCAGGCCGGGATCGAAATGGACCGCAAGGTCCTCGCCGATATCGCCGGCGCCGATCCAGTCGCGTTCAAGGCCATCGCCGACAAGGTTCGCGCCGCGCTGGCTTAAGCCCTGGGGTCGTTAGACCTCGAAGGTTTCAAGAGCCCTCCGGCCGAACCGCCGGAGGGCATTTTGCTGCGCCCTCTTCACCCCGGGAAGACGTAAAGCTAGGACACCCGTCCCATGACCGATCTCACCACCCTGCAGGCCGACCTCACCGCCCGCATCGCCGGCTCCGCCGATCTGGCAGCGCTGGAAGCTATCCGCGTGGAGGCGCTGGGCAAGACCGGCTCGGTCTCCGAGCTGTTGAAGACCCTCGGCCGCCTGACGCCCGATGAGCGGCGCGTTGAAGGCCCGAAGATCAATGGCCTGCGCGACGCAGTCGCCGCCGCGATCGCCGACCGCAAGGCCGCACTGGAAACCGCCGAACTGGATGCGCGGCTGGCCAAAGAGACGGTCGACCTCTCCCTGCCGCCCCCGCCAGAGCGTCGCGGCCGCGTGCATCCGACCATGCAGGTGATGGACGAGATGATCGCCGTCTTCGCGGAGATGGGCTTTGCGCTCGCCGAAGGACCGGACATCGAGGACGACTTCCACAACTTCACGGCGCTGAACTTCCCCCCCAAGCACCCGGCGCGGGAGATGCACGACACCTTCTGGCTGCCGGAGGACGAGACCGGCCAGCGCAAGCTGCTGCGCACCCACACCAGCCCGGTGCAGATCCGCGCCATGCAGCAGGGCCAGAACCACAAGCTGCCGGGCTGGATCGCCTCAAGCCAGACGCCGCCGATCCGCATCATTGTGCCGGGCCGGACCTATCGTTCGGATAGTGACGCCACCCACACGCCGATGTTCCACCAGATCGAGGGTCTGGTGATCGACCGCGATATCCACATGGGTCACCTGAAGTGGACGCTGGACACCTTCATCAGCCGTTTCTTCGAGACCCCGGTGGTCGAAACCCGGTTCCGCCCGCACCACTTCCCCTTCACCGAGCCATCCGCCGAAATGGACGTGAAATGCGACCGCTCGGGCGGCGATGTGAAGATTGGCCAGGGCAGCGACTGGATGGAGATCGTCGGGTGCGGGATGGTCCATCCCAACGTACTGACCAACTGCGGCCTGGATCCGGATGAGTGGCAGGGCTTCGCGTTCGGCTTCGGCGTCGACCGGCTGGGGATGCTGAAGTACGGCATGCCCGACCTGCGCGATATGTTCGCGGGCGACGTCCGCTGGCTGGATCACTTTGGCTTCTCGGCCTTCCAGGCGCCCAACCCGGCGACGGGGTTGTCATGAGCACCGAGACCTGGAACGGCCTGGAGGTCCATCGGTTCGGCGACGGACCGGAACTGGCGGACGAACTGCTGCACCTCGTTCTTGAGGGAAAGAAGACGGCTACCTGCTGGGACGCGGCAGAGGGCCTGAAAGGCGCCGAGGTCGGCAAACCCTGGGCGGTAAAGAACAGCGCCGGCGACATCCGCTGCGTGCTGGAAACCGTCGAGCTGACCCAACGCCGCTTTGACGAGGTAGACGCCCGGTTCGCGTCTGACGAGGGCGAGGATGACCGCACGCTGGTCTCCTGGCGTGCGGGCCACGAAGCCTATTTCACCCGCAACGGCGGGTTCGCCCCGGACATGCTGCTCAACTGCGAGCGCTTCCGGCTGGTCCAGATTGTCGGCGAAGGAGCCGAGCGATGAAATTCACCCTCTCCTGGCTCAAGGAGCACCTCGAAACGACCGCCACGGTCGACCAGGTCGTCACCGCCATGACCATGGCCGGCCTCGAGGTCGAGCATGTGGAAGACCCTGGCGCGAAGCTGGCCGCCTTCTCGGTGGCCCGCATCGTGGAAGCCGTGCAGCACCCCAACGCCGACAAACTGCGGGTCTGCCAGGTCGACACGAAGGACGGCCGTCTGGAGATCGTCTGCGGTGCGCCCAACGCGCGGGCGGGCCTGACCACCATCTATGCTCCCATCGGCGCCTATGTGCCCGGCTCGGGTGTGACGCTGGAGGCGCGGCCGGTTCGCGGCGTGGTCTCCAACGGCATGCTTTGTTCGGCGAAGGAACTGGAAGTCGCTGAAGAGTCCGACGGCATCATGGAGCTGTCTGGCGACCTTGCAGTGGGTGCCCTGGCCGCCGACGTGCTGGGTCTGGAAGCGGTGATCGATTTCGAGGTGACGCCCAACCGGCCTGACTGGCTGGGCGTGCGCGGCATAGCCCGTGACCTGGCCGCCGCCGGGCTCGGAACGCTGAAGCCCGACGTCACAGCGGCGGTGGCCGGAGCGTTTCCCTGCCCGATCGAGATCGCCGTCGATGGAGACGCCTGTCCGGTCTTCGCCGGCCGCCTTATCAAGGGCGTGAAGAACGGCCCATCGCCGGCCTGGCTGCAGCAGCGGCTGATCTCGGTGGGCCTGCGGCCCATCAACGCCCTGGTGGACGTGACCAACCTGATTTCCATCGACCGCGCCCGACCGCTACATGTCTATGACGCGGCCAAACTGGAAGGCGCCATCATCGAGGCCCGCCTTGGCCGCGACGGCGAACAGGTCGCCGCGCTGGACGGCAAGACCTATGTGACCACCCCGGAGATCTGTGTCATCGCCGACGGCTCCGGCGCCATCGGCATCGGCGGCGTGATGGGTGGCGAAAGCACCGGCTGTTCCGAGGCGACCACCGATGTCTTCGTGGAGAGCGCCTGGTTCGATCCGATCCGGACAGCCCAGACCGGCCGCACCACCGGCATCAACTCGGACGCCCAGTATCGCTTCGCCCGGACCGTGGACCCCGCCTCGGTGACGCCCGGACTGGAACTGGCCACTTCGATCATCCTGGAACTGTGTGGCGGCGTAGCATCTGACGTATTGATTGCAGGCCACGCGCCGGCGCCGCCCAAGGCGATCGCCTTCGACCGGGCCTTTGTGAAGAAACTCTCAGGCCTCGACGTGGGCGCCGTACGGATTGATGACATCCTCACGCGCCTGGGCTTCGAGGTCGACGGCCACAACGTCACCCCGCCATCCTGGCGCCGCGACGTCGAGGGTCGCGCCGACCTGGTGGAAGAGATCGCCCGGATCGAAGGGTTCGACGCCCTGCCCTCCACGCCACTGCCGCCTATTGACCGGCCGCCAGGCGGCGCCCTGACCGTCCGCCAGGTCCGCATGCGCAACGCCCGCCGCGCCCTTGCCGCCCGAGGCTATGCCGAGACGGTGAGCTGGAGCTTCATGCGCCGGGAATGGGCCGAGCTGTTCGGTGGCGGCGCTGCGAAACTGGTGCTGTCCAACCCCATCGCGTCGGATCTGGACACCATGCGGCCCTCTACTCTCGGCAATCTGATAGACGCTGCGGCCCGCAATGCCCGCAAGGGATTTGCCGATGCAGCCCTGTTCGAAGTTGGTCCCAACTTCCGGGGCGACGAGCCGGGTGACCAGTGGACGGCGGTCACCGGCCTGATCGCACCGCATGCGCCCAAGCACTGGACGAAGGCTTCAGGCGATCCATTGTTCGCCTTGAAGGCCGATCTACTGGCGCTGCTGGATGAACTGGGTGCGCCCGGCCTGCAGGTGGTGCAGGGCCAGAACGCGAGCTGGTGGCACCCTGGCCGCTCGGCCCGCCTGCAGCTCGGGCCCAAGGTTGTGATCGCCGAATTCGGCGAACTGCACCCACGCGTGCTCAAGGCGCTGGACGCTGACGGGCCCATGCTGGCCTTCGAAATCAACCTCGACGCCATTCCTGAGCCCAAGCGCCGGGGTGTGAAGACCAAAGCCGCGCTGGACCTGTCAACCTTGATGCCGCTGCGGCGCGACTTCGCGTTCCTGGTGGGCGCGGAGACGCCGGCCGGCGACCTGATCCGACCGATCATGGGCGCCGACAAGGCGCTGATCGCCGCCGCGCGCGTGTTCGATGTCTATCAGGGTCAGGGCGTGCCGGAAGGCATGAAGTCGGTGGCCGTCGAGGTGGTGGTGCAGCCGCGAGAGAAAACGCTGACAGACCCCGAGATAGAGGGCCTTTCGGCGCGGATCGTCGCGGCAGCGGACAAGGCGGTCGGGGCGAAACTGCGGGGATAGGCGGCGACGACTTGCGCCGTCCGACGGAGCCGGTATCAACTTCGCTGATGAACGAACCCACAGTCGTCCCTCGCGCGCCAAAGCGAAAGCCCGCCGCAGAGCGCTATCTGGAACTGTGGCTGTTCCGGTCGCGCTGGCTGATGGCGCCCTTCTACGTAGGGCTGGTCTTCGCGCTGGCGGCTCTGTTCTTCGTTTTTGTGCAGGCCGCGATCAAGGACCTGTCGCATCTGGGGTCAATGTCGCCCGAGGAAGCCATCCTGATGGCGCTGACCCTTATCGACCTGTCGCTGGCGGGAAACCTGCTGCTGATCGTGATCTTCTCCGGCTACGAGAACTTCGTCTCCAAGATCGATACCGGCGACGACGAAGACCGGCCCGGCTGGATGGGCACGGTGGATTTCTCGGGACTGAAACTGAAACTGGTGGCCTCGATTGTCGCCATCAGCGCCATCGCACTCCTGAAGGCCTTCATGGAGCTGGCCGAGGGCAAGGATATCTCGGACCGGCACCTGGCCTGGCTGGTGGGGATCCATCTGGTGTTCGTGATCTCGGGCGTGTTGCTGGCGCTGATGGACTGGCTGGCCAGCAAGACCGACAAGCACTGAAGGCGACGATGGAAATCAACGGCGTCGCCCATACCTTCATCACGGCCGGCGACTTCGAGCGGTCCGTCGCCTTCTATCGTCAGCTACTGCCCTTCCTGGGATTGCAGGAGGTCGCTGACAGTGCAGATACCTACTATTGCGTCGGCGGGCGCACGGGCTTCGGCATACGACGTCCGGATCCGGCCCATGCCGACGCCGCCTACGCACAGTTTCGCGTCGGCAGCCTGCATCACCAGTGCTGGCGGGTCCGCGACCGCGCCGACATCGACGAGGCCTATGCCTTCCTGGTGTCGATCGGCGCCAGGATCGTGCATGCGCCGCAGGATGAACCCTGGGCGCCGGGCTACTATTCGGTGCTGTTCGAAGACCCCGACGGCATCCGGCTGGAACTCAACCACGTCCCGGGTCGCGGTCTGTTCGACACCGCGACCCAGCGCGTGGGCGCGTCACTCGACGGACGCTAAAACGGCCAGACGTGGCGTTTGCGGCTATAGCCAAGGTAGCCGACGTTTGCGCCCAGTCGCAGGCCCACGCCGGCACGGATCGGGGCCAGGGTGACGCCGTTGGCGCGCTGGTAGTTCACGCCGAGGCCACCCACGAAATAGGCGGAACCTTCCACGCCCGGGAAGCGCTGGAAGATCGTCTCGGGCACCTGCAGATCGTAGCAGAGCGTGAACACCCGACTGGCGTTGCCGCCGAAGTCCCAGCCGGCGGAGGGGCCCTGCCAGAACACTTCCATGGGCGGCCGATCCTTCATGTAGAGCAGGCCTCGGCCATAGCGGGCGCCCAGAACGAACGCGCCGGATCCCTCCTCGCCAGCGATATAGGCCGTGGGCTTGCCGTTCTTGGAGAACAGTCGCTCGACCGCAGCGCCCGCCGATTCGGCGGTGACACCCAGGAAGTCCGAGACGCCCTTGACGATCTCGTCCTGCTCATAGGTGGGGGGATTGCTGGCGGGGTAGTTTGTCTGGCCCCCCGGAGGCGGCAAGGCGCCGTCCGAGGCCTGCTGTGCACGAACCAGGGTTGGCGCGCCAAGGGCGACCAGCCCGGTGACGATCAGTTTGCGACGGTCCATAGGCGCTCTGAGGCCTCCGAAATCATGAATCAAAACCCGCCCCGTGAGCCTGCATGCGGCGCTGCGCCTTAACGCACGATTAACCACGACGGTCGGGCGGCTTTGTTGCGGCGCGAGATGTGCTAAACGCGGCGCGCAATGAGCACCCCACTTTCCCATATCCGCAACTTCTCCATCGTCGCGCACATCGACCACGGCAAGTCCACGCTGTCCGACCGCCTGATCCAGGAGACCGGCGCCTTGACCCAGCGCGAGATGACCGAGCAGGTCCTCGACAATATGGAGATCGAGCGCGAGCGCGGCATCACCATCAAGGCCCAGACTGTCCGTCTTGAATACAAGGCCGACGATGGCGAGACCTATATTCTGAACCTGATGGACACCCCAGGCCACGTGGACTTCGCCTATGAGGTCTCGCGGTCTCTGGCAGCCTGCGAGGGTTCGATCCTGGTGGTGGATTCCAGCCAGGGCGTGGAAGCCCAGACCCTGGCCAATGTCTATCAGGCCATCGACAACAACCACGAGATCGTCCCGGTCCTCAACAAGATCGACCTGCCCGCCGCCGAGCCGGAGCGGATCCGTCAGCAGATCGAGGACGTGATCGGCCTGGACGCCTCGGACGCTGTCCTGTGCTCTGCCAAGACCGGTGTCGGCATCCACGAGGTGCTGGAGGCCGTGGTCAAGCGCCTGCCCCCGCCGAAGGGCGACCGCGAGGCCCCGCTGAAGGCGCTGCTGGTCGATGCCTGGTACGACGCCTATCTGGGCGTCATCGTGCTGGTGCGCGTGATCGACGGCGTTCTGCGCGCCGGCCAGCGCGTGCGGATGATGCAGCAGGGCTCCACCCACCTGATTGATCGGATCGGGGTGTTCCGGCCGAAGCGCACGGACCTGGCGGAGCTCGGCCCCGGCGAGATCGGCTTCATCACCGCCCAGATCAAGGAAGTGGCCCACGCGGCCGTCGGCGACACCATCACCGAGGAGAAACGTCCGGCCGCCGAGGCCCTGCCGGGCTTCCGTGAAGTGCAGTCGGTGGTGTTCTGCGGCCTGTTCCCGGTGGACGCCGCCAAGTTCGAGGACCTGCGCGCCGCCATCGGCCGCCTGCGCCTGAACGACGCCTCTTTCACCTATGAGATGGAGACCAGCGCGGCGCTGGGCTTCGGCTTCCGGTGCGGGTTTCTGGGGTTGCTGCACCTGGAGATCATTCAGGAGCGCCTGAGCCGCGAGTTTGACCTCGACCTGATCGCGACGGCGCCCAGCGTCGTCTACAAGATCGGCATGAACGATGGCTCGGTCGTTGAGCTGCACAATCCGGCCGACCTGCCTGACCCGGTGAAGATCGCTTCCATCGCCGAGCCATGGATCAAGGCCACCATCCTGACGCCGGACGAGTATCTGGGTTCGGTGATCAAGCTCTGCCAGGACCGGCGGGGCTCGCAGCGCGAACTCTCATACGTAGGCTCACGCGCCCTGGTGGTCTATGATCTGCCCCTGAACGAGGTGGTTTTTGACTTCTACGACCGCCTCAAGAGCATCTCCAAGGGCTACGCCTCGTTCGACTACTCCATCGAGGACTACAAGGTCGGCGACCTCGTAAAGATGTCGATCCTGGTCAATTCCGAACCGGTGGATGCGCTATCCATGCTGGTCCACCGCGATCGCGCCGAGGCGCGCGGCCGCGGCATGGTCGAGAAGATGAAGGACCTGATCAACCCGCACATGTTCCAGATCCCGATCCAGGCGGCGATCGGCGGCCGGATCATCGCCCGGGAGACCGTACGTGCGCTCCGCAAGGACGTGACCGCCAAGTGCTATGGCGGCGACGCCAGCCGAAAGAAGAAGCTGCTGGACAAGCAGAAGGCCGGCAAGAAGCGCATGCGCCAGTTCGGCAAGGTGGAGATTCCGCAGGAAGCCTTCATCGCGGCGCTGAAGATGGATGCCGACTAGAGTCTGCCCGCTTCAGATGGAATCATCTGAACCGGCTAAACGGGCTCGTTTTCATACATTTAGAGCGCAACGGGCGCTTGAACCGGTGTCCACTTCAAGCTGTCGCGCTCTAGGCGCCGCGCTGCTACCTTCAACCTGCGACACCGTCGCCGGCGTGGGGCGAGACGCCCGGTCCGCTGACAAGACTGTGACCAGGGCCGCAAAGAAATAGCGGGGACGACCTTACGATCCCGCCCGCGAAGGCGTATGTGAGCGTTATGGCTGAAATCGTCTATCCGTTGATGCGTTCGATCACGCGTGGTCTTGCACACAAGTGCCCGGCTTGTGGGAAGGGTCAGATTTTTGGCCGATATCTCAAGGTCCAGCCACGCTGCAAAAGCTGCGATCATGAGCTGGCGCTCTACCCGGCGGATGACGGACCAGCCTATCTGACCATCCTGCTGATCGGTCACCTGATCATCGCGCCCCTGCTGATCTTCCCGATCATCTGGGAGAGCGATCCGCGGATTTCCCTTCCCATCATCCTGAGCACGCTCACGGTCGTGGTTCTGGCGATGCTGCCGCGCGTGAAGGGCGGCTGGGTCGGCTTGATGTACGCGCTGCAGGTCACCACGCACGACGAGACCCTGCACACCGCCGACGCGGCCGAGTGATCCCGGCTGCGTCCTGAAACTCTGGCCTTGGCTTCTTCCGCCAGAACCCCGTAGCATCGCCGCTGGTAACCGGACGGGGACAAAAACATGACGGCGAGCGAGACCGGGGTTGATACCCAGGCGCCTGAGGGGTTGGTTCGTCCCGGCCTGACTTCCATGCAGCGCGCCAGGGCGATCCTGGGCGGGTCCGCGGGTAATCTGGTCGAATGGTACGACTGGTTCGTCTACTCGGCCTTCGCCATTTATTTCTCGCAGCACTTCTTCCCCGGCGGCGATGATCTGGCGGGGCTGCTGAAGACCATGGCGGTGTTTGCCGTCGGCTTCTTCGCCCGCCCGCTGGGCGCCTGGTTGATGGGCGTCTACGCCGACCACGCGGGGCGCAAGACTGCGCTCACGGCGGCGGTCACCCTGATGTGTGGCGGCTCCCTGATCATCGCAGTGCTGCCCAGTTACGAGACCATCGGGGTCGCCGCGCCGATCCTGCTGGTGTTCGCACGCATCCTGCAGGGCCTTTCCGTCGGCGGCGAATACGGCGCCAGCGCCACCTACCTGTCGGAAATGGCGGGGCGCAAACGGCGCGGTTTCTGGTCCAGTTTTCAGTTCGTCACCATGGTGATGGGCCAACTGATGGCGCTGGGTCTGCTGGCGTTGTTGCAGACCACGATGGACAAAGCCGATCTGGACGCCTGGGGCTGGCGCATCCCGTTCTTCATCGGCGCGGCTCTGGCGGTGGTTGTGTTCTGGATCCGAAGCCGGATGGATGAGAGCCAGTCCTACGAGAACGCCAAGGCCGCCGGTGTCCCGCGGGCGGGAACCATGCTGCTTTTCACCGACTTTCCGAAACAGACGGCGACGATCATCCTGCTGACCGCAGGCGGGTCGTTGGCCTTCTATGCTTTCACCACCTACATGCCGAAATTCCTGACTGGCACGTCCGGGTTCTCGGCCCCGACCGCTACTGCGATCACGGCAGGGGCGCTGGTGGTCTACCTCTTGTCCCTGCCCCTGTTTGGCTGGATCAGCGACCACCTGGGTCGCAAAGCGACGCTATATGTGGCCTTCGGCGGCGGAGCAGTAGCCACTTTTCCGGCGCTTACGGCGATTGCGGCTACTGACAACGCATGGGTAGCGTTTGCGCTGATCTCGGCCCTGGTGTTCCTGCTATCGGGATACAATTCGGTGAGCGCGGTGGTGAAGGCCGAGCTCTTTCCCACCAACGTCCGCGCTCTGGGCGTCGCCCTGCCCTACGGCATCGCCACGGCTGTTTTCGGCGGCACCGCCGAGCCCATCGCGCTGGCGTTCAAGCAGGCCGGCGTCGAGAGTGGCTTTTTCATCTATGTGGCGCTGGGACTGGCGGTCTCATTGGTAGCCAGCCTGTTCCTGCCCGACACCCGCAAGCACAGCATGATCCTGGAAGACTGAGGCGGCCCGGCGCTATAATCCCAGCTCGGCGCGTACCTTCTTCGTCAGCTTGCCCACCATAAGACTGTGCGCCGTTGCCAACCAGCCGACGACATCCTCGGCGTCCACGTCGTCCAGATCGACATTCACCCAGTGGCCCTTGGCGAAATAGGGGGCCTGTTTGCCGGGGCCATCCTCGGTGAGCACCACGAACCCGATGGGGCTGACCTTGAACGAGAGGCCCCCCTTCAGACCGCAGACGGCGAACACCTTGCCGCCCACCTTGTAGACATCAGAGTCGCCCCACTGCACGACTGTGGTCACCGCCGGTAGCGCGAGCGCGGCGACGGCGACCTCCTGGCGGGTCAAGCCGTGACGCCGACGCCGATCGGGCAGCTGACGCCCGTGCCGCCGATACCGCAGTAGCCGTTCGGATTCTTGGCCAGGTACTGCTGATGATAATCCTCGGCGAAATAGAAGGGGCCAGCCTGGGCGATCTCGCTGGTGATCTGGCCGTAACCCTGCTTTCCGAGTTCGACCTGATAGGCGGCCCGGGAAGCTTCGGTCGCCGAAAGCTGGGCGTCAGATGTGACATAGACGCCCGAGCGGTATTGGGTGCCGATATCATTGCCCTGGCGCATGCCCTGCGTCGGGTCGTGCCCCTCCCAGAAGAGTTTCAGAAGGCCAGCGAAAGACACCACCTTGGGATCAAAGACCACCATCACCGACTCGGTGTGGCCGGTGCGCCCGGAGCAGGTTTCCTCGTAGGTGGGGTTCGGCGTAATGCCCTGTTGATAGCCGACCGCGGTCACCACAACCCCTGGGACCTGCCAGAAAATGCGTTCGACCCCCCAGAAGCAGCCCATGGCGAAATAGGCGGTCTCCAGGCCCTCCGCGTAGGGCCCCTTCAGCGCCTGACCGTTCACAAAGTGGCGCTGCGCCGTTGGGATGGGATTGGGCCGCCCTGGCAGAGCCGTGGCTGCTGTCGGGAGCTCCATAGGCTTCCTGAAAAACATCTTGCGCCTCCGAACCGTCAGGTTGCACCCTAGATAGGAGCCCTGACGATGTATTGCACCCGGCAGACTGTAGCTTATCCAGCGCGGTTGCCAGGGTGAAAAGCTGCCTGTGTCACGCAAGAGGTATGACATGTCGCTCTACAAGTCCCTGCTGATCGCCGGCTTGATCGCTGGCCTGTCGACCGCCAGCGCCCTGGCCGCTGGCGGCGGCGGCGGAGGAGTAGGTGGAGGCGGGGAGATGCCCTCTGCATCCGCTCCGCGATACGATCCCGCGGAGGAGTACGCCAAGGCCGTCAAGGCGCTGCAGGCCAGAGACTACAAGACCGCCGCCCGGGCTGCGGGCAACGTCACGACGGCGGCGCCAAAGAATCTCGACGGGTGGCGCCTGCTGGGCATAGCCCAGGCGGGGGCCGAAAACTGGAAGGGCGCGCGCAGGGCCTATGAGCGGGCTGTCAAACTGGCGCCCGACGATCTGCCCAGCCGCGGCGGCCTGGCCCTGTCGCTGGCCAACCTCAAGGACCCCAAGGCGCAGGCGGAACTGGACTGGTTGAAGGCCAGATCCGGATCGTGCGGCGCAGGCTGTGATCCGGCCATGCTGAAGGCCATGACCGCCGACGTCGAACGGGCAATGGCAGGCGCTGCGCCGGGCCCCAGGGCATCGCGGACCTCCGACGCCTTGATCTTCGCCAGCGATCGCGGCGACCACGCCTATGGCGCAGCCGTGAGCCTGATAAACGAGCGACGGTATGACGAGGCCCTGGCGTCTCTCGAAAAGGCGCGATTGGCCTTCGGGCCGCATCCCGATGTTCTGACCTACCAAGGCTATACCTGGCGCAAACTGGGCGAGTTAGAAAAGGCGGAGGCCTACTATCGTCAGGCGCTGGCCATCGCGCCGAACCACCTGGGGGCGACCGAATACTACGGCGAGCTGAAGGTGGAACGCGGCGACCTGGCAGGCGCGCGGCTTATGCTGGCCAAACTGGACCTCAACTGCGCCTTTGCCTGCGCCGAGGCTGAGGAGCTGCGCCGTTGGATCGACGCCGGCGGCGAACCGGGGCGCTGACGCTCATCCTGGTGGCGGGTGCGTGGGCGGCGATGGCGGCCGACCCAGGCCCGCCGCTGCGGGCCATGCGCTGGATGTCGCCTGAGGCGAACCTTCGCAACGCCCTGAGCGAGACCCCTACAGAGTGTCTGCGCCCGCCCCAGGCGCCGCGCGCCGCGCAGGCGGTCAGGATCGGTCGCGCCGCTTTTCGCACGCCCCTCCTGCTGGGCGGGCAGGCGGCGCGGGCCGGGCTCACCTGCGAAAGCTGCCACCGCGCCGGCCGCGGCAATCCGGACTTCCAGTTCCCGGGCGCCTCGGGCGCGCCCGGCACGGCCGACGTGACGCTCTCGTTGTTCTCCAGCCATCGCGGCAACGGTGTCCATGATCCCCGCCCGATTCCGGACCTTTCCGGCACGCGCACCGCCCTGAAGGTCGCGCCGAAGGAACTGCCTGACTTTATCCGCGGCCTGATCGTCGAGGAATTTGATGGCCCTGAGCCGCCGGCAGCTGTGCTGGAAGGCCTCGTCGCCTATGTCAGCGCCCTGGATCCCGCCGCTTGCCCACATGCCCCGAGCACACCCGTGACCCTGGCCACCACGATGGCGGACGCCCGCCTCGCCGTCGCCGCCGCCGGGACCGCGCTGGCCGAGGGCGACCCTTCTACCGCCAACCTGATGATCGCCGCCGCCCGCGCACAACTCGGCCTGATTGATGAGCGATATGCCGCCTTTCCGGACGACCGGGCCCGCCTCCGCCGCGCAGACGCAGACCTCGCCAGCCTGCAAGCCGCCATCCGTGAACGCCGCCCCGACGCCGCGGCGCAGCTTGCCGGCAGTACCGGCGGCCTGACGGCGCTGGAGACACGGCTCGCGCGCCGGGAACCGGCGTCCCTCTTCAATCCCGAACAACTTGCCAGGGCAGCAAACCGTCGCTTGCCCCCAAGGGCTTCCTGACTATATTGCGCGCCTTCCGTCGGGGACCCACTCCCCCGCGCGGCAGACGGTGCGGTGGCCGAGTGGTTGAAGGCGCACGCTTGGAAAGCGTGTTTAGGGGAAACTCTAACGTGGGTTCGAATCCCACTCGCACCGCCACCACTCCTTGAAATTAAACAAGTTTTTGTTGGTTTTTGCAGTTCACCCACCAATAGACCTGCCAATAGATTTGTGGCCTCAGTTCATGGGTGCCCCATGGACCTCGCCCTGAGTGGCCTGTTGGCTTGCAAGTGGCCCCTTGATCAGGCTCAGTGCGGAAACGTCCGGGACCGGTGAGGTGAGCTATGGCTGACTGGGGAACAATGCCGCCGTGGCTTTGGTGGGGCGTATCGTGCGTTGGCCTTTGGCTGCTCTACCGCATCTACGAGCTACTGAAGGCCATCCATTTCATGCTGCATGACGAATGGCAGCACAGGCGCAATCAGACGCAGAACGATGAGCTGCAGCGCGCCGCGTGGGAGGCGCCCGACTGACTGCAGGTCGCCTCGCGGCGGCGGAGGTCACGACGAAGGCCCCGACGCCCTCGGCTCCATGACAGTCGTGCCTCCACCTTCGCCGTTAGTTCGCCCTATTGAGAGACGCCGCGATGACAAGACACACACACCGACACTGGTCCCAAGGCTTGAGCTTGGGTCAGCGCGCGCGCCGTCGATGGGATCTATTTTTCCAAAACGTTCATGTCCACCCGAACGGCTCATATGAATGGGACACCTACGCAAAAGCCGGTGTGTTACCCGCCGACAGCGAACCTGAACGTGAAGCAAAGCTGGCGAGACATCATGAATGGACGTATCGGCGGGATACCAACCTTAGCCGGGCCATTGGCTCAGGGTTGCTCGCTTTAGTCACCTACACGCTAATGAGTCGAACCGACGCGGCTCCCCTCGATGCAATGGTGATGGGAGCTATCGCGGCCTACGCTGCATGGCTGGCAGGCCACAGATAGCTGCACATCCAAGTGGCGTTCCCATCGACTTTGCTCAACTCAGTCGTCGGCGAGGTCGCCCTTCTTGACCCGCGCGGCCACGCTGAGCCGCGCCTCCAATCCACTGACGCGCGCCCACGCGAGGGTTAGTCCATAGTCCAGCACTGCATTGGCCTCGTCGATCCTATCCCATTGCCGATGGACCGTGGGCCAGCGCGCATATTTCGACATTCGATCCAGCCGCTCGTTCGCCTTGGCGATCCGCCGGTGCGCGCGGCTCACGGCGTCTTCGTTCTGTGATGCATACGGCAGGCGCCATGCCTTCACCGACGCAAACCGATGCCCGCCGTTCGGCATCACCAGCGTGGTGCAGCGTAGTCCGCTGAACGGACATCGCGCATACCACCGCCAGCCGCCGAACCGCATCGGGACGGCTTCCAGGTTGATGTTCTGCGTGACCGGCTCGCCCTTGTGCGTGAAGTCGATGACCATGCTCGACGCGCGCTCGGGGTCCACTGTGCACGCGACGCTGACGCTACCGGTGGTCTCCCCCCCTCTTGACCATGACCACGTGCCTGACACGCGGCGGCCAGCCTTGAGATAGCCCGCACGACGCAGGCGCGGCAGCTCCAATCGGAGGCTACCTTCAACGGTCGGTCGCCCGCCGCAGCGGCCCGATCCAGAGCCACCCATCAGCGTCCGCCTTCCACCAGATTTACCGAAGTCATCTGTGTAACCCACCTATTTCAGTCTACTTTGGGCCGTGCCGGCGTCAGCCGGCTTCGCCGTCCGTGGCGGCGAGGGCAGCCGGTTCCTTTCCCGGCCTGAATGATGCTTCAGCTTCCATAAGAGGCTCTCCAATGGGTGCGCGCGGACGCGCCGATGTTCTGCGACGTGGCGCATCGCTTCCCGACGATGCGGCCACCACCGCCGTCGGCTTCGGCGACGCCCTTCAGGATGTAGGACAGCGCGGTGTCGCGGTTCAGCGCGTGGACCTCGGGGTTCAGGGTCTCGACGCCGAGCCGGGCGCCGATGGGCCTGCTGAAGATCACGCGCTTCTTGTAGGGCTTTCCGGTGATCCGGCGCAGCCAGCCCTTCTGCAGGCCGGTGATGACGCCCACAAGGCTAGGCGGCACGTGTACGACCAGATGGCAGTGTGCGCCCTTGCCTACGCCGTTCTCGTGCGTCCAGACCCATGCCGTTTGGCTTCCGTGACGCGCCAGAGCCTTCGACAGAAGATCGGTGAAGCGGCCCGTCGCCCAAGCCATAACGGGGAGCGCGACGCCCGCCGACTGCCAATGGATGGTGATCATTCGGTTCAGGGGCAGGCCGATGTTGCCGGCGTGAACGGCAGCGCTCCGCAGGTTGGCGACCTGATGCGGCTTTAGCGCCAAGCTCTCCCGAGACTTCTGGTTCCGGGCTCCACCGCGACGAGGAGAATCTGCTGCCCCACCTTGGATTAGGTACTTAAGGGGCACGGCCACGGCGATGTCGGGCTGCGGCTGATTTTGTTGGAGTTTCGCCCCGAGCGACGCGGATGAAACTTCACCGAAGGCGGACCTCCGGTGAAGTTTCAAAGCGTCGCCATGCCGGCGCGCGTTTGTCTTCGGCATGGCGAGTTCGGTCACGTCTCCGTCGCTGTCCAGACGATAGCCTTTTTGCCCGTCCCGTTCGGACGGCGCAGTCCGCTGTCACGGATCACGCCCTTCCGGCGCAGTTCACTGGTGCGAGGCTGGATCGACCACCGGTCGAGGCCAACCCGCGCTGCCAACTCATCGGCTGTCAGTCCCGCTCCGCCGGCTTCGCGAATCGCCTTCTCCGCGACCCGCTGAAGCCGACCAAGCTTCGGGGCGAAGTCCTGCGCCGCCTGGACGGAAGTCTCGACGCCACGGTGCCCGGGGAAGTCAGGGTACTCGCCCATTATCCGTCCTCCCCGACCAGGGGCGGCAGCCCGTTACGGGCGAGCAGCTTCACCAGCCAGCCGCGTTGCCGCTCGCTGATCTCCGGCGCCACGCAGACGTGGCCAAGAAAGCCCGCAGCTTTGTGCGGGATGTCGTCGCGGGCCTGGAGCAGCGCCAAGGCGGCCTGGCGGTGGTGCTGGAACGGGTTAGCCCTCATCGCCAGCCTCCCCGAAGCAGAGACCCGCGATGGCCCGCGCCGCCGACCCAGGAAGCCCGAAACGGCCTTCAATCATTTGCGCCTGGAGGTCGCGAGCGGTAGAAGCAGTGTGCATAGCACTGCAAATTGAGTTGGGCGAAGCCACGGCCTGCCAGCCGGGGCTTTGCTTGACGTTTGGCATGTTTAGGCTCCCTCCACCTTGGACTGGAGGAGGGCGAGGGCGGCGCGAAGCTGCCCGACCTGCCAGATGTTGGCGCGGCTGCCGAGCTTGGTCGGCTTCGGGATGCGCCCGTCCATCGTGCGGCGGCGAACCTCTTCATCAGAGATGCTGCCGAACAGAATCTGAACGACAGGCCGCTTTACGTAGGCGGAGGGCGGCAAATCCTCGAACTGCCGCAGGGCTGCAAGGGTCTGGTGATCCATCGTGTGGGCTCCATTGGCCGTTAGTGGCCTGGACCATGAAGCGCAGATGCGTCGGACACCGCCCTCGCGAGGCGGACAAAATTCAAGTTTCCTTTTTTAATCAGAATATTAATCGGTAGCTTCGGGACGAATCGGCGGCAGCTCAGCGAGCGCCCCGAGCTTAATGTTCCGGGAATATGACCAGCATGAGCGCACGGATCGGGCGGTGATCGGTCGACCTCCGCGCGTCTCCTTCCGAGCTACGTGGTGGATGATTGCGTCGCGAAGGCGGAGGCGCGGTTTACGAACTCTGATCAATCGCCCTTGGCCCTTCTCGACGCCCTCGCCGTCCAGCGTCAAACGGTGCGACTGCAATTCCGTTGCGAGATCGGCCAAGGGGCCATCCATGTCTTCCGGCGGCAGATCGGCTAGACGCAGCAGTTCGGGGCGCTTGGACACCTCAACATTGTTGAGATCGTGCCAAAGTTCTGATGGCCGATCCAGCTTGCTTTCGAGCTCATGACGTAGCCGCAGCACGAGCGCTCGCCGGTTCAATTTTTCTTGCAGCTCGTCGCACAAGAAGCCGATGTGGAGTTTCTCCAGAGGACCGAGCTTCGGCTTACGCCCAGCACCGACGCGACGCCCGCCATGACTTCCGTTCGCCGCCACGTTAGCCGCCTAGCCGCGCTGGCCGTGCAACGGCGTGACGTTCGGAGCGTCCGAGCGAACGCTACGCGCCAAAAAGGCCGCCCAGTCCGTCATCAGCGGGCGGCGGCGCTCAACGGCATCACCCCTGCGGTATGCACCCTCAACGCCGCCGACGACATGCGCCAGCGCGGCCTCGGCCACTTCGCGCGGGTAGCTTGTGGCGTCACCTGCCCAGTCGCGGAACGTCGAGCGCCAACCGTGCGGGACGCACCGCTTGTCCGACAATTCGCCGCACAGCTTGGACACGGCCACGTCGCTCAGCGGCTTTCCAGTTGGCCCCGGAAACAACAGGTCGGTGCCACCGATGCGGGGAAGCGCATTGAGAAGCTTTATGGCCACGTCGCTGAGTGGAACGCGGTGTTCCTTGCCGCCCTTCATGCGCGCGGCGGGAACGGTCCATACCTTTGCGCCAAGGTCGATCTCCGACCACCGCGCGCCGCGCACCTCGTTGGAGCGGGATGCCGTGAGGATGAGCATTTCCAGCGCGCGGGCCGCCGAGCCCTTCCGGTCACGCAGCGCAGCCATGAAACCGGCGGTGTCATCTGCCGGAAGCGCCTTCTGATGCTGGATCGGGGCCAGCTTGCGCGGCTTCGCCAGGAGTGCGTCGAGGTGACCCTTCCAGCGGAACGGGTTGTGCCAGCCCGGCGCGCGGATCGACCCGGCAGCCTTCGCCGCGTTCAACACCGCCTCGCACCGCTGGCGCGTCCGTTGCGCGGTTTCGGTCTTCGTCGCCCAGAGTGGGCGCAGCAGGTTCATGACATGCGTCGTCTCAATGTCGCCCACGGCCAGCTTGCCCAGGCCCAAGGCGTTGCCCGCATCACCACATTTCATGCCTTTGCAGGCGATAGTGAGCAGGGTGTGCTTCCAGGCCTGAGCGTGGGCCGGATGCTTCCACGTCTTCTCGTGAGCGGCCATGTAGTCCAGGCAAGCTTGCTCGAAAGTCAGCAGGCGCCCCGCCTCGGCCAGTAGTCGCGCCTTCGCTGCCCGGCGCTCTTCGGCGGGATCGCGGCCTTCGTCGATGGCGTCTCGGAAGGCGCGGGCCTTGGTTCGGGCTTCGGCCAGCTTCACGTCTGGATAGCCGCCGAGGCCGATGGCGCGCCGCTTCCCGGCGACCATGACGCGCAAGACCCAACTACGTCCGCCAGTCGGTTCAACTTGTAGACAGAGCCCGGCAACCTCGCCGACAGCGTGGAGGCCCGGCTCTGTTATTGTAGAGACCTGCAGTGCTCCCAGCTCTTTTGCCTTCTTGGGCATGCCGTCCTCCACCAATCAACCCGCCAATAATACGGTGGCGCTATGTGGCGGTCAAGGTGAAGCGGTGGCAGTGGAAATGTATTAGCCAAGAGTCGCAGTGTTTCGATGTTGGTATTGGTGGCGGCTGAAAGTATTGCATAGGCAGACACTCGCACCGCCAATCAGACCCGAAACGGGTCTCCTGATTTCTCGAACAGATTCAAACGACTGAGTTCGCGAAGGATTTCGCCGGCAAACCGCTGTGCGAAGGCTGGAAAACCGCGCCGAAATCGCTGAATCCGTCGCAAATCGCCCG
>CAIVVM010000061.1 GCA_903909375.1 uncultured Alphaproteobacteria bacterium
CGCCCAGATCGCCCAGATGCTGCGGGTCTCCGGCGTCGAATCCATCGCCGCCGCGCCGGAAGGCTCGATCCCGTTCGTCGTGGAAGGCGCCACCTTCGCCCTGCCGGTGGCCGAGTTCATCGACCTGGCCGTCGAACGCGCTCGCCTGACCAAGGAGGTCGGGGCCCTGGGCGCCGAGATCGCCAGGATCAACGGCAAACTCGGCAACGCCGACTTCGTCGCCCGCGCACCTGAGGAAGTGGTCGAGGAAAACCGCGACCGCCTCGTCGAAGCGGAGGCTGCCAGGGCCAAGCTCGAGGCGGCGCTGGCGCGGCTCTGAATCCCCTCCCCACCGAGTGGCGGATCGGGAGTTGGGGGACCTGCAGTGAACCGCTGGGGTGCGGCAGGGAAGTTGAGGGACAAAAGCGGGTCGAACCTTGACGGCCACTGCTTCGTGTTCTAGTTTTGTTCTCAATGCCCACCACCGCCCCGTCCAAAACCGAAATGCTCGCCGGGCTCACCGAGTGCGCCTATCGGCTGGGCATGGCGTTCGGCGCCGAGGCCGAGCGGGCGCAGGGGCAGGCGCGGATCGACGCGTTCAATCTTTACGACCGCTGCTTCTTCTCGGTACGCGTGGCCATCGGGCTGCAGCTTCGGCTGCGGCGCGAGGATCGGGCGTCAGGTCGCGAACACGCCGAGGCGACTGAACGCGAGGCCGACGATTCCCGCGAGCGGTCCGATTATCTGGCGCCCGAGCGCGACAGGGAGCGCGACCGCGAGACAGAACCCGCCAGCCTGCCGGTGCTGCTCAAGACCCTGAATTCGGTCGTCGCCGACGCCCAGGCCCTGCCGGGCCCGGCGCCCGCGGCGCTGCCTGCCCTCGGCGACCTGCTGGCCCGATTCGGCGATGCCCCGGCTCCCGCGCGCCGCCAGAGAAGCGACCTGCGCACAAGGCTCACTGGCTCTGCGAGTGCGCCACTCCCGGCGCTCTCGCCCGCGCTCCGTCAGTCGACCGGCCCGCCACGCCGCTGACGCCCCGGCGCGTAGCACCGGAATCTCGACCGCAGAAAACGCAGATGAACGCAGAACGCGCGCCTCCCGGCGCAGCGGCTACTTCTGCACGCCTCTGCGTTTTCTGCGGTTTTTTCGCGGACTTCCCCGCGTCCACAGGAATGTAGCCATGGCGCGGCCCTCCAACGGCTGTCACATCTCTGGCGCCGGTGTAGGATGGGCCGAAGGCTTCGGAGACCCCCAAGCGCGATCCCCTGATCATCGCCGGCGCCACCGGCTACGGCGTCTGGCCGGCCAATTCCCTGGCCGGCGAGATCGCCGCAATCACTTCGCTGCGGGTCGACACCTTGACCGTTTCCGGCCCCGATTGGTCAGCATAGCCAACAGCCCGACAAAATTTTTGTGGACCAACGTTATGCTAGTTGCTCAAAGCCGCAGCTCGCAGAACAGGACCACACCCGCGTGAATGACCCCAAACACCTGCGGATCATCTCCCGGGCGTCGATGGACTATGTGGTATCGATCTACAGTGCGATCCTGCGTGGCAGCCAGCATGACCCCATCGACGCGCTGATCCTCTCCACCGTGGCGGTGGCCAATGTGGCCCACCTCAATGCCGACAAGGCGCTGTC
>CAIVVM010000062.1 GCA_903909375.1 uncultured Alphaproteobacteria bacterium
CAGTCGCTGCGTGACGGATATGTGGGCTTCGTAGAAGCCGCCCTGCTGGCGCCGGCTGGATCTTGGCCCACCCATCGGGTCGCGGCCATCCGCACCTACGCCTTCTCCGGACCCAGCATCAAGACACGTTCATCTGGCCCCTATTCGATCAATGCATTGGTGACCGTCGAGGCTGTCGAGGGTCGTCTGGCCAAGGTTGCGGGCGCCGGCTGGATGACCGCTGACCACCTTCAACCCATTGGCGTGGGCGAAGACGACTGGGCGGCTGTGGCCGAGCGTTTCCTTGGGGCTCCCTATCTGTGGGGCGGCCGCGAGAGTCTGGGGCTGGATTGTTCCGGGCTTGTCCAGCAGGCCCTGTTTGCTTGCGGCCGCGCCTGCCCGCGGGATGCGGATCAGCAGGAGCAGTTGGGATCTGCCGTCACGGCGGATGCCTTCGGACGTGGCGACCTGGTCTTCTGGAAAGGCCACGTAGCCATCGGTCTGGGCGACGGCCTGATCATCCACGCCAATGCGCATCACATGGCGGTAGCCGTTGAGCCGCTCGCCGAGGCGATCGGACGGATCGGGGACGCAGGGTCTCAACCGAGCAGTTATCGGCGTCTCTGAAGAAGAAGCCGGCCCGGGCGATTCGGAGCAGGCGCCCTTACTTCTTGGCGGGAACCGCAGGAGCCTCAGCCGCCGCCGGAGCTCCGGCCGCCGCAGGTGCGCCAGCGACCGCAGGCGCCGCGGCGTCTGTCGCTGCTGGAGCCACCGTGGCAGGCGCGGCAGCCGCTGCGGCCGCGCCTGGCGCGCGCGACGGATCGGGCGCCGGGATCGGCAGCGTACCGCCCTGGCTCTTCATGTAGGCGATGACGTTGATACGGTCTTCGGGCTTCTTGAGACCGACAAAGGTCATCTTGGTCCCGGGCATGTACTTCGCCGGCGCCTTGATGAACTCATAGAGGCTGTCGTAGTCCCAGATCGCCTGCTTGGCGCCGAATTCGGTCATGCTGGTCGAGTAGGCGAAACCCGGATGCGAGCCGGGCTTGCGGCCCTCGACGCCCCAGATGTCCGGGCCGGTGCCGTTCGGTCCGCCCTGAGCGATCGAGTGACACGACGAGCACTTGGCGAAAACGGCCTTGCCGGCCTCGACGTCGGCGGTCGGGAGCACCGTGCCCCAGTCGGGCAGCGTTTCGACCACAGCTGCGCCGCCGCCACCCTCTTCGGCGACCTCGACCAGATAACCCGGCTTTGCGGGTTTCTCGGAGCCGAACACGCCCGCAGAGAGTTGCCCGAGGCCAATGATGGCCAGACCCGTGGCCAGCGCAGCGCCGGCGATCTTGTTGAACGTAAGGTCGCTCATAGTCCCCTGGTCACGCCTCTCATAGGCCGTAGGTCATCACCCACGAACACGCGGGAATCCCGCCCCTTATTGCGTGCGGCTCTCTTACACGCTACCGGCGCTCGCGCAACAGCCCTCGCGCGACATTACCCAACGGCATGAACCCGATTGTCATCATCCCCGCGCGCATGGCCGCGACCCGACTGCCCGGGAAACCTCTGGCCGATATCGGAGGTTTGTCGATGATCGTCCGGGTGATGCGTCAGGCCCAGGCTGCAGACATCGGTCCCGTCGTCGTCGCAGCGGGTGATCGCGAGATCGTCGACGCCATCCAGCGGGCCGGCGGCCGCGCCGTCCTGACCGATCCGGATCTGCCCTCGGGCTCTGACCGGATCCAGGCCGCCCTGGCGATCCTGGACCCGACCGGCCACCACGACGCCGTGGTCAACCTGCAGGGCGACATGCCGTTCGTGGCGCCCCTTATTCTCTCGGCGTGCGTGGGCCTGCTGGCGGACGAGCCATTGTGCGACATCTCCACCGTCGTTGCGCCCGAAGTCTCTCCTGCCGACCGTTCGAACGAAGACGTGGTCAAGGCTGTGCTGGCGATGCTGCCTGACGGCCGCACGGGCCGGGCGCTGTACTTTACCCGCTCCACGCTCTACGGCGACGCACCGGTCTGGCGACATGTCGGCATCTACGGCTATCGCCGCGCCGCGCTGGAACGTTTCAACGCTGCCTCACCTTCGCCACTGGAAATCCGCGAGAAGCTCGAACAACTTCGCGCCATGGAACTGGGCCTCTCGATCTGGGCCGTGGTGGCGCCGGACGCGCCGATTTCTGTCGACAATCCCGCCGATCTGGAGCGGGCGCGCGACTATGCAAGGACGCTGTCATGACCAAGGGGCGAATCGCCTTCCAGGGCGAACTGGGCGCCAACAGCCATGAGGCCTGCATGGCCGCCTTCCCTGACATGGAGCCTGTACCACACCCAACTTTCGAAGATGCGTTCGACGCGGTGAAGGCGGGTGACTGCCAGCTGGGCATGATCCCCGTGGAGAATTCGATCGCCGGGCGGGTGGCCGACGTTCATCACCTGCTGCCCTCCTCGGGCCTGAAGATCATCGGGGAACGGTTCAAACCGATCCACTTCCAGCTGATGGCAAATCCCGGTGTGAAACTGGAGGATCTGAAGACTGTCCAGAGCATGGCGATCGCCATCCATCAGTGTCGAGCCACGGTGCGGCGGCTGGGCCTGAAGGCCGAGACCGTCGGAGACACCGCCGGCGCCGCCAAGCAGCTGGCCGAACGCCCCGACCCTACCCGCGCCGCCATTGCGCCGGCTTTGGCCGCCCGAATCTATGGGCTCGAGATTCTGGCCCGCGACATCGAGGACACGCACAACAACACCACGCGGTTCCTGATCATGACCGCAGACCCTGAGCCTGCCCCGCCGCCGCCGGGCGCGGCGTGCGTCACCAGCTTCGTGTTCCGCGTGCGCAACCTGCCAGCCGCGCTCTACAAGGCCCTGGGTGGCTTCGCCACCAATGGCGTCAACATGACCAAACTCGAGAGCTACATGGAGGGAGGCGCCTTCACGGCCACCTTCTTTTATGGCGAGGTCGACGGGCGCCCAGAAGACCGCGCCCTGACGCTCGCCTTCGAGGAGCTCGCCTTCTTCACGGACCGGTTCGAAATACTGGGAACCTATCCGGCCGATCCGTTCCGGAGCCGCTGAGGGGGCAGGCTATGCCACCCCCTCTGTCACGGCGTGAAGCCGAGCGTAGGCCCCGCCCTTCTTCACCAGCTCGCCATGGCGACCTTCCTCGACGATCCGACCTTCGTCGAACACCAGGATCCGGTCGGCCCCGCGAATGGTCGAGAGCCGGTGGGCGATGACGATGGTGGTGCGCCCCACCATCAGTTCCTCCATCGCCGCCTGTACCTGGCGCTCGGTCTCCACATCAAGCGACGAGGTGGCCTCGTCCAGCACCAGGATCGGCGCATCGGCCAGGAAGGCGCGCGCAATGGCTACCCGCTGACGCTCGCCGCCTGACAGTTTCACCCCGCGCTCGCCTACCAGGGTGTCGTAGCCCGCAGGAAGTCGCGCAATGAAGTCGGCCGCCCTCGCCCGCCTGGCGGCCAGCGCGATCTCCTCGGCCGTTGCGTCCGGTCGCGCGTACCTGATGTTGTCGGATAGCGTGCGGTGGAACAGGGCCGGATCCTGCGGTACGACCGCGATAGCGCGTCGCAGCGAACCCTGACTGACTTTCGACACATCCTGACCGTCGATGACGATAGCGCCGCTCTCCAGATCGTAGAGACGCTGCACCAGCTTCACGAACGTGGACTTGCCCGAGCCCGTGGGGCCGACCAGCGCCACCCGCTCGCCCGGCGCGATGCGCAGGGTGAACCGGTCATAGAGCGGTCGATCGGCCGACTTGTAGCGGAACACCACCCGGTCGAAGACGATCTCACCAGCCTCCGAACGGAAGGCGGGCGCCTGGGCGGCGTCGGCTACCTGCGGCGCGGTAATGGCGAAACGGGCCACGTCCTCGGTGTCGTCAAGCCCGCGCTGCGCCATGCGGATGTTCTCGCCGATGTTGCGCAGGTAGCTGGTCATCAGCATGAACGAGGTGATCGCAAAGGCGATGTCGCCGGTGGTCGCCAGACCCTTTTGCCACTGCATCAGCAACAGTCCGGTCAAGCCCGCCTGCAGGGCCACCAGGATCAGGTTGTGGAACAGCCACAGGTCCGTGAACCGGTTCCAGGTCTTGATGGTGACAGTCCGCCACATTTCGGTGACGCTGGCGATCCGCGCCTCCTCCCGGGCCTCCGCGCCAAAGGATTTGACCGTGGCGTTGGACGAGATCGAGTCCGCGATGGCCCCGCCGATCCGCGAGTCCATCGCCACAGACTTCAGGTTGGAAGGCCGGGCGTAGAGGGCGGTCAGGAAAATGTTGGACGCGATGTAGAGCACCACGATGACAAAGGCGAAAAGGCCCACCACCGGCCAGCGCATCGCCATCATGCCGCACAGGCCGAACAGCACGATGATCGCCGGGCCGAACCAGATCAGCGCCGCGTCCGTCACAACGTCATAGCCCCACATCGCCCGGCTCAGCCGCCGCACGGTAGCCCCGGCGAAACTGTCGGCGTGCCAGTCTGCCGAGAAGCCCTGCACCCGCCTGAAGGCCTCATCGGTCATGCGCTTCATGTTGTTGGCCGACATCGGGATCAGAAACCGCATCGAGGTGTTGCGGATCACCGAGAACGCCAGATAGACGCCCACGAACACGGCCCAGGCGCGCCAGGCAGGGTCAGGATTGGCCGGGCCTGCGGTGACGGCGTCAACCAGCCGACCGGCCGCCCAGGGCAGAGCCAGGTCAAAGCCGATGGCGATCAGGGTCAGCACCACGGTGCCGGTCAGCAACCAGGGCGTGCGTAGCCAGTAGCGGGAAATGAACCCCAGCACCTGCCTGTTGGAAAGCACCCGCTGGCGGTTCTCGTCCTCGTCTTCGTAATGGTCGGTCATGGATCAGGTCTCGGGATGGCGGCGACGGACAGAGGCCCCTCAAGCGGGAGTCCGCACAATTCCGGGCCGGAAAGGTAAGGAGATTTGGCGGAGCGTTGTTGAAAGGGGCCCAGAGGGCCTTTGACGCGCGGCGTGACTTCAAAGACCGGCCGAAGAAGGCCGTTCAGCGAAGCGGTTTGATCGACCTAAAGGTGCGGCGGCCCGAGGCGCGTGCGGGGAAACGTCTTTGTGACAGCTGGCATTCTGACGAACCTCCCTGCTCAAGCCTCGAAGGTCGGAAGGCTAGGCGGGGTTTGGGGAGGGGTCAAGGAACGGGGTTCACACTTTGGCTGGTGGCGATTGATGGTGGCGGTTTGGCCACACCGGGGATCGTCCTCCGGATCTGGCCAGGCGCAGTTCGGCCAGGCGAGAGGGTGTTCCCAATACAGCGAGCCGCTGCCGATCCACGAGACATACGCTCACGAAGCCGCCACTGGCACGGCGGCGAAGCCGCACACCTGCTCCTGCAGGATGTGTCAGCGGCATAGCGGTGCGCTGACCACAGCGTGGGTCGAGTTCCCGCGCGAGGCCGTCCGGTGGACGGGACCTGGCGGCGCGCCGTCGCTCTATCGCTCCTCTGACTATTCGAGCCGGGCGTTCTGTCCGACCTGCGGAAGCACCCTGGGTGCAGTGGATGACGCCCCGGTGGTGGCCCTCGTGCTGGGCGTATTCGACAAGCCGGGAGCCAAAGACCTGATGCCCACATCACATTCCTTTCGCGGCGCGAGGCCGCGATGGTGGCATGTGGAGGTCGGGGGCCCACCACCGGCATGATGACAGCAAAACGGCGGCTGCCCTGGGGCGGCCGCCGTCCTGAATTGGCTGATGCGCGAAGGCGCCTCAGGTCACCCCATGCGGTGCAGCGCGCACAGCTTGTTGCCATCGGGATCGCGCAGGTAGGCCAGGTACATCTTGCCCATGCCGCCTTCACGGACACCGGGCGGATCTTCGCAGGTGGTTCCGCCGTTGGCGACACCTGCCGCGTGCCAGGCGTCAGCCTGTTCGGAGGTGGCGCAGGCGAAGCCGATGGTGGCGCCGTTGCCGTGGGTGGCCGGCGCGCCGTCGATCGGTTGGGACACGGAGAATATGCCGGTGGGGGTGATGTAGAAGATGCGATGGCCGTCGACCATTGCCGGACCGGCGCCCAGCGTGCCGAGCACGGCGTCGTAGAATTTCTTGGAACGCTCGAGGTCGTTACCGCCGACCATGATGTGCGAGAACATGCGTGAATTCCTTCCCTTGAAGAGGGGCGCACATGAGCGAAAAATCGTGGCCGCCACAATCCCGGCGAGGCGATTCAGCCAGAATAAATTGTGCTGGCATGTTCCGGCGGCCTAACCTGTCCGAAAAGAAGGAAGCGCACCATGAGCCTGCCACCGGAGCTTGTCGAACTCGCCGGCGGCGCCGTCGATACCGACGCCCTCCACGCCCGATACCTTTCCGAGCGCGACAAGCGCCTGCGCGAAGACGGCGCCGCCCAGTACACCGAGGCAAAGGCCGAGTTCTCACGCTATGTGGAGGACCCCTATGTCGAGCCGGGCTTCACGCGCGCGCCCGTGACCGACGAGGTGGAGTTCACCATCATTGGCGGCGGGTTTGGCGGGCTGATGATGGGCGCCCGGCTGCGGGAGGCTGGCTTCGAGGATATCCGGCTGGTGGAGGCCGCAGGCGACGTAGGCGGCACCTGGTACTGGAACCGCTATCCCGGCGCCATGTGCGACGTGGAGAGCTATTGCTACCTGCCGCTTCTGGAAGAGCTCGGCTACATGCCGAAGCACAAGTATTCCTTCGCCCCCGAGATCCTGGAGCACAGCCGTAACATCGCCCGGCACTACCGTCTCTATGACAAGGCGCTGCTGCAGACCTCGATCACCGGCATGGAATGGGATGAGGCCGCCCAACGCTGGATGATCAGCACCAGCCGTGGCGACCGGTTCGCCACCCGCTATGTGGCCATGGCCAACGGCCCGCTCAGCCGACCGAAGCTGCCGGGCATTCCGGGGATCAATGACTTCCGGGGCCACACCTTCCACACCAGCCGTTGGGACTACGCCTATACCGGCGGCGACAATGCCGGCGGTCTGACAGGCCTGAAGGACAAGCGCGTGGGCATCATCGGCACCGGGGCCACGGCGGTGCAGTGCATTCCGCATCTGGGCGAAGGGGCCAAGGAGCTCTTCGTCTTCCAGCGGACGCCTTCGTCGGTCGACGTACGCAACAACGGACCGACCGATCCGGTCTGGGCCGCTTCCCTGGAGCCCGGCTGGCAGGCCAAGCGGATGGAGAACTTCAACATCCTGGTGAGCGGTGGTGACACTGACGAGGACCTGGTCCACGACGGCTGGACCGACATCTACCGGCGCCTCACGGGCAATGCGGCCAAGGAGGCGTCACGCCGCCTGGGCCGACGGCTGACGCGGGAAGAGCGCGGCGAGCTGATGGCTCTGGCCGACTACAACAAGATGAACCAGGTGCGCGCCCGTGTGGACGAAATCGTCAAAGACCCGGTGACGGCGGCGGCGCTGAAGCCCTGGTATCGGCAGTTCTGCAAGCGGCCCTGTTTCCACGACGAGTATCTGCCGACCTACAACCGCCCGAACGTGACCCTGGTGGACACCCACGGTCAGGGCGTGGAGCGGATGACCGAGCGCGGCGTGGTCGTGGACGGCAAAGAATACGAACTGGACTGCCTGATCTTCGCCACCGGCTTTGAAGTCGGCACGTCCTACACGCGGCGCGCGGGCTATGACATCGTCGGGCGCGGCGGCAAGACCCTGTCGGACCACTGGGGCGAGGGCCTGCGGACCCTCCACGGCCTGACCACGCACGGCTTCCCCAACTGCTTCTTCCTGGGCTTCACCCAGACCGCGATCACCATCAGCGTGCCGCAGGCCCTGAACGAGCAGGCCAACCATGTGGCCTATATCGTCAGCCAGGTGCGGGATCGCGGCGCTGCCGTTCTGGAGCCCACCGCCGAGGCCGAGGCCGCCTATGTGCAGGAGATCCGCAGCCTCGCCCGCATGGGCCGGCGGTTCTACGAGGAGTGCACACCCGGCTACTACAACAGCGAGGGCGCCAAGGATAACCGCGCGGGCTTCTTCTCCGACATGTACGGCGCCGGACCGCTGAAGTTTTTCCAGGTACTGGAGGGTTGGCGCGCGACCGGGGAGATGCCGGGACTGGAGGTCCGCTAGACGCCTAAGCCATCGCCCGCTTTGTCGTAGCCTGCACCGCGTCGGTGGGTATCAGGCGGATGGTGGAGCTTGCCTTGGCGATCACGTCGCCGGCGGCGTTGAGGAGACGGCCTTCGGCGAAGCAGGTCGACCGGCCGGCGCGTTCGATCCAGCCTTCGGCGATCACCAGACCAGGCCGCGCCGGGGCGAAGAAGCTGACCTTCATTTCCAGCGACATGGGCGTCATGCCGGGAGACTGGGACATGGCCGCGCCCGCCATCGCCGCGTCGATCCAGCCGCTGACGAAGCCCCCCTGGGCCACCCCGCCGGAGTGGCACATGTGCGGTGCGCACATGTATTCGATCACGGCGCGTCCGTCTTCGCGACTGACGGTGCGCACCTGGCCCAGGGCGGACTGCAAAGTGGGGGCCTCGGGCTGCGACATGGACAGGTTCCTCTTGGGTCGGGGCGACGGCTGTGTAGGATGGCGTTCGTACACACGCTTCGGCGTAACCGAAGGCGGGGGAAGATGAAATGATGATCTCCGGTTTGATCCTGGCTATGGCGCTGTTGGCGCAGGGCGCCGAGGCGCCGAAACCGGCGGAGGCAAAACCGCCGGTCGAGGCCGCCAAGCCCGCCGAGCCCAAGAAGGTCTGCGTCACCGAGGCTCAGCTGGGCAGTCACTTCAAGAAGCGCGTCTGCGCGACGCCCGAAGAATGGGAACGCCGCCGTGAGCGCGACGCAGCCGAGATGTCAAAGATGAGCGACCGGACGGCAGCCTGCACCGGTTCGTCCTGCTGACAACGACAACGAAAGAGGAAACATGACCATGCATGAAATCAAGGTAGGCGACGACGCGGCGCTGGGCGCTGAAGCCGTCTGGGCGGTGATCGGGGACTTCTCCGGCATTCGCAAATGGGCCGGCGCCCTGGAGGCCGAGAGCACCGAGGTGACGCCCAAGGGCAAGGTGCGCACGCTGACCATGCCGGGCGGCCGCACCATCCAGGAACTGATGACCGACGAAGGGCCCTGGCACTACACCTACACGCTGGATCGCCCGGACATGAACGCCTACTTCTCGACGGTCTCGGTGGTTCCGGGCGACGCGACCAGCTGCCGCATCGAGTACATCGTGAAGTTCGACCCGAAGGACGCCTCCACGCTGGAAGCGACCACCGAGCAACTCACCAAGTTCTGCCGCGGCAACATCAAGGCGATGAAGCGCGCGCTTGGTCTTGAACCTCCCAGAGCCTGAGGAAACGCCTGACCATGAGTGACGTGGGCATCGACTATCAGGCGATCCTGCCCGAGGGCTGGACACGGCCGCGGGGGTTCGCCCATGCGGTGAGTTCGCGGGGCGGCACGACGATCCGGGTATCAGGCCAACTGGCGCGGGCGGGCAACGCGCCCGTCGCCGTCGGCCTCACGCTGGGCGAACAGTGGCGGCTGGCGCTGGAGAACCTGATCACCGTGGTGCGCGCCGCCGGCGGCGACATCGGCAATATCGTGCTGCTTCGCGCCTATGTGACCGACATGGCCGAGTTCAATGCGGGCGGCGCCATGGTGGGCGAAGCCTGGGCCGCCACACTGGGTCGGCACTATCCGGCCATGACGCTGGTGGGCGTCACCGGACTGGTGGATCCGAACGCCCGGGTGGAGATCGAGGCCGAGGCGGTGCTGCCGTAGGCGAGGCACAGGAGGGCCCCCGCCGGACCGTGGTCGCGGCAGGGGCCAGTGCAGTCCTAGGCTTCGGGCAGGACCGATGAGTGCAGGTGGTCGATCTTCCAGGCCGAACCATCCCAGAGGTATTCGAAGGAGTACCGCGCCTTGACGTCGGTCTTGACGCCCGTGGTCGGGTTGGTGAGCGCCACGGTCCAGAGGCCGACGCGGGTCGCCGTGTTGCAGTCGATCTTGACGGTGCTGGAGTTGATCGTCGCCTGCGGGCTGTTCTTCAGGAAGCTGACGAAATAGTCCCGAACGGCCGCCGGCGTATTGCGGGGCGTATTGGAGACGGTCGCCAGCAGCACGGCGGAAGGGGCGAACAGCGCCGTCACCTTGTCCGGATCCTTGGTGGCCCAGGCGGCGTTGAAGACGGTGAACTGCTGCTCGACAGCAGCCGGCGAGACGGTCGGGCACGACTTGGTCGCGGCGAAGGCGGCAGGCGCGCCAGCGGTCATTGCAGCGGCCAGGGCGCCGGCGAGCAGGGTCTTGGTCATCAGGTCTCCGATTGTCGGTTCATGTGCGTTTGCGCGGATGCGCAGCGCCGCAGATGGGTTCGACCTGACCTGGATCAATGATATTCAGGATGAGACATACGGATGCCTTTCATTGACGCCGCCAATGAAAGGCCGCGCCCACCTAGTTCCGACGGGGGATGATTACCGGCAGGGTCTCGTAGCCCTTCACGAACGCCGAGTGGGTGCGGGTGGGTTCGCGGACGACGCGCACCTCCGGGAAGCGGGCCAGAATCTCTTCCCAGATGATCTGCAGCTGCAGTTCAGCCAGGCGGTTGCCCACGCAGCGGTGGATACCGAAGCCGAAGGAGAGGTGCTGGCGGGGCCGCTCGCGCTCGATGTTGTAGCGCTCAGGGTCGGTGATGACGCTGTCATCGCGGTTGCCGGACACGTACCACATGACGACCGTATCGCCTTTCCTGATCGTCTTGCCGCCCATTTCGAAGTCCTGGGTGGCGGTGCGCGACATGTGAGCCAGCGGGGTCTGCCAGCGGATGGTCTCGGAGACCATCGCGGTAATCAGCGAGGGGTCGGCGCGCAGCTTGTCGTACTGGTCCGGGTTCTTGTTGAGCGCGTAGATCGAGCCCGAGATGGTGTTCCGGGTGGTGTCGTTGCCGCCGATGATCAGCAGCACGACGTTGCTGTGATAGTCGCGGAGCGCCAGGTTCCGGGTGGCCGGGGCGTGGGCCATCATCGAGACCAGATCGAACTTGGGCGGAGCGTTGACCCGCTCGTTCCAGAGTTCGGTGAAGCGGCCGAAGCATTCGTCCGCCTGCTCGCGCTTGTGGTCCCAGCTCTTCGCCGGGCCATGGCCGGGCTGGTTGGTGAACATGTCCGACCAGTGGGTCAGCAGGCGGCGGTCCTCCTGCGGGAAGTCGAACAGCGTGGCCAGGGTCATGGCCGTCAGCTCCTTGGAGACCAGGTCGACCCAGTCGAACTCCTCGCCGATCGGCAGGCCATCCAGGATCTTGCCGGCGCGCTCGCGGATCAGCGGCGCCATGGCGGCCAGATTGGCGGGGGCGACGACGGGGCTGACCGCCTTGCGCTGCACGTCGTGCTCGGGCGGGTCCATGCCGATGAAGCTGGAGCCGCGGGGGCGCTTGTCGGCCTCGGCCTTGGCCTCGAGGGTCTGCAGCGCGATGCCGTCGGCCGAGGAGAACACCTGGTGGTTGGTGTCCACCGAAATGATGTCGTTGTAGCGGGTGATCGACCAGTAGGGGCCGTATTCGCTGTCGGGCGTATAGTGGACCGGCGCCTCGGCGCGCAGGCGCTCGAAATAGGGCCACATGGCGTTGGCCGCGAACAGGTCGGCCTGGGCCGGATGCAGGGTCTCAAGCGGCAAGGCGTAGACGTCGGTCTCAGGCCCGGCTTTGATTTCGGTGTTGCCGTCGGACATGGTCGTTCTCCCGTACGACGCATCTTGAGGCGCCGTTTTGCTGATCACGACGCAGGTAGCGGCGTCGCGCAAGTTAAATTCGAATAGCCGGGATGCCACTCGCGTGATCGGATGGGGTAATCAGGGAGCGATGCATGACTGACCGACGCCGGGTTCTGACGCTGATGGTGGGGTTCGCGGCCGCACCTCTACAGGCAGCGGTCGCCGCCGAGCCCTTGAAGATCGCTGTCGTCGATACCGGCAACACAGGTCGCAGCCTGATGGCCGAAACGCTTCTGCGCGACCTGATCCGGCGGCGAGGGCTGCATGTGTCCGTAATCTCGCGCGGCCTGGAGGTGGATCCTTTCGATGAGGCCCCTGAGGCCAACGCCGCGATCCTGATGCGGCAGCGCGGGTTCGATGTGGCGACGCACAGGGCGCGCGGGCTTACCCCAACAGACATCAAGTTCGCGGATCTGATCCTGACCATGACCGCCAAACATGCCGAGACCGTGGCCGCCGCCTACCCACAGGCGCAACCCAGGACCTTCACGCTCTCACTCTACGCGACCGGAACAGCCACAGACGTTCCTGACGCCTGGGGCAAGCCTATGGCCGACTATCAGGCCGTGCTGGCCCAACTGGACCGTTACCTGCCGTTGGCGCTGGAAAAGGCCGTTACCGAAGCGCGATCCAGGACCGGGACTTGACCGACGCAACGTCCACCGGCTCAGGTCGCGTCGGATCACGGGGGACAGCCTATGAAACTCTATCATTGTCGCGATGCGCGCTCGCTGCGGGCCCTCTGGGCGCTGGAGGAACTGGGCGTCGACTATGAGCTGGTCAACATGGCCTTCCCGCCACGCTCGACCTACCCGGGCTATCTGACCATCAACCCGCTGGGGACCGTACCGACCCTCACCGATGGCGCCACAACGCTGACCGAGTCGACCGGCATCTGCCACTATCTGGCCGAAACTCATGGGCCGACGCCGCTCCGGGTGGATCCTTCGGAGGCCGACTATGGCGCCTATATCAACTGGCTGTTCCGAAGCGATGCGACCCTGACATTTCCTCAGACGATCGTGCTGCGGTACTCGCGCCTGGAGCCCAGGGAACGACGGCTGCCGCAGGCGGTGGAGGACTATTCCGTCTGGTACCTGTCGCGGCTGCGCAGCGTGGAGGCGGCGCTGGAGGATGGCCGGTCCTATCTCTGCGCCGACCGGTTCACCATGGCCGACATAGCGGTTCACTACGCGCTCTATCTGGGGCGGTCCCTGGAGCTGGATGCGCGCTATAAACCCAACTGCCTGCGTTACCTCGACGCCCTGACCGAGCGGCCAGCATTCCAGCGGGCGATGGCGCGACAGGCCGAACCGATCTGAATCGGGCGCGATTCCCACTGGCGTGACCCCGGGCCTTCGGTCCACGATGTCGACCTGACCGCCGGAGTGCGGCGACGAGGAGACGACCATGGACGACGCCGGCCAGATCCAGACCCACCGTGAAGTTCCCGCCAAGCGGCTTGCAACGCCCACCACTGTCAGCCCGCAGCTGCAGCGGTCGATCTCGGGGATGGCCGCCGCCGCCGCCGCCGGCGGCGGACTGCCGGCGGGCTGGGCGCCTGGCAACGCCACGGAATGGAAAGCCGTAATCGCCCAGATGGACGCCCAGGCGCTGAGCGTGGCGCCCGCGATCAAGGCGATGTTCCCGCACTCCTCCGAACTGCGCCAGATCGCCGGGGTGACGGTGCGCGAGATCACACCTTCGACCCTGGATCCCGCCAAGTCGGGCAAGCTGCTGGTTCACTTTCACGGCGGCGGCTATGCGCTGAATGGCGGCGAGGCCAGTACCGGCGAGGCCGTGCTGGGCGCGCACCACTCGGGCATGAAGGTGATTTCGGTGGACTACCGGATGCCGCCCGAGCACCCCTTCCCGGCAGCGGTCGACGACGCCGTAGCCGTCTGGCAGGCGCTGCGTGCGGATCGCCCGGCCGCAGCCATGGGCGCGTTCGGAACCTCGGCTGGCGGCGGGCTGACCCTGGCTCTGGCGCTGAAGCTGAAGGAGCTTGGCGAGGCGCTCCCCGGCGCCCTGGCGCTGGGCACCCCCTGGGCCGACCTCACCGGCGCCAGCGACAGCTATCAGGTCAACGCCCATGTGGACGGGATCTTCTCGAACTTCGACGGCTTTGGGCGAGCCATGGCCGAACTCTATGCCGGACCGGCGGGCGTGACCCATCCGCTGGTGTCGCCGGTATTCGGGGAGTTCTCGGGCTTCCCGCCCACGGTCTTTGTCACCGGAACACGCGACATCCTCCTGAGCGACACCGTGCGGGTCTATCGGGCCATGCGGACGGCGGGTGTCACCGCACGGCTGGAAGTGCATGAAGCCATGAGCCACGCCGAGTACATCTACGCCTTTGACGCGCCGGAGTCGGCGGTGGCGTTTCAGGATATCGCCCGGTTCTTCGACGAACACCTGGCGGGCTGAGGCCATGTTCCGACTGACGGTAACCTGGCTGGCGACGCTGGTCCTGGCCGGCGGCGCTTACTTCGGCCCGTTCGCCCGCTTGGTCGACAACGCTTCGGAACTCGCCACGCGCCTTTCAGCCCTTACGGGCCCGCCGGGCTACAAGGTCGAGAGCAAGCTATTCGCAGGACAGTTGCATATGAGCGTGCCGTGGGAGGCTCTGAACACCATGTTGAACTTCGCCCCGGGCAAAGGCAGCCAGCAGCCGTGACCCGTCAGAAAGTCCTGGTCCTCTATCTGGCCAACAGCGCGCTGGACGCGCCAACCATCGCCTGGGCCGTCTATGACGGGACCGGCGAAAAACTGCATATGGCCGGCGACAGCGAGGAGGTTCCCTACGCCACCGGCCTGGCGGCGCTGAAGGATGGCTGGCGGTTGTTTCAGGCCTCGCAGCTCAATCCGCATGCCCGCGGCGAGGAGTTCGACATCGCCTATCTGAAATATGAGTTCTGGTTCGAACAACTGGTTGAGGTGACCCCATGAGCCAGGCCCCGCACCTGCTCAGTTCCGCCCAGATGGCCCGCTTCGTGGCCCGTGGCTTCCTGCGCTTCGACGCCGTGGTGCCGGACGACATCAACGCCCAGTTCATGGCCGAGGCCGGCGAGGTCGCCGAGCCGAAGCCGGGCGAGCGGCTGATGAAAACCTATGGCCAGGCGCTGGCGGCCAATGCGATCCCGGAGGTGTCGGCGGGGACACCGCTCAGCCAGACCTATCCCGAGGGCAGCGCCATCTCGCGGTTGCTGGATCTGCCGCTGGTGCGCGGGGCGCTGCAAAGCCTGCTGGGCGATGACCCGGTGTTCGACCACCACTTTCTACACATCACGTTTCCGCCCGCCTATCACGCGGCCTCGGGCGGCGAGAGCGTCAGCCAGCATACCCACCAGGACTCGACCATCGACCCACGTCAGGCCTTCGATGTGCAGGTGATGTACTATCCGCACAAGGTGACCCGGCCCATGGGCGGTACGCGGTTCATCCCCGGCACCCACCTGCGCAAGGTCAGTGAAGTGGCGCTGGGCCGCTACCAGAACATCCGCGGGCAACAGCATATGGTCTGTGAAGCCGGCACCCTGCTCTTCCTGCACCACGGCATCTGGCACGGCGGCGGCGTGAACCTGTCGGACCGCACCCGCTACATGTTCAAGATCCGCATGCACGCCTCGGGCTCGCAGGTCCGCCGCTGGGATGTTGAGCCGATTGAGCCGCGCGCCCCGCAACGGCCGATCTTCTATGTGAAAACGCCATCGGACCCGGAGAGCGTCGCGGCGATCCTGATGACGCCGGAACCCTGGTTCGAGCAGGACACCGGGCGACTGGAATTCGTGAACCGGGTGAAGCTGTGGCGTTACCTCAGCGGCGATCCGTCGTTCGATGCGGACTACTGGATGACACGGCTGGAGGCCGAGGGGGCGCCGGCCTGAAGATCCGGCGCACGCCAAGGCAACCTGACAGCTAGCTCTTCGCGGGGGTGACCTTGCCGTCGTCCAGATCATAGCGCGCCGCGACGATCTTCAGTTTTCCGGCGAGCACGCGCGCGCGCAGCGGCGGGCTGTTCACGAAAATCTCGGCCGCCGCATGGCTGGCGTTGATCGAGACAACTGCATCCAGCTTGTCTGGCGCGTCGGCAGGCGCCGCACGCACGGCCGGCGCTATCAGGGCAGCCAGCGCCCCGATCTTGGTGCCGGCGTCGTCCGGGTCTCCCTTACCCGCCAACGCGTCGATGGTGGCCTTCACCGCACCACAGCGCTCGTGACCCAGAACCATGATCAGGGTCGAGCCGAGGTGGATGACTGAATACTCCAGCGAGGCGAGCAGGGCGTCGTCCACCACATTGCCGGCCACGCGGCAGACAAACAGATCTCCGAGGCCCTGGTCGAACAGCAGTTCCGGCGGAACCCGGCTGTCGGCGCAGGTCAGGATCGTGGCGAACGGGGTCTGGCCCGCCGCCACCTTGCTGCGCCGCGCCAGGTCGTTGTTGGGGTGGGCCGAAAAGCCGGACACATAGCGCTCGTTGCCGGCGACGAGGCGGGCCATGGCCTCCTCCGGGCTGACGGATGCTGCGGCATGCGACGCTGCGGGCGCCGGAGCCGGAGCCGTCGCGGGTTTGGCGGTGGGTCTGGGCGCTGCCCGCGAACGGCGCGGGGCAGGTTTGCGGGGCGCAGCATTGCGGCCAGCGGCTTCCTCGGCCTCCTGAGCAATGGCAGCCCCGGTCGCCAACAGGCCCGCGCCCAGGCCAAGCACCAGATGTCGACGCGAGAGAGAGCGGCGACGGGGTTCGATGTGACGTTGCATTTCTGACCTGTGCCCCGGCGACTCAATGGAAAATTCAGTATCGAAGCCAAGCCTTAAGAGTCGGTTCCGGACATTCTTCTCTTCCAAAATGTCGGTTATCAGCGTTCACTATCGAATAACGAACGTGAGGAAATGACGATGGCGGCGGACGGAAATATTGCTGGGCTGGAAGCGGCGCGAGCCGAGGCCTATGCGCTACCTCTGGAAAAACTGAACCCGGCGCAGCCGGAGCTGTTTCAGGCAGACGCGATGTGGCCAATCTTTGAGCGTCTTCGCGCTGAAGACCCGGTCCACTACTGCACCGAGCACGAACTGGGGCCCTACTGGTCCATCACCAGGTACAACGACATCATGGCGATCGACACCAATCATCAGGTGTTCTCGTCAGACTACATGTTGGGCGGCATCACCATTGCGGGCGGGCAGTCGAACATGGACCCGCTGCCGATGTTCATTGCGATGGACCCGCCGAAGCATGACGTCCAGCGCAAGGCGGTAACGCCGGCGGTCTCGCCGATGAACCTCGCGCTGATGGCGCCGCAGATCCGTGAACGCGCCGGCCAGATTCTGGACAGCCTGCCGATCGGTGAGGAGTTCGACTGGGTTGACCGCGTCTCGAAAGAGCTCACGGGCATGACGCTGGCCACCCTCTTCGACATGCCGCAGGAAGACCGTCGCCAGCTGATCTACTGGTCTGACGTGGTCACCGCCGCGCCTGGTCAGGGCCTGATCGACACCCTGGAGCAGAAAATGGCGATCTTCGGCGAGTACCACGCCTATTTCACCAAACTCTGGAACGCCAAGGTCAACGCGCCGCCGACCGGCGACCTGATCTCGATGCTGGCGCACAGCCCGGCAACCCGGAACATGGAGCCACGCGAATTCTTCGGCAATGTGGTGCTGCTCACGGTGGGCGGAAACGACACCACCCGCAACACCATCTCCGGTTCAGTCCTGGCGCTGAACCAGAACCCCGATCAGTACGCAAAGCTGCGCGCCAATCCGGAACTGATCCCCTCGATGGTCTCGGAAACCATCCGCTGGCAGACGCCTCTGGCCCACATGCGCCGGACGGCGCTGCAGGACTATGAGTTCCGCGGCAAGCAAATCAAGAAGGGCGACAAGGTTGTCATGTGGTACGTCTCGGGCAACCGCGACGAAGAGGTCATTGAGCGGCCTAACGACTACATCATTGACCGCGAACGTCCGCGCCAGCACATCTCGTTCGGCTTCGGCATCCACCGTTGCGTGGGAAACCGGCTGGCAGAGCTTCAGCTGACCATCATCTGGGAAGAGATCCTGAAGCGCTTCCCCGAAATCCGCGTGGTCGCCCCGCCGAAGCGGGTCTATTCCACCTTCGTCAAAGGCTACGAGACGCTGCCAGTGGTGATCCCTTCGCGAAACTGAAGACGTCCCTGGAGCCTGTCCGTTTCAGATGGAATCAGCTGACACGGACAGGCTCGTTTTCATACATTTAGAGCGCGACAGGCGCCTGAACCGGTATCCGCTTCAAGCTGTCGCGCTCTATCCCTCGGACGCCGCCGCCACATTCAATCGCCAACCAGCCTCTGTGGCCATGCGCTGATAAAAGCTCGCCTCATAGGCCTGTTCCGGATCTGCCCGGACCATACGGTCAAGCGCGTGCGCGTCCTCACCCACCAGGATGCGCCAGCGGTCGGCCTTCACGCCGTCCAGGATGACTTTCGCGGCCTCGGCGGCCGTCATCGGCGCATCGTCATGGAAGCGGCGGGCCTGTTCGGAGACCAGGGCCTGGATCCCGGCGTCGGGGATCGCGGCGGCGTCGATCCCCGCGGCGGCCATGCGGGTGCGCGCACGGGCAAGTTCGTCGGGCGACATGGCGTCATCGTCGGTGCCGGCGATCACCTTGCGGGAGTTGGCGACGATCTCGGTGCCGATGTGGCCGGGCATTACCACCGAACACTTGATGTGGGGCGCGGTAAGCCGCAGGTCGGTGACCAGGGCCTCCGTGAAGCCCTTCACTGCAAATTTCGCCGCCGCGTAAGCCGTGTGGGACACGTGGGGGCCAAGGCTGGCCCAGAACCCGTTGACCGACGAGGTATTGATGATGTGCGCCTCGTCCGCAGCCTGCATCAGCGGCAGGAAGGTGCGCACTCCCAGATAGACCCCGCCCCAGCAGACATTGAACGTGCGTTCCCATTCGGCGCGGTCGGTGTTGATCATCGACCCGCCACCGCCGATGCCGGCGTTGTTGAAGAGCAGATGCAGGCGATCCATGTCGTGGGCCGCCAGCGCCGCGTCGCGGAAGGCGATCAGTTGCGCTTCATCGGACACATCGGCCAGGTGCGCTGTGATACGGGCGCCCTGGGGCACGCCGTCCGCCTGGGCCAGCGCAATGGTGCGTTCCATGTTCTTCATCGAGACGTCGCACATGGCGACGCTGCAACCCTCGGCGATCAGCTGGCGCGCCAGCTCTCGACCCATGCCCGTGCCGCCGCCCGTGACCACTGCGAATTTTCCGGCGAAGTCTTTCATCACGATCCTCCCAAAGTTTCGCGCACCATAATCCCGACAGAGCATGACGCAGGGTCAGCACAAATTGATCCAAACGGCCCGCGTGACAGTCGCCGATCTGCGGTGCGATAGTACGCCTGCGGAGGGTTTTGGGGGTGACGCAGGCGTTAGAGACCGGGGTTCAGACGGCCCCGCGCGCGCAGAACCTGGCGCGTGGGCCCCGGCTGCGATTTGCGATGGCCGTCATCGCCCTGATGTGCCTGCTGATGGCGCCGCTGTTCGTCGAGAATATCGACCGAGCTGCGCCAAAGCCGGTCGGCGGACAGGTGGACTATTCCGAACATGGACCGCTTACCGCCCCCGTCCTGCTTGACGGACAGTGGCGACTGGTCTGGATGAGCGGCGCGCCCGGCCCCACGGCGGGGACTGTCCAGCTGGTGAAGGCCCCGGGAAGCTGGACAGATACCGGCCAGGGCCTGCCCAGCCAGGGTGCGGGAAGCTACCGGCTTACAATCACGGGCCTGCAGGCCGGACGCTACATCCTGCATGTGCCTACCATCTATACCGCCTCGCGGGTCAGTGTGAACGGACGGGTGCTTTCGGAGCGTGGCGCGGTGGGGGTCACCCCCGCCACGTCCCGCCCGACCGTTCGGTCTCACGACGTGGCCATCGATACCGACGGCGGCCCCCTTGAGCTCGCGCTGGATGTTTCCACGTTCGGGCAGTGGGACAATGGGATGGCAGGCTCGCCGCTATTTGGAACGGCAGCGACCGTGGAGCGGTGGATTGCGCTGCACTGGCTGCGAAGCCTGCTGCTGGTTACCTCTCTGCTGCTGCTGGCCTGCTATGGCGTGATCATCTTCATCTTCCGACGTCAGGAGCGGGCCTGGTTCTGCTTCGGCCTGGCTTCGCTGATGAACGTGCCGGTCATGTCGATTTTCGCGCACGACAACATGATTCTTCTGGCGGCTCCCGGGCTGTCGGTCACTGCGATGCTGACGGTCGAGTACCTGACGGTCGTCATCGCCCTGGCAGCGCTTGTCGCCTACACCGCCCTGCTGTTCCCGAAGGAAAACCGACGCTGGGCATTCTGGTCGATCCAGACGTTGGTCGCGGTCGATTTCATCGCCTACTGCGTCGGCGTCCTGGTCGACGGCAACTTCGGCCTCGCCATGGTTTCCTACTGGTCAGTATGGGTCCGGCTGGCGGTCCTTACCTATGTCCTGTGGCAGGTCGGGCTGGCGACCTGGCGCCATCGCCCGGGTGCGGCAGTCTACCTGCTCGGGATGCTCGTCTGCTTCGGATCGCTGATCTACCAGGACCTGAAGGCAAACAATTTGCTGCCGTCAACGGGGCCAAGCCTCGACCTGATGCCGCTTGGAATGTTGGTCCTGCTACTGTGCCAGATCGTAATCATGGCCGAGCGCTGGGGCGGCGCGGTCGACTCCGCCGAATCTTCGAACAACGAGCTGCGCCAGCTCCTGGACGTGAATATCGCCATCGCCAGCGAGATCGAGCTCAACGCCCTGCTGCGCCGGATCGTGACCGTGACCTCCCAGATCCTGCACGCAGACCGCGGCTCCCTGTTCCTGCATGACGCGCGGACCAACGAGTTGTGGTCGATCGTGGCCGAGGGTGTCGAAAGCCGGGAGATCCGCTTTCCGGTCGGCTCGGGGCTGGCAGGCGACTGTTTTTCCACCGGTTTGGCCGTGAATGTAACCAACGCCTACGCCGATCCCCGCTTCAACCAGGACATCGACCAGGCCACCGGCTACCGGACCCGTGCGGTGCTCTCCGCCCCGATTATCACCCGCGACGGCCGCAAGCTGGGTGTCATGCAGGCCTTCAACCGGATCGACGGCGAACCCTTCGACGAAGCGGACGTCGCCAGGATAATGTCGTTTGCCGCCCAGGCGGCTGTGGCCATCGAGAACGCTACCCTGTTCGCCGAGGTGGCGTCTGAACGAAACTACAACGACAGTATCCTGCGTTCGATGTCGTCCGGTGTGGTTACCCTCGATCGCGAGGCCAATGTAGCGAAGCTGAATGCCGCGGCGTGCCAGATCCTCGGGGTCGAGCCCGAGGCCGCCGGCGCGCCGGGGACGCGCGACACCCTGATCGCCAACAATCCCTGGCTACCTGACGAGATCGCAGCGGTCGCGGCCACAGGGCGACCGAAGACCCTGCTGGATGCCGACGTCCGGACCCTGCGCGGCGACACCATCTCGGCCAACATCTCCATCGTGCCCCTGATGGCGGATGACGCGGAGCAATCCGGCCTGCTGATCATCGTGGAAGACATCAGCGAGGGTAAACGCATGCAGGGCGCCATGCGCCGCTTCATGACCCAGAACGTGGTCGACCAGATCATGGGCCGGGAGGATGAACTCCTGTTCGGCGCCGCCTGTCAGGCCAGCGTGCTGTTCGCCGATATCCGCAACTTCACCGGCATGGCCGAGCAACTGGGGCCACGCGACACCGTCGACATGCTGAACGAGATTTTCACCGACCTGTTCGAGGCGGTAGCGGCGGCGGACGGGCTTCTGGACAAGTTCATGGGCGACGCCCTCATGGCTGTCTATGGGGCGCCGATCTCCTCGGATCGCGACCCGCTGAACGCGGTCGACAGCGCGGTGGCGATGTCGGCGATGCTGGTGGCGATCAATGCCCGGCGCGCGGCGCGCGGCGGCATCGACCTCAGGCTGGGCGTTGGCATCGCCAGCGGCGAGGTGGTGGCCGGCACCATCGGCTCGCCAAAACGCATGGACTACACGGTGATCGGGGACTCGGTGAACCTGGCCTCGCGTCTCGAGAAGATCACCAAGACCTATGGCGTGGGCATTGTAATCTGTGAAGACACGGCCAGAGCGGTCGGCGGCGCCCACCGCCTGCGCGAACTTGACACCATCCGGGTGCGGGGCCGCACCCAACCCTCCAAGATTTTCCAGGTGGTCACGGCCGAGGCGCCGCTGAGCCAGGCCGCGGTTACGACCTATGCCGAGGGGCGGACGGCGATGGCGGAAGGCCGCTGGGCAGATGCGGTGGCGGCGTTCGAGGCTACCCTCCTCGTGGCGCCGGGCGACCGGCCCGCCGCCCTGATGCTGGAACGCTGCCGCATCCTGGTCAGCGAACCGCCTGCGACCGACTGGGACGGCGTATGGGATTCACCGCGCGCAGCTTAGGGCTTGGCCCGACAGGGTTTGATGTCGGTCGGCTTCGGGCGAGCCTTCGGCGCCTCGAAGATGGCGATGTAGCCGGTTCCGCCGGCCATATCGATATGGGAGACCCGGCGGTATCCCACGGCTTCAAACTCACACCTGAGCAGGGCCGGCGGCGTACCGTGGTTCTCGATTTTCCGATCAAGGTCGATGACGCCAACAAGACCACCGGGCTTCATGGCGCCCGCCAGGTTCCAGAGCAGGGCGTAAGGGCTCTCGATCTCATGGTACATGTGGACCAGCACCGCACGGTCCATAGTCGCCGCGGGTAGCTTCGGATCGTCGGCGGTCCCGATGACGATCCGGACGTTGGCAAGCTTGCGGCGTTCGGCCTCGCGGCGGAGGCCCGCGACATAGGCCTCCACGATGTCTTCGGCATAGACGAGGCCCTGCGGTCCGACGGCGGGCGACAGCCGCAGGGTATGGTACCCCGACCCTGCACCGATATCGGCCACCACCATGCCTTTTCGGATGCCCAGGGCACGGATCAACTGCCCGGATTCATCAGCGGCGTCCCGGTCGGGGCCGCTGGACCACTCCGGTGAAACGATGCCCGCGACGGGACGGTCTGCGGCGGGGAACCCTGCCGGATCGCGGACGGTTGGGGGGACCGGTGCGCCGACGCTGGCGGAAGGCGGTGAGCAGGCGCAGAGCAGGGTTGCGACCAGGGCGGCGAGACTGTTCCTCATGGGCGTTACTCAACCCGAATCCGCGACCAACACCAGTGAAACGGAAAGTGAACGTGATATAGATGGCGTATGGCTGACGCCGCCAGACCTGCCGACGACCTCTTGCCGCCTGTGTTCCGGAACTGGTTCGCGGGGCGCGGCTGGACCGCGCGCTCACATCAGCTGGAGATGGTGGCCAAGGGAAAGGAGGGCCGTGACGCCCTGCTGATCGCGCCCACCGGCGGCGGCAAGACGCTGGCAGGGTTTCTGCCCAGTCTGATCGACCTGTCGCAGAGGCCCCCCGCCAATACGCCAAGAGGCCTTCACACCATCTACATCTCACCTCTGAAAGCGCTGGCGGTGGATGTGGAGCGAAACCTGGGCGCGCCTATCGCCGAGATGGGCCTGAAGATCGTGGCTGAGAGCCGCACCGGGGACACCGGCATCGCGCGCCGCCAACGCCAGAGGATCAAACCCCCCGACATCCTGCTGACTACGCCCGAACAGCTGGCCTTGCTGTGCGCCTGGGAAGGAGCACGGCTGTTCTTCGAAAACCTGCGTTGCGTGATCCTGGATGAAATCCACACCCTGCATTCATCGAAACGCGGCGACCTGCTGGCGCTGGATCTGGCGCGACTTCAGGTTCTGGCGCCGGCGATGCGCCGCGTCGGGCTGAGCGCGACGGTGGACGATCCCGAGGTGATCAAGGCCTGGATGGGAAACCATCGGGCGGTTGAGGTGGTGGGGGGTGACACCCGCCTTGCTCCTCCCTCGCCGGAAAAGGGGGATCGCCTTGACGCGAACAAAGGGAGCATGTGGGGCGCGCCGAGCCTGGGGCTGGCCCCCTCCCCCGCTTCGCGGTCCCCCTCCCCCGATGGGGGAGGAACAAAGGAGATCGACCTCGTCCGTGGGCCGGCCGGCGCGCAGCCCATTGTGGACATGCTGTTGTCGGAAGGCCGGGTGCCGTGGGCGGGGCATACCGCCAAACACGCGATGGCCGAAGTCTATGAGGTGATCAGAAAGAGCCGGATCGCGCTGGTGTTCGTCAATACGCGGTTTCAGGCGGAGTTCGCGTTTCAGGAACTCTGGCGGCTGAACGACGACAGCCTGCCCATCGCCCTGCATCACGGCAGCCTGGCAGCCGAGCAGCGCCGCAAGGTGGAGGCGGCCATGGCCCGGGGCGAGCTTCGCGCCGTGGTCTGCACCTCAACTCTGGATCTTGGAATCGACTGGGGCGATGTGGACCTGGTGATCCAGCTGGCCAGCCCCAAGGGCGCATCGCGGATGGTACAACGGATCGGACGCGCCAATCATCGGCTGGACGAGCCATCACGCGCGCTGTTCGTGCCGGCCAACCGGTTTGAAATGTTGGAGTGCCAGGCCGCGCGCGAAGCCATCGCCGAGAACCGGCTGGACGGCGACCCGGCCCGGGTGGGCGCGCTGGACGTTCTGGCGCAACACGTCATGGGGTGCGCGGTCTCCGAACCCTTCGATCTGCTGGCGCTCTACGACGAGGTCCGCTCCGCCGGACCCTATCGCGACCTCATCTGGGAGGACTTCGAGCAGGTC
>CAIVVM010000063.1 GCA_903909375.1 uncultured Alphaproteobacteria bacterium
AACGTGTCTTGATGCTGGGTCCGGAGAAGGCGTAGGTGCGGATGGCCGCGACCCGATGGGTGGGCCAAGATCCAGCCGGCGCCAGCAGGGCGGCTTCTACGAAGCCCACATATCCGTCACGCAGCGACTGACCCAGACGCCAGACGCCTTCTTCCTCCAGAACCTCGAACCCCTCGCCGAACAGAAGCTGATCCATCTGTTCGCTCTCGGCGTCGGGCGCGCTGCGGATGGCAGCCGCTGGCGCGGTGCAGGTCATGATTCGGGTGTCGAGATAGACCTCGGCCTCCAGTACGCCTTCCAGCCAGCGTGCTGCGATACCGTCGCGACAGGGGGTGATGCGGGGGTCGTGCTTCACGCAAACCGTTCCCGGATCATCCGGTAGAGGCCCCGGATTGTCTGGGCCTCGCCGCCGGCCGCATAGCCCGGCCGGGCACGAGGGTTCCAGGCGAAGACGTCCAGATGCACCCAGGCGCCCTTTGGCGCAAATCGCTGCAGGAATAGCGCTGCCGTCACCGCACCGGCCTGGGCCCAGGCGTCGGGATCATTCTTGATGCCAGCAACATCTGAGTCGAGTGCGTCGCCGTAGGCTTTCCACAGCGGCAGGCGCCACAATGGATCCCACTCCGCGCGTGCGGCGGCCTCGATATCGGCGGCCAGGTCTTCGTCATCAGTGAAGTAGGGCGGCAGTTGCGGGCCCAGCGCCACGCGGGCGGCGCCGGTAAGGGTGGCCATGTCGATGGTCAGCGCCGGCTCCAGCTCGCTGGCCCGTGTCAGGGCGTCGGCCAGAATCAGGCGGCCCTCGGCGTCGGTGTTGCCCACCTCGATCGACAGACCCTTGCGGGAGGCCAGAATGTCGCCCGGGCGCATCGCGTCGCCCGAGATGGCGTTCTCCACCACCGGAACCAGGATCGACAGGCGCACCGGCAGGTTCGCGGTCATGATCATCCGACCCAGCGCCAGCACGTGGGCGGCGCCGCCCATATCCTTCTTCATGTTGCGCATGCCGGCCGAGGGCTTGATGTCCAGCCCGCCGGTGTCGAACACCACGCCCTTGCCCACGAGGCACACGAGCGGCTTGTCACCCTCGCCCCAACTGATCTCGATCATCCTCGGCGCGCGGGATGGATCGGCGGCCCGGCCCACAGCATGCACAGCGGGGTAATTTTCGATGAGAAGGGCTTCGCCCTCGACCACGCTGATCCGGGCGCCATGTTGCTCGGCAATCTCGCGGGCGATGGTTTCCATCTGGCGCGGGCCCATGTCGTTGGCGGGCGTATTGATCATATCGCGGGCCAGCGCGCAGGCGTGGGCGACCTGTCGGACTTCAGCAGCGTCGGCGCCCTCGGCGACCAGTCGGGGCTGCTCTGCGCCAGGTGTCTTGTAGCGGTCGAACCGATAGCTCCCCAAGGCGAAATGGAGCGCGATCTGGTCGGGGGTGACGCCGTGCGGCCGGGCGGCGATCCGGTAAACGCCGGGCGGCAGCTTCGCCGGTAGAGCCCGATAGACGGTCGGATGCTGGGCGTCGCCGGCGCCGAACAGCACACGGTCGAGTGCGCCTTGCGCATCGGGAACCAGCAGCAACTGGCCGGTCTTGCCCTTGAAGTCGGCGGTGCGGGCCAGGGCGGCGACAAACGCGTCGGTCGCCAGAGCCGCCGTCGTCTCGGCCTCGGTCAGGGCATGGATCGGGACGGTCGGGCCGTCGAAGGTTTCAAGGATCACGTCGCTCATGCTGTCACCCTAGAATCCGAGACCGGCGCCGAACAGGGTCTGCGGGAAAGCCACCAGAGCACCGATGGCGATCGCCACGCCGTAGGGCACGCCCTCGCCCGGGTCGGCCAGCCTGGAGACCCAGCGGGGGCTGACCAGAATCAGAGGGCGCACTTGCGCAGATCTGAGGGTCATCAGCAGGATAGCCAGCCCGCCACCCGCCATCGCCGTGGCCAGCAGGAACAGGCCGAGGGCCGGCAGGCCTAGCCAGAGGCACACCGCCGCCAGCAGTTTGGCGTCGCCGCCGCCTACCCAGCGCATTGCGAACATCCCCATTCCGGCGATCAGAACCGCCGCGCCGACGCCGAGGTTCATTGCTGCGGATGCAAGCGGCATGCCGACGACAAGGGCTGCGAGCGGGAACGCGGCCAGCAGCGCCGCAGAAATCCAGTTCGGAATCGTGAAGGACAGCGCATCCTCAACCGCCGCCGTAAGGGTCAGGCCGAGAAACACCAGGGCGGGGAGGGCGGCGAGGGCGGGCATCATTCCGGGTGACCTGTTTCGACCTCTTCTACGCGCCGTCGATGAACGGAGCGTTGCGGCCAAGGTTCCAGAGAAAAGGGCCCCGGCGTTTCCGCCGGGGCCCCGTTTCAGGTGTGGAAGCTGGGCTTAGGCGCCGCTGACCGCATCGCTGATCGTCTCAAAGTTAGTATTGAGGCTTTGGCCGACCGCAGTGAGAGCACCGACCAGCACAACGGCGATCAGGGCGGCGATCAGGCCATACTCGATGGCGGTGGCGCCGGATTCGTCTTTCAGGAAGCGGTTCATGAAGTTCGACATGGGCTCTATCTCCTATTTGGCGAGCAGGTGGTGGGGGGCTTCAAGCGAATGCCTGCTCGCCCCTAAGAACACGATCAATCTGCGCCGCCAGACTTAAGTCCAGATAAAGTCACATCCCTAAAATCTGTAAATGATTATAGGCCGCTAACCCTTAATTGCTGTAAACCATGGGTCGAATTCAGATCCCGGGCAACGGCCGGTCATGCCTGAAAGTGGTGGCCCCTTCCGCCACCTCGCACGAACGACAAACCCGCCAGACCGATCATCAGCAAGATCAGAAGCATGGCGAATCCCCCTTGCTGGGTGCCGGTGACGCGCGTGCCAAGGTTGACCATCGTTGGAGCCAGCCAGGCTGTAGCCACGCCGGACAGGGCATAGACGCCGAAGAAGGTCCCCGTTTGCTCGGGTGGTGTCAGGCGCGTCAGCAATGTGCGGCTGGAGGCGTACTGGGCGGTGATGAAAATGGCATTCACAAAGCCGATCAGGATGAACACGACGTCGGGCATATGGGTGAAGACGGGTCCGTTCCAGAGCGGCCCATGGGCCGACGGATCGTAGGGCCAGAAGAAGAGGATCAGGTCGGGCCGCATCCCCAGCATGGCGGCCAGCCCCAGCATCGACATCGAAATCTCGATCCTCAGCGCGTTCTTGGGACCGATACCGGCGTCCAGCCAGCGACTGACATAGCCGCCCAGTACCGCCACGACGCTAAGAAGGATGCCGTAGCCCAACATCTCCAGGGCGCCCCATTTCATGACGCCCACAGCATAGACCCCGGCATAGACCAGCACCCCATTCATGCCGTCCACGAAGAACATTCGCGAGCCGATATAGATGGCCGCGTCACGGTAGTGGGTGATCGCCCTCAGCATCCTCCAGAGCTCTACGGCCCCTTCCGTGACCGCCCGCAAGGGGCGGATACCTGTCGGCGGCGCGTCCGGCGTGAACAGGAAGAGCGGGATCGCGCCCAGCAACATCAGGCCCGCCGACATCAGCGCTACAACTCGCTGGGGTTCATTTGTCTCAGGATCCAGGCCGAACAGCGGGGCCGCTGGCACCCAGGGCCAGTCCACCACCCCGGGAAGGGCGAACGCCCAGGCGGTGAACGCGAGCGCCAGGACCGAAAACAGGTTGCCCAGCGACAGGGCCAGTCCCGAGGCCTTGTGCGCGTTGGCCAGACCCGCTGCCCTGATCAACAGCGAATTCTGCAGGATCCCGGCGTAATTGAAGAGCACCTGCACCGTCATGGCGATCAGCATCGTCATGGCCACAGTCAGGCCTGTGCCGTCCGGCTTGGCCCACCAGAGGGCAGCGGTCAGTGGGATCATAAGGGCGACAATCACGCCCAGCATCCCCTTGCGTTGTCCCAGCTTGTCGATGGATGCGCCGAGGAACGGCGCCGTGGCCATCACCGCCCAGCCCGACCACTGCTGCCACTGCGAGATGATCTCCTGGCCGCGCACCGCGTCGCCGACCATGGCGCCCGCGACGTAGGGCATAAAAATGTAGATGATAATCAGGATGACGAACGGGCTTTGTCCGCCCTCGAAGATGGCCCAGGAGACGCCCCCGCGATTGAGCTTCGTGTCCGGGCTGCGGTCAGGCGCGGCGGCGGTGTCTGTCACTGGATTTCCCCCGGCGCCGCTTCATGCCGCGGCGACCTTGACGCTCACCGTAGCGGGCGGCCCTCGTCTGTCGAGGGGGATAAGGAACGGGACAGGGCCGCCCGGCCGACTATGCCGCGAGACTTGCGTCCATGGCCGCCAGAACGGCTGCGCGATCCACGTTCACGCCCTGGGCCGCCAATGCCTCACAGAGCGCCGTCAGGCAGAGGCGCACATGCCAGGGGGTCGCAGAGGCTCCCATCAGTCCGATCCGCCAGACCCTGCCCTTGAGTGGGCCGAGACCCGCACCGATTTCCAGATCCCAGGTCTTCAGCACATGGGCGCGAACCGCCGCCTCGTCGACGCCCTCGGGCACGAGCACCGTATTCAGTTGCGGTAACCGCCACTTCGGATCGACCAGCAGCTTCAGACCGGCGGCCTCCAGGCCCGCGGCAAGCGCCTCATGGGTGCGGGCGTGACGAACAGTGGAAGCCTGCAGGCCTTCCTCAAACAGCACCACCAGCGACTCGTGTAGCCCATAGAGGGCATTGATCGGTGCTGTGTGATGGTAGGTCCGACCGCCGTCGCCGCCCCAGTAGGCCATCAGCAGGTTGAAATCGAGCAGCCAGTTCCGGACCTTTTCCTTGCGTCCGGTGATTGCGGCCTGGGCGCGTTTCGAGATCGCAATCGGCGATAGGCCGGGAGGAGCGGACAGGCATTTCTGCGTGCCGGAATAGAGGATGTCAGCGTCCCAGGCCGCGGCGTCCACCGCGATGCCGCCCAGCGAGGTCACGCAGTCCACGACGGAAAGCGCGCCATGCCTGCGGGCCAGGCCGCACAGTGCCGCTGCGTCGCTGCGAACCCCGGTGGAGGTTTCGGCATGTACAAAGGCGAGGACCTTGGTGGGTGCTTCGGCCAGGGCGGCCTCGACCCGCGCCGGATCGACCGGCTGGCCCCACTCATGCTCGATCGTGACCACCGTGGCGCCCGCGCGTCCTGCCATGTCGGCCATGCGCCCGCCGAACACGCCGTTGATCGCGACCACACAGCGGTCGCCGGGCTCCAGCAGGTTCATCATGGCGGCTTCCATGCCGGCGGTTCCGGGGGCCGGCAGCGGCACACAGGCGTGATCCGGCGCATTGAACACCCGTTGCAGGGCCGCCTTGATCTCCTCCATCAGCGTCTGGAACTCGGGGTCCAGATGGCCGATGGTCGGCCGCGCCAGGGCGGCCAGCACCCGCGGGCTGACGTCGGACGGGCCCGGCCCCATCAGGACCCGGCGCGGCGGCTGGAAGGATTGCATGACGGCTCCCCGTTGATCAGAGGCCGGGTGCTTAGGACGCCAGGGGCCCCGATGGCAACCAGATCAGGCCAGCAAGCGGTCGTGGATGCGTTCGCGCAGGGCCGGCGTCAGCCCCAGCGCCTGGTCCAGATAGCCATCCAGCGAGCCGTGGTCGCGGCGCATTACCTGAAACGCCTCCTCCAGATATTCCGCCTCGACGCGCATGGCGGTCAACAAGGCCTCATCGGAAGGCTCCCGCCCACCCGATGCCTGGGTTACGTGCTCGCGCATGACGGGCAGGCGCTCCACCATGCGCTCGTGATTGTTGGTGAGCAGATAGTCCTGGATGATGTCGTCGTCGTGGACGCCGGCCACATGATGGGTCAACGCGCAGATGATGCCGGTGCGATCCTTGCCTGCCGCGCAATGCACCAGGATCGGGCCTGTGGTTTCGGCCAAAGCCTGGAAGTAGCGGGTGTAGAGATCAATGTGGCGACGCTGGCCGGGCGCGGCCCGATAGTAGTCGCGCATGTAGGCGTGAAACGAATCGACGCTCAGGTCAGACGACGCAATGAAGGTAGACCACTCATCGGCTGCTTCCTGCCCGATATCATTTTCGATGACCTGGGCGGAGAACCCGTCCCACCGCCGACTGGGCTCGCGCTCGCGTTCATTGGACCGGCGCAGGTCGACGATCACCGACAGGCCCATATCGGCAAGCTTCTGAAGATCTGCGTCGGTGGCGCGGGATTGGTTGGCCGCGCGATAAAGCAGGCCACGCTTCAACCGCCGTTGGCCGGCGGCGTAGTCACCGAAGTCACGGAAGTTTTCGATGCCGTCAAAGGGGATGTGTCGGGTCATGGTCAGTTCGGTATCCCGGTTGGGCAGAAGTTTCGGTACACTAATCGGGCGTCGCACTTACCGGAACGGCGGCTCATCAAAGCTGCGCAGTTTGCGAGAGTGCAGCCTTGAACCTTCGGCCCGCAACAGATCGATGGCCTCAAGGCCGATCTGCAGATGCTGGGCGATCGCGCGGTCATAGAAGGCGTTGGCCTGGCCAGGGAGCTTGATTTCGCCGTGCAGCGGTTTGTCCGACACGCACAGCAAGGTCCCGTACGGCACCCGGAAGCGATAGCCCTGGGCGGCGATCGTGGCGCTTTCCATGTCGATGGCCACGGCGCGGCTCTGGTTGAAGCGCAGCGCGCTGGATGAGTATTTGAGCTCCCAGTTGCGGTCGTCGGTCGAGACGACCGTGCCGGTGCGCAGGCGGCGCTTCAGCACATCGCCGGTCTCTCCGGTGATCCGCTCGGCGGCGCCGTTCAGCGCCACCTGGACTTCTGCCAGCGGCGGGATCGGAATCTCCGGCGGCAGCACCTTGTCCAGCACATGGTCGTCGCGGAGGTAGGCGTGGGCAAGGACGTAGTCGCCGATCTTCTGCGAGCCGCGCAGGCCACCGCAGTGGCCGATCATCAGCCAGGCCTGGGGCCGGAGCACCGCCAGATGGTCGCACACGGTCTTGGCATTGGACGGGCCGACGCCGATGTTGACCAGGGTAATGCCCGCCCGTCCGGGCGCCATGAGGTGATACGCCGGCATCTGATGTTTGCGCCATGTCCCTGCGGCGACGGCGCCTTCTGGGTCGGGCGTATCGGCGGTGATCATCACGTGGCCCGCCGCCGACAAGGCGGTGTAGGGGCCGCCCGCCTTCAACTGGGCTGCGGCCCAACTCACGAACTCATCCACATAGCGGTGGTAGTTGGTGAACAGGATGTACTGCTGGGCGTGTTCGGCCGGCGTACCAGTGTAGTGGGCCAGGCGCGCCAGCGAGAAATCGGTCCGCAGTCCGTCGAAAAGCGCCAGCGGACGGGCCTCGTCTTCCGCGCCGATCCAGGCTCCGTCAGCGATCTCGTCACCGATGAACGCCAGTTCCGTGGTCGGAAAGTGCTGGCCGATCTCTATGGAGCTGACGTCGGCCTTGGCGATGTCGGCCGGATCCAGAACGTAGGGAAACGGTATCTCCTGGGTGGAACGACCCACGTCCAACTCGACCTCGAAATCCTCCTGCAGCAGTGACAGCTGTTCGATCAGATAGTCGCGATAGAGTTCCGGCCGGGTGACGGTGATGGCGTAACGCCCGGGTGCTGCGATCCGGGCATAGGCCCGGCTGATACGGGGGAAGGGCTTCCCTGGCGGCCAGGTCAGGCGCAACTCAGGATACACATAGGCCCCCGCAAGGTGGGCTGAGGGATCCGGCGCGGGGCCCCCGGCCAGGAAGGTCTTGAGGGCGCTGCTGAGAGACTCGACGCTTTGGCGGTATTCAGTCTCTAGCCGATCAACGATGTCGGCTGCGTTTGTCTTGTTCATCCGGGGCAATATAGCGCCTCTGTGTGACGCTTGCGAGCGCGTCCTGCTGGACGAGGCCTCCGATCTTGGCGACAAGGGTGCAAGTGCGTTTCCCCCGGGGGCCAAATGAACCGTCTGTTCACCTACTTCGTCGTCGGCTCCATGATCCTTGGGGTGCTGGTCGGCTGGATCGTCAACGTCACGATGCCGACCGAGGGCGCCGCCGCCGTCGCGGACAACCTGACGATCATCACCGATGTGTTCCTGCGCCTGATCAAGATGATCATTGCGCCCTTGGTGTTCGCCACCCTGGTGGCCGGGATCGCCCACATGGAAGACGCCGGCGCCGTCGGAAGGATCGGCGTCAAGACAATGGGCTGGTTCATCACCGCCTCCATCGTCTCGCTGACCATCGGCCTCATCATGGTCCACATCCTTAAGCCGGGCACAGGCCTCAACCTCACCCTGCCGGATGCGGGCACTACCGGTGCGGCCGTCGACACGGCCAAGTTCACTCTGCGCGACTTCATCACCCACCTGGTGCCGAAATCCATCGTCGAGGCGATGGCCAACAACGAGATCCTGCAGATCGTGGTGTTCTCTGTGTTCGTGGGCACCGCCGTCGCAGCCATCGACGACAAGGCGCCGGCGGTGCTGGCCCTGGTCGAACAGGTCGCCCAGATCATGCTGAAGGTTACCGGCTACGTCATGACGACGGCGCCGCTGGCGATCTTCGCCGCCCTGGCCGCAACGATCGCCACCCAGGGGATCGAGGTGCTCTGGACCTATGTGAAATTCATAGGCGGCTTCTACCTGTCGCTGGGCATCCTCTGGGCGCTGCTGATCGGCGCCGCTGTGATCATTATCGGCCCGAGGGCGCTGAAACTGATCGCCGCGGTGCGTCAGCCAACTCTGCTCGCCTTCTCCACTGCATCGTCGGAGGCTGCCTATCCCCGAACCCTTGATGCGCTCCAGCAATGGGGTGTGTCGCGCAAGGTGGCCAGCTTCGTGCTGCCGCTGGGCTATTCGTTCAATCTCGACGGGTCGATGATGTACTGCACCTTCGCGACCCTGTTCATCGCCCAGGTGTATGGCATCGAGATGTCCATCGCCCAGCAGGTGACCATGCTGGGCTTGTTGATGGTCACGTCCAAGGGCATGGCGGGCGTGCCTCGGGCCTCACTGGTCGTCATCGCCGCGACCCTCGCCTACTTCGATCTGCCGGAGGCGGGGTTGCTGTTGATCCTGACCGTCGACCACATCCTCGACATGGGCCGATCCGCCACCAATGTGATCGGAAACACGGTCGCCTCGGCGGTGGTGGCCAAGTGGGAAGGCCAGATTGAGGAGCCTGAGGAGGCTCCGGCCAAGGCCTGACGGCGGGGCCGGTAGCCTAACGCGCATAAACCTTGTCGCTTAACCCGGCGTTCGCCTCGATCGGCGAAGCTGGGGTCTTGTGCTGGACCCCAGATCGCCCCCTGTGCCGAAACTTGCCGATCACCTGACTGAATTCGCCGCACGCGTCGCGGAACTGGAGGCCGAGCGTGAGCTGACGCTCAGGCTGGCGCAGACCGATTCGCTGACGGGCCTGGTAAACCGGGGCGCCTTTACGTCCGGGCTTTGCGAGCGTCTCGAGGCGGCCCGCGATAGCGGGGCGCAGGTCGCCCTGTTCATCATTGATCTGGATCGCTTCAAGAACCTCAACGACACCCTGGGGCACCACGCTGGCGACCAGTTGCTGGCCGAACTGGGCGAGCGCCTGCGCGCCGAGGCCCGGCCCGGCGAACTGGTGGCGCGTCTGGGCGGAGATGAGTTCGCCCTGATCACCAACGACACCGATATCTCGGGGCGGGCAGCCCGGCTGATCGCCTTGTTGACCCTGCCCCAGACGATTTACGGGCGCGCGGTGGTCCCGGCAGGCTCGGTCGGCGTGGCCCTCTATCCCCGCGACGCGCAGGACGCGGGCGACCTGCAACGGTTCGCCGACATGGCGCTCTATCGCGCAAAGACACTGGGGGGCCGTCGATGCTCGGTGTTCGACGCCGACCTGCGCAACGAGAGCCTGCGTCGCCGTACCCTGGAGGCGGAGCTCCGCCGCGCCATACCGGCCGGAGAAATCGAGCCATGGTTCCAGCCGATCATTGATTCCATGACCGGCCGAATGGTCGGCGTCGAGGTTCTCGCCCGCTGGCGACACCCGGACCATGGACTTCTTTCGCCCGCCGCCTTTGTGCCGATGGCGGAGGAACTTGGCCTGATCAAAGCTATCGACGAGGCCATCTTCGAGGCCGCCTGCGCCCGCGCCGCGCCCTGGGTCGCCGATGATCTGATCGAGGTGGTGTCGTGCAACGTCTCACCGAGAGATCTGCTGGATCCGGCTTTCTCGCGAAAGCTTATCAAGCGGCTGGGTCAGACTGCGCTCCCGGCCACGGCGCTCACCGTCGAGATAACCGAGACCTTCCTGCTGCAGGATATGGCCCTGGCGCGCCGCCACATCGAGAGGCTGGCGTCCAGAGGCGTGAACGTGGCCCTTGACGACTTTGGCACAGGGTATTCGAACCTGCGCGCCCTGATGCATTTGCCGATCCAGACGGTGAAGCTGGATCGCTCGCTGATTGACGATGTTGGACGCGACCCACGCGTATCGAAACTGGTGGCTTCCATGCTGCATGCCGCCCGGTCGCTGGGTGTCCGCATCATCGCCGAGGGTGTTGAACACGAGGCGCAGGCACTGTTCCTGCGTTCCGCCGGTTGCGACCGGATGCAGGGTTACTTCTTCGCACGCCCGATGCCGGCCGATGAGATGGAAGCCATGCTGCGCGAGGCCAATGGCGCCGCGCCGCGCCTTGCGGCGGTTGGTTGAGCGGGTTGATCGACTGCGGTCTGCAGGCCGGGCTCAACCTCGCGTTAACCGGAGCACATCCGTATTGCGAAACCTTCTGGTCGCCCGATCATTTGGTGCTCGTAGACAAAGAAACCTCATGCCGACGCTCAAGTGCTCCCGAGAGATTGCTGCCCCGGCCCAGGAGGTGTGGCGCATTCTGACCACCAATGAAATCGTCAAGGAATGGGCGGCGGCGTACGTCGACGGGCTATCGATCCAGACCACGTGGAAAGCCGGCGACAAGGTCACATGGAAGACTTCCAACGGTAGGGTTCGGGCGTCGGGCCGAATTGCTGCCTATGAGCCGGACCGGTTACTGCAGTTCGACTATGATGAGTACGGCCCGGCCGAGGGCGGCGCCTTTTCCGAGACCTTCGAGATTCAACCCGGATCCCGGACAACCCGTCTCAATCTGACAGCCGGCCCCATGGACGAGTCGACCGTGACGGCGATGAGGGCCAACGCCGAAAAGGTCATCGAGGAAATCCGCAGCTTGGCAGAGGAACTGGCGCAAATCCGCCGCACGCGCTGAGGCCACCTGGCTGCCGGCCGAACCATCGCCCGGCCGACATCACCAGAGAGCCTGTCGAGGATCGTCGCGCTCAGATCTCCTTGAGCCCCGAGATCCCCTTGCCCTCCGGCGTGGCCTGGAAGCTTTTCGCGGTCCGGACGGTGAACGCCTTGTCGACGATGGTCGAGACCGCCACCAGATCGCCCCGCGCCGCATCTCGCGACAGGGTCACCAGCACAAAGCCCTTCGAGGACTGGTCGTTGTAGACCACCTCATCGCTGACCTTGGCGAACACCGCGCCGATATCAAAAGTCTTGAAGGCGTCGCCGCCGCCGGGGCTGGTGATGGAGGTGCCCGCGAACTCGCAGGCCACGCGCTTGCCAGAAGCGTCGGCCAGTTCATTGGCCCAGAACGCGTGGCTGTCGCCGGAGACCACGATCGGCCGCGCGCCAGCCTGCTTAATCATGTCGTAGACCCGCTCGCGGTCGACGGGATAGCCGTCCCACATATCCAGGCCATAGGGCTGGCCCGCCAGGGCGCCCCAGCGACGCAAGCGGCCCCTTGCCGCCTCGTCCAGAGAGGACAGCGCATCGGCGGGGAAGTCCTTGGCCGGGTCCGGGATCTTGACCCGCGCCATGAATACACCGGTGCCGATCACTTGCCAGGCGTGGCCGGCCTTGACCGAGCCGGCCAACTCGCCGGCCAGCCAGGCCTCCTGCGCCAGGCCCATCATGCGACGGGCGGGATCATACAGCTTGGTCCGGAAGGCGGCGAAGTCAGGCTTGCCGTCCGCCATCGGCATGTCGTTGTCATAGGTCAGCTGCTTGTCCCGGGCCGTCAGACGGGTTTCCAGCATGATGATCTGGGCCAGATCGCCCACCTTGAAGCTGCGCGCGGCGGCTTCGGCCAGAGACTGGCCGGGCTTCGGCTCGCGGATCGGCATCCACTCGTAGTAGGCCTTCAGCGCCACGGCCTTGCGCGCCGTCCAGTCGCCTTCGGTGGCAGGCTGGTGGTTCTGGGCGCCGGTGGCGTAGCTGTCGTTGGTGGTCTCATGGTCGTCCCAGGCGACGATCCATGCGGCGCGGGCATGGGCGGCCTGCAGGTCCGGGTCGGACTTGTACTGACCGTGACGCTGGCGATAGTCGGCGAGGCTCAGGATCTCGTGCGCGGGGGCGTGCGGCCGATCCTTGGCCACAGCGGAATCCATGCCATAGGTGCCCGGGCCGCCGTACTCATAGATGTAGTCACCCATGTGCAGCACCAGATCCAGGCGCGGCAGGTCGGCCATGGCGCGGTAGGCGTTGAAATAGCCCTGCGGATAGAGCGAGCAGGACGCCACGGCGAACACCACATCCTTGGTCGGCCCGGCCGGCAGCGTCATCGTGCGACCGGTCGGCGACGTCACGCCTTCGGCCTCGAAGGTGAAGGTGTAGGCGCGCCCGGCGTCCAGGCCCGTCGCATCGACTTTTGCGGTATAGTCCCGCTCGGGGCCGGTAACGCCGGTTCCGGATTTTGCGCCGCCGGCCCGGCGATCCACAGGTGTGAGGGCCCAGCGATAGGCGATCTGGCCGCCAGGCGTCGCCGGTGTGATCCGGGTCCAGAGCACCACCCGGTCCTGCAAGGGGTCACCGGAGGCGACCCCGTGTTTGAAACTGACCCTGCCGGCGGCGGTCTGCGCTGCGGCTGGTGATGCGGCGCCCAGGCCGATCAGGCCCAACGCTGTACGACGATCGATCTTCATGGACGGTTCTCCCCATCTTCCGGCGCGCCTTATGGCAGAGCCATAACACAGGCTTGCGACAGTCCTTGTCCAACTGTGAAATCCCCTTTGCATTGCCAGGGCGGGTCGCTCCGCGCTACGCCGGGCCATGAGCGGTGAGCCGGACCCCGACGATGAGCCCCCGGGCCTGCGGCTGCTGGACGTCAGCCAGGACGAGGCCAATGGGCGAGTCGACAAGCTGCTGGCGGCGGGCCTTGCGGATCTGTCGCGCGGCCGCATCCAGGCGCTGATCGCCGAAGGCCGGGTCACCCGCGACGGGGTTCCGGTCACGGACGGCTCAGCAAAGGCCCAGGCGGGAACCTATCGCCTCGAGATCCCGCCGCCTACCTCGGCCATCCCGCTGCCGGAGGCCATTCCGCTCACCGTCCTCTACGAAGACGCCTACCTGATCGTCATCGACAAGCCGCCGGGCATCGCCATGCACCCCGCGCCCGGCAGCGAGACCGGCACTGTCGTCAACGCCCTGCTGCATCATTGCGGGGCCAGCCTGTCGGGGATCGGCGGGGTGGCGCGGCCGGGCATCGTCCACCGGATCGACAAGGAGACCTCGGGCGTCGTGGTCGCCGCCAAGACCGATGCGGCCCACCAGCGACTTTCCAGTCTGTTTGCTATTCACAATATCGAGCGTATCTATGTTGCGTTTACCAGGGGTGCGCCCTGGCCCCACAAGGGGACGATCGAGGGGGCCATCGCGCGGTCATCCCATGATCGCAAGAAGATGGCGCTGGTGAAGTCCGGCGGACGCCACGCTATCACGCATTACAAGGTAGTGAAGACATTCGGGCCGCCGGACAAGCCGCTGGCCGCCAGGCTGGAATGCCGGCTCGAGACCGGCCGCACCCACCAGATCCGCGTCCATCTGGCCTCGCGCGGCACACCCTGTCTTGGAGACCCGGTCTATGGCTCCGGCGGACCTTCGGCCACGGTGCGCGCGGCAATGGAGGCGGTTGGCCTGACTCGCCAGGCCCTGCACGCCGCCGTGCTGGGGTTTGTGCACCCGGTGACCGGCGAGACACTGCGGTTCGAAAGCCCGCTGCCGGCGGACATGGCTCGGCTGGAGCAGCTTCTGGAGGCGTTGTGAAAATCCGCCCCCAGCTTCCCTATCGTCACCCCAAGAAAGCCTGCCTTGAAGGCGCCCCATTTCCGGGGATATTCCTGACTTCAGAAGTCGGACTTTCGGGTCGTTCCTCCCCGCGACCTTCCGCCCGCGCAACCCGATGCCTACATAGGGGTTAGAGGGGGCGAGACGTCGAAGCGCGCAGACCGCGCATCGGCCCGTATGTCCGACAAAACGAGGGGATAAGACCATGGCCGCAAATGCGATCGCCGTGATGTCGCCGGAAGGCGGACTGAGCCGGTATCTGACCGAGATCCGGAAGTTTCCGATGCTGGCCAAGGATGAGGAGTTCATGCTCGCCAAGGCCTGGCAGGAGCACGAGGACCCGAAGGCCGCTCACCGCATGGTGACGAGCCACCTGCGTCTCGTGGCCAAGATCGCCATGGGCTATCGCGGCTACGGCCTGCCGATCGGCGAGGTGATCTCCGAAGGCAACGTCGGCCTGATGCAGGCCGTCAAGAAGTTCGACCCGGACAAGGGCTTCCGCCTGGCGACCTACGCCATGTGGTGGATCCGCGCCTCGATCCAGGAATACATCCTGCGGTCCTGGTCGCTGGTGAAGATGGGCACGACGGCGGCGCAGAAGAAGCTGTTCTTCAACCTGCGCAAGGTGAAGAGCGAGATCGCCGCCCTGCAGGAGGGCGACCTGCGCCCGGATCAGGTGACGACCATCGCCACCAAGCTGGGCGTGCTGGACGAGGAAGTGATCTCGATGAACCGGCGGCTGGCGGGCGGCGACGCCTCGCTGAACTCGCCGATGCGCGCCGACAGCGAGAGCGAGTGGCAGGACTGGCTGGTCGACGACAAGACGCCGAGCCAGGAAACCGTGGTCGCCGACGCCCAGGAAAACAGCGTGCGCATGGATCTGCTGAGCGCCGCCATGACCGAGCTCACCGACCGCGAACGCCACATCCTGACCGAGCGCCGCCTGAAGGACGAACCCACCACCCTGGAAGACCTCGCCGGCCACTACAGCGTCAGCCGCGAACGTGTCCGCCAGATCGAGGTGAGGGCGTTTGAGAAGCTGCAGAAGTCGATGCGGGCGGCGGCGCTGGAGAAGCACCTGATCGAGGCGTAGGGGAACCAAGCCGACTAAGCTGCTTGGTCCAGACGTACGAGTTCTGCGGTGAATTCCGCGCACATCGCGGTACGTTCCTCATCAGGAAGCCATGCGCACATCTGAGGAAAGACGACTCGCCAGAAGCGCAAATCTTTCGGTGACAGCGGCATAGACCGGCTTTGGCGCAGCCGCTCCAGCACTTCGGTCAGTTCCGGGCGCACATCCTCCGGCGTGGGGAGCTTGGGCTCCTTACGGGGTGGCAGGCCGAACATGTCTAACTGCGGCATGACCTCTTGGTGCTTGATTCGCGCCGGATTTGGAAGGTAGCGGCTCGATCTCGTCCACAGACGGCACTGATCAACCCCCAGACTCTCGGCCCGCCGAACCCTAAGTCCAGGTCCGGGCGACCGTAGTTGGGGGCCTTCGCTCATACGGATGCGGCTGCGGCAGTCGATGCGCCTCAAGCAAGGGGCCATCGCAGATGCGCTCAAGCAGGCCTGCCATGACCGGCTCGGCATCCAACGTCAAGGTGAGCAACCGGATGAGGTCGAGCAACTCGTCGTTCCAATCATCGAGCCATATAGTGGGCCGAAGCCGGTCAAGCTGGTTGGTCGACGACGCGGCTCGGCCGGAACCTCTGGCGGTGCGATAGCCGAGCCACTTGCTCAGCACCGGCATGCCGCTGATCTCGAAGGCCCAGACGTCGGGCCGGACACCCACGACCTTGCCGTCCCCTATCGTCAGCGTCTGCGCATCGGCAGCGTAAGTTACGCCGGATGCGTCCTGGGGTAATTGGGTGACTGCAACGTCCCAGCCGATGCCTGGGACGGGAGGGACGTGAAGTCCTCGCTCGCCAGCGGCGTCGCGAAAGCGCTCCGCATAGGTGTGCAGCCAGAGCCTGTGTCGACCGGCCTCAACCGCTTCGTTCCACAGTGCGGCGTCCGCTGTAACTGGAACCCGCAGGCCCGGCGTCCGCAATGCCTCGGCGAAGCGGGTCTGGTAGGCTGACGCGCTCAGCAGCGCATAGACATAGGCGGCGACGTCCTCGATGGAGGGCGGAGGGACGCCCAGAGCTTTTCCGAGAGCTTCGGACAGCCCGATTGTCAGGTTCGGATCGGTGGCGCTACGGTCACGCCAGAGGGGGATGATGTCTTTTCCTCCGTGGCTGCCGCGGTAGACATGAAGGTCTGGGACGTATGCTGATGCGGTCATAGCAGGGCCGAGGCCAATCTGACCCGTGAGGAGAGACGTAAGGTAGACCTGCCGATCAGAAGCTGACTGCCAGAGAGACGGGCTTTCTGTCTTCGCCAACCTGGGATCGTCCAGCGCCCATTGTCGGTCGAAGCTACGGTAACCGTATCGCACGATGGGCTCCGCCCGACTCTGAGCGGTGGTATCGCTGAGCCTCACGTAGCCCGCGACATCGGTCTCAACATTTCGGCCGGATGTCGCCGTAAAGAAGAGCGCTGGCTTCAGCGCCCGGGGCGCGGCCGAAAGCCTGGCCCAGCGCGCGGTCAACAGGTCGGGCGAAGGGGCGATCGGCCAGGTGCGGCCGAACTTGCAGCCGGGCTGCTGCCAGGGGAAAAGGTCGGTGACCAACGGCATCGCCGTCCAGATGGCGTCCCCCGTCGGCGGCACCAGCGGAGCCATGCTGTCGGCCGGCGCGAACTGCCAATCACCACCCAACGGATCAGGCGACGCTGCAATAGCAGCCATCGCGGCCAGCTTTTCCTCGGCGGTCCCGCGAACGCGGCGATAGTGTACGCGGGCCGGCGTCGAAAGCTGCGAGGCGCCATCGCGGACCAGCACCACGGCGGCCACAGGCGTCTCGATGGCGAAGACGTTCTGCTCGGGATTGGCGCCGTGGTTGTCGCCGCCGAGGTCAATCACCCAGATATCGTCCGCCAGTCCGCGCGCCAGCTGACGCAGGCCGACGAAACCAGGCCCGGCCAGCCAGCTGGAGCCGGTGATCAGAGCCACCACGCCCGGACCGGCCCCGTGCGCCTCGAACGCCTTCCAGATCGCCCAGCGCCAGAAGTAGACGTAGAGATTGTAGAGGCTGGCATGGTGGCTGAAGATCGTATTGGCCCTCGCGACGTCGAGGATGTCATCGAATAGGCTTTTCGCTAGGTTTCGTGACGGCACCCTGCCGTCAAGAATCCAACCGCCGGACCCGCGCCCCCTTATGTCACGCTCAACGCGGCGATAGGGCGGATTGCCGATAACGACGGTGACCTGTTGTTCCAACTTGATCTGCTGGGCGCGATGTTGTTCCGCCGCCAACACCTCGGCGTCGCCAAAGAATTCCGCCTGCTGGGGCGGCTGATACGGAGACTCCAGCGTGTCGGTCAGTACGACCTGGGCCGTGAGGATTTCACCGGGCCTGTCGTGGAGCTCGGTCAGGCGTTGTCCCAGCCGGAGGTGCGAGACCGAATAGGGCCCGGGCAACAACTCGAAGGCGAAGAGGTTTCGGGCGAGGTTGGCGGCGGCCTGGCGCCCGCCGGCGGCGCCCCGTGCGGCTGTCGCGGCTTCCACAGCCTTGTCAATTACAGCAAGTGGGAAGCCGCCGGAACCGGCTGCCGGGTCGAGCGTGACGACTGAGCCGTCGGCGAATCCAAGCCGTCGTCCGAACCGGTTCTCTAACAAGTGACTGACGATGTTCGTCATCGCCTGCACGATGGCTACCGGCGTGTAGTAGACGCCGGCCTGGCGACGCTCCTCCTGGTCATAGGCGGCTAGAAAGTCTTCGTAGAAGTAGAGCCACGGCTCGCCGCGCGGGTCGGCGCTGGTGTTGACTCGGCTCACGTCGACGGCGCCGATCAGGGTCTCCAGCGCACCGAGCTCAACGGCGGCGGCCTCGGCGAGGGCCGGTTTGTCCATCAGCGGCGCGAAGGCCGCCGCCAGCACCGGGTTCGAGCGGCGCAAAATCGCGCGCGCCTGATCCACGGTCACCGGGCGGCCGGTCTCGTCGTCACCCCGAGGGGTGAGCGCGGCGATCACCATGCCGTAAGCCAGGACTTGGGAGACGCCATCGGCGAAGTCGCGGGCGTTGCCTGTGGCCTGCACATGTTGCTTCCAGGCGCGATAGCCGCCCTGGGCCGCGTCGGTGGCAGGCCCCGACTGGTCCAGCAGCCACAGCAGCCGATCCCGCAGGTCTGCGGTTCTGACCGCCAACCGCGCGGAGAGGTCGCGTACGCTGACGACCGGGCTGGGGTTCAGCTCCGTGAAAAGCCGGAGAAGCCGGATGAGGCCATCGGCGCGCCACGCGGCGGGGTCGGAGTACGGTAGGTCAGCCGGTCCGTCGTAAGGCTCTCCGTCCCGGTAGATCTGAGCCTGCACGCCGTTGCAAATAATAAGGATTTCCGCCGCACGTGACATATGCGCCCATTGGCGCGCATTTCGACCGGACCATCTGGATACGTCGACTGTGATACTTGGAGCCTTCAGCTCGACAAAACCCTTCTGGCGGCTACGACCTGACTTGCTGAGTAACACTGCGAAGTCAGGCCGCGAACGCTCAAGCCGCGTCTCCCGGATCATGCGCAATTCGCCCAGACCGCCGTCCGCCGCCAGCGCAGTGAATAGGTTGCTGACAGGCGTGGTCAGTTGAGCTTCTGCCTCTGCATCGACAGCCGCGCTGCCTGCGGCATGAACGGCAGAGTGGTATGCACGCGCTAAGTCGAGATGTGACATCGAACCAGCTTTAGGGAAAGTCGGGCTGACGTCAAAGCCCGACCAATGCGGCCGCAGTCGTTCCATCGCTCGACAAACTTCGAATGATAGGAAAGCAGAATATCCATCCCTTCAGGCAACATAGTTCAGTCGAGGTGCGAAGGGTGATGGCGGGGTTGGTAATGGCGTCTGATAAGCTATTCCAACCGTGACGTGTCACCGCCATACGAGGCCGCCGCCGGTGCTTTCCCAAGGTTTGTCTTTTACGCCAGCGACCTGCCCGACGCAAAGCCGTTCCCTGCCTTTTGCGGCGTATGTGGCCAATTCGCGCGCCACCCGACCGGTCGACAGCGGCTCATTCCTGGCCAGGGTCCGCTTCTGGATGATGGACCCGCGTCTGATCTCGGATAACAAGTTGGGCGCGTTCTCTTTCGCGCGGGATGAAGCCATGGTCCGCGCCACCCCGGCGGATCATTGTTCGCTGGTTGTGCTACTGGAGGGGCGATGCCGATTCCGCGTCCCGGCGGCGGCCTAGTGGCGGAGGCGGGCGGCGCTAGCCTGACGGACCTCATTTAGCGGGACACGCGCGCATTTCTGGCAGATGAGCTAAGGCTAAGCGGAGCGCGCCTGCTGTCCGGCCCTCAGCCCTCGACCGCCCCCGCAAACCGCCACGGCAGCGTCTCGCCCGCGTGGAACGGGACCACGGCGTTGGGGCCTGCACGGACCTCGTCGGGCACCAGACACGCGGCCCGTTCCAGAACCACTTTCCCGTCGTTGAGCGGCAGGCCGTAGAAGCGCGGGCCGTGCTCGGAGGCGAAGCCTTCGAGGTGGTGGAGCGCGCCTTCCTCCTCGAAGGTCACGGCATAGCTTTCGAGGGCGAAGGGGGCGTTGAAGATGCCGGCGCAGCCGCAGGCGGCTTCCTTGTCCTGAACGGCGTGAGGGGCGGAGTCGGTGCCCAGGAAGAACTTCGGTGATCCCGAGGTGGCCGCGGCCCGCAGCGCCAGCTGGTGGCGTTCGCGCTTGACGATGGGCAGGCAGTAGAGGTGCGGGCGGATGCCGCCCTGGAACATGGCGTTGCGGTTGATGGCCAGGTGGTGCGGCGTGATGGTGGCGGCGATGTTGGGACCGCTGGCGCTGACGAAATCCACCGCCTCGGCCGTGGTGATGTGCTCGAAGACGATCTTCAGCCCCGGGAAGTCGGCCACCACCTGGGTCAGGATGCGGTCGATGAACACCGCCTCGCGGTCAAAGATGTCGACGTGGGCGTCCGTCACCTCGCCGTGGATCAGCAGCGGCATGCCGATCCGCTGCATCGTCTCCAGCACGCCGTAGATGTTGCGGATGTCGGTGACGCCGTGGCTCGAATTGGTGGTGGCGTGCGCCGGATAGAGCTTGCAGGCGGTGAAGACCCCTGCGGCGAAGCCTGTCTCGACCTCCTGCGGATCCATGCCGTCGGTGAGGTAGCAGGTCATCAGCGGGGTGAAATCCAGCCCCGGCGAGACGGCGGCCAGGATGCGGGCGCGGTAGGCTTCTGCGGCGGCCACGGTCGTCACCGGCGGGACCAGATTGGGCATGACGATGGCGCGGGCGAACTGGCGGGCCGTGTGGTCGACCACCGAAGCCAGCACCTCACCATCGCGCAGGTGCAAATGCCAGTCGTCGGGGCGGCGGATCACCAGCCGGGTAACTGCGGCTTCCGAAGCCGGGGCGATCAGGGTGGTCATGGGGAGATCCTGGTGGGTCGGTTCAGGATCGCTTCTTATACTTCGACGGCGGCGTAAAGCGGTTTGGCTCTATCCGTCCCGCCGCATGGCCATGGCGGCCAGCATCCGCACGTGACCCGCCACCAGGGCCTCGCGCTCTGCCCAGGGGAAGCCCGGGCGCGCGATCAGCAGCGACACCAGCCCATGCATACCGGCCCAGATCGATTGCGCCATGCGTTCGGGATCATCTCCCGCGCCCAGCCCGCGCGCGTGCAGGTCGGCGATCATCCGGCGAAGAATGTCGAACGCTGTATGACCGGGGACCGAGACGTCCGACTCATCCGCTGGCCCCGCAACAGCTACGCGCCCGTGCGGTCCCTCGATCATGAAGGCCACCCGATAGGCATCCGGATTCTCAAGGCCGAAGTCGATGTAGATGCGAAGGCTGGCTGCGACCGCCTCCAGAGTGTCGACATCCCGCACGCCCAGCTTCAGCCGCGCCTCGAGTTCGCGAAACGCGCGGGCGTGGAGCTCAGCAGCGATCTCGTCCTTCGAGGCGAAGTAGGCATAGAGCGTCGGCTGCGACACGCCCACGGCCTGGGCGATATGGCGCGTGGAGACGCCGTAGAGTCCGTACTCGCCAAACAGCCGCAGCGCGGCGGCAAGGATCTCCTCGCGACGCTCGGCGCCAGCGCCCTTGGCCTTGCGAGGTGAACGATGGAGCGTTCCTGGCATGCCGGGCTCCTTTCACGATCCGGGACGGCTTGACAATTCCGACAGATTACCGATCATCGATCACTTATCAATGATAGACAATCGGCAAGCCCGTGACCAGACCGCGCCCTGTACTGCTGACAAGTCTCCTGGCGGTTCTGCTGATCGCGGGATGCGGTGGCCCGAAGGCGCCGGCCCAGGCGGTTCCGGCGCCTGCCGTTGAGGCCGTCACTGTGGGCGCTGCGCGTCTGGACGGAACGGTTCAGTCCACAGGGCGGATCGAACGGCGCCGCGAGATGGATCTCTCGTTCCGGATCCCCGGGGTAATGACGCGGGTGAACGTCGAGGCTGGCGACAGGGTCCGGGCCGGGCAGGTGCTGGCCACGCTGGACCCCGCCACTGTGGCCGCCTCTGAACAGCGAGCGGTCGCCGATCTCGAACGCGTGCGCCGTGATCTGGCCCGCGACCAGAAACTCTTCGACCAGGGGTTTGTCAGCCGGGCGCGGCTGGACGATCGGGCCAGTGCGGTGAAGTCGGCCCAGGCCGCCTACAACGCCACCGCCTTTGATCGGCGATGGGCCAGGCTGGTGTCGCCGGTGAGCGGCGTGGTGCTGGCGCGCAACGGTCAGGGCGGCGAGGTGGTTCAGCCCGGTCAGGCCGTGGTTCGGGTGGCCGATGAGGCCAGCCCGTTTGTTCTGCGCGCGCCGATGCCGGATCGCGACGCCGCGCGTATCCGGGTGGGCGCCCGGGCCCAGGTGCAGCTGGAGGGCGCGCCGTCAGAACTGACGGGGCGGGTGACGCGGGTGGGTCAGAGCGCCGGCGCACGGACCGGCGCTGTCGACATCGAGATCGAGCTGCCGAACACGGCCGGGCTCCGAAGCGGCCAGATCGCGACCGCTCGCATTGAGGCGGGGGGCGCGACGACGACGGCGGTGACGGGCCTTGTCCGTCTGCCGGCGGAGGCGATCCTGGAGGCCCGGGGCCGCGCGGCCACAGTGCTGATTGTCGAACCCGGAACCTCGACTGCCCGTCGCCGCAGCGTGACCTTCAACGGCTTTGAAGGCGACTTCGCCCTGGTGGGCGGCCTGCCGCCCGGCGCACAGGTGATCACCGCCGGGGCCGGCTTCGTGGGCGACGGCGAGAAGGTGAGGGTGGTTGATCCCACCCGGCTGATGACCGCCGCGGCGCCCGCAAAATGACCTTCGACATCGCCACCTTCTCGGTCCGCCGCTGGCAATTCACCCTGGTGGCGTTCGCCCTGCTGACAATGCTGGGCGTGAGCGCGTTCCTGACGACGCCACGTTCGGAAGACCCGCACTTTCCGATCCCGACCATGATCGTGCGCGCCGTCCTGCCCGGCGCGGAACCGGCGGAACTGGAACAGCTGGTCGCCGATCCCATCGAGGACGCCCTGTCCGGCCTTGATGATGTGGACAACATCTCCTCCATCAGTACCGACGGCGCGGCGATCATCAATATCGACTTCACCTGGGACGTGGACGTCGACCGGAAATATGACGAGGTCGTGCGTGAGGTGAACGCCCTGCGCGGAACCTTGCCGCAGGGCCTTGTCCAGCTTCAGGTCCAGCGCGCGCGCACCACCGAAGTGGCGGTGATCCAGGTGGCCCTGGTCAGCGACAGCATGCCCATGCGCCGCCTCGAGAAGGTCGCCGACCGGCTGCGCGAACGGCTTGACCGGGTGCCGGGCGTCCGCAAGGCGGAGTACTGGGGGGCGGCGCCCTCGGAGCTGCGCATCTCGCTGGATCTGGCGCGACTGGCCGAACTGAGGCTGCCCGCCACCGCGGTCGCTGATGCCCTCAGGGCGGCCGGCGCGGACGCTCCCATCGGCGCAGTCCATGCGGGGGAGAGGCGCTTCAACGTAAAGTCCGGCGGCGCCTTTCGCGACATCGAGGACGTCGCCGCCACCCCGGTGCGCGAGGTTGGCGGCCAGGTGGTGCGGGTTCGTGATGTAGCCCAGGTTCAGTGGGCCGAACAGGAATCCCAGCATGTGACCCGCTTCAACGGCCGCCGCGCCGTATTCGTCACCGTCGCGCAGAAGGACGGCGCCGACGTGGGCAAGATCACCAAGGGCGTCGAGGCCCAGCTGGCCGAGTTCGAAAAGACGCTGCCGGGGGGCGTGAAGCTGGAGCGTGGCTTCTTCCAGTCGCGAAACGTCGAGCATCGGCTGGGCAATCTGTTCCGGGATTTCGGCATCGCGCTCGGGCTTGTGCTGATCACGCTGTTGCCGCTCGGCCTGCGAGCATCAGCAGTGGTGATGGTCTCGATCCCGCTGTCGCTGTTGATCGGACTGGCCACGCTCCAGATCCTCGGCTTTACCGTGAACCAGCTCTCGATCGCCGGGTTCGTGCTGTCCCTTGGTCTGCTGGTCGACGACTCTATCGTGGTCACCGAGAACATCGCGCGTCACCTGCGGATGGGCCTCGATCGAACGACCGCCGCGATCCAGGCCACGCGGCAGATCTCGCTGGCGGTGATCGGCTGCACGGCGACGCTCATGCTGGCCTTCCTGCCGCTGCTGGCGCTGCCGGGTGGAGCCGGGTCCTATATCCGCTCACTGCCTGTGACCGTCCTCTGCACCGTGGGCGCCTCGTTGCTGGTGTCCCTGACCATCATTCCATTCCTTGCCAGCCGGATGCTGTCACGCCACGAGGACCCGGAAGGCAACGCCATACTGCGCGCTGTGAGCGGGGGTATCCACCGGATCTACAGCCCGATCCTGCATCGCGCGCTGGCCCGGCCATGGCTGGCCATGGGGATAATCACCGTCATCTGCGCAACGACCGTGCCGATGCTGGGGGCTATCGGGTCCAGCCTGTTCCCGCCGGCCGAGACGCCGCAGTTCCTGGTCCGCATCGAGACCCCGGAAGGCACGTCGATGTCCCGCACCGACGGGGCGCTGCGCTATGTCGAATCCCGGCTGGCGCGCGAGCCGGATGTGCGCTGGACGGCCGCCAACCTGGGGCGGGGCAATCCGCAGATCTTCTACAACCAGAGCCAGGGCCAGCCCCGGTCAAGCTATGCGGAGGTGTTCGCCTCGCTCGACGCCTGGAAGCCGGACGAGACCCCGGCGCTCTTTGATCGGTTGCGCCAGGAGTTCGCGCTTTACCCCGGCATCCGGATCAGCCTGATCACCTTCGTCAATGGTCCGCCGGTCGAGGCCCCGATCGCCGTGCGCATCAGCGGCGAGGATATGGGCGTGCTCAAGGCGCTGGCGGCGCGCGCCGAACAGACCCTCAAGGCCACGCCCGGCGCCCGCGATGTGAACAATCCACTCAGCGTCGAGCGCACGGACCTCAATCTGGGGGTGGACGAGGGCAAGGCCGCCGCCATGGGCGTGGCTGCCGGCGCCCCGCGCCGCCTGGCCCGGCTGGCGCTCTCCGGCGAGGAGACCGCCCGCTTCCGTGATCCCGACGGCGACGACTATGCCGTGCGCGTGCGCCTGCCCATGGGCGAACGGAACGAGCTCTCGGCGCTGGAAGACATATATGTGCCCACGACGGGCGGCGAGGCGGCGCAGCTGGGCGCCATCGCCACCCCGCGCTTCCAGTCCAGCCCGGCGCGGATCACCCGGTATGACCGCGTGCGAACCGTGACCGTGACCAGTGAGGTCGGGACGGGCTTTCTCACCTCCGCCGTCACCGCGGACGCGAAGGCGCGGCTGGACAAGGCGCTGGACCTGCCCCCCGGCTATGCGCTGAGCCTGGGCGGCCAGGCCGAGGCGCAGTCGGAGAGTTTCTCGGGTCTGGGCGCGGCGATCCTGATCGCGATCTTTGGCATCCTGGCGGTGCTGGTTCTGGAGTTCGGCAAGTTCCGGACGGCGCTGGTGGTAGCGGGCGTGATCCCGCTGGGCCTGTTCGGCGCCGTGGCGGCGCTGTGGCTGACCGGCAATTCCCTGTCGTTCACCGCCACCATCGGCCTGATCGCGCTGATCGGGATCGAGGTGAAGAACTCGATCCTGCTGGTGGACTTCACCGAGCAGTTGCGCCGGGAGGGCGTACCTTTGCGGGAGGCCATCGAGAAGGCCGGCGAGGTGCGATTCCTGCCGGTATTGCTGACCTCGGTGACGGCGATCCTCGGGTTGTTGCCGCTCGCGCTGGAACGATCCGGCCTCTACTCGCCGCTGGCCATTGCGATCATGGGCGGGCTTGTGACGTCGACGTTCCTGTCGCGGGTGGCGACGCCGGTGACCTACTGGCTGATCAGCCGGCACGAGGCGGCGGAGACGCCGGAGCCTGCGCTGTCACCAGCGTAGGGGTCGCGGCCCGGCAAGCCACCCGATCCCGCCCGCCGCCAGTGCGGCCAAGGCGCCGAGGCGTGGTAGAGCGTGACGATGGCCAAGCCCTTGTCGATCAGCGCCTGATAACGGGTCTGGCGTTCTTCTGGTTGGACTCGATGAAGTCCACGATGGCCCCGATCCATACGGAATGGGTTCGATCCTCCAGGTGGGCGGCGTGGTCGGAGCCCGGCAGAACCACCCATGCGCGCGAGTCATGGCCCAGGCCGGTGAACAGTCGCGCCGAGCCCGCCGGCCGAACTACGGGATCGGCGGCGCCCTGCAGCAGCATCAGGGGCACGGTGATCTTTTTCGGGTCCAGAACGTTGAACTCATCCTCATGCCCCCAGTCGGCGCGCACGGGGTCCGCGGCCACGGCGGCCCTTGCATAGGCGGACACCACCTCGGGACGCGCCGCGCCCGGGACGATGAAGTCCGACGCCGCTGCGGCGAGCGTGGTCGGCGCCCGCAGGATCGTCGGCGCCGCCGGCTGGGGCGGGACCTTGAAATCCGGATCGCCGGGGAAGCCGTACAGCACGACCAGCTCCAGGCTCTGTGGATAGCTCTGTGCGGTCAGGAGGGCCACCTGGGAGCCTCGCGAATAGCCGACCAGCGCCGGCCTTGCGCCTTCGCGCCGGGCGATCCAGTCGAGCGCGGTCCTCACATCCACCGCCGCGCGGTTGGGACCTAGCCAGCCGGTCGCGTCGCGTGGTGTCTCGCCATAGCCTCGCAGGTCGATGGCGTAGGCGGCGTAGCCCCGGTCGGCAAAGGCCTGCAGGATCGACATCGAGCCGGACGGAGTGGTGAGGTCGAAGTTGGGGCGCGCGCTCCAGGTTCGTCCGTGGACGAACAGAACAGCCCCCTTTGGACGGGCCGCTCGGCGCGCCCAGACGCGCAGGGGGTGGCCGTCCGCTGTGACAGTCAGTTGCTCCAGCGGCCGCGGGCCGGCCGCCAGTACAGGGTGCGGGGCTGTCAGCAGCAGCGTCAGAACCGCCAGCAAGACCCATCCGCCAAACCGCTTCATCGCCGCCTCCCGCCCATGCCAATTAAGGCGGTTCAGGCTAGTGTGTTCGCGGCCCGGCGGGAAGTCGGCTGCCGGCCTTGCAGAAAAACTGTGGCGGCGCCGTTGGGTCATTGGGCTATGCCCCTGAGCGTAAAAGAAGAGATCGCTCGCTCCGGAGACCCCCAGATGGCTCGCATGAAGTTCGGCGCATTCCTCGCCCCGCATCACCCGATCGGCGAGCACCCGATGCTGCAGATGCGCAATGACATCAAGTTTGCCGCCCAACTCGACACCCTCGGCTACGACGAGTTCTGGGTCGGCGAGCACCACTCCACCGGCTGGGAGATGATCGCCTCGCCCGAGATGTTCCTGGCCGCCGTCGGCGAGAACACCCACCGCATCCGACTGGGGACCGGCGTGGTCTCGCTGCCCTATCATCACCCCTTCACCATCGCCCAGCGTATGGTGCAGCTGGATCACATGACCGGCGGGCGGGTGATCTTCGGCACAGGCCCCGGCGCCCTGCCGTCCGACGCCCATATGCTGGGGATCGACCCGATGACCCAGCGCGACCGCCAGGACGAGGCCATCGGCGTGATCAAGCGCCTGTTCGCAGGCGAGCGGGTCAGCCACAAGAGCGACTGGTTCACCCTTCAGGACGCGCGCCTGCAACTCTTCCCCTTGCAGGAAGAGATGCCGATGGTGACCGCCTCGTCCATCAGCCCGTCCGGCATGACCCTGGCCGGCAAGTACGGCATGGGCGTGCTGTCGATCGGCTCCAACTCCGACGCCGGCCTGGCCGCGCTTCCGACCCAATGGGGCTTCGCCGAGCAGGCGGCGGCCAGGTCGGGCAAGACTGTGGACCGGGCCAACTGGCGGGTGCTGATGAGCTGGCACATCGCCGAAACCCGCGAGGAAGCCCGCGCCCAGGCGGGCAAGGGCCTGATGCACTGGCACAATGAATACACTGTCGGCACCCTGATGCGGCCGGGCGCCTTGCCCTTCAAGTCGCCCGATGAAGCGGTCGACCAGACCGCCTTTGTCGACGGCGCCGCCTCGGTGATCGGCACACCGGATGATCTGGTGGCCGCGATCCGCAAGCTGTCGGCGTCCGCCGGCGGCTTCGGCACGGTGCTGGGCTTCGCCCACGACTGGGCTAACCGCGAAAACACCGCCAAGAGCTGGGACCTTGTGGCGCGCTACGTGATCCCCGAGGTCCAGGGCCTGCTGGAAGGCTACCGCACCTCGCGCCAGTACGTGATTGACAACCGCGAGTGGTTCGAGCGCGCGGGACAAGCCGTGCTGAGCAAGATCATGTCGCATGAGGGCGCCGCGGCGGCGCTCAAGGCCGGGATGCAGGCTGGCGCGGCGCTGAACTCACCCAACGCGCCGGACCTCGACAAGGCGGCGGCGGAAGCCGGGGAGTAGGGGCCTTACGCCGCCTCGGCGTCGTTGGCGCGGCCGGCGTCTTCCTTCAGGAAGGCCAGCAGTGGGGCGGCCCACTGCCCGGCGTCGACGCGGGTCAGGCGTTTGCCCGATTGGGCGGCGCGAGTCAGTTTCTCGTACATCTCTGACGCAGCCACCGTAATTCTGAAATCGTTGGCGATGGTTTGCAGGAAGCTCGCCTGCGCCAGCATGGCGCGCAGGGCCTGTTCCGGATCCGTCTCGGAAGCGGCCACCGCTGCCCGGATGATCTTCAGCGCCTGATTGATTTTCTGCTGATAGGGAGTCTCGGATCCATCGTCGCGGCGCTTGAGCGAGCCGGAATACTCACCCGAGTTGAAGCGGCGCCGGTCGGGGCCGATGTAACTTATGCCCTCAACCCAATCCCGCTCTCGCAGCGTCACCGCCTCGAGGCGGCGCACCAGGTCCTTCATGCTGTAGGGCTTGCGCAGGAATTCATGCACGCCGGCGTCGCGCGCCGCCAGGATCGAGGCGGCGGTGGCCGAGCCCGTGATGGCGATGACCGGCGCCTGACGCGCGCTCCAGGTGCTGCGGCGAAGGGCGCGCGTGATGTCCAACCCATCGACCCTGGGGTCTCCGACTTCCACCACCACCAACTGTGGGTCGCAGGTCTGGGCAATCTTCAGCGCGCGCTCGGTGTCGGCCGCAACCCAGCAGTAGGACCGCGCGATGTCACGCATCAGATCCACCAGCAGCCGCGAACCGGCTGGCTGCGGGTCGACGACCAGCACGCGTTTCAGCAGCGGCTGCATCTTCGCGTAGCTACGTTTCTCACCGTCGAACAAGATGCGACTCCCGCATTGGAGCCGGGGTCATACCGCAGAAACAGTAAATGCCGCCTTCATGCAGCGGGCCGTCAGTCGTGGAAGGGATCCCGCATCAGGATGGTGTCGTCCCGCTGGGGGCTGGTGGACAGCAGGGCCACCGGCGCGCCGATCAATTCCTCGATGCGGCGGACGTACTTCACCGCGCTGGCCGGCAGGTCTTTCCAGGAGCGCGCGCCCTGGGTCGTGCCGCTCCAGCCCTCCATCTCCTCGTATACCGGAACAAGCTGGCTCTGGGCCTTGAGGCCCGAGGGCAGGTAGCTGATCTCCTGGTCACCCAGGCGGTAGCCGGTGCAGATCTTCAGGGTGGGCAGGCCGTCCAGCACGTCCAGCTTGGTGAGCGCGATACCGGCAATCCCGTTCAGCGCCACCGACTGGCGCACCAGGGCCGCGTCGAACCAGCCACAGCGGCGCGAACGTCCGGTTACGGTGCCGACCTCGCGTCCGACCGTGCCCAGGTGTTCGCCCACGGCGTCGAACAGCTCGGTGGGGAACGGTCCCTCGCCGACCCGGGTGGTGTAGGCCTTGACGATGCCCAGCACATAGCCCGGCCCCTTGGGCCCAAGGCCCGATCCGGCGGCTGCCTGCCCGGCCACGGTGTTGGACGATGTGACATAGGGATAGGTGCCGTGGTCCACGTCCAGCAGGGCGCCCTGTGCGCCCTCGAACAGCACACGCTTGCCCGTCTTCACCAGCTCGTCCAGCAACAGCCAGGCAGGACGGGCATAGACCAGCACCCTCGGCGCGATCGCCTCCAGCTCGGCCAGCAGGGCGGCCGGATCCACATCGGGCAGGCCCAGCCCACGGCGGAGTGGCGCATGGTGCGCCAGCAATCGGTCAATCTTGGCTTCCAGCGCCTCACGGTCGGCCAGATCGGCGACGCGGATCGCGCGGCGGCCTACCTTGTCCTCATATGCCGGGCCGATTCCCCGTCCGGTGGTGCCTATCTTGTTCAGTGCGGCGGCTTCCCGCGCCTGGTCCAGATCCCGATGGATCGGCAGGATCAGGCATGCGTTGTCGGCCACGACCAGCAGATCGGGGGTGATCATCACGCCCTGGTCGCCCAGGGTCGCGATCTCCTTCAGCAGGTGCCAGGGGTCCACCACCACGCCGTTGCCGATAATCGACAGCTTGCCCTGCACCACACCGGAGGGGAGCAGCGACAGCTTGTAGGTCTGGTTCCCGACAACGAGAGTATGACCGGCGTTGTGACCGCCCTGGAAACGAACCACCACATCGGCGCGGTTGGACAACCAGTCGACGAGCTTGCCCTTGCCCTCGTCACCCCACTGGGCTCCGATCACCGTGACATTGGCCATTTTGGATACGATCTCCCGACCTGCCCGGAAAAAACCCGCAAGCCCTTCGACAGGTGCTCGGCAAGCGGGCGGAGATCAATTCGGGAGCCGGTTTAGACCAGCTGGACCTCGTCCTCAAGCGTTTGCCGCGCTATCAGGCGATCATGGACATTCCGCGTTTTCATCTCGCCTTCCCGGTGCGCGATCTTGCCGAGGCCCGCGCTTTCTATGGCGAATTGCTGGGATGCCCCGAGGGGCGCTCCAGTCCCGAGTGGGTGGACTTCGACTTCCACGGTCACCAGATCGTGGCGCATCTGTCGCCGGGCGAAACGGGTGGGGCTGCGACCAATGCGGTCGATGGCCACCAGGTGCCCGTGCGCCATTTTGGCCTGCTGCTGACCTTGCCGGAATGGGAGGCGCTGGCCGCGCGGCTGAAGTCGGCCGGGACCAGTTTCATCATCGAACCGCACATCCGCTTTCCCGGCGAGCCGGGCGAGCAGGCCACGATGTTCTTCCTGGACCCCTCCGGCAACGCGCTGGAGTTCAAGGCCTTTGCCGATGACGCGCAGGTGTTTGCCAAATGACGATCACGCTTGCCGATATCGAGGCCGCCGCCGCCCGCCTGGAGGGCCATGCCGTCAGAACCCCTCTGATCGAGAGTGCGGCGCTCAACGAACGGCTGGGCCTGCGGGTCCTGATCAAGCCCGAGACCTTGCAGCGGGTGGGAGCGTTCAAGTTTCGCGGCGCCTACAACCGGCTGGTTCAGCTCAGTGCGGCGGAACGGGTTCGCGGCGTTGTGGCGTTCTCGTCCGGCAATCACGCCCAGGGTGTGGCGCTGGCGGCGAAGCTGCTGGGGATGCCCGCCGTCATTGTGATGCCCAGCGACGCGCCCACGGTGAAAGCCGAGGCCACGCGAGGCTATGGCGCCGAGGTGGTCTTCTATGACCGCCTGACCGAGAGCCGCGAAGCGATCTCGGCCGCCATCGCCGCCGAGCGCGGCGCGGTCATGGTCCCGGCCTTTGACGATGTGCACATCATGGCAGGCCAGGGCACGGCGGGCCTCGAAATGGTCCAGCAGGCCGAGGCCCTCGGCGCACCGATGGACGCTGTCATCGCGCCGTGCAGCGGTGGTGGCCTGTTGTCCGGGATCGCCACGGCGGTGAAGGCGCTCTCGCCCCGTACGGCGGTGATCGGGGTCGAGCCGGCGGGCTATGACGACACACTGAAATCGCTGCAGGCCGGCCAGCGTACGCCCATGAAACCCACCCATCGTACTCTCTGCGATGCGCTGGAAACGCCGTGCCCGGGCGAACTCACCTTCCCGATCCTGCAGAAGACGGTGGCGGATGTCGCCGTCGTCACCGACGCCGAGGTGGCCGAGGCCATGCGCTATGCGTTCAGCGTTCTGAAGCTGGTGGTGGAGCCGGGCGGCTCGGTCGGCCTGGCCGCCTTGCTGGCCGGCAAGGTCGGTGGCTACAGCGGCAAGACGGTGGGTCTGGTGCTGTCGGGCGGCAACGTCGATCCGGACCTGTTTGCCCGCGTGCTGCGCCGCGAGCTTTGACCGAGGCTTAAGTCGCTCTTCATGACCTGAGCCTAGCCTGAAACGAATCAATCGCCGGGTTTCAGACCGACCATGAGCGGCGCGCCCCTATCGCGGACCTCCTCGCTGGACAACGCACTGCGTGCGCTGGTCTCGAACGTGACGCAGGTCGAGGCTCAGGCAGCGGCCGCCGCCGCCACAGAACGCAGCGCACCCCCTTCGTCGCCTCAGGCCATTGATCCGGCGAAGGCCCTGCTGGACGCCGCAAGAGCCCAGGCCGCCGCCCGGCAAGGCGGCCTGACGCCGCTGTTCGCCAACCTGACCCAGGCCCGGGCCCTTGCGGGTATGCCGGCAGAGGTCAGGGCGGCGATCCAGCAGCTTCTGGCGTTTCCGACCCCGGCGGCCGCGGACTGGAGTGCGCAAACGGTCCGTCAGGCGTTCCTGCGCTCCGGCCTGTTTCACGAGGTGCGATTGGCCGAGGAGGCGCCGACCCCGGATCTCAAGGCCGCGCTGCTGATCCTGAAACAGGCTCTGGTTGAGACAACCGCGCCGCAACCCCGACTGCCGCCACGGCCCGCCATCGTGCCGCCGCCCATGCGGGACGCGGCGCTTGCCGGGCAACCGGCGGTCGACGCGGAGATCACCCGCGAGACAGAATACCAGCCCGCGCTGCAAATCCTTGGCCGGGACGTGGAGCAGGCCCTGGCGCGTCAGGTGCTGCACCAGATGGCCTCGCTCCCTGAGGGGGCGAAGTCCGCCTGGATGTTCGAATTTCCGCTGGTGACGCCGCAGGGCGTCGCCATCGCCCAAGTCGAGATTGAACAGGATCATGGCGGGTCACAATCGGCCGAGGCCGCCCGTCCCTGGCGCGCCCGCGTCTCGCTGGATGTCGAACCGCTGGGTCCGGTCCACGCCGAGCTGTTCCTGAAAGACGGCGTTGCCTCGGCGACAATCTGGGCGGAACGCGAGACGGGTCTGAGCCAGCTGCGTGACCATGTCGCCGAGCTCGCAGGCGCATTTCCCGCGCCGGTGACCCTGCGCCCCGGCGCGCCGCCCGCCAGGCCGCCACCGGGCGGTCAGTTCGTGAGCATCACTTCATGAGCCAGCCCCCGGCCCCACAGCTGGCCGTCGCCCTTCGCTACGACGCCCCGGATGCGCCGCGCGTGGTCGCCATCGGCCGTGGAGAGCTGGGCCAGCGGATCATCGACACCGCCCGTGAACACGGCGTGCCGATTGAACAGAATCCCGCCCTCGCCGCCGCTCTGGCGACGGTCGAGCTGGACAGCGAAATCCCCGAGGCGCTCTACGCGGCCATGGCGATCATCATCGGCTTTATCCTGCGCACCGCGACGGCGCCGACCCCGGCGGGAGCGCTCAAGCCCTGAGTCGCCTCGTCAGGTCCGGTCGCTGACGGTCACCGGATCTGGCGCTTCCCGCGGCGTGACCAGGCGAGCCAGCTTGGGCTTCAGCCAGTTCTCGAAGTCGTCCACGAAACTGTAGACCACCGGCACCAGCACCAGCGACAGCACCGTCGAGGTGATCAGTCCGCCGATCACAGCGACCGCCATCGGCTGGCGGAACTCCGCGCCGGCCTCCAGGGCGAACGCTGTCGGCAGCATCCCGGCGGCCATGGCGAGGGTGGTCATGATGATCGGCCGCGCCCGCTCGCGGCAGGCGTCGATCAGGGCGTCGTGCTGGCTCATGCCTTCGCGCTCACGCTCGATGGCGTATTCCACCAGCAGGATCGAGTTCTTGGCCGCCAGACCCAGCAGCATCAGGAAGCCGATCAGCGACGGGATCGACAGGGACAGATTGAAGGCCAGAAGGCCCAGGAAGGCCCCGCCCACCGAAAGCGGCAGCGCCGAGAGGATCACCACCGGTTTGAAGAAGCTGCGGAACAGCAGCACCAGCACGGCGTAGATCATCGAAACGCCGCTGAAGATCGCGACACCGAAACCGCCGAACAGTTCGGCCATGGCCTCCTGGTTGCCGATCGCGGCGGGCCGCACGCCCTCGGGCAGGTTCTTCATGATGGGCAGGTTGTTGACCGCCTTCTGCGCTTCGCCGGCTTCGACGCCGTTCAGTTCCGCGCGGATGGTGACCTGCCGCTCGCGGTTCAGCCGGTCGATCCGGGCCGGACCCGCCTGGAAGGTGATGTCCGCGACACTTTCCAGGGTTGTCGATCCGCCGTTCGCCGTCGGCACCCGCAATGAACGGATCCGTTCGATATCGGCGCGGGCGGATTCCGGCAGCCGGATACGGATCGGGATGCGCCGCTCCCCGTCATTGAACTTGGCCACGTTGGCGTCGATGTCGCCGACCGTGGCGACGCGGGCGATGTTGGCGATCACATCGGAGGAGACACCCAGGCGGGCGGCCTCATCGGCCTTGGGGCGGATGATGATTTCGGGACCGATCGGCGGACGGGTCGGGCGCGGATCGGCCAGTTCGCTGAGGCCGCGCATCTGCCGTTCGAGCTGGAGACTGGCCGCCAGCAGGTTATCGGGGTTGGAGCCGGTCAGAATCTGCTGGTAACCGGATCCACCCTCGGCGCTCAGGAAGGTGAGCCGGGCGTCGGGAATCGCGCGCAATTGCTTGCGCAGGCGCGCCCGCATCTCGTCTCCAGTTGTCTTGCGGTCCGGCTTCAGCAGGATGGTTGCCGTTCCGGTGCGCAGGTCGCCGCCGCCGCCGCCAAAGGAGCCGGGCCCAAAGCTGGAGACCGTTGAGCCGATCTGGATGAAGACGTCGTTGACTTCAGGCTGCTTGCGGAACAGCGCGTTCAGCTCTGCGGCGATTTCATTCATGTCGTCCACGGTCGCGCCCGGCGGTCCCTGGATGTTCACATAGGCAAAGTCCGGGTCGCCGGCGGGCTGGAAGCCCTGGGGCAGCATTGGCACCAGGGCCACCGAGCCAAAGAAGATCACGCCCCCGAAGATCGACGCCAGAATCCGGTGCGCCAGACACCACTCCAGGGCGTTGCGATAGAAGCCCTCGAACGGCTTCCTCGGCTGTGCGACAGCGCCCGCCTTCAGGAAATAGGCCGCCATGGGCGGGGTCACCAGGCGCGCCACCAGTAGCGAGAAGAGCACGGCGACCGACACGGTCAGCCCGAACTCCTTGAAGAACTGGCCCGGGATGCCCGGCATGAAGCTGACCGGCGTGAACACCACCACGATCGCCATGGTGGTCGCCACCACCGCCAGCCCGATGGAGTCCGCGCCCTGGATCGCCGCGTCATAGGGTCGGGCGCCGCGAACGACGCGTTTCTCGATATTCTCGATCTCGACGATGGCGTCGTCGACCAGAATGCCCACCACAAGCGTCAGCGCCAGCAGCGTCACGATGTTCAGCGAGAACCCGGCAAGGCCCATGATCAGGAATGTGGGGATCAGCGAAATCGGCATCGCGACCGCCGTGATCAGGGTCGCGCGCCAGTCCCTGAGGAAGAACAACACCACCAGCGCCGCCAGAACCATGCCCTCCAGCAGGACATTCTTGGTCGCCTGGAAACTGGCCCGGGTCTCTTCTACCGCCGAGAAGATCTTGGAGAACTTGACGCCGGGGTTGGCTTTCTCGATCTCGGCCAGCTTCTTGATCACCGCATCTTCGGTGTCGACATCGCTGGCTTCCTTGGTCTTGGACACCTGGAATCCAACCACCGGCCGGCCGTTGAGGCGGGCGAAGCCGCGCGACTCCGAGGCCCCGTCGCCGATATCGGCCACGTCGGACAGCTTCACGAAACGCCCGCCGCCGGTCGGAACGGTAATGTCACGAAGCTGGGCGACAGTTTTGACAGATCCCAGGACCCGAAGCGTTTGCTCGCGTCCGCCCACGGCGACCCGCCCGCCCGGGGCGTCAACCTGGAAGCTGCGCAGGGCGTTGTTCACCTGGGCCGCCGTCAGGCCATTGGCAGCCAGCTTGTCGGGGTTGATTACGACATTGATCTCGCGCGCCGAACCGCCCACGCGGCTGACCTGGGCCACGCCTTTGGCAGCCTGCAGCCCGCGGCTCAGGGTGTCGTCCACGAACCATGAGAGTTCGTCATCGCCCATGTTGGGCGCCGAGACCGCGTAGGTCAGGATGGGTGCGGACTCATCAATTTCCAGCTGATTGACCGTCGGCTCGTCGATGTCGCGCGGCAGCACGGCGCGCGCCTGGTCGATCTTGGAGCGGATCTCGTCAGTCTTCTTCTGCAGGTCCTCGCCCAGGTCGAATTGCATGGACGTGGTGGAGACGCCCTGGGTGACGCTGGACTGGATGGTCTTGATGCCGGAGACGCTGGCCACCGCATCCTCGACCGGACGCGTGATCTGGGTTTCCATCTCGCCCGGCGCTGCGCCGTTCTGGGTGATGGTGACGGCGACGACCGGGAACTGGATGTTCGGGTACTGCTTCACCGGCAGGCCGCTGTAGGCGATCAGCCCGGCCAGTACGAGGCCGATGAACAGCACCGTGACCGGAATGGGATTCCGGATCGACCAGGCTGATATCGGGAAGCCCTGGTCGCTCATTGTTTGGCCGCCGCAGCCTTGGGTGCGGGCCCGGGTGCGGCGCCTTCAACCGGCCTGACCAGATCGCCGTCGAGCATCAGGGCGGCGGCATTGGCCACTACCCGCGATCCGGCAGGCGGTCCCTTGACGATCTGCACCAGGCCGGAACCGCGCTGGCCGGCCTGGATCAGCACCCGCTTCACACGATTGTTGGCGCCCAGCACCATCAGACTGGCCCCGTCAGCGTCGTAGCGGATCGCCGTCTCGGGCACGGTCAGGACCACGCCGCTGGCATCCATGAACACGGCGCGGGCAAAGCCGCCGACCCGAACGTCCTGGCGCACCGGCAGCAGCACCCGCACCCGACCCAACCGGGTCTGCGGATTGATCTGCGGGCTGATCAGTCGCACCTGGCCCTGCACATTGGCGCCGCTGGGCAGGGTCACCGTGGCGGACTGCCCGGGGCGAACACGGGCCAGGTCGTCTTCGCTGAGGTCAGCGGCCAGTTCGACCTGACCGTCACGCGCCATCCGGAACCAGGGGTTGGCGCCGCCGGCAGAAAGGTCGCCCGGTCGCACATTCCGTTCGAGGATCAATCCCGATACGGGCGCCGTGACAGCGAGTTTGGCCGAGCGCGTCTTCAGGTCGCGGAAATTGGCGGCCTGTGCGCGGGCCTGTGCGCGGGCCGCCCGGGCCTGCAGGCGGCGTTGCTCGATCTGTTCCTGCGAGAGCACGCCCTGTCCATCCAGATCGCGGACACGATTGGCCTGATCCTCGGCCTGCAGGGCGTTGGCCTCGGCCTGGGCGGCGATGGCTTCCGCCTGCGCCACCTGGGAGGAGATCAGGGTTGGGTCGAGCTGCACCAGGGTTTGCCCCGCGCGGACATAGTCACCCACATCTGCCAGGACCCGTGCGACCCGGTAGCCGTTGACCTCAGGCAGAACGGCCGCCTCCTCGCGGGCGATCATGTCGCCGGACGCCGCCAGGGCGCCCGTGATCGGTCGAGCCTCGACCGTCACAATGCGGACCGCGCGGGCCTGATCGGCCTCGGTCTGCTTGGCGGGTTCGGATTTCTGGCAGGCGGCGAGCGCCAGCAGGGCCATGAGCGATAAGGAAGTTCTGATGGGATGCATGCGGCTTTGTCTCATCGGGCCCGGGCGTAGGACTGGGGCGCCCAGCCTCCGCCCAGCGCCTTGTAGGCTTGCACGGAGCGCCGGAGCGCCTGGACCTGGGCGGCGGTCAGCTGGGCGCGGACGGCGCGCCAGGAACGTTCAGCCGACAGTGTGGTGGAAAGGTCGGTCAGACCGCGGCTGTAGCCGGCGGCGGAGGCCTGATAGGCGCGCGCCGCGCGGGTTTCACCGTCGGTCAGCAGGACGACGCGCCGGCGGTCGGCCTCGAGGCTGACCAGGGCGCTCTCGGACTCCTGAAACGCCGTCTGCACGGACTTTTCGTAGGCGGTTACAGCCTGTTCGGTGCGCGCGTTGCGGACCTTCAGTTCGGTCATCAGCCGCGGAATGGACAGGACCGGCTGGGAGATGGAGCCGCCGATCGACCAGTTCTGGGATTCGGACGAGAAATTGGGCTGGACGATCTTCGACCATCCGATACCCGGGGACAGGGTGAAGGTCGGGAAGAACGCGAGCGCGGCCAGTTTCTCCTGGCCGACCGCTGACCGGAGGCGCTGCTGGGCCTGGCGGACATCAGGACGTCGCTGGAGCAGGTCGCTGGGGATCAGGACCGGGACAGCCGGCGCCTCGCCGACGACGGGAGGGGCGGCCACGTTCACCGTCGGCTCGACCGTTCGCCCGGCAAGGATCAGGATGGCGCGCTTCTGGATCTGGAGCTGGGCTTCCAGGCCCGCCACCTGGGCCTGTGCCTGGGCCAGGTCTCCGGCGACTCGATCCGGCTCTGTCGAGGCTGCGAGGCCCACGGCGGCGCGTTTGCTGGCCACCTCATAAAGCTGCGTCTGGATTCGCGCGGTTTCCTGCGCGTCGGCCAGCTGGATCGCCAGGCCGCGCGCCTGGAAATAGGCGTCAGCGGTCTGGGCCGCGATTCCGGCGCGAGCAGCCTCATAGGCGAACCGGATCGCATCGACTTCGGCGTTGGCCGACTTGCCGGCCGCGAAGGCGCGGCCGAAGGGATCGATTTCCCAGCTGACGTTGAAATTCGCCGAATAGCTCTCCGACGTGCCATCGTTCGTGAACCCGGGGATGTTGGCCCGGGTCCCGGACAGTTGCTCGGTTGTGGTCTCGCGACCGCCGGCCGTGGCGTTGCCCGTGGGCAGGTACTGCAGGATCGCGCTGGTCCGCTGGGCCTTCACCTCGTCAAGACGGGACCTCGCCGTGCGGATGTCCGGATTGCGGACCAGGGCCTGCTCGATCAGGGTGGTCAGCTCGGGATCGTTGAAGGCGGTCCACCAGGTGTCGAGCGCGATGGATCCCGGAGGCGCGGCGGGCGTTTCGTAAGCCGTCGGCAGGGCCAGATCAGCCTTGCGCGGCGTCACGCACCCGGCCAACGCCAGGGCGGCCAGCGACACAGAGGCGATAGTGGCAAGTCGCATTCGGTTATCGTTCACGCGGCTGGTCAAGAGAGAGCGGCGCGCATAGCGCCGGAGCATCGCGCATTCTGTGCGTATCCCCACAGGGTCTCTTCGGACCCTTGCAAATCGGCATTTGCCGGAAACTCCGTATGATGTAAAGTGTTTTATATGTAATGTTCAGAGGCGGCATGACTTCGGATATCACCGATCGCGGCGACCCCCAGCGGAGCCTTGAACGGCTCTGGGGCCGGCAGGAGCCGGGACGGCGCGGGCCGAAGCAAAGCCTGTCGACCGCCGAGGTCGTCGACATGGCTATCGCGCTGGCGGACAAGCAGGGCGTGCAGGCCCTGTCCATGCGCAAGGTGGCCGAAGCCGTGGGGGTGTCCCCCATGTCTCTCTATACCTACGTGCCCTCCAAGGCCGAGCTTCTGGACCTGATGTTCGACCGGGTGCTGGGCGACACCGCAGACCCCGACGAAACGGTGATCGGGTGGCGCCAGCAGCTGGCGTTCATGGCGCGCGAAAGATGGACGCTCAGTGAGCGCCATCCCTGGCTGCTGGATCTGGCGACCCACAGGCCGCCGCTGGGCCCCAACATGATGCAAAAGGCGCTGGCGATGCTGAGCGCGGTCGTGACCATGGGTTTGACGCCGCAGGAGACGGGCCTGGCCGCCGATCTGCTGCAGGACTACATCACCGGCGCCCTGCGTTCGGCGCGCGAGGCGCGCGAGGCCGAACAAGTAACCGGGCTCACTGATGAACAGTGGTTTTCCATCGTCTGGCCGGCGCTGGAGAAAAACCTGGACCAGCAGCACCTGCATACCATCAGCCAGATCAGCGAAGGGCGCCGCGAACGAAGGCGCTCACCCGACGAGCGAACGGAAAGATTCGAGTTCGGTCTGCAGCGCGTGCTGGATGGGCTTGAGGCCTTTGTTCAGAGACGCCAGGCGACGACCTGACGAAAGGCCTCGTCGCCCCGGGATTAGGCGGGCCGCAGTCGATAGTGGCTGACGCCCCATTCCGTGCCGCCGCGGTGACCGAACAGTCCCGCGGTCGCCAGGAAGAACAGCCGCCAGCGTCGATGCCAGAGCGTGGCGTCCTTGCCGTAGACGGTCTCCAGAACCGGGCGGATCTTCGCAAGATTGCTGTCGTAGAGTTCAAGCCAGTGGAGCGCTGTCTTCTGATAATGGCTGCCGCTCCAGCGCCAGTCCTGCTCCAGCACAAAGAGGTCCGGGAACTGGGCGATCAATCCGTGGCTGGGCATCACCCCGCCGGAGAAGAAGTATTTGCCGATCCAGTCGGCCTCATCGTTCAGGTCGAAGCGATACGGCGCGGTCTTGTGAGTGAACACGTGGATGAACAGCCGTCCATCCGGCTTGAGCCAGGTCTTTACCCGGCTCAGGAGGGCCCGCCAGTTGGCCATGTGCTCGAACATTTCCACCGAAACCACGCGGTCGAAGGCGCCAGGCGCCTCGAAGTCGTTCATGTCGCAGGTGATGATCTCGAGGTTCGTCAGGCCCCGTTCGGCGGCGCGCGCCAGGATGAATTCGCGCTGGCTGGCGGAATTGGAAACACCGGTGATGCTGGCCTTGGGATAGGTCTTGGCCATCCAGAGCGACAATGAGCCCCAGCCGCAGCCCAACTCCAGGATCTGCTGGCCGTCTTGCAGGTCGGCATGCTCGGCGGTCTCGCGCAGGCCCTGCTCCTCGGCCTGGGCCAGGGTGTCGCCGGGATTTAGGTACAGGGCGCTGGAATACTTCAGTTGCGGGCCCAGGCAGTTCAGGAAGAACTCGGCCGGCAGTTCGTAGTGCTGGGCGTTGGCGGCGTCAGCGTGCTCGGCGATCGGCCGCTCGGCCATTTCGCGCGCAAAGGCCGCCTCCGTGCCTGGGCCGGCCCCGACCAGCTGGCGGCGCGCATTGGCGACCAGCAGGGTGATGGCGGTCCTGCGGACAACATCGGGAAGCGGCGCGCCCTCAAAGGCGTCGATGGTGGCGGCGATCAGGCTCATGGGGGTAAGGACTCGACAACTCGGGTTGAGGGCCGCGCTTAGCGCGCCTTGGGCGGGAAGGGGAAGAACACACTCACGCGTTGCTGATACGCGCGGAACAGGTCGCCCCGTGATTTCAGCATCGTCTGCTCCAGCAGCGGCACGCCCGACACGTAGCGCAGCAGGCCGTACATGACGATCGGCGCGGTCAGGCTGAGCCAGGTGACAGGCTGCGTCGGGACCAGAGCCATGGCCGGATAGGCCATCCAGCCCAGCCACTGGAAAAAGTAGTTCGGATGCCGCGACCAGGCCCACAGGCCGCGATCCATCACCTGGCCCTTGTTGTCGGGGTTGGCGCGAAATCCCTTCATCTGGTTGTCGGAAACCGTCTCACCGACAATCGCGATCAGAAAGATCGCGACGCCCAGCGCATCGCGCAGGTCAAGCGCCGGCTCGGGCCGGTGGGCGGCCAGCACCACGGATATCGCCAGCAGGGCCGTCGCCGGCGCCTGCGGCAGGGTGACGAACAGCATCCGGAACGGGTAGGTCCTGGGGTCGCCGTCGCGGAACGCGGCATAGCGGATATCCTCAGGGTGGCCTGCGACACGCGGCGTAAGATAGAGCCCCAGCCTGACGCCCCAGATCAGCATGAACGCCGCCACCAGCCACTGGCGAGGTTCGTGCGCCGCGTCGCCGACAGGAAAGAGCGCCGCCGCGGCCAGGACGGCGCCAGTGCCCCAGGTCCAGAATACGTCCGTCCAGCCGCCATTGCGCCGCGCCATTCCGAAAGCCCACGCCGACAGCATCACACCCAGCATCGCCGCCAGCACACCCGGAACTATCACCAACAGCATCGGACACTCCTGTTGCAGCCATACGACCACGTCCCGGGCGCGGACGCATCCGGGACTGTGATCCGGCCGTAGGCTTTGCTAAGCAGAAGTACGTTGGGATCGCACGTACTTTGCGCTCACACAGATAGGGATTACCTGGCTTGGAAACGAGTTCGAACCCGCGGTTGAATGTGGCCGTCATCGGCGCGGGAATTGCCGGTCTCTCCACCGCCTGGCTGCTGTCTGGCGAACATAAGGTGACCCTGTTCGAGGCTGATCCCCGACTGGGCGGCCACGCCCACACCGCCGACGCGCCCGGCCACCATGGCACTGTGCCGGTCGACACCGGGTTCATTGTCTACAACGAGGGCAACTACCCCAATTTCACCGCCCTGCTGGATCACCTGGACGTGCCCAGCCTCAACGCGGACATGTCGCTCAGCGTCTCGCTGGATGACGGGGCGTTCGAGTACTCCAGCTTTGGTCTTGGCGGCGTCTTCGCCCAGAAACGCAATCTGCTGTCGCCCCGGTTCTGGCGGCTCCTGCTGGATATCTCGCGGTTCTTCCGTACGGCGCCGCGCGACGTCGCCGAACTGGAGCGCAACGCCACGCCGCTGGACGACTATCTGAAGGCCAAGGGCTATGGCCCGGCGTTCCGCGACGACCATCTGCTGCCGCAAGCCGCCGCCATCTGGTCGACCCCGCTTGACCAGATCGGCAGTTACCCCGCCGCGTCGTTGATCCGGTTTTTCCAGAACCACGGCATGATGACCATCACCGGTCGCGGGCTGTGGCGCACGGTGGCAGGCGGCTCGCGGGCCTATGTGACCCGGCTGGCCGAGGCCTTCCAGGGCGAGGTGCGCAAGGGCGTGCGCGTGGCCGGCGTCCACCGCGACGCCAACGGTGTGGAGTTGCGCCTGGCCGGCGGCTCGCGGGAACGGTTCGACCATGTGGTGATCGCCACCCATGGCGACGCCGCGCTGGGCCTGCTGGATGATCCGACACCTGACGAGAAACGGCTGCTGGGCGCCTTCAGATACAGCCGCAACCTGATCGCCCTGCACACGGACACCGTGCTCATGCCCAGGCGCCGGGCGGCCTGGACCAGCTGGAACCACATCGGAATGCGCAGCGCGCCGGGCGAAGGGTCGGTGACCTACTGGATGACGCGGTTGCAAAGCCTGCAGGGTGCGCCGGACCTGTTCGCTACCCTCAACCCCAACAAGGAGATCGCGGCCGACAAGCTGATCAAGACCGAGGTTTACGACCATCCCCTGTTTGACGCCGGCGCCATCGCCGCCCAGCAGGAAATCTGGGACATCCAGGGTGCGCGGCGGACCTGGTTCTGCGGCTCCTACCTGGGGCACGGCTTCCACGAGGATGCGCTGCAGTCGGGCCTTGCAGTGGCCGAACAACTGGGCGGCGTGCGTCGGCCCTGGAACGTCGAGAATGAAAGCGGCCGCATCCATGTGCGGCCGGCCCCACAGGCGGAGGCGGCGGCCTGATGTTCGCCTCCGGGCTCTATGCCGGGGTGGTGAGTCATACCCGGCTGAAGCCGAGGCGCCACGCGCTACGCTATCGCATCTTCATGTTGCTGCTGGATCTGGACGAACTGGAGGCGCTGGACCGGGGCCTGAAGCTGTTTTCGCTGAGACGCTTCAATCTGGTGGGGTTCAATCCCGCCCGGCACGGCGATGGCTCGTCCACACCGCTCAAGGCCCAGGTCGAGGCGCAACTTGCCTCGGCGGACATCCCTCATGGCGGAAGCATCCGGATGCTGGCCATGCCGACCATTCTGGGCATGGGGTTCAACCCCATCACGGTGTTCTTCTGTCACCGCCCGGACGGGGCGTTGAGTGCGATCCTCTACGAGGTCAACAACACCTTCGGCGAACGTCACAGCTATCTGATCCCTGCGAACGACGCGCCGGTGGTGAAGCAGGCCTGCGAAAAGGGCTTCTACGTCTCGCCGTTCATGGACATGGACTTGAGCTACGCCTTCCGGGTGCGCCCGCCAGGCGAGCAGGTGCAGGTCTTGGTGGACGTGGATGACGCCGAGGGCCGGGTGCTGGCCACGGGATTTGTGGCGACGCGACAGGAGCTCACCGACCGGGCGCTTGCCCGCGCCTGGCTGACCCATCCATTGATGACGCTGGGCGTGGTGGGCGCCATCCACTGGGAGGCGCTCTGGATCTGGCTCAAGGGCGAGAAGGTGCGCCAGCGACCGGCGAAACCGGCGTGGCCGGTGACGGTGGTGACGCCAGCGTCACTTGCGGCCTGAAGCTGGCGACGAGCCCCTCCATCGGCTCCTGGCTCACCTGAATGGATCCTCCTCGCGGACGATCCAGATCCAGAATGAGGGTGAGCGCCAGGGTGAGCAGCAGGTGCATCAGGGCCGAAACCGGCCGATGGCTTCGACTCGAACCGCTCAGTGCAAATCCGAGGACGCCTGCTGCGATGACCGCATAGACGAACAGAACGACGGCGACGGTCGCCGGCAGCCTGGCGGCATGGGCCGCCTCGCGCTCGGCGCCAATATCGATGGTTTCGTTGATGGCGCTGACCACCAGGGCCGCCAGGGGTGTGGTCCGGATCGGCGCCACCCCGGCCAGGGTGTCGGCCTGTAGCCGCTCGCGCAGAACTTCAGACTGTGCGGCGAGCTGAGGCTTCCGGGCGACATCCGCCTGGCCGTAGAGCAGGCGGGTCCGCGCATAGTCGCGCAGCAGGGCGGAAAGCGCCGGCCCGGCCGGCGCCTCGAGCAACTGGACACGCATCTCTGCAGTGCCGATCGCATTGGCTTCCGACACCACCAGAGCGCGCCGCGTCTCATAGCGGTCCAGCGCCATGCCAAAGGTGAAACCGATCAGCAGAGCCAGCAGCCCGAACACGCCGGAGAGGATGTATCCGTGCGCCGCGTCACGATGCGGATCGCCCGCTGATCGCGAGCCCAGTCTGACCCCGAACTCCCAGGCCCCCATCAGGCCTGCAAAACTCAGGAGGCCGATCAGGCCCAGCGGCCAGGTGAGCAGTAATGCGTCCATATTCGGTTTCGGCCCCCAACGCGCCCCGGCTCTATCCCATGCTCACGGTCGGCGCGCCAGCCTTCCGGAACACCCAGATGTCGCCGTCGCCGTGCAGGTCGATCGGGGGACGATCCAGGACGAACCCCGCCTCTGTAGCGAAGGTGACCGGGTCCTGCATATAGAGGACCAGCCGCTCGGAGGAGCGTTGCAGCTCCGCGCCCGAAGCGTCCACTACCGTGTAATCCAGCACCTGCTCCAGCCGGTTGATGCCTTCGCGGAACTGCCGCTCGCGAACATAGAGACGCAGACGGCGTCCGCCTTCCAGCGGCAGATCCTTGACCATTGCGCGAGGGTCAATGGGCCCAAGGCTGCGCATCAACTCCAGCCTGGGCAGATGTACGGCGAATAGTCCGCCGCCCTCCAGATGGCGCGCCGCGTTGCGAAAGCCGTTTCGCCAGGCTGCACCCGCCGGGACATGCGCCAGCGTGTGATAGGGGCAGATCGCCAGATCGAAAGTCTGTTTCAGATCCAGGGACGTGAGGTCGCCCAGACGCAGCGAGATCCTGGCCGCCACCTCTGGCTCCAGATCCTCGACGTGGCGCTTCGCCTGCGCCAGCATGGCGGCGGCGATATCAACGCCGGTGACCGTGAAACCCCGCCGCGCCAGATTGCAGGTCAGCCGCCCGGTGCCGGCGCCCAGCTCAAGGATCGTGGCGCCGGGTTCAGCCAGGCCTGCATAGATATCCTCATCGCCGCGCAGACGCAGGTCAGCGGCGGTGATCAGGTCGTAGTAGGCCGCGCTCAGCGCGCCGTCGCCATAGTAGGACCTCGTCTTCGCCATCGGTTGTTTGTGCCCGCACCGTTGCGCCAGATCAATGCGGGGTCCACATATCCGCCAGACTATCGGGGGAATGCCCATGACCAACCTGACCCGGAACCTCAAGCGCCTGGCGCTGGTGATGCTGCTGCCGCTGGCGCTCGGCGCCTGCGGGATCAACGCGATCCCCACCAAGGAGGAGAAGGCCAAGGCCCAGTGGGCCGAGGTCCAGAACCAGTACCAACGCCGCAGCGATCTGATCCCCAACCTTGTCGCCACCGTGAAGGGTTACGCAGCCCAGGAGAGCTCGGTCCTGATCGGGGTTTCTGAAGCCCGCGCCGGCGCCATGCAGGTGAAATCCGACGCCAGCATCACCACCGACCCGGCGGCGTTCCAGCGCTATGCCGCGGCGCAGAACAGCCTTTCGCTGGCCCTGGCGCCCATGCGGGTGCTGCAGGAGAATTATCCCGACCTGAAGTCGAACACGAACTTCATGGCGCTGCAAAGCCAGCTGGAAGGCACCGAGAACCGCATCGCCATCTCGCGCCGCGACTACAACGAGGCGGTGCGTGATCTGAACACGACGCTGCGGACGTTCCCGCAGGTGATCTGGGCCAGGACCATGTACGCCTCGTCGAAGCCCATGGAGCTGTTCCAGGCCACGGCCTCGGCCCAGTCCGCGCCCAGCGTAGACTTCGCACCGGCCGGCGCAGCGCCAGGCTCAGCGCCGCCTGAACCCGCAAAGCCGTGACGGCGATGGCAGGCGCGCGGGGTCTGATCCTCGCGCTCCTGATCCTGCTGTTCCCGGCGAGCGCCTTTTCAGCGCCGACCTTCCCGCCGCTGACCGGGCGTGTGGTCGACAACGCCCAGCTCCTGTCGCCACAGACCGAAGCGAAACTGACCGGCGAGCTGGCTGCCCTGGAACAGAAGACCGGCCGCCAGCTGGTGGTCGCCACCCTGCCAACCCTGCAGGGCTATGAGATCGAGGACTACGGCTATCAGTTGCTCCGCACCTGGGGCATCGGCCGAAAGGCCGAGAACGATGGCGTGATCCTGATCGTGGCGCCCAATGAAAAGGCTGTCCGCGTAGAGGTCGGCTATGGCCTCGAGCCGGTGCTGACGGACGCACTGTCGAGCGTGATCATCCACCGCGCCCTGTTGCCGGCTTTCCGCGAAGGCCGGTTTGAGGACGGCGTCGTCGCCGGGACCGAGGCGTTGGTGAAGCAGCTGGAACTTCCGGACCCGGAAGCCCGGGCCCTTGTCGCTCAGGCGGCTGCGCAGGGCACATCGCAATCAATGCCCCGGGGCTCGGGCATTGCCCTGCTCGTCGCGATGGTCGTTGTGTTCCTGATCCTGAGCGTTCTGATGCGCGTCTTCGGCGTGCGCCGAACCGGCGTAGGCCTCTGGTGGCTGGCCTCGGTCCTGTTGTCCAACACGGGACGAGGCGGTGGCTGGAGCCGTGGCGGCGGCGGGTTCTCCGGCGGCGGCGGATCGGGCGGCGGCGGCGGCGCGTCGGGACGGTGGTAGGATGAAGACTGATCGTCTCACACCTGCGGATCTGTCGGCGATTGAAGCGGCCGTGCGCGAGGCCGAGACCCGGACGTCCGGAGAGATCTACTGCGTCGTCGCCGAAGAGAGCTCGGACTATCACGGCACCCCCATCGCCTGGGGCGCGGGCGTGGCTCTACTGGCGCCGGCGATCCTGCTGGCCATGGGCCTTCAGGTCAGCGCGCCGGATACGCTTTCCATGGGCGGCTGGACCGCATCCCAGGTCGAGGATGTCGGCGAGGCCGCGGCCCGGGCCGCTCTGATCGGGACCCTCGTGCTTCAGGCCGTCCTGTTTGTGGCGACGGTCCTGCTGGTCTCGATCCGGCCCATCCGCCGCGCCCTGACCCCGCCCGGCATGAAACGAAGCCAGGTGCGCCAGCGGGCCGAGGAGCAGTTCCTCGCAAGGAACCTGCACACCACGCGCGAGCGCACCGGCGTTCTGATCTATGTGTCCTTCGCCGAGCGGATGGCGGAGTTGATCGCCGACGAGACCATCCACGCCCAGGTCGTCGAGCGCACCTGGGACACCGCCATGGCGGCGCTGATCGAGGGGCTCAGGCGCGGCGACGCCGTCGGCGGCTTCCGCGCCGCCATCAGCCAGTGCGCGGACGTCCTGCAGCAGGGCTTTCCCGCGCGGCCCGATGACAATCCCAATGAGCTTTCTGACGCGGTTGTGGTGTTGCCGCCGGCCTAGCTGTCGCTGCACCGCATGTTCTTTTTCGACTGGACACGCAGAGCCGCTTTGCGGCGCCCCGATCGCGCGTTACCATCTCCTCAAAATCGGGAGACGACCGGGCCATGGCCTATACTCTGAACGTCAACGGCAAGGCGCTTAGCGCCGATGTGGACGGCGATACGCCGTTGCTGTGGACCCTGCGCGACACGCTGGGAATTCTGGGCCCGAAGTATGGCTGCGGCGTCGCCGCCTGTGGCGCCTGCACCGTCCACGTTGACGGTCAGCCGATGCGATCCTGTCAGATCCCGACCGAGAGTGTCGGCAAGGCCAAGATCACCACCATTGAGGCGATGAGCGCCAACCCCGTCGGAAAGCGGGTGCAGGCGGCCTGGATGGAGCTTGACGTGGCCCAGTGCGGCTACTGCCAGGCGGGCCAGATCATGTCGGCCACCGCCCTGCTGACGAAGACACCCAAGCCGACCGACGCCCAGATCAACGAGGCCATGGACGGCAACATCTGTCGCTGCGCGACCTACACGCGGATCCGCGCCGCCATCAAGCGCGCCTCCGGCCAGAAGGAGGCCTGAGCCATGACCTATCATGACCTGAAGGCCAATCGCCGCGAGATCCTGACCTCGGTGAGCGCCGCCGGCCTGACCCTGTCATTCGCCATAGCCCCAAAGGCCGGCGCGCAGGAGAATGTGCAAACACCCCTGAACGCCTATGTCCGTGTGGCGCCCAATGGCATCGTCACCGTGGTGGCCAAGAACCCCGAGCTCGGCCAGGGCGTCAAGACGATGCTGCCCATGCTGATCGCCGAGGAACTGGACGTCGCCTGGGAGAACGTCCGCGTCGAGCAGGCGCTGAGCGATCCCAAGCTCTATGGTCGTCAGTTCGCGGGCGGCAGCATGGCCACCCCGCTGCATTGGGACGAGTTGCGCCGCGTCGGCGCGGTGGCGCGCGCCATGCTGATCCAGGCAGCCGCCCTGGCCTGGAACTGCCCGCCCAGCGAGTGCTCGACGACGCCTGGCAACGTGCTTCACAAGGCGTCCGGCAAGTCGCGGACCTATGGCTCTCTGGCGCTGGCGTGCGCCACGATCACCCCGCCCGACCCCAGGTCCCTGACGCTCAAGGATCCCAAGACCTACCGGATCATCGGCAAGCCGACCCCGCAGTACGATGTGGCCAAGATCGTCACCGGCCAGCCGCTGTTCGGCATCGACGTGGTGCGGCCCGGCATGCTGTTCGCCACCTACCAGAAGGCCGGCGTGTTCGGCGCCAAGGTGGCCAGCGCCGATGTGAGCGGCGCCCTGGCGGTCAAGGGCGTGCGCAAGGCCTTCGTGGTGGAAGGGACGGCCGACGCCATGTCGCCTCCCGGATCGCTCGGCCAGGGCCTGCTGCCCGGTGTCGCTGTCGTGGCGGACACCTGGTGGGCCGCGAACAAGGGTCGAAACAAGCTCAACATCACCTGGGCCGACCATCCGACCTCAAGTCAGTCAAGCAAGGGCTTCGCCGCCCAGGCGAAGGCGCTGTCGGCGGGCAAAGGGCAGCGCACAACCCGCAACGACGGTGACGTCGACGCCGCCCTGGCCAGTGCGGCCAAGACGGTCGAGGCGTCCTACTTCTATCCCTACCTCAGCCATGCCAACCTGGAGCCCCAGAACTGCACGGCCGAGTTCAAGGACGGCAAGCTCGAGATCTGGGCCCCGACCCAGAATCCGGAACCGGGCCGTCAGCTCTGCGCCCGGACCCTTGGCATTAAGCCTGAGGACATCACGGTCCACATGGTCCGTGGCGGCGGCGGCTTCGGCCGGCGCCTCGCCAACGACTACATGGTCGAGGCGGCCTGGATTGCGCGGGAGACCGGCACGCCGGTCAAGCTCCTGTGGACCCGCGAAGACGACATGCAGCATGACCACTATCGTCCGGCAGGCTTCCACACCTTCCGCGGCGGGGTTGATGCGGCGGGCAATCTGGTGGCCCTGCACGATCACTTCGTGACCTTCGGCAACGGCACAGCGGCCTCGAACAGCGCGGGCATGGCGGCGGCGGAGTATCCCGCCCAGTTCGTGCCCAACCTTCGCTACGAGATCAGCATGATGCCGTCCGGCATTCCGACCGGTCCCCTGCGGGCGCCGGGCTCGAATGCGCTGGCCTTCGTGTTCCAGTCCTTCATCGATGAGCTGGCCCATGCGGCCAAGGCCGATCCGCTTGCCTTCCAGATCAAGCTGCTGGGCGACAAGCCCGTGGTCGGCACGGCGCCGGCATCCTATGGCGCGGGCCGTATGGTCGGCGTTCTGAAGGCCGTTGGTGAAATGTCCGGCTGGGCGGGTCGTGGCAAGCTGCCCAAGGGCGAGGGCATGGGCGTGGCCTGTTACTACAGCCATATGGGCTACTTCGCCGAGGTGGCGCATGTGGCTGTGGCGCCGGATGGCGCCATCAAGGTCAAGAAGGTCTGGGTGGCCGCCGACGTGGGCCGCCAGATCATCAATCCGCACGGCGCGCTGAACCAGGTCCAGGGCTCGGTGCTGGACGGCCTGTCCGAGGCGCTGCACCAGCAGATCACGATCGATGCCGGTCGCGTGGAGCAGAACAACTTCACCGACTATCAGCTGATGCGGATCTCCGAGGCGCCGGCTGTGGAGGTGAAGTTCGTGATCACCGACTTCCCGCCGACGGGACTGGGCGAACCGGCCCTGCCACCGGCGATCCCGGCCCTGACCAACGCCATCTTCGCGGCCACCGGCAAGCGTATCCGCAGCCTGCCGATACAGACGGACATGCTGAAGGCCTGAGCCTCCGGGTTCAGGCTCCCGGATAGAAGATGATCCGGGTGCGCCGGAAAGCTGTCATCAGCTTTCCGGCGGCCTCGTCTTCAACGTGGGTGCGGTTTGAGGGCGCGGGCGTGGGGCTCGCCGCCGGTTTGAAGACACTTCCCTCGGCAATGCGGCGCGCAATTGTCGCCAAAGGCGCTTGGCGTCAGCCGCCGCATGCGCATGATGGCCCAACGGCCCATCAAGGCCGAGAGGATGAAACCAGTGAAGACGCTTCTGATCGCCAACCGTGGCGAAATCGCCGTGCGGATTGCGCGGACCGCCGCCGAGTTGGGGATCGCCACGGTGGCGATCTATTCCGAGGACGACGCCGCCTCGCTTCACACGCGCAAGACCGACACTGCAGTGGGCCTCAAGGGCGCCGGCCCGGCGGCCTATCTCGATATTGATCAGGTGGTGTCTGCGGCTCTGGCCAGCGGCGCCGACGCTGTCCATCCGGGCTATGGCTTCCTGAGCGAGAACGCTGCATTTGCGCGAGCCTGCGCCGCGGCCGGCCTCACATTCGTCGGCCCCACGCCCGAGACACTGGAACTGTTTGGCGACAAGGGCAGGGCGCGGGCGCTGGCGCAGCAGTGCAAGGTTCCGGTGCTGGCCGGGACTGATGGTCCGACAACTCTGGAGGCCGCGAAGGCCTTTCTCGCCGCCCATGGCCCCGTGATGGTCAAGGCGGTGGCGGGCGGCGGCGGGCGAGGCATGCGGCCGGCCACCACCCTGGCTGAGCTGGAACAGGCCTTTGAGCGGTGTGCGTCCGAGGCGCTTTCGGCCTTCGGCAACGGCGACCTCTATGTCGAGCGATTTCTGGCCCGCGCCCGCCACATCGAGGTGCAGATCATCGGGGACGGCGCCACGGTCAGTCATCTCTATGACCGCGAGTGTTCGCTGCAGCGCCAGCGCCAGAAGGTGGTGGAGGTCGCCCCCGCCGATACGGTGTCGCCTGCTGTCCGTCAGCGGTTGTTCGATCACGCCGTCGCGCTGGCCCAGGCCGCGGGCTATCGCAGCCTGGGGACCATGGAGTTCCTGGTCGATGGCGAAGACCTGGTCTTCATCGAGGGCAATGCGCGGCTGCAGGTCGAACACACCGTCACCGAGGAAATCCTTGGCCTGGACCTGGTGGCCCTGCAGCTACGGATCGCGTCCGGCGCCACGCTACCGGATCTGGCCCTGACGCAGGCCGAGGCGCCGAAGCCGCGCGGACATGCGGTACAGGTCCGCATCAATCTGGAAACCATGGCCGCCGATGGATCGGCCAGGCCGGCCGGCGGCCTGTTGAGCGCCTTCGAACCGCCCGCCGGTCCCGGAGTGCGGGTAGATGGGTTCGGCTACGCCGGCTATCGCACCAGCGCCCGCTTTGACAGCCTGCTGGCCAAGCTGATCGTTCACGCGGGGATGGGCGGATTGTCGGCCGCCATGGCCAAGGCCTACCGTGCGCTGTCTGAATTCCGCCTGGAGGGTTCGGCCAGCAACATCGGCTTCCTGCAGACCCTGCTGGCCCATCCGGCCGTGTCTGCCGGTGAGGTCCACACCCGCTTCATCGAGGAGCATATGGCCGAGCTGGCCGTGACGCCGGACGCCCACCGCCGCCTCTACTTCGACGCCGCCCCTTCAGGCGCCAGGGCCGCACCGAAACGGGCGGGCTATCAGATCGATGCGGTCGATCCGCTGGCCGTGCTGGCGCTGGGGAAGGAAACCGTCGAAGTCGCCGAGATCGACGACGCGCCGGATGGCCCGGAAGGAACCCGGCCGCTACGCGCGCCTCTTCAGGGCACGGTGATCAGCGTTTCGGTCGCGGTCGGCGACACCGTCCGCGCGGGGCAGCCGCTGATGATCATGGAGGCCATGAAAATGGAGCACGTGATCACAGCCGAGGTTTCGGGGATTGTCCGCCAGGTCAGCGTCGAGGCGGGCGATACAGTCTTTGACGACCATCCGCTGGCTTTCATCGAGGAAACCGGGATCGAGGGTGGCGACGAGGTCGCTGCCGAGGCGATCGACCTCGATTTCATCCGGCCCGATCTGGCCGAGGTGCTGGACCGCCATCGTCGCACCCTGGATGAGGCGCGACCCGAGGCGGTGGCCCGGCGTCGCAAGACGATGCAACGGACAGCGCGGGAGAACGTCGCCGATCTGGTCGACCCCGGCAGCTTTGTCGAGTACGGCCCCCTGGTGGTGGCGGCGCGACGGCGGCGCAACACTCTGGAAGAGCTGATCGACACCACCCCCGCCGACGGCATGATCATGGGCCTGGCCCAGGTCAACGGCGCACTGTTCCCCGAGGACAAGGCCCGCTGCGCCGTGATGAGCTATGACTATACCGTGCTGGCCGGCACCCAGGGCGGCAACAACCACTGGAAGCTCGACCGCATGGCGGAGCTCGCCGAGAAGTGGCGGCTGCCGGTGGTGTTCTTCACCGAGGGCGGCGGCGGACGGCCGGGGGACACCGAGGGCGGCGGCTTTACCCGCGGATTCGAGTTCTGGGGGCGGCTCTCAGGGGCAGTGCCGCTGGTGGGGGTGAATTCCGGCCGCTGTTTCGCGGGCAACGCCGCGATCCTCGGCTGCTGCGACGTGATCATCGCGACGAAGGACTCCGCGCTGGGTATGGGCGGTCCGGCAATGGTGGAGGGCGGGGGCCTGGGCGTGTTCCGGCCCGAGGAAATCGGTCCCATCAAGGTGATGCAGGAAAACGGCACCATCGACGTTTTGGTGGAGGACGAGGAAGAGGCCGTCCATGTCGCGAAGAAGTATCTCTCGTATTTCCAGGGTCCGCTCAGCGAGTGGTCCTGCGCCGACCAGCGCCTGCTGCGCCGCGCGATCCCGGAGAACCGCCTGCGCGTCTACGATATCCGCAAGGTCATCGAGCTGATCGCCGACAAGGACAGCGTGCTGGAGCTGCGCCCGAAATTCGGCCTGGCCATGGTCACCGCCTTCATCCGGATCGAAGGCCGCCCGGTGGGCGTGTTCGCCAACAACCCGATGCATCTGGGCGGCGCCATCGACAGTGACGCCTCCGACAAGGCCGCCCGCTTCCTGCAGCTTTGCGAGGCGTTCGACATTCCGGTGGTGTCGCTCTCGGACACGCCCGGCAACATGGTGGGCCCGGAAGCCGAGAAAACCGGCCTGATCCGCCACTGTTCACGGCTGTTCGTCATCGGCGCCAACCTGACCATTCCGATCTTCTCGGTGGTGCTGCGCAAGAGCTACGGCCTCGGCGCCATCGCCATGACCGGCGGCAGCTATCAGGGCTCCATGTTCTGCGTCTCCTGGCCCACCGGCGAGTTCGGCGGCATGGGGCTGGAGGGCTCGGTCAAGCTGGGCTACCGCAATGAACTGGCCGCCATCGCCGACCCGGCCGAACGCAAGGCGAAGTTCGACGAGATGGTCGCCCAGGCCTACGCCCGCGGAAAGGCGCTCAGCCAGGGCAGCGGCGTACAGCTGGATGATGTCATCGATCCCGCCGAGACGCGCCGCTGGATCATGGGCGGCCTCAAGAGCCTGCCGCCGGTTCCGCCGCGGACGGGTAAGAAGCTCAGGTGGATCGACAGCTGGTAGACGCGAGCCGCAGGTTTCGGCCGCGCTATACCGCCTGACGCAAGGTCACGGTTGCCAGTGGCCCCCCAGAGCCTACCGTCTCGCAAACAGAATGACTTCAAGGGGAAACGTCTTTGGATCTGGCAGATGAGCGCGCAGTCGGTTCACCCGCAGCGACACCTTCCGATCCGCCCCGGCTGAAAATCGGCCTCAAGTTCTTCTACGCCTTCGGGCAGACAGTGGAGTCGGGCTACCTCACGGTCGCGCCCTTCATCTTCTTCTACTACACGGCGGTGCTGGGGCTTTCCGGCAGCATGGTCGGTCTGGCGCTGGCCATCAGCACGGTCATCGACGCCATTCTGGATCCGCTGATCGGCTCCTGGTCAGACAATATCCGCTCCAGGTTCGGGCGACGGCTGCCGATGATGCTGATGGGCGCGCCGCTCATGGCCCTGACGCTCGGCTTGCTGTTCGCGCCGCCTCTGGCCCTGGCGCCCTTCGTCCTGTTCCTCTGGCTGACGGTGATGAAGATGGCGCTGCGAGGGTTCGCCTCCGTGTTCAACCTTCCCTACTTCGCCCTCGGCGCGGAGATGGCTGACGGCTATGTGGAGCGATCCAGTGTCGTCGCCTGGCGCACCGTGGCGGGCATTCTGGTCGGCGTGCTGATCACGATCCTGGCCTATTCCATATTCTTCTCCCGGGCGGGCGGATTGCAGGGACAGGCCAACTATCCGCCGTTCGGCTGGACCATGGCGGCGATGTGTCTGGTCGGCGGCGCTATCTGCTGCCTGGGCATCTGGCGCTTCGCCGCCAGCCTTCCGCAGCCGATGACGGCGAGGCAATCCGTGCTGCGCTCCCTGGGACCGGAACTCCTCGAGATTTTCCGCAACACCTCGTTCCGGACGCTCTTTTTCTCGGCCCTGGTGATCTATGTGGGCGTCGGCATGAACGCGACGCTGAACAGCCACGCCTATGTCTTCGCCTGGCGGATTCAGCCGGCCACGATCCAGACGATCACCTTCGCCTACCTCTTCGGCCTGCTGATCGGCGTGCCGATCACGCCGCTGCTGCTCCGGCGGCTGGAAAAGCGGTCCGCCGTCCTGCTGGGTCTGGCCATGGTCATCGCCACCTGGATCGCTCTGCCCAGCCTGAGGGCTGCAGGCGTGTTGACCCCGACCGGAACGGACGCCCTGCCCTGGCTGGCGGGCAATATCTTCATCGCCGGCGTCGGCACGGGCTTCCTGGCCATCGCCTATCCCTCGATGATGGCCGACGCGGCCGACGAGCATGAGGTGAAGTTCGGCGCCCGTCGCGAGGGGCTCTATTTCGCAGGGCTGGGCTTTGCCGCGAAGTCGGCCGCAGGAATCGGCCAGCTTCTGGCCGGTGTGGCCCTGGATGTCCTGCGCTTCCCCAAGGAAGCCGGCCGTCAGGTGGGCGCGGTCCTGCCGGAAGACCTTATCCGCCACCTGATGATCCTGTGGGGGCCGCTGCCCGCCATCCTGGCCATCGTCTCCGCCGTGATGCTGCTGCCCTACGTGATCACGCGGACACGCCACGAGGACATCGCCGCCGCGCTCAAGATCAAGCGCGCCGAGGACGTCAGTGCGGGACGTAGCTCCTGAGCACGTCCTCGATGATGCGTTCCAGCTGCTCCAGGTTCCCGCACTGCTTGGCCACATGGCAGAAGCGCGCATAGCGGTGCATGACGCTGTCGCCCTGGGACCAGTAGCTCTCGGGTTCGGGGTTCAGCCAGATGACGGCGCGCGCGCGATCGTGGATCTGGCGCATGATATCCAGCCGTGGGTCGGCGAAGTTTGAGCGTCCGTCGCCCAGGAAGATCACCGTGGTCCGGCGGTCGATCTTGTCCAGATGCTGCTCGGCGAAGTCCTGCAGCGAGCGGCCGTAGTCGGTCTGCTGGAAGCCGATCTGCTGCAGCACCTTGAGGATCGCGGTGTCGACGCCGTGGTCATCCAGGATGTCGTTGACGCTGATCATCCGGCCAGAGAAGGCGAAGGCCTCCATCCGCTCGACCACCTCGTTCAGCGAATAGAGGAAGGTCAGCAGGAACTGGGCCGAGGCGGCCACCGACTTCGACACATCGCAGATCGCCACGATCGACGGCTTGTCGACCTTCTTCACCTTCCAGAGGATCTCGAACGGCACCCCGCCATAGCCCATGGAGCGGCGCAGGGTCTTGCGGACGTCCAGATGCCCCTTGCGGGCGGTCCGGCGGCGGCGCGAATACTTGGCGGCCAACCGCTTGGCCATCTTCTTCACCATCGCCTGCATCAGGACGTAGTCGACAGGGTCGACCCCGCCATCGGCGTTCAACTGCTTGCGCAGCAGCCGCTCCTCCCGCAACTCCCGGGCCGAGCCGGCGGCATAGAGGTCGTGTTGCCGGGCCACATAGGTCTGGGCCTGTTCGAACAGGCTGCGGCGGGCCTCATCAAGGCGATTGGCCAGGCCCTCGCCCTGGCCATCCGGCATACGGCGGGCGTTGGCGATGATCCGCTCGATCTCCTCCAGGCCCATCTCTTCCAGCAGCCGCCGCGTCAGGCGCGAGCGCTGGGTGGTGAGGCGGATGTCGGCGACATTGGCGCGGGCCGCGGCGGCTTCCATGACCTGCTGTATGGCGGTGGCGTCGCCTTGCAGCACGGCCTGCGCCAGAGGCGAGCCCTCGGCCTGGGCCATGTCCTGTTCAGAAGGCTCGCCTTGCTCTGAGTCCTTGCCGCCCGGCGGCAGGGTGACAAGGTCGCGGCTGAAGAAGGTCTCGAACACGCCCTCGAACCGTTCCACCTCGTCGGCGGTCTTGGCCAGGGTCACGCAGAGCGCGTCCTTGAACAGCTCGCGGTCGCCGTAACCGGTCACCAGTACCGCACGGCTGGCGTCGATCGCCTCGGCCGGAGAAATCCGGACGTCAGCGGCCCGCAAGGCGCGGAAAAACTGTTCGAGGGTGTGCTGCACTAACGCTCATCCCGGCGAATGCCGGGACCCAGATGGATAGACTCTGACGCACGTGCGCAAGCCGCGGCGCCACTCCAACCCACATCGATGCTCTTCGATCTGGGTCCCGGCATTCGCCGGGATGAGCGGCAGTAGGGTGAGAGCGGGCTCATCGCCGGTGCATCAGTTCCGAGATCTGCGGCTCGATCGCCTCGATGTCCTGCTCGAACTTCAGGATCACGTTCAGCGTGTCGCGCACCATGTCGGGGCTCAGGCTGTCAGCGTGCAGCAGGATCAGGGCGCGGGCCCAGTCGACCGTCTCGGAGATCGACGGCGGCTTGCGCAGGTCGAGCGTGCGAAGGGTCTGGACGAACGCGACGAGCTCCTTCGTGAGGCCAGCCTCGATACCCGGCACCCGCGTCGCCACGATGCGCTCTTCCAGCGACGCCTCGGGCAGCGGGATATGCAGGTGAAGGCAGCGGCGCTTCAAGGCGTCGCCCAGGTCGCGGACGTTGTTGGAGGTCAGGAACACCAGCGGTGGCGTCTTGGCCTTGATCACGCCCAGCTCGGGCACCGACACCTGATAGGCCGACAGCACCTCCAGCAGGAAGGCTTCGAAGGCCTCGTCCGATTTGTCGACCTCGTCGATCAGCAGGACGCAGCCGTCGTCCTCGCGCAGCGCCTTCATCAGCGGGCGGGGCTCAAGGAAGGGCTCGGAGAAGAACAGGTCGCCCATGCCGTGCAGGCGCACCATGGCGGCGTCCATGTCGGGCGCGTCGGCCAGCGCCTCACCCATCCGGTCCTTCAGGATCTGGGTATAGAGGAGCTGCTTGCCGTACTTCCACTCGTAGAGGGCCTTGGACTCATCCAGTCCCTCGTAACACTGCATCCGGATCAGCGGCAGGCCGAGCAGGGCCGATGTCGAGAGCGCCAGCTCCGTCTTGCCGACGCCGGCTGAGCCTTCCACCAGGATCGGCTTCTGCAGATTCACCGCCATGTAGAGCGCGGTCGCGATCCTGCGCGACGCGATGTAGCCGACGCCGCCAAGGCCCTCGATCAGAGCGTCCACCGACGCCAACGGATCGGCCGCGCCTGTTGCGCGCGCGGTCGTCATGGAAGTGCTCAAGGGCTCGATCTTTCGAATAGGGCGCGCCGGACGCCAAACAAGCGTTTGGATTGCCGTGCATTCCCTTTGAAATCAAGCTTTACGGCGAATTCACCAAGAGCGGGTAGCCGGAAGCGCATGCTTCGGTTCGCGCTCTCTGCGGTCGTCCTCTGTCTCGCGGGCAATGCGCGAGCGGCGGGACTTGATCTAACGCCTGCAACAGGCGCCGGTCGTCCTGTTGCGGACGCGGTCGTGACGGTGCGCCCGGATGCTGGCGTGCAGGGCGTGGCAAGACCTTCGGGTTCCTTCCCCGTGGCCCGCAACTCTGAACCCAAGCTCTCCGGTCGCGACGAAACCCGTCGGGTGATTCTCCCGACAACCGGGTATCTGTCCCTGGGGTGGACCGGTGACCTGAAGTCCTCGTGGCTCCGGCGCGGCGGCTACTGAAAATGTTCAGCAAGCTCTCAACCCGTTTGACCGTGCTCCATGCCGCCATGTTCGGCGCGGTGCTTCTGATCATTTCGGGAGCAGTCTTTCTGGCGATCTCCAGCGCGGCCCAACGGCAGGGCCGGATGGAACTTGCCGCTACCGGGACGGTATTCGATCGCGTCTGGACCATGCGCGCGGAACGATTGGCTGAGGGCGCCACGCTCTTGTCACGGGACTTCGGCTTTCGCGAAGCCGCCGCAACGCGCGACGCGGCGATGATCGAGGCGGCCGTGGTCAACCTGCGTCGTCGCATGGGGATTGATCTCGCCTTCATGGTCGATGCGGATGGCCGGGTGATCGGCGCAAACCTCCCCGAGGCGGATCGCCAGCGTCTGGTCCGGTCATTCGCGGCGTCCGATGACCCGTCAGGCGTATTTCTGGTCGGCGGTCAGCCATTTCAGATGGTCAGCGCGCCGGTGTTGTCGCCGGAACTGATTGGCTGGCTGGTGTTCGCGGTGCGGCTGGACGATCGGGAAATGCGCGCTCTGGAACAGCTGTCAGCCATCCCGCTGACCGCGCGGGTGCTGCTTCGCTCACCAAAGGACGGCCTGTCGGACGCGGTCGGCGCTTCCGGATTGACCCGTCCGACCGTGCGCGGATTTATCGATCAATCCCTGAAAGCCAGGGGCGGGCCTGCTGTTCTGGAGCTGGCGTCCGGTCATGTGGTCGCCCTGGTGAAACCGCTTCACACCCTGGAGCCCGGCGGCGGCGCGGTGTTGCTGTTGCGTTACCCTCTCGCCCAGGCGCTGGCGCCGTTTCGTCCGGTGTTGATCATCGTTGGCCTGCTGGGTTTGATCGGGCTGGCCGTGGTCAGTTGGGGCAGCTGGATTCTGGCGCGCGGCGTGACCCGACCGATCTTGGAGCTGGACGAGGCCGCGCACAGACTGCAGCGCGGCGAAGACGCCCGGGTGGACATCAAGAGCGACGACGAGATCGGTCGACTGGCCCGCAGCTTCAACGCCATGGCTGCCGAGATGCAGGATCGTGAACGCCGCATTACCCATCAGGCTCTGCATGACGACGACACCGGCCTGCCCAACCGGCTGGCGCTGGAACGGGTGGTCGAGGCCCACGCGAACTGGCCGGAGGGACAGGTCTTTGTGGCGGCGCTCGGCATGGACCGTTTCAACCACATGCGCGGCGCCATCGGGCACAAGCTGGCGGCGCAGGCGGTGCGCATGGTCGGTAACCGGTTGGGGGGGCTTGCGCCCACCTGTGGCGTCGCGCGGATCTCCACCGAGGTGCTCGGGTTCGTGCTGATCGCCGAGGGCGCGTCGGCGGCGCTGGAGGACGTGCAGCAGCTGCTGGCTCAGCTGGAGCAGCCGGTGCGAGTGGGCGGCGAGTCGATCGACGTGGCCCTGAGCGTGGGTATTGCCCCACTCGAGGACGGCGCCGTGGGGCCTGCCATCGAGCGCGCTGTGGTCGGTCTCGATCAGGCGCGCGCTGCACGGCGCAAGATGGGGATGTTTGATCGGCAGGCCTACGGCGATCCGGCCGAAAACCTGTCGTTGATGTCCAGCCTTCTGACCGGCATCCAGGATGGCCAGCTGGAGCTCTGGCATCAGCCGAAGTTCGACATGCGTCGACGTATCGTCACCGGCGCCGAGGCGCTGGTGCGCTGGAATCACCCGACCCGCAGCATGATCGTCCCTGACGTCTTCATCCCGATGGCCGAGGAAACCGGCCATATCCGCGCCCTTACGGAATGGGTCGTCCGTCAGGCCGTGGCCGATCAAAGGGCCCTGGCTGACGCCGGCCACAGAATTGATGTTGCTGTGAACATCTCCGGGTGCATCCTGGGCGAACCGGACTTCGTGGATTTCGTGGCCGAGACCCTGAAACCGGCGGTCGGCCAGATCTGCTTCGAGGTCACAGAAACCGCCGTTATCGAAAATCCGGATGCGGCGCTGAAGATGCTGGACCGGTTCGTTGACCTCGGCGTTTCCATCGCCATCGATGACTTCGGGGCCGGGCTGTCGTCTCTCGCCTATCTGAAGCGGATCCGCGGCCATGAGCTGAAGATCGACCGCTCCATCGTCCAGGACGTGGTCGGCAGCCAGCGCGACGCCCTGATCGTGCGCTCCACCATCGATCTTGCCCATAGTCTGGGCCTGAAGGTCGTGGCCGAAGGTATAGAGACCAACGATCAGTTCTCCCTCCTGTCGGCCATGGGATGTGACCAGGCGCAGGGCTATCTGGTGGCCCGGCCCATGCCGTTAAGGCGTCTCTTCGACTTCCTGAACGAAGATCGTCAGGCGTTGCGCGCTCACGCCTGACTCGTGGAGGGCGATTTGACCGGAGCGCTCCTCACGCGCGCCGCGTTCTAGACCTCGAACCTTACCCCCTGCGCCAGCGGCAGGGTGTGGCCATAGTTCACGGTGTTGGTGGCGCGGCGCATATAGGCCTTCCAGCTGTCGGAGCCGGCTTCCCGGCCGCCGCCGGTTTCCTTCTCGCCGCCGAACGCCCCGCCGATTTCGGCGCCGGACGGGCCGATGTTGACGTTGGCGATGCCGCAGTCCGACCCGCGCTCGGACAGGAACAGCTCGGCTTCCCGCAGGTCGTTGGTGAAGATCGATGACGACAACCCCTGCGGTACGTCGTTCTGGGCGGCGATGACGGCGGCCATTTCGGAATATGGCATCACATAGAGGATCGGCGCGAAGGTCTCGCGCTTCACAACATCGGCTTGCCCCGACATCTCTACCAGCGCCGGTCGAACATAGAGCCCGCCGCCGACGTCGACCGGCTCCCCACCCGTCACGATCCCCCCGGCGGCGCGGGCGTCGGCCAGCGCCTGCTGCATCAGATCGAACGCGGCCTGATCGATCAACGGGCCGACCAGGGTGTCGGGCGCGCGAGGATCGCCCACCCGGACCGAGGCATAGGCCGCCTTCAGACGCGGCAGGAAGGCGTCGTACAGGCTCTCGTGAACGAACAGGCGCCGCAGCGTGGTGCAGCGCTGGCCGGCTGTGCCCATGGCGGCGAAGGCGACGCCGCGCAGGGTCAGGTCCAGATCCGCCGACGGCGCGACGATGGCGGCGTTGTTGCCGCCCAGCTCCAGCAGGGCGCGGGCGAACCGGGCGGCGAGGCGCGGCCCCACAGCGCGGCCCATGGCGGTGGACCCGGTCGCCGACACCAGCGGGACCAGAGGATGCTCGACCAGCGCCTCACCCACCTCGCGCCCGCCGATCACAACGGCGGACAGACCCTCCGGCGCGGCGCCGAACCGGGTTGTCGCGCGTTCAAACAGCGCCTGGACGGCCAGCGCCGTCAGCGGGGTCTTCTCCGAGGGCTTCCATACGCAGGTGTCGCCGCACACGAGCGCCAGGGCCGAATTCCATGACCAGACCGCCACCGGGAAGTTGAAGGCCGAGATGATCCCCACGACGCCCAGCGGCCGCCAGGTCTCCATCATCCGGTGCTCGGGCCGCTCCGTGGCGATGGTCAGGCCGAACAGCTGCCGCGACAGGCCGACCGCGTAGTCGCAGATATCGATCATCTCCTGCACCTCGCCAAGCGCCTCGGAGGTGATCTTGCCGGCTTCCAGGGTAACGAGGGCGCCGAGGTCTGCCCTGGCGGCGCGCAGCTCTTCTCCGAACAGGCGAACCAGCTCGCCCCGGCGCGGTGCGGGCACGCTGCGCCAGTCGAGCCAGGCGGTGTGGGCGATCTCGACGGCCCGGGCGACGTCCGAAGGCGTAGCGTCATGCACGTGCGCCATTACCTCGCCGGACACGGGAGAGCGAACGGGCCGGGCGCCGCCCGTCCAGAGGGTTTCCTGCACGCCGAGACGGCGGAGAACGGCGGCGGCGTCCGCCGCGACGGAGGTGATCTTCATCTGGACCGTCATGACCTACTCGGCGGCGTCGCGAAAGGGGGTGGCTTGCGGCGCGTAGAAGCGTCCGAAGCGGTTATACAGGAAGGCCGCCAGGGGAATGTCCTCCTGACGGATGAAGCCCGTCTGCGGCAAGGCGCCGTCGGCCAGCATGTCCAGCACCGCGCAGATGGCGCCGGCGGTTGTGATCTGGATCGCGCTCTTCACCTCGCCGCCCACCGGCCTGGCGAAGACCTTGTTGACATAGGTCTCCTGCATCAGATGCCCGGCCTTCAGGCCCGAGACCGTCACAAACACGATCACCACATCCTGCAGGGTGGCCGGCACGGCGTTCTCCAGAATGTCCTTCAGCACATCGCGGCGATTGCGCAGGTTCAGATCGTTCAGCAGCGCCTTCATGATCGCCGCGTGGCCGGGATAGCGGATGGTCTTGTAGTTGAGGTTGCGGACCTTGCCCTGAAGGGTCTGGCACAGCGTGCCAAGGCCGCCGGAGGTATTGAAGGCTTCATAGGCCACGCCATCCAGTGCGAAGGCCTCGCACTCTTCCAGCGCAGGAGCCTCCCGCAGCACGCCGCCGGTGATGGCCTCGCAGGGCTCGCAGTATTCGTTGATCACCCCGTCGGTCGACCAGGTCATGTTGTAGTTCAGGGCGTTGGACGGATACCGGGGCAGGGCGCCGACCCGCAGGCGCACGTCATGCAATTGGTCAAAGTGTTTGATCAGGTCCCAGGCGGCGATCGTGATGAAGCCGGGCGCCAGGCCGCACTGCGGGACAAAGGCGGTGGTCGCGTCGACGGCCAGGTCGCGGACGATGCGGCTGGAGGCCACATCCTCGGTGAGGTCCAGATAGTGGGCGCCTGCCAGCTTCGCCGCCCGGGCCACGACGGTGGTCAGGTGGTAGGGCGCGCAATTGACCACGGCGAAGACGCCCTTCAGCCGCGCGGCCAGGGCCTCGGCGCCGGTGATCGCCATCGCCAGGGCAGACACGCCGGGTCGCTCCCGAAATGTCATCAGGGCGTCTTCGGACTGATCGACGATCAGGGCTTCATAGTCTCCGCTCGCCACCAGAAGATCCACGACCGTGGACCCGATCTTCCCGGCTCCGATAATGGCCACTCTGCGCATCGCTCATTCCCTCAACATCCTGCACGCGAGGGTTCCGGGCTTCAGAGTCGATGGCAATTGCACTTTCGGCGATGTGGTGGAATATTCCCGGCGAAACGAATAGTCATTTCGGCGAAACGACGATGGATGATCTTGACGAGCACCTGCTGGCGCGGTTGCGGGAAAACGCCCGGGCGCCGGTGGCCGAGCTGGCGCGGGCGCTGGGCCTCTCGCGCACCACGATCCAGAGCCGGCTCGCCCGACTGGAACGCAGCGGCGTGATCGCCGGCTATTCGGTTCGGCTGGCCAATGCCTACGGGGCCACGCGCGTCCATGCCTTCATCATGCTGACCGTGGAACCCAAACAGGCCGCTGCCGTCACCGCGGCCCTCAGGCGCATGCCGGGTGTGCGGCGGCTTCAGTCGGTGAGCGGCCCCTTTGACCTGATCGCCACCGTAGAGGCGGCCGATGTCGCCGAGATGGACGCCGCGATCGACGAGATCGGCGCGGTGAAGGGCGTCGAGCGCACCAATTCCTCCATCGTGCTCTCCACCAAGTTCGACCGGTAGGCGCGCATGGCCCGGATCCTCGCCGTTCACGCCCACCCCGACGATATCGAGATCCTGGCCGGCGGTACGCTGGCGCTGCTGGCAGGCCAGGGTCATGCGGTGACCATCGCCACCGCGACGGCGGGCGAGGGCGGTTCAGCCGTGCATGATCCGGCGCAAACCGGCGCCATCCGCCAGGCCGAGGCCGCCGCCGCCGCCGCCCTGATCGGCGCTGACTATCTCTGCCTGGGGTTCGCCGACCTGGGTGTCTTCAATGACGATCCCTCGCGCCGCGCGGTGACGGAACTCATTCGCCGCGTCCGCCCCGACCTGGTGATCACCGCCTCGCCCATCGACTATCATCCGGACCATGAGGCCATCAGCCTGCTGGCCCGCGACGCCTGCTTCGCGGCGCCCGTAGCCAATTACCGTACCGGTCCGTCACAGGCGCTCGATCACATCCCGGCGCTCTACTTCATGGACTCCATCGGAGGCCGCGACCGGGACGGCGTGCGCATCCCCCGCCACTTCAGCGTGGACGTGGGTGCAACCTTCTCGACCAAACAGGCCATGCTGGCGAAGCACCAGAGCCAGGCCGACTGGGTGGCGAAACAGCACGGCATCGTGGATCACCTGGCCGACATGGTCGCCTGGACCCGCCGCGTCGGCCGCGACGCCGGCGTCGAATACGCCGAAGGCTTCCGCCAGTACCGCCACCCGCCCTATCCGAAGACGTCGGTGTTGCAGGACCTGTTGGGGGCAGTGGTGTTGCAGCAGGAGGGGTGACGGCCGTCCGATGGATCGCCGAGGCAGGAGAACGCGGGGCCACTTGAAGGTTACGGTGGGGTTACGGGGGTTACGGTGACGCTTTACTTAACCCCTTATTGTACTGCTTCTTAAGGCATGAATCGCCGCTCGAGGGGTTAAGTAAAGTGTCACCGTAACCAGGAAAATCTGTTCAGCAGCTCATTGATGCTGGCCATCTTGTGAGGGTGAAATGACCAAGCAAAAATTTGAGATCGTTGGCGGGAATTATACATCGACGGCTGATATTCCCAAAGATGATGACCTCTTCTATCATTGCCTGGATTGCGATGGCATTATTCCGTCGGTTCCCAACGATAATGTCGGCTGCGATTGTGGCAATGTGTTTATCGACAAAGATTATTGGAGGTTAGTCGTTGCCGACCTAAGCAAAATGGAGGTTGTGAAAGTGTCAGTGTAATTTCGTAACCGTACGGGGATGGAACCCGCGCAAGCGCCGCCTCCACCAGCCGCGTCTTTAGTCGCGCCTTCAGGACGCGCGCTTCGGAGAGCAGGCGACAGTCCTCAAGCGGGAGGTTCGGACGCGATTCGATCCACATGAAAACTAGGCCTGGACCGCCTGCCTGCGCCCCAGCAGAGCGGTGAGCTCGGCCGGTTTGTCGATCGTGAAGTCCGGCGACAAGGCCGCGCAGGCGGTGGCGTCGCCATAGCCGAAGCGGGCCCAACAACTGGCCACGCCGCTGTTGCGGGCGAACTCAAGATCGACGTCGGTGTCGCCCACCACCAACACTTGGTCGAGCGGCGGGCGCCCGGCCCGTGGCAGCACATGGTTCAGCAGCAACGCCGCATCGGGCTTCCGCGGTCGCCCGGGAGCGTCACCCAGGACGAAGTCCACGAGGTCCGCAAGGCCATGGTGGTCGAGGAAGGTTTTGATCGCGGCTTCGCCCTTGTTACTCACCACGGCCACCGCTGTCTGGGAAGCTTTCAGCTGCCGGAGCACCGGGTCGAATCCAGCGAAGGGCCGCGACGCGGAGACGGCGTGGTCAGGGTACTGGGTGCGGTAGACATCGACGAGGCGGGCCGTCTCGGGGTCGTCGCAAGGAAGGCCAAGGGCGGCGGCGACATGCTTTAGGGTGGCGTCGAGCGGCAGGCCACGCCCGACGGCCGCATGGAGGGCGTCGTGGTTGGGCTTCACGCCATTGCTATCGGAGAACGTGGCGGCCAGGGCAGCGATTATCGCGGGTCGGGTGTCGGCAAGCGTCCCGTCGAAATCCAGCACTACGAACTGGAACGCACGCGGGAGGACTTCTATCATTATACAAATCCAAATTGTATTTTTCGTTCTTGCACGACTGGCTAGTGCCAGCTTCACTACAAGTCAATTTGCAAGTTGGCGGTGTCAATGAACCGCCCCGAGTTTCCCGGAGGTTCTGACCTGTGAGAAGGAAGGAGTGACGGTGACACTTTACTTAACCCCCATCCCGCTGTGCCGACCCCCATGGCCCGCCTCCCCCGCGTCGTGATCCCCGGCGTCCCGCACCACGTCACCCAGCGCGGCAATGGCCGGCAGCAGACGTTCTTCGAGCTGGGCGACTATGGCCTCTATCTCGACCTGCTGGCCGCGGCTGCGGCGCGGGCGCAGACCGAGATCTGGTCCTACTGCCTGATGCCCAACCATGTGCACATCATCCTCACCCCATCGGACGAGGCTGGCCTGTCGCGCACCTTTGGCGACCTGCACAGGCGCTACACCGGCTATGTCAACGCCCGGCGCCGCACCACCGGGCATCTGTGGCAGGGCCGGTTCGGATCGGTGGCGATGGATGAGACGCACCTGGTCTCGGCGCTGCGCTATGTGGCGCTGAACCCGGTGCGGGCGCGGTTGGTGGAGCGGGCCGGGGACTGGCCCTGGTCGAGCACGCGGGCGCTGATCGCGGGCGTCGACGATCACGTGGTCAGCGTGGCGCCGGCCCTGGAGCGGGTCGGCGACTTCGCCGCCTTTCTCGACGAGGACTTCGACGAGGCGCTGACCTATGGCCCCCTGCGCCGGGCCGAGAGCGTCGGCCGCCCGGTCGGTGGAGCGGCCTGGCTCGCCGACATGGAAGCCCGCACCGGCCGCCAGCTGGCCCCAAGGCCCCGAGGCCCGGCGCCACGTATGGGGGTTAAGTAAAGTGTCACCGAAATCGAAATCGGGGGCGTCGCCGCTTGAGCCGATGTCCCGCCCCTTGATCATGTTTGGCGCGCTCAGATCCCCCGCGCCGCGTCATACCGCGCCCACATCGGCGCGCAGTCCACCACCTGGCGTTCGTCCATCGCCCGGTCGATGGCCATCACCGTCAGGCCCGCTTCCAGCGAGTCATAGGGCGTAACGGGAAACGCGGCCCGTCCCTCCAGCGCGGCCAGCAAGTCCAGCGCCATCGCCTGGTCGGCGCCATTGTGGGCATCGGCGGTGACGCCGCCGTAGTCGATCTTCTCCGGCTTGCCGCGGTGGAGGGCGCGGCGGACCATCAGCCTGTTGCGCACCAGATCGGCGATCAGGGTTCCCTCGGTCCCGGCCACGTACCAGCGCCGCTCGGTCAGGGCCACGTGGCTGTTGGCGTGGAACGAGAGGCGCACGTCATTGGCGTATTCCACCATGGCCACCTGGTGGTCGGTGACGTCCATGTCCGACTGGAAGGCGTCGTTGGCGCCGGCCCAGCCGGCGTCGCGCAGGGCATAGGCGGCCGAGCCGTCCTCCCAGGTGCGCGGGGGGTCCTTGCGCTCGGGCGTGAAGATCCGGCGACCGCCGAAGCTCGCCACCCGGGCCGGCCTGGCGCCGGCCAGCACGCCGAAGATGTCGAAGTCGTGGACCACCTTGTCGAGGAAGTAGGAGCCGCCCCATTCCTGCTTGCGCCGCCAGTTGCGCGCCAGGTAGCCGCCGTGCTCTGGCGGCAGGTGCTCGGTGGCGTCGATCGAGACCACGTCACCCAGCTCACCCCGCGCCACCCGGGCCTGCACCTCGCGCACGATCGGCAGCGAGCGCATCACCAGCCCCACGAAGACCGGCGGGGTCCCCGGCGCCGACAGGCGCCACGCCAGCGCCTCTGTCTCTTCCTCGGTGCGCACGATGGGCTTCTCGGCGAAGATCGGGACGCCTGCGTCCAACGCCTGCATCAGGTGGGCGAAATGCAGGTGGTTGGGGGCGCCCAGCATCAGCAGGTCGAAGGGCCCTTGGGCCAGAAGTTCGGCCATGTCCGCGCAGGGCCGGCCCGAACGGATACCGGCAGTGGCCAGGATCGGTGCGCCCACCGGGGCGGGATCGACGTGGGCGACCACGTCCAGGCTCCAGCCCACCTCCTGCATGGCGGCCAGGACGTGGGCGATCCTCTGGCCGAGGCCGACAACACCGATCCGATAGTGGGTCATCTCGCAGCGGACTCCGGAATGCTCAAGGCCCTGTCAGATAGACCGGATTTCCGAACAGCCACAACGCCCCGTCGGGCCCCCGCACTTCCGCCCGCACCCAGCCGGTCTGGCCGGAGGGGATGTCGACGGTGCGCGTCTCGTCCTCGCCAAGCACCCCGGCCAATGCGTGCAAGGGTGCGGCGGGTCCCTTGAGCACCAGCGTCCCACCGGCGGCGTGCGCCACTCGGACGGTCAGCTTGCCCGTCGCGTAGCTCGTGTCCAGCAGGCGATCACGCGTGCCCTGGACGTCGATGAAGACCCGTCCCGCCCGCAGCCCGGTCAGGATGGCGTCCTGCGACAGCGCCTGGGCATAGACCACTGTGGTCGGTCGACCCACCGCGGCGGGTTTGGCCGGATCGAGCGTGGCGTCATGATTGTCGGACCCACCGACGGCGGTGAGGCGGAAGCCGGCGTTCAGTCGCTGCTCCCAGAAGGCGACGCCGGATAGTGGCCCGTCGGTGGTCCCGCCGTTGATGGCCTCGACAGCCTGGATGCGGCGGAAGT
>CAIVVM010000064.1 GCA_903909375.1 uncultured Alphaproteobacteria bacterium
CAGCAGGTCAGCGGGGAAATCATAGCCGGCGAAGAAGCGCACCTTGATGCGGGGCCCGGAGGTCGCAAAGGTCTCCTTGCGGCGCATGGCGGCATAGATCGCCTCGCGGCTGTTTTCCTCAGCCCAGACCCCCGCAAGCCCGGACGCGCCCCAGCTCTGGAACCGACCGCCGGCCTTGGCGGGATCGGCGCCTTCCCAGTCCGCGGCCGCCTTTGGCGGCACCGAACCGCGCAGTTCCGGCGTGCCGTCATTGCGACCGGTCTTGCTGAAGTAGTTGGGCTCCTCGACGGTGCCCGGTGCGGCATTGTGCGTGTCAGAAGCCCCGATGAGGCCGAACTTGAAGGGGTTGAAGCCCTGGGTCTGGCGCATGACGATGCCGTCCTGCAGCGCGCGGCGCACATAGCCACCCTGGAATTTGGTGATCGGTTTGTCCTGACCGATGTAGCTTTCCATGATCTCGAAGTTCGCCCATTCGTCGTTGGGCGAGAGGGTCGGGTGGGTCTCGGACGTCCCCTTGATCTGGGTCATTTCCACCAGCGGCTCGTTGCGCATCCGCAGATCGGAATAGGCCTTGTCCATCGGCTTGCCGTTGAGCCGCACACTGTCGAACATCAGGCCGTCGGAGCCATTGGAGTTATGCGGGATCGCCAGGGCCTCGATGCCATTGGCGCGCCAGCCGTCCATGGTGCGCCACAGGTCCTCGGGATCCTTGGACATGTTTGAATGGTAGGGAAACTCCACCACCTTGGAGCCTTTGAAGATCACATTCCGGTGGAGATTCCGGCCATCCGGAGCGGAGGTGTATTCATAGCCGACGAAGGTGGTGAAGCGGCCGGGCGCATTGTGACGGGCGGCCGCGTCGCGGATCTCGCCCCAGGCCTTCGAGACAATCGCCGGGGCATCGAATTCCGCCGGCAGGGAGTTATTGCGGAATCCGGTGACCACTCGGGTGAACGCCTCGCGGATCGCCGTCGGATCCGGGCTGAACAGACCCTGAGTGACCGGCAGCTTCGACAGCGGGCTGTTCGGATCGCCAGCCTCGCGGATTGCGCCGATGTACTCCGCGTGGTCGGTGACGGCGACGAAGTCCAGCGGCCCGCCCGCCAGACGAATCTCGTAGCCCTGGGCATGGCCGATGGCCTCGCCCTTGGCGAACCGGTAGGCGTCGTCCGGCGTACGGCGGACGTTGAAGATGTAGGCGTCGAACGAAAGCTGGGTGTGGACGTGCAGGTCGCCATAGTAGGCGTTGCGGTCAGCACTGTAGCCCGGCAGGCGGGTTGGCGCCTTGGCCGCCGGGGCCTTGGCCGTCGCCGTCGATGCGCCTGGCGCCACGGCCTTGGGCTTTGACAGTGTCTGGGCGCCGATCGCGCCGCCGGCAATCAGCACGCCCACCACCACAGCAGGAGTCACATAGCGCAGGGCTGCCCGTTTCGTCTCGTTGGTCATCTTCTGTTCCCTCACGAATGTTCTTGTTATTCAGGCTGTCGGCTCGAACCAGATCGGTGACGACCAGGCCCGTTCCATCACGGTGGGCTGCAGCTTCGGATTGGGCGGCGTGCCGTTGCGCAAAGCGTCCCAAGTAGACCAGCGGCAGGACGGGTTTTCAAGCACCCGGACGTAGTAGAAAGCCCGCTGCTTCGGATTGAACGTCGGGTCGGCCCAGACGGTGCGCAGTTCGACATCGCCCTTGAAGCGGTCGGGCTGGCAGGTCTTCAGATCCACCGACGCGCTGTTCGACGGGCAGCGGCCACCCACCACCTTCAGGCCGTCAGCGCAGGCCACGTCGAAGACCTGTTCCCTGGCCACGCCGTTCTCGACCCAGCCCTTGACCACCTGGGCGCGCTGCAGGAACCCGGAGCTGGGATCGCGCACCGCCCAGACGAGGAACTTCGGCGCCTTGTTCGCCGCCGGCAACAGGTCGCCGCCCATGGGCACACCATGGGCATAGGCCTGGCGCACCGTGTCCGGGCGGGTCAGCAGGTCAGCGGGGAAATCATAGCCGGCGAAGAAGCGCACCTTGATGCGGGGCCCGGAGGTCGCAAAGGTCTCCTTGCGGCGCATGGCGGCATAGATCGCC
>CAIVVM010000065.1 GCA_903909375.1 uncultured Alphaproteobacteria bacterium
CCTGCGCCGGGTCCTGGCCGGGCCATGGAGGAGATGACGCGACATGAAGTTCTCCCGACGCCCAATGCCTACGGATTTCGGTGCGCCGAAGGATGAGCCGGCTTCATCCTTGCCCGACACGACCGCCTCGGCCGGACCGGTCGGGTTCCGGTCTGCCGACGCCCTGGAAGACGGCTATGCTGACCCGCGGAATTCCCATCATGCGCTAGTCGACACCCACTCCGGGCAATTTGAGTCCGAGTTTGAGAGTGACGAAGGTCCAGGGGCTGGCTGGCCCATCTGGCTGGGCGCGTTCGCTGTCGCTTCTCTCTGGGCGCTCGGCCCGATCGCGTTTGCCGTGGGCTACCGCAACGGTGTGGCGCCCCTTCAGCATGACCTGTTTGCGCTCTCCGTATTTGCGCTCCTGGCGATCGGCCCGGCAGCGCTGGTGTTCTTTGCCGCCTATCTGATCCGTCAGGGGCAGAAACTGGGGCATGAAGCGCGAACCGCCAGGTTTATGGCCGAGGAGATGGTCTCGCCCGCGCTGATCGCCGCAGCCCGGGCTGGTGATATCACCCTGGCGGTGCGCGAGGAGATCCAGCGTACGGCGCAGGCGACCGAGGAAGCCCGGGAGTCTCTCGTGGCCATGCGCGATGCGCTGGCCTTCGAGACTGAGAAGCTGGCCGGTGCAACCGCCCAGTCGGTCCGGACCACCCAGGAACTCGCGACTACGCTTGGGCATGAGCGGTCCGAGATGAGCGACCTGTCCCAAACCCTCGACCGCCAGGCCAACAGGGTGACCGACGCGATCGGACAGCAGGCCAAGATGGTCGCCGACGCCACAGGGGTCGCGGAAGCCCAGATTCGCGAGGCTGAGACCGGACTGGCCGCCCGTGCGGCGGATCTTGCCGCCGCCGCGAGCGCTGCCAGTGACGTTGCGCGAACGGCTGGTGAGGACCTGACCCGCCATATTGCGCGGCTTGAAACGGCCGGCGCCGGCGTCGCCGAACAGGTAGGATCGGTGGAAGCCGGGCTCAGCGAGCATCGGGTGTCGCTGGTCGCCCTGAGCCAGTCGCTGAAGTCGGACCAGGAAGCGATCGCCGGCGCGACGGCGGGCCACGCCGCCCGGCTGGAGGCCTTCATTGCAAGCGCCCGGCAAACCGTCGAGCTGCTGGGCCGCGAGGCCAATGCCGGTGGTGTGGCGGTCAACCGGATGTTGGCTGATGCTGCGGCTCAGCTTAGCGATCTGGTGGAGACGGCGCGCGCCGAACGGCAGGAGTTTGGCCAGTCGACGCTGCACTCGCTCGAAGCGGTGTCGCAGGCTGCGATCGAGCATCGCCAGCAGCTGGAAAGCGAGACGCGAGCCGCTGTCGAGGCGCTCGCGGCCGCTGCCGAAGCAACCCGGGAGGCGGCGGTCGAGCAGACCCGCCACGCCCGCGAACAGGTCGAACAACTTTCGGAGGCCGCGTTCAGCGCGGGGCAGAAGGCCAATCAGGTGTTCGAGGCGCGCCTCGAGGAGGCCCGTGCCCTGGTCTCGGAATCCTCGAGAATGGTCGCGGAGACCGGTGACGCCACCGCTGCGCGATTGGAAGCCGGGGTTGCTTCCGCCCGCGCGACCGTCGAGCAACTGGCTGCAATGCTCGACGACCTGGAGGCGCGCGCGCAGCGTCTTCCCAATCTGGCGCGCGAGCAGATGGAACAGGTTCGTGAGGCGGTTGTCCGTAGCCTGGACGATGTGCACGCCCGGACCCAGGGGCTGACGAAGGACGCCACGTTGTCGGATGAAGCCCCGCAGGAGCCAGCCCGGCAAACGGCTGCGGCGCGGCGCGCGGGCCGGTTGATGGGCGCGAGGCCGGCTTCTAAAGCGCCGGCCGACGATCCGACGGGTTTGCCTCAAGCCAGCGAGATTGAAACGGCGCCCGATGATGACGACGAGCCGCTTGAGCTGTCGAACCCCGCTGTGGCGCCCCAGGTTTCCGGCGCCGAGTTGGCGGCCAGGCTCGGGCTGCGAAACCGTATCCGTCTCACGCCCATTGCAAGCGACCAGGAGTTTTCGGCGGTGTTCGAAGCGGCGGGCGGACGAGCTGCCACCCCGGATAGCGGAGACGAGAAGGCCGATGACGGCGAGGCCTGGACCTGGAAAGACCTGCTCGCGTCCCTCGATAGCGCCTCGGGTGAGGGCGAAAGGCTTGAGCAAACCCTCGCCGCCGATCTCGTGGCAATGGGCGTCGACGCGGCGTCCCTGCTGCCGCAGTCACGCATCGAGGAGGTGGCGGCCACGTTGCAGGCCGGTGATCTCGACGGCG
>CAIVVM010000066.1 GCA_903909375.1 uncultured Alphaproteobacteria bacterium
GACGTTCCTGCCGATTTCCGAACACGCCTGATCCAGCGATTCCTGGTGTCGGCCGGTGATGAACACATAAGCGCCCTCATCGACAAAGCGCTTTGCCGTCGCCAGACCAATGCCGGTCGACCCACCAGTAACGACCGCGATTTTTCCTGCTAACTTGGGCATCATAATTCCTCTCAAATATCGCAATCAGCGGTTTGCCAGTTCAGCCAGCACTTCATGGGTATGTTCGCCGACCAGTGGTGCACGTTTGATGGTCTCCGGGATGGTATCGCCGGTGAACGGCAGGCCCGGATAGGTGAACGAGCGGCCCAGTTCCGGGTGTTCGACCTGCACCGGGTATTCGCGGAAGCGGAAGTGGGGGTCGGCCAGCGCCTCGTCGGGGGCGTAGACCGCGCCGCAGGCGATGCCGCGCGTTTGCGCCTGGACGAAGTACTCCGACATCGTCAGCTTCGAGGCGATCAGGTACAACGCCTCGCGCCCTGCCCGGTAGATCTCGGTCGCCTCGACATCGACGCCCAGCACCTTGAGCGGCACCCCGCCGCGCTCGACGCCCATCTGCAGGAAGAAGAACTCCTCGAACTCGTCCTCCAGCCCCAGTTCGCGCAGCCACTCCATCACCACCTGATAATTGCCCGCCGTCGTCAGCCCCAGCGGATTGGTGCAATAGCCGCCGTCGCCGGTCTGCACCTGGATGCCCATGGTAAAGTGCTCGCTGGCGTGGCGGCCGGTCTGGCGCTGGTTGGTGGCGCCGCGATAGAGATAGTCGATCGAACTTACCTCGGTCGTCACATTGGTCGCCGCGATCATGCTGACATCAACGTGCTGGCCGATCCCGGCGTGGTCGCGGTGGACCACCGCCGTCAGCGCGCCCATCACCGCAAAGGCGCTCGCGGTGTGGTGCGAATGGCCGCCGCTGGGGCGGATCGGCGGCAGGCTGTGATCGTCATAGCCGCAGTTCCACACCAGCCCGCCCGCCGCCAGAATGGTCAGGTCGGTGGTCGGCTCGTGCAGATCGGGGCGGCGGCGGCCATTGGGCGTCACCGAGACCCAGATCAGCTGCGGCGAGGTGGCGCGGATCTGCGGGTGATCGATCCCCAAGGCATCGAGCACGCCGGGATCCTCACCCTCCAGCACGATGTCGGCGCCTGCGGCCAGTTGCCGGAACTGTTCGCGGCCTTCTTCGCTGGTCAGATCGAGCACGACGCTGCGCTTCGAGGTGTTGTAGTTCCACCACCACAGGCATTTGTCGGGATCCGCCTGATCGCCTACGAACGGCCCATAGCCGCGTGAGGCGTGGCCGCCTGGGGCCTCGACGACGATCACGTCGGCGCCCAGATCGCCCATCAGCTTGCCGGCATAAGCGGCGCGGTCGCTGGCGAGTTCGATGACCCGAAGGCCGGATAGCAATGCAGTCATGGTCAAATCACTCCCCGTTCCCTGAAGTCCGCGATCTCGTCCGGGGCCATCCCCAGCAGCGAGCCATAGACATAATCGTTGTCGGC
>CAIVVM010000067.1 GCA_903909375.1 uncultured Alphaproteobacteria bacterium
TCTGCGCAAAGCCGCAGAGCGCACCGTCGAGGCCACCTGGCGACGCATCGGCAAACTCCTCGACCACTTCTCAGCCGACGAATGCGCCAACTACCTCGTCAACTCCGGATATGCTGCAACTTGATCCGGTCACGCTCTAGAGGCTGGTGGGCTTCATCGAGTTGTCCTTGAACCGCAGGAACAGCTTGGGACGGCTCGGGTCCTTCATGCGTTCGCCGGCTTCCTTGATCATCATGCGGGTCACGGCTGGAAGCTGGAGATCCATGGCTTCATCGAAGTCGAACCAGGCGATCTCTTCCAGTTCGCCGCAGTCTGCCTGACGCTCCAGGCTGGTGAGACGTTCGGCGTCGGCCAGCAGGAACCAGGTGTCGAACCGCTTGCCCACCTGGGGCGGCGTGATGGCGCGGGCGATCACGTCAAGGGCCTCCAGGTCGGCCACGACGCCCTGGGCGGCGAAGTCCTTCCAGGGGCCTGTGCCGCGTGATTCCCCGGGTTTCCCCAGCAACAGGCCGGTTTCCTCCCAGGTCTCGCGCACAGCGGCCAGGGCCAGCGCGCGGCCACGGCCGACCGGCAGGTGCTTGTTGAACAGGTCGCCGACATCGGGCCGCAGGTCGGTGGCGAAGGGTGCGCGGTAGTCCGACCGGTCGATCCGGCCGCCCGGGAACACCCAGCGATCGGGCATGAAGCTGTGGCCGCCGTGACGTTTGCCCATCAGAACCCGCGGCTTGGCGGCGTCGCGCCGGATGATCATCACCGTGGCGGCGTTCTTCGGGCGGACAGCGCGGGCGCCCGGAATACGGGGCGGACCTTCGGGTTTATGCGGCGCGGGGGCTTGGGCGTTCATGAAACGACTGTATGACCTTGGCGCGTATGGAGGGAAGGGCGACCTTGCGGAAGGCGCGATAAGCCTAGCGTTTCGGCCCGCCCTTCTTGCCGCTCCGGATGTTCTTCGGGCGGCCCTGGGGCCCGCGCTTGGGGCCGCGATAGCTGCCGGGGCCGCCAGGGCCCCTGTCACTGCGTTCGCGCATGCCCAGCCGGGGCCTCGGTGCGGTCTTGTCCGGCTCTGCGGGCTCGCTGAGCATTTCGAACAGCAATCCGCCGGTGATCGGCGTCGCCTCGGCCAGCTTTACCCGCACCGTCATGCCCAGCGGCCATCGGCTGCCGGTCTTTTCGCCCACCAGGGCGTGCATGCGGTCGTCATGGACAAAGTACTCGCTGCCCAGACGTGAGACCGGCACCAGGCCATCGGCCCCTGTGCCGGACAGCCGGACGAACAGGCCGAAGCGCGTGACACCCGTGATCCGTCCGTCAAACTCCGCGCCCACCTTGTCGGCCAGGAAGGCGGCCACATAGCGATCCGTGGCGTCGCGCTCGGCGGCCATGGCGCGGCGCTCGGCGAAGGTGATCTCTTCGGCGGTGCCCTTCATCTGCGAGATGTCGCGATCAGAAAGGCCGTCGCTGCCCAGACCCAGCGCCGAGATCAGCGCCCGGTGGACGATCAGGTCGGCGTAACGGCGGATCGGCGAGGTGAAGTGGGCGTACTTCATCAGGTTCAGGCCAAAGTGGCCGATATTCTCGGTGGAATAGATCGCCTGCATCTGGGTGCGCAGGACCACTTCGTTGATGATGTCGGCGTGGGGCCCCTCGCGGGTTTCGCCCAGCAGCTTGTTGAAGCGATCGGTGCGCGGCGCCTCGCCCTTGGTCCAGGCGATCCCCAGCGATCCCAGGAAGTCGGCCAGGGAGAAGATCTTCTCCTGACTGGGCGCATCGTGGATCCGGTAGATCAGTGGCGTCTTCTTCTGCTCGAGAGTCTCGGCGGCGCAAACGTTGGCCTGGATCATGAACTCCTCGATCAGCTTGTGCGCCTCAAGGGAGGGGCGGGGCGTGATCGCGTCGATCTCGCCGTCGGCATTGATCGAGATCTTGCGCTCCAGACTTTCGATGGCCAGGGGTGAGCGGGCGTCGCGGCCCTTCTTCAGGCAGGCGTAGGCGGCCCACAGCGGCGTCAGCACCCGGTCCAGCAGCGGGCCGGACTTGTCGTCGGGCTGGCCATCGATGGCGGCCTGGGCCTGTTCGTAGGAAAGCTTCGCTGCCGAGCGCATCAGGCCCCGGGCGAAGGTGTGTCCCCGTTTGCGGCCGTCTGCGCCAAAGACCATGCGCACGGCCAGGCACGCCCGGTTCTCGCCTTCACGCAGGCTGCAGAGGCCGTTGGAGAGCCGCTCGGGCAGCATAGGCTCCACCCGGTCGGGGAAGTAGACGCTGTTGCCCTTCTCCCGGGCGATCCGGTCCAGTTCGGAACCGGGGCGGACGTAGGCGGCGACATCGGCGATGGCGACCCAGGCGATCCAGCCGCCGGGGTTCTTCGGGTCATCATCCGGTTGGGCGAAGACTGCGTCGTCGTGGTCACGGGCGTCCTGGGGGTCGATGGTGATCAGGGGTACGTCGCGCATGTCCTCGCGACCGCTGAGGGTCGGCGGCTCGGCGTCTTCGGCCTCGGCTTCGGCGGCGGCCGAGAAGCCCATCGGGATGCCGTGGGTGTGGATGGCGATCAGCGAGGCGGCGCGGGGCTCGTCCTCGCGGCCGACGATCTCCAGCAGCTTGCCGTGCTTCGGGCCGAAGCGGCTGCCGTGGCTTTCGACCGTCGCCAGCACCAGATCGCCGTCGTTGACGTTCTCGCCGGGCGGCAGCAGCAGGCTGTCCTTGGACCGGCGATCCACCGGCTCGACCCGGACCTCGCGCCGCACCTTGCGGACCACGCCGAGGATACGGTGCGCGCTCTGGCCCAGCCGCTTGATCAGCCTGGCCTCGAACTCGCCGGTTTCCAGCTGGTTGAACCGCACCAGCAGGCGGTCGCCCATGCCCGGCGCGCCCGTTCCGGCTTCCTTGCCGGGAGCCAGAGACACGACGGGCGTCTCCTCGCCCTTGACCAGCTTGACCAGCAGCTCGCCGTCGACATCCTTGCCGACCACGTCAACCACGCCGACCTCGGGAAAGGCGCCGGCTTCGGCAAAGCCGCGGCGGCCGCGCTTGCCCAGCGCGCCCTCTGCTTCCAGGGCGTTCAGCATTTCGCGGAGCGCGCGGCGATCGGCGCCCTTCAGGCCAAAGGCGTTGGCGATGCCGGCCTTGTTGGGCTCGCCCTGCTCGCGGATGAAGGCCAGCAGGGTGTCACGATCCGGCAGCCCCTGCGGCGGGCGCGTGGGCTTCTTGATAGTCTTGTTCGGTCTCTTTGGTCGGGCCATGCCGCGCCCATAGCACGGTTTGGACGCGTCAGGCGGATGGCGCGGCGTTCAAAAATGCGATCATGGCCGGATAGGCCGCCCGATCCTGGACCATGAACATGTGCCCACCCTTGAACCACTGGAGTTCGGCGCCGGGGATGCGGGCGGCCATCTTGTCCTGGGTGGCGGGCAGGGCGATCCCGTCGAACTGGCCGGCGGCGATCAATACCGGGCAGGCGATCCGGGGCAGGCGATCCCAGGTATCGTGGGCGGCGCGGGCCTCCAGCTGACGATGGGCGCCTGCCGCGCGGCCGGGTTCGTCCGCGAACGGGTCGGCGGCGGCCATGGCGACGAAGGTGGCGTAGTCCTGCGGGTTCGCCGCAGCCCAGGCGGCGTCGCGGCGGGTGTCACTGATGGGGATCATGAACCTGGCGCGGTCCTCGCCCTTGAGATGCTCGATCTCGTGGAATGCGAAGGACGCGCCACCCTCGCCGCCGGGCGAGGTGCAGGCCAGCGCCAGCCGCTGCACACGGGACGGATGCCGCAGCACCAGCTCCTGCGCCACCATCCCGCCGAACGAGACGCCCATCACCAGGGCGTCGTCCCAGCCGAGATGGTCCATGAGGGCCGCCGCGTCGTCGGCGTACTGCGCCATGGAGTAGGGCGCATCCGGCTTGTCGGTCCGGCCCAGACCGCGCTGGTCGTAGGCCACGAGGTCGAAAGCCTTGGCCAGCGGTGAGGCGAACACGTTGGGCGTGACGCGCAGGTCCCCGCCGGTGCCGGAGATCAACAGCAGGCGCGGGCCTGAGCCGGCGCGCTCGTAGTAAAGGTTCAGGCCGTTGACGCGGGTGTGGGGCATGGGGGGTACGTTAGCGTAGACAAGCTAGATCGCTAAACAATCCCGCTCATCCCGGCATTCGCCGGGATGAGCGGGGTAGGGGTTAGTTCTTCGCCGGCGCCTTCTTCTTTGCTGGCGCTTTCTTTTTAGCGGCCGGCTTCTTCTTGGCCGCTGCTGCCTTCGGTTCCGCCTTGGGCTTGGCCGCTCGCGCCGGCTTCTTCGCCTTGCCGCCGCCGCCCTTGGCCACGCGTTCGGCGATCAGTTCGATGGCCTGTTCGAGGGTGACTGAAAGCGGGTCGGCGCCGCGTGGCACATTGGCGTTGGTGGCGCCGTGCTTGATGTAGGGGCCGTAGCGGCCTGACAGCACGCGGATGGGCTGGCCGTCGACCGGGTGCGCGCCCAGTTCCGCCAGCGCCGCCGACTCTGCCCCGCCGCGTCGCCCGGCCCGCTTGGTGGCCAGCAGGTCGACGGCGCGGTTCACGCCAACGTCAAAGACTTCGTCCGCCGAGGGCAGGTTGGCGTAGGTGCCGTCGTGCAGCACGAAGGGCCCGTATCGGCCGATGCCGGCGACAATCGGTTTGCCGTCCTCCGGGTGATTGCCGACATCGCGGGGCAGCCGCAGCAGGCGCAGGCCCTTGTCCAGGTCCATGTCCGGCGCGGACCAGCCCTTGGGCAGGCTGGAACGCTTCGGCTTTTCGCCTTCGCCCAGTTGGACGTAGACGCCGAAGCGGCCGGTCTTCAGGAACACGGTCTCGCCGGTTACCGGATCGATCCCCAGCTCACGGTCGCCGGTGGGGCCGTCCTCGCCGTCCTCGGCCACAGTCAGGGGCCGGGTGTGGCGGCACTCGGGATAGTTGGAGCATCCCAGGAACGGGCCATACTTGCTGCTCTTCAGGCCCATGCGGCCGCTGTTGCAGACCGGGCAGGCGCGCGGGTCGGAGCCGTCGGCCTTTGCGGGGAACAGGTGCGGGCCCAACGTGGCGTCGAGTGCCGTGAGCACGTCGCTTATTCGCAGTTCGGCGGTCTCGCCGATCTTGGCGTTGAATTCGAGCCAGAACTCGCGGAGCAGCACCTTCCAGTCCAGTTCGCCTGCCGACACCAGGTCGAGGCGCTCTTCCAGGGCGGCCGTGAAATCGTATTCGACGTAGCGGGCGAAATACTCCTCCAGGAAGGCGGTCAGCAGGCGGCCTTTGTCTTCCGGAATGAAGCGCTGCTTTTCCATCCGGACATAGGCCCGGTCGCGCAGCACCGTCAGGATCGAGGCGTAGGTTGAGGGCCGCCCGATGCCGAGTTCTTCCAGTTTCTTCACGAGGCTGGCTTCTGAATAGCGCGGCGGCGGCTCGGTGAAGTGCTGGTCAGCCTTTGCGGACTTCACCTGTGCGGCGGCGCCTTGGGTCACCTGCGGCAGGCGGCCACCTTCCTCGTCGTCGGGATCGTCGCGGCCTTCTTCGTAGACCGCCAGATAACCGTCGAAGGTCACGACCTGGCCGGTGGCGCGCAGCCCGGTCTTGCCGTCGGCGCTGTCGATATCGATCGTGGTGCGCTCGATCCTGGCGCTTTCCATCTGTGAGGCGATCATCCGCTTCCAGACCAGCTCATAGAGCCGTCCCAGATCGCCCTCGAGCCGCATCTTGCCGGGGTTTCGCGCCAGGCTGGTGGGGCGGATCGCCTCGTGTGCCTCCTGGGCGTTCTTGGCCTTGGTGGAATAGAACCGGGGCTTTTCCGGCACATAGTCCTTGCCGTAGATGCCGCCGATGACGTCGCGGGCCTCGTCCAGGGCCTCGGGCGCGGTCTGCACGCCGTCAGTCCGCATGTAGGTGATCAGACCCACGGTCTCGCCGCCGATGTCTATGCCTTCATACAGCCGCTGGGCCGCCTGCATGGTCCGCTTGGCGTCGAAACCCAGCTTGCGGGAGGCCTCCTGCTGCAGGGTCGAGGTGGTGAAGGGCGGGGGCGGGGACCGGCGTCCCGGTTTGCGCTCCAGGGCCGTGATCGAGAACGTCGCCGCCCTGACGGCGTCGCGTGCGGCCAGGGCGCTGGTCTCGTTGCCCAGGTCGAACTTCGTCAGGCGCTTGCCGTCGTGTTTCACCAGTCGCGCGGTGAAGGGATCGCTGCCGGCGGAGACCTCGGCCTCGACGGTCCAGTATTCCTGGGTCTTGAACCGCTCGATCTCGAGCTCACGGTCCACGACGCATCGCAGGGCCACCGACTGCACGCGTCCGGCTGAACGCGCGCCGGGCAGCTTGCGCCACAGCACCGGCGAAAGGGTGAAGCCCACCAGATAATCCAGCGCGCGGCGCGCCAGATAGGCGTTGACAAGCTCCATATCCAGCTGGCGCGGATGGGTCATGGCCTCGAGGACGGAGGTCCTGGTGATGGCGTTGAACACCACGCGCTCGACCGGAATGTCTTTCAGGCCGCGCTTTCTATTGAGGATCTCCAGCACGTGCCAGGAAATCGCCTCCCCCTCGCGGTCGGGGTCTGTCGCCAGGATCAGGCGGTCGGCGCCCTTGGCGGCCTCGGCGATCTCGGACAGCCGCTTGGCGGCCTTGCCGTCGATTTCCCAGGACATGTCGAAGTCGTCGTCGGGGCGCACCGAACCGTCCTTCGCAGGCAGGTCACGGACGTGGCCGTAGGAGGCCAGCACCTTGAAGTCGGCGCCGAGGTACTTGTTGATAGTCTTGGCCTTGGCGGGGCTCTCGACGATGACGAGCTTCATGCGGGGGGTCTGTTCCAGAAAAGAACGCGGAACGTGGGGGCGGCGCCCACGGCCTGTCAACGGTCGGATTACATCGGATTTCGCCAGCCCCTTTAGGGGCTAGATTCTTGCCACCATACCTCCGGGCAGCAGTTCGGCCCGTCCGGCCAGCGCCAGCTCGGTCAGGGCGGCGAAGACCATGGGGGCTGGCGCACCGGTCGCGCGCACCAGTTCGTCCCTTGAGACGGGGGTAGGCGACAACAGGTCCGCCAGGCGTTTTCGCAGCCCGTCGTCAGGTTCCGGGGCCGGGTCGCGATAGGGCGTCGCGGTCGGCGCCTCGAAGCCACGGAGCCCCTCCAGCGCCCGCAGGACGTCGTCGACGCCTTCGCAGACCGCCGCACCCTGACGGAGCAGATCGTTGGTTCCCCGGGCTCTGGGATCCAGCGGTGATCCCGGCACAGCCAGCACCTCGCGTCCCTGTTCGCCTGCCAGGCGGGCGGTGATCAGCGATCCGGAGCGCAGCTCGGCCTCCACGACGACCACAGCGCGCGAGAGTCCGGCGATGATGCGGTTGCGGCGAGGGAAGTCCCGGGCGACGGCGATGCGTCCCGGTTCGTTTTCGGACACCACGCACCCCGCCTCGCGAATTCGATCGTAGAGCGTACGGTGTTCGGGCGGATAGACGTCGTCTACCCCGCCGCCCAGTACGGCGACCGTACCGGTGGGCATGGCTCCTTCGTGCGCCGCGGCATCGATGCCGCGCGCCATACCGGAGACCACGACGAAGCCGGCCTGCCCCAGCTCCGCCGCCAGCCCCCGGGCGAAGCGCTGTCCTGCCGCAGAGGCTACACGGGCGCCGACAATCGCGACCGCAGGGCGGCTCAGGATCGGGGTGTCGCCTCGCGCCCACAACAGGGGTGGCGGCGGGTCCAGGGCGGCCAGAGGCAGGGGAAAGGCGGGCTCGCATGCCGCCAGCATCCGCGCGCCAAGCGCCTCGCCCGCGGCCAGTTCACGCTCGGCCTCTGCGACGCCGGGGATCTTCAGGCTTGCCATTCGTCCGCCACGGCGCGCCAGATCGGGCAGGGCGGCGAGCGCCAGCGACGGCTCGCCGTAGCGGGCTATCAGTTGTGCGAAGGTGACGGGTCCGACGTTTTCTGTACGGGCCAGCCGCAGCCAATCGCGGCGCTGGGCCTCGGACAGCGCCTGGATCACTCGGCCCCGCTTACCGTTTTGGCTCCGCCGATCCGGGGCTCCTCGCCCCGCAAGAGCCGGCGGATGTTGGGCTCGTGCCGGATGAACACCAGAAGCGCCATGAACAGCGACAACAGGGCGATGGCGTGCGGCAGGCCCAGACCAAGGACGATGAGCGGCGCCAAAGCCACGGCCACCAATGCCGCCAGCGACGAGATACGGAACACAAGCGCCACGATCAGCCAGGTCGCCCCCGCTGCCAATCCCACCGGCCAGGCGGCCGCCAGCAAGGTTCCGAAGAAGGTTGCGACCCCCTTGCCGCCCTTGAATTTCAGCCAGACCGGAAACAGGTGTCCGAGGAATGCCGAGCCGGCCGCCAGAGCGATCAGTGTCGACTCCGGCGCGCCAGGCACATTGCGCGCCATCAACCAGGCCAGCAGTACCGCCACGGCGCCCTTGCCGCCATCGCCCAGCAAGGTGATTGCCGCCAGATCTTTTCGACCCGTCCGCAACACGTTGGTCGCACCGATATTGCCGGATCCGACCGACCGGATATCGCCCGCGCCGCCCATGCGGGTTGCGATAACGCCGAACGGAATTGATCCCAAAAGATAGCCGCCGATGATGGCGAGCGCGAAGAGCATGATGTTCGGCGACATGGATTTCCCCCCTTGAACACTGAGTCCTAGCGCGCCGCCGGGGGTTCGTCAGCGGTCGCGTTCGCAACCTAGCAGTGTCCAATCTGATTTCAAGAACATTATAGGAACGCGACGGCGCGGTTGATCAGATGGCGTAGACCGTCCGACCGTCCACGACGGTGCGCAGTACTTTTCCCTGGAGCCTGCGTCCGTCGAACGGAGAGTTCTTGGACTTGGAGATAAGCTTGTCGGCCTGGATCACCACCGGGGCGTTGAGGTCGCAGATCACCAGATCTGCCGGCGCACCTCTGGCGATGCGTCCTGCCTGCAGACCCAGCAGCTTCGCCGGCGCCGAGGTCACGGTCCGGATCAGATCGATCAGCGGAATGCGTCCGTCATGATGGAAAGATAGCAGGGCCGCCAGCAGGGTCTGCAGGCCCACCGCGCCGGGCGCGGCTTCGTCGTAGGGCAGGCGCTTGTCCTCGGCCGGGGCCGGGGCGTGGGCGGACACGATCACCTGAATCAGGCCGGAGGCGACCGCGTCGATCACCGCTTGCCGATCACCCTCCGAGCGCAGGGGCGGGTCCACCTTGCAGAACGTGCGATAGTCCCCGATGTCAATTTCGTTGAAGGACAGGTGGTTGATCGAGGTGGTGGCCGTGACGGGAAGACCCCGGTCCAGGCCGCGCTTCAGGCTCTCCAGGGCCGCGCCGGTTGTGACCTGATCCACAATGAACGGCGCGCCGGTCAGTTCCACCAGCGCCAGGTCACGTTCCAGCATGATCCGCTCGGCGATGGCCGGTACGCTGGGAAGGCCCATGCGCGCGGCGAACTCGCCCTCACTGGCCACAGCGCCTGCCGAAAGCCAGGGATCGGCGGGACGGTGCGCCACCGGCACGCCAAACGCCTTGGCGTAACTCAGGACGCGGCGAAGCACCTTGGAGTCCACGATGGGCCGATCTGCATCAGTGACGTAGAGGCAGCCCGCCTCATGCATCAGCCCGATCTCGGCCATCCGCTCGCCAAGGCCGCCCTTGGTGGCCGCACCTGCCGGGTAGACATTGACCAGTTCAATGTCGCGGGCGCGGCGCAGGATGAAGTCCACCACCGAGGGCTCATCCATCACGGGATTTGTGTCCGGCTGGACCACAATGGTCGTCACGCCGCCGGCTGCGGCAGCCAGCGCCGCCGACTTCAGGGTCTCCTTTGGTTCCGCTCCCGGCTCTCCGGTCTTGACGCGGATGTCGATCAGGCCCGGGATCAACAGGGCGCCGCCTGCATCGATGACCTCGATGTCCGCGGATAGCCGGCCAAAGTCCGGCGCGTACGCGATATCGGCGACCACGCCTTCGGTGACGATCACGGCGCCGGGGCCGTCGTAGCCCGAGGCAGGGTCGACAAGGCGGGCGTTCAGATAGGCGACAGGCCGGCTCATCGGTCGTTGTCCAGACGTGCGGCCAGCGAGGTCAGCACTGCCATGCGTGCGGCGACGCCCATCTCCACCTGATCCTGGATCAGACTTACCGAGAGATCATCCGCCACTTCCGAATCGATCTCGACGCCGCGGTTCATCGGTCCCGGGTGCATCACCCGCACATGCGGCGCCGCACAGGCCAGCTTCTCGCGATCCAGACCATAGAACCGGAAGTACTCGCGTTGAGACGGCGCCATGACGCCGTCCATGCGTTCCAGTTGCAGGCGCAGCATCATCACCACTTCGCAGCCGGCGATGCCCTCGCGCATGTCGTGGAACACCTCTACGTTCCAGCGCTCGGCCGCTACCGGGATCAGGGTGGGCGGGCCGACCAGCCGCACGTTCGCGCCCAGCATCTGCAGCATGGCGATGTTGGATCGCGCGACGCGGCTGTGCAGTACGTCGCCGCAGATGGCGACCTTGAGACCCGCAATTCGTCCGAAGGCGCGCCGCATCGACAGCGCATCCAGCAAGGCCTGGGTGGGGTGTTCGTGCTGGCCATCACCGGCGTTGACCACCGAGCAGCCGACCTTCTGCGACAAGAGGCTGGCGGCGCCCGACGAGGCGTGACGCACCACCAGCAGGTCAGGCTGCATGGCGTTCAGGGTCACAGCCGTGTCGATCAGGGTCTCGCCCTTGGACATGGCCGAGGAGCGCGGGCTCATGTTGACCACGTCGGCGCCCAGCCGCTTGCCGGCCAGCTCGAATGAGCTCTGGGTACGGGTGGAGTTCTCGAAGAACAGGTTCATCAGCGTCCTGCCCTTGAGCAGGTCCAGCTTCTTCGCGGTCTGACGATTGAGGCTGACGAAGCCGTCGGCCAGATCCAGCAGATTCGCCACCTCGACCTCGTTCAGGTCGGTGGCGGACAGGAAATGCTTCTTCGGAAACGAAAAGGTCCGCTGCAGGACCTCATTCAGACCGGGCGGGGTCATAGTCATCAAAGCGCGGTCTTAGGTGACTGGGCGGCCCAAGCCAAGCGCCGCTTTGGGATGAGCCTCCCTAAAGATTCTTCAGCCGATCCAGCGCCCCTTGAAGGATCCACCCGGCGGCGGCCTTGTCCACCACCTCGGCGCGGCGCGCACGGCTGATGTCGGCCTCCTCGATGAGCATCCGGTTGATCGCCATCGAACTCATCCGCTCGTCCCAGAAGGCGATGGGCAGGTCCCGCAGTCGCAGAAGGTTGCGGGCAAAGGCGCGGCTGGACTGACAGCGGGGGCCTTCCGTGCCGTCCATGTTCACGGGCAGGCCGATGATGATCCCTGCAGCGCCCCGGCTTTCCATCAGCTCGAACAATCGGGCCGCGTCGGCGTTGAACTTTGTGCGGCGGATGGTCTCGAGCGGGCTGGCGATCCCGCGGGTGGCGTCCGAGACCGCCACGCCGATCGTCTTCTCCCCCAGGTCGAGGCCTGCAACGGGCGCCTGTCCAGGCAGGAGCGGGGGCAGGGCAGTCAGGTCGACAACGGGCATGACCGGTTCATATCACGTCTCGCCGCTTGCAAAGAGGCGCCCGCCACGGCTAACCCACGCGCTTGTAGTTCTGGAGGGCCCCATGGCCATCGACGCGGCGACCGTTCGCAAGGTCGCCAGGCTCGCGCGGATCGCCGAGCCGGAAGAGAGACTGGAGCCGCTGGCCCGCGAACTGTCGGGTATTCTCGACTGGATCGAGCAGTTGGCCGAGGTCAACACGGATGGGGTTGAGCCCATGACCACCTCTGTGGCCATGAAACTGCCCCTGCGCGACGATGTGGTCACCGACGGTGGCGATCCGGCGCGGGTGCTCAGCAACGCGCCGAAGTCCGACAAGGGCTTCTTTGTTGTGCCGAAGGTGGTTGAGTAATGGCTGGCCTGACCGGGCTCTCACTGAAGGCCGCCCTCGACGGGCTGGCGAGCAAGACTTTTTCGTCTGAGGAAATCACCCGCGACCACATTGCAGCGGTAGAGGCCTCGTCGGCGCTGAACGCGTTTGTCGTCGAGACGCCCGACAAGGCGCTGGACATGGCCCGGGCCTCAGACGCCCGCCGCGCCAGTGGCGACGCCGGCCCGCTGGATGGCGCACCGCTGGGGATCAAGGATCTTTTCTGCACGGATGGCGTGGAATCCACCGCCGGTTCGATGATCCTGCGGGGCTTCAGGCCCACCTACGAATCGACGGTGACGTCGAACCTATGGCGCGATGGCGCGGTCATGCTGGGCAAGCTCAATATGGACGAGTTCGCCATGGGCTCGTCGAACGAGACCTCGGCCTGGGGGCCGGTGGCCAATCCCTGGCGGGCGCAGGGCAGCAACGCCAACCTGACGCCGGGCGGTTCGTCCGGCGGCTCGGCCGCTGCGGTGGCGGCAGAGCTCTGTCTGGGTGCGACAGCGACCGATACCGGTGGCTCCATCCGGCAACCGGCGGCCTTCACCGGCACTGTGGGGATCAAGCCGACCTACGGCCGTTGTTCCCGCTGGGGGATCGTCGCCTTCGCCTCGTCGCTGGATCAGGCCGGGCCGATGGCGCGCACCGTTGAGGACACCGCGATCCTGCTGCGGTCCATGGCCGGTCACGACCCCAAGGATTCAACCAGCATCAACGCCGAAGTGCCTGATTTCGCGAGCTTCTGCGGGAAATCGGTCAAGGGTTTGCGGATCGGCGTACCGAAAGAGTACCGCGTCGATGGGATGCCGCCTGAGATCGATGCCTTGTGGGAGCAGGGGATAGCCTGGCTGAAGGACGCCGGATGCGAGATCGTCGAGGTGTCGCTGCCCCACACCAGGTACGCGCTGCCGGCCTACTATATCATCGCCCCGGCGGAGGCGTCCTCGAACCTCGCCCGCTATGACGGCATGCGCTATGGCCTGCGGGTCGAGGGCGGCAACCTTACCGAGACCTACGAGAACACCCGCGCCCAGGGCTTCGGGGAAGAGGTCAAACGTCGCATCCTGATCGGCACCTATGTGCTCTCGGCCGGATACTATGACGCCTATTACCTGAAGGCGCTGAAGGTCCGCCGCCGAATCGCTGACGACTTCGACCAGGCCTGGCAGACTTGCGACGCCCTGCTGACGCCGACAGCGCCGTCGGCGGCCTTCGCACTGGGTGAGAAATCCGACGATCCGGTCGCCATGTACCTGAACGACATCTTCACGGTGACCGTGAACCTGGCGGGTCTGCCGGGCATGAGCGTGCCGGCGGGGCTGGATGCGCAAGGGTTGCCGCTGGGACTCCAGCTCATTGGCCGAAATCTGGATGAGGGCACGTTGTTTTCGCTGGGATCGGCTATCGAGAAGGCCGCTGACTTCCGGGCCAAGCCACAGAAGTGGTGGTGAGGGCTCCCTCTGGAGCCCTCACACGCCGTCTTACTTGATCTTGTCGAACTCGGCCTGAAGGGCCTTCAGCTTGGCGTCGTCCAGCGCGCCCTGGCTCATCGGGGCGACCTGGGCCAGCGTCATGGTGGCGATCTGGTCGTAGAACTGGGTGATTTCCGGAAGGGCCTTTTCAAGAGCGGCCTTGGCGGCGTCGTTCTTGATCAGATCGCCGATCGGGGTGGTTTCAACAGACATGGCGCCCGCGGCCGGAGCGGCGGCCGGAGCGGTCTGGGCCATAGCCGGAGCGGCCATCGAGGCCACCGCGAGCGCGGCGACGAGTGCAAGGGTCTTCATAAGGTGGTTCCTGTTCCCATTCTAAACGCCGTTCAGACGTGAGCGAACCTTGAGGTCTTTTCAAGGCAAATATGCAAGTGCGCATATGGGCGCGCTTCCGGTTTCTTTCACGGCAGGCTACTGAACCCAGCATGAACGACGTCGTCACTTCCAAGCAGATCCAGGGGCGCACCGGTCCCTGGGAGATCGTCCTGGGCCTTGAGGTCCATGCCCAGGTCGCATCCAACGCCAAGCTGTTTTCCGGCGCGGCCGTGGGCGCTGGCGCAGCGCCCAATGCTCAGGTGAGTCTCGTCGACGCGGCTATGCCCGGCATGCTGCCCGTGATCAATCGCCACTGCGTCGAGCAGGCGGTGAAGACCGGTCTGGGTCTCAAGGCGCAGATCAATCACTGGTCGCGGTTCGACCGGAAGAACTATTTCTACCCCGACCTGCCGCAGGGCTATCAGATCAGCCAGTTCAAGGATCCCATCGTCGGCGAGGGCGAGGTGATCGTCGAGCGCGACGACGGCTCCACCTTCACGGTGCGAATCGAGCGGCTCCATCTGGAGCAGGACGCCGGCAAAAGCCTGCACGACCAGGACCCGAACTATACTTACGTCGATCTGAACCGTTCGGGCACGGCCCTGATGGAGATCGTCTCCAAGCCGGACATGCGCACCTCCGAGGAGGCCGCCGCCTATGTGAAGAAGCTCAGGACCATCCTGATCTATCTGGGCACCTGTGACGGCGACATGGAGAAGGGCAATCTGCGGGCCGACGTGAACGTCTCGGTGTGCCGCCCCGGCGCCTATGAAAAATTCCGCGAGAGCGGCGACTTCAGGCATCTGGGCACGCGCTGCGAGATCAAGAACGTCAATTCCTACCGCTACATCCAGCAGGCCATCGAGTACGAAGCGCGCCGGCAGATCGAGATCCTGGAGGACGGGGGCTCCATCGACCAGGAGACGCGCCTGTTCGATCCCGGCAAGATGGAGACGCGGTCCATGCGCTCCAAGGAAGAGGCGCATGACTACCGCTACTTCCTCGACCCGGACCTGCTTCCGCTGGAGCTGGATCCCGCCTGGGTGAAGGCCATCGAGGCGACACTGCCCGAACTGCCCGACGCCAAGAAGGCGCGGCTGCAGACGCAGTATGGCCTGACGGCTTACGACGCGGGCGTGCTGATCGGTGATCAAGCGAAAGCTGATTTCTACGAAATGATTGTACAGGGGCGAACCGGTGCTCCTGAGCCGGGTACTGAACTAAGAATTCTCGCCGACGCAAAGCTGGCCTCGAACGTGGTTACACAAGAGTTGTCGACAAAATTTAACTCGGAGGCGCTCGCTTGGAGCAATCTGGGTGTGCTTCGGATCGATACGTCAGGGGGCGCCCGGGCTCATTTGTTGGACACGGATGCTATTTCCAAGTCGGGGACACTTGTAGTTGGTCCTAGCGAGATAAGAGACCTGGTGGGATTGGTTTCCGATGGAACGCTGTCTTCGAAAACCTTCCGTGATGCGTTCGAGCATCTGTGGAACGAAGGTGGAAGTCCCGCGGAAATCGTTGAGAAGTACGGCCTGCGCCAGGTCTCCGACACCGGCGCGCTGGAGGCCATCATCGACAAGCTGATTGCCGCCAATCCGGGCCAGGCCGAGGCGGTCAAGGAGAAGCCGCAGGCGATCGGCTGGTTCGTGGGTCAGGTGATGAGGGAAACCGGCGGCAAGGCCAATCCGGGGACAGTCAACCAGCTTCTGAAGGCCAAGCTGGGGCTGTAAATCCGCACCACACGGCAATTCTGTCAATCAGACAACGCCGCCTTTAACCATGTGTTCAAGATAACCTTGGTCTTGTGTCTCCAATGGCGGGTTTAGAGCGTGCAAAAAGCAGGCTCGCCGGCCTGACGAGGACTATGACCATGCTCGCTACCGTCGACATGAAGTGCGATGGCCTGCCGCTGCCGACCCCGGACGCGACCGGCGACGAGTTGTTCCGGATGGGGCTGATGTATTCGACCGGTCAGGGCGGTGCGCCGCTCGACTATGTTTCGGCGCACATGCTTTTCAACCTGGCCGCGATGCGCGGCTCCATCGAGGCCAAGGTTTACCGCAAGGAACTGGCCGGCGAGATGGATCACGACGACGTCGCCGAGGCCCAGCGCCAGGCACGCCAGTGGTTGGCCCAGGGCTGATACGACGGCTTCGTCGCCAGCTCAATTTGGTCGCCGCGACTGGCTAGCCACAGCCGCCATCCTCCGCTAGAAACCCCGCTCCTTGCGAGCGCGCCTGCGCCGTTCGCCGGGGGGTGACGTGGCCGAGTGGCTGAAGGCAACGGTTTGCTAAATCGTCATACGTGAAAGCGTATCCAGGGTTCGAATCCCTGCGTCACCGCCATCCTGCCTCGCGAGGCAGGGCTTTCATCAAACTGGACGTGCGGGCGGGACTGGGCCTTTAGTTCCAGCCATGCTTTCCCAACGCGCCCGATACGCGCTCAGAGCGCTTTGCTTTCTCGCCGGTCGTGAGGATCCGCGGCCTGCGGCCATCGTCGATATCGCCGAGGCGTCGGCTGCGCCGCGAAAGTTTCTCGAGGCCATCCTGCTGGAACTCAAGCGGCATCAGATCCTGGTCTCCAGCCGGGGACGCTTTGGCGGCTACCTTCTGGCCAGGTCCCCCGAGGAGATCAGCTTTGCCGACGTGATCCGGGCCCTTGATGGGCCGCTCGCGCTGGCGCCCTGCGCGTCGAAGACGGCGTTCAGGCCCTGCGAAGCCTGCCCCGGGATCACCGACTGTCCTGTCCATCCGGCGCTGGTGGCGGCGCGCGAGGCTGTGGCCGGTGTGCTTGAGGGATGGAGCCTGAGCCGGGCGATCGGACCCCTGGGCGCAGAAATCCTCCAAGCCAAATAACTTTAACTCTATCGATTTAGTGGGAAATTGAACGCAAGAGAGCGAGGCGGGTCGGAGTCGCCTCGATGGACAATTTTCTAATCTTTGCGTTGGTGGGTTTCCTCGCCCAGGCCGTCGATGGCGCGCTGGGGATGGCCTACGGCGTGATCTCGTCCACGGTGTTGATGAGCTTCGGGGTGCCGCCGGCGACGGCGTCGGCCAGCGTCCATGCGGCCGAGGTGTTCACCACCGCAGCGTCGGCGGGATCTCACGCAGCCAACAGGAACGTGAACTGGAAGCTGTTCATCCCGCTGGCGGCGGGCGGCTGCCTAGGCGGCGCCCTCGGCGCCTTCGTTCTGACCTCGATCGACGGAAACGCCCTCAAGCCTTTCATCGCCAGTTACCTGGGTCTCATGGGCCTGTTGATCGTCTATCGGGCCTGGCGCGCGGGTCATCCCCGGCCGTTCCCGCAGAAACTCAGCGGACCACTGGGCCTGGTCGGCGGGTTCCTCGATGCCGTGGGCGGGGGCGGATGGGGCCCCACGGTCACCAGCGCCATGGTCGGATCCGGCGCCGAGCCCCGTGTAAGCATCGGCACCACAAACACGGCGGAGTTCTTCGTCACCGCCACGATCTCGGCGACGTTCCTGACCGCGCTGCTGACCGGTCACTGGCAGGAAGCTGACGGAATTGTCGATCATGCCTCGTCGGTCGCCGGGCTTGTGGCCGGGGGGCTGCTGTCGGCGCCCCTGGCCGGCTACATCGTCAAGATCGCGCCGGTGCGCGTGCTGACCTACGCGGTGGGCATTCTGGTCACCTGTCTGGCAGGCTATCAGGCGGCGCGGCTGTTTGGCTGGATCTGATCTGTCCGCCCGCCTGAACTGCCAATCCGCCTCTCGGATGCCAGTGATATTTCGCGCCGTGTAATTCTCCGGGCGTGATATAGATCAAGTCAGCAGGATGCGAAGTCGGTCATGTTCCGACCAAATGTTGCCTCCTGCCGCTATTTCCTCGCGCAACGCGGGGCGAGGCAACCTGAAAGTACATCAATGGTAGTCCATCCTGATGCGAGGCATGGATTGGCGTTTGCGGTCGTCACCTCAGCAACGTCACCGCTCGTACTGCTGAACGGCGACCTCGAAGTCATAGGGGCGAGCGAAACTTTCTATCGCGCCTTTAATATCGATCCGGACACGTCGCCGGGCCGCCAGATCTTCGACATCGGGCTCGGTGAGTGGGATGTGCGGCAGTTTCGTTCGCTACTCCTGGCCACCGCTGCGGGCGACGCCCAGATCGACGCCTACGAAATGGACCTGAAGAGCGTGGTGGGTGCGCCCCGTCGCCTGATCCTGAATGCACAGAGGCTGGACTACGGAGACGCGGCTCACCGCTATCTCCTGCTCTCCATCGCCGATGTGACCGACGCGCGGCTTGCGACAAAGCTCCAGGATGATCTGTTGCGCGAAAAGGCCATCCTGCTCCAGGAGGTCCAGCATCGCGTCGCCAACAGCCTGCAGATCATCGCCAGTGTCATCCTGCAAAGCGCCCGCAGGGTGAACTCGGAGGAGACAAGGCGCCATCTCACCGATGCGCACAACCGGGTGATGTCGGTCGCGGCCCTTCAGCAGGAACTCTCGGCGTCCAGGCTGGGTGCGGTGGATCTGCGCGCCTACTTTACAAGGCTTTGCGAAAGCATCGGCGCGTCCATGATCCGGGATCACGATCGCCTGCTGCTCGAGGTGGAGGCCGACGACAGCAAGTGCGAGGCGGAGGTCTCCGTGAGCCTCGGACTGATCGTTACCGAACTGGTGATCAATTGCCTGAAACACGCCTTTCCCGATGGGCGCCCGGGCAAAATCCAGGTGGGCTACAGCTCGCGCGGTCCGAACTGGACGCTTACGATACAGGATAATGGCGTGGGGATGCCCGATGACAAGGCCAGCGCCAAGCCTGGCCTCGGCACCACCATCGTTGAAGCGTTGGCCAACCAGTTGAATGCGAGCGTTCGCCTGACCGACGCGCATCCTGGAACGATGGTGTCGATCGTCCACAACCAGATTGCTGCGGTGGAAGGCGAAAGCGCGCCCGAGGAATGCCTGGCCGTCTAGGGCCGCATCACGAGCCACGCACCGATCACCGCCAGTACGGCCAGAACTATGCTGACGCCCAGCACCCACCGCATGTAATCAGTTTTTTGAGCGCCGCGAGCGTCGATGGCCTCAATGGTCTCGCCGTCTCCTCCCGGGTTCGCTTCTGGGTCGTTCTGCATGCGGGATGAACGCGGAAGGTCGATATTGGATGCATGCGTCCACCGACCGGGACAGGTTTACCGCAGCGGCTAAAAGCCCTTAGGGTCACGTCGACAGGAAGCAGGGGAGGGCGTGATGCTCAGTTGGCAGGTCGGTGCGGTGAAGGTCACGCGCATCCAGGAAATGCAGGTTCCGATTCCCGGCGGTCCGGACGGCGGTTTTATCGCCGAAGCGACGGCGCCGGCCCTGCGCGCCATTCCATGGCTCTATCCGAATTTCGTGAACGACCAGGACCAGATGCTGCTGTCGATCCATGCCCTGCTGGTCGAGGCGCCGGGCCTGCGTCTGGTGGTCGACACCTGCGTTGGCAACGACAAGCCTCGCAGCCTCACGGGCGGCAATCCACTGGCGACGAAGTTCCTCGAGGCATTCGCCGATGCCGGCTGGACCCGGGAGAGCGTTGACGCGGTGATCTGCACCCACATGCATGTTGACCACGTGGGCTGGAACACCATGCTGGTGGACGGCAAGTTCGTGCCGACCTTCCCCAATGCCCGTTACCTGCTGGGGCGCATGGAGTTCGAGCACTGGAGCGCCGAGGGCGATGCGGAGCAGCAGGCGATCCTTGCGGACTCTGTGCAGCCGATCCTGGACGCCGGCCTCGCGGAGTTCGTGGGTCTGGACCACGTGGTGTCGCCCAACGTGCGCCTGGTTCCGACCACTGGCCACACGCCCGGCCACGTCAGCGTGCTGATCGAGTCTGACGGCGAGAGCGCGATCATCACCGGCGACATGAGCCACCACCCCTGCCAACTCGCCCACCCGGAATGGTCGCCGTCGTTCGACAGCGACAAGAAGGCCGCCGCCGTCACGCGGGCTCGCATGTTCGCCGAGTGGGCTGACGCCGAGCATCTGGTGATCGGTACGCACTATGCCGAGCCGACGGCGGGCCATATCCGCCGAGACGGCGCGGCTTTCCGTTTCGAGACGTGATGTTGCGCTGATCCATGCGGCGCGCGATCCTGTTCGGGCTGTTGCTGGGCGCCATCGCCACCGGCCTCACCGGATGTGGAGGCAGTTCGTCGCGCCCGACCTGTCCGGCGGGCCAGAGCTGCCTGCTGTACGGGAACCAGTCCGAACCGGAAACGCTGGATCCTGCCAAGGCAACCGGTGTCTGGGAAACCCGCATCATCGGGCAGCTTTCGGAGGGCCTGACGCGCCGGGGTGCGGATGGGAAGGTGGGTCCGGGCGTCGCGCGATCCTGGACCGTCAGCCCTGACGGCCTGGTCTGGACCTTCAAGCTCCGCAACACAAAGTGGTCGGATGGCGTCCCGCTGACGGCGGGCGACTTTGTGTATGGCATCGGCCGCACGGTTTCGCCCCGGACCGCGTCACAGAGCGCGTTTCTGCTCTATCCGATCCTCAATGCGCAGGCGGTCGCCAGCGGGGCAAAGCCCCTGGAGGCCCTGGGCGTCGAGGCGCCGGCGCCTGACACCGTGATCATCCGCCTGGAACATCCCTGGCCCACCTTGCCCAGCTGGACTGCCGACCGGACCATGCGTCCCGCGCCGCGGCATGTCATTGCCAAGCTTGGAGACGGCTGGGTAAAGCCGGGGAGCTACATCGGCAACGGGCCCTATACTCTGAAATCCTGGCGCCTGGGCGACAGGATCGTCCTGCGCCGGAACCCCAACTACTGGGCTGAGCCGGCCTGCTTCGAGGAAGTCGCCTTCTATCCCACGACCGATCCGGTGACCGCCGAGCGCCAGGTCAGGAACAGCGAACTCGACCTCAATCTCGGCGTTCAGTCGAACCGCCTGCGCTATCTGAGCCGAGCGGACCAGATGCCGGACTATGTGCGGTCGAACCCGATCACCGCGATCACCTATTTGCCATTCAACCTGACGGACGTTCCGGCCTTGCGTGATGTCCGGGTGCGACGCGCGCTCAGCATGTCCATCGACCGGGCCTTCATCACCGACAAGCTGCTGGCAGGGGGACAGGTTCCGGCTACCAACTTCCTGCCGCCGGGCCTTGAGGACTACACGTCCACCGCTCAGCCCTACTGGGCCGGATTGACCTTAGCGCGGCGCCAGGCCGAAGCGAAGCGATTGCTGCTGGCGGCCGGTTATGGCCCGCAAAGACCTCTTGCGCTCACCCTGAAGCACATGAGCGGCGGCGATGTCGCGGTGGTTGTCCCGGCGATACAGGCGGACTGGGCCGCCATCGGCGTCAGGGTCGCTCTCGAACAGAATGAAACCCAGGTCGCCTACGCGGCCTACGAGAACCGGGACTTCGAGATCGGGACTGCGGGCTGGATCAGTTTTGACGCCCTGAACTTTCTGGACCTGCTGCGGTCCAGTTCGGGAGGGCAGAACTACGGGCGTTACAACAACCCGACCTATGACCGTCTGGTCAAGTCCGCCCAGTACGAGCCTAACGACGCGCGTCGCCGCGCCTTGATGGGCCAAGCCGAGCAGATCCTGCTGGACGACGCCGCCATCGCCCCGCTCTATGTGGGGTCGGCCCGCAATCTGGTGTCGCCGTCCCTGACCGGCTGGATCGACAATCCTATGGACTTCCACCCTGCTGACCGTGTTTGTCGCCGTCCGGAGCAGGTGCCGGTCGGCGTGGGGCGCACGCCATGATCAACGACCAACAAGACCCTTCAGGAACTTCGAGACCATGGAACTGATCCTCATCCGCCACGGCCTTCCGGAACGCCGGCACGACACGGCTGACCCGCCGTTGGCCGTCGCAGGCGTTGAACAGGCCCAGCGTGTCGCCGCCTGGCTTGCGGACGAAAGGGTTGACGCCGTCTTCGCCTCGACGATGCGCCGTGCGATCCAGACGGCTGAGCCCTTTGCGACCCAGGTCGGGCATGCCGTGACCCAGCACGACGGGATTGCCGAATTCGACCGCGGTTCCGGGCGCTACATCCCGATGGAAGAATTGAAGCGCGACAACTACGAGGCCTGGCTGGCCATGGCGCAGGGTGAACACGGGGTCGATATCGGCGTATTCCACGCGACCGTTGTCGCCGCCCTGGAGGAGATCGTCGAGAGCCACGCCGGCAAGCGGGTCGCTGTCTTCTGCCACGGTGGGGTGATCAATGTCTGGACGGCCCACGTGCTGGGCATGACGCCGCGGCTGTTCTTCGAGCCGGATTACACCTCGATCCATCGCTTCATGTGCGCCCGCAGCGGCCAGCGCAATGTGGTCAGCCTGAACGAGCGCGCTCACTTGCGTTGACCCTGTGCGATTTCAGCCGGGTGTTGCGACAAGCCGGGGACATCTCCGGCGCATCGGTGGTCTGCTTTAATGGCTTGGCCGTGACCGAGGTTTGGTCTTGTGTGACGCAGGGGCGACGTGGTCCTTTCGCGGCGAACCCCGTCAGAGGGTCACTCGAGGGCGGACCGAATGGCAGACTATGACCTGATCATTGTGGGTGGCGGAATCGGCGGCTCAGCGCTGGCTCAGGTAATGGCCGGGGCGGGGCGCACGGTGCTCTTGCTGGAACAGTCCGAGGTCTACGAGGACCGGGTTCGCGGCGAATGGATTGCGCCTTGGGGCGTAGAGGAGGTCCAGCGCGTCGGCCTCTACAGGCTCCTGATGTCTGCTGGCGGTCATCACGTGACCCGCCACATCACCTATGACGAAGACGTGGATCCAGACGCCGCCGAGGCGGAGATCCTGCCGCTGGGCATCTTCCGGCCGGGCATCTCGGGGCCGCTGTGCCTGGGGCATCCAACCCACTGCCAGACACTCTTCGATGCGGCAAAGACGGCCGGCGCGGAGGCGTTGCGCGGCGTGAGCGTGGAGGCCGTGACGCCGGGCGCTGCGCCGTCGGTGACCTTCGAGCATGCAGGAGAGGTTCGAACGGCGACGGCCCGGCTGGTGATCGGCGCGGACGGCCGGACGTCGATGGTGCGCGAGGCGGCCGGCATCACGCTGCATCAGGACAAGCCGCATCACTGGTTTGCGGGGCTGCTGGTGGAAGGCGCCGTAGGCTGGGCGGACGACCTGCAGGCGATCGGGACGGAAGGCGACTTCGGCTTCCTGGCCTTTCCTCAGGGCGACGGTAAGGTCAGGGTCTATGGCGGCTATGCGCTGGAGGATGCGAGACGGTTCTCGGGTCCGGATGGCCCGCGCCGCTTTCTCGATGCCTTTGCGGTGAACTGCTGTCCGGCGAACCGTCACCTCGTGGAAGGCCGGCCGGCAGGGCCCCTGTTCAGCTATCTCAATGCTGACAGCTGGACCGATGCGCCTCTCGCGGAGGGGGTCGTCCTCATCGGGGACGCTGCTGGCTGGAATGATCCGATCATTGGCCAGGGTCTTTCGATCACCTATCGGGACGTCCGGATTGTCAGCGAGATCCTGCTGGCCGGCGAGGACTGGTCCATGGCGGCCTTTGCATCCTATGCCGATGAGCGCACCGAGCGGATGCGCCGGCTGCGGTTCGCCGCCAGCCTGACCTCGGCCCTCGACATGGAGTTCGGCGAGGCGGGCCGGGCGCTTCGCCACAGTTATCACCTGCGCGGCGCGGCCGATCCGAGCCTGAAGGCGCACGCCATGGTGGCCATGGCTGGTCCGGAAGTCCTGCCGCCCGAAGTCTTCACCGAGGCACACCGCGCCCGGGTGCTGGAGCGTGAGGCATGATCGACATCATCGACTTCAATGACCGGTGGCTGAAGGCCTGGTCCGACAAGGATGTGGCGGGGTTGCTGGGCTTCTACGCTTCGGATTGCGTCTACAAGGACGCCCAGACAGCTGCCGGCCTTGTCGGACATGAGGCGCTGGGCGGCTATCTTACCGGCCTGTTCGCCGCCATGCCGCCAACGGTCTATACGCCGGAGGAGACCTGGGCCATCGACGGCGGTTACTGCGGTCGCTGGTACGCGGCCATGGGTCCCGGCGGGGCGGCGGGACGACTGCGCGGTTTCGATCTTGTGATCCTCAAGGGTGACCAGATTGCACTGAACGAGGTCTACATTCACCAGATGCCAGCATGACGCCCGATATCCGCCGCCCGGAGGCCATCGATACCGACTGGTTGACCCGGGTGCTTCAGCACGCCGGTGTTGACGCCGTGGTCTCGTCTTTCACCGCGGGGGGAATTGGCACGGGCCAGATCGGCGACAGCGTCCGGTTCAAGCTGACCTACGCCCGCGCCGCGCCCGATGCGCCCGCGTCGCTCGTCGGCAAGTTCCCGGCGGCCAACGACGCCAGTCGCGGTACGGGCGTGATGCTGGGAAACTATCTGCGTGAGGTCAGATTCTACCAGCAACTGGCTGAAAAGGCGTTGGTTCAGACCCCTCGTGTCTGGTTCACCGATGTCGAGGAGGCCACCGGCGAATTTGTGCTGATGATGGAAGACCTGGCGCCGGCAACGCAAGGCGACCAGCTGAAAGGGGTCAGTCTTGACCAGGCGCGACTGGCCATGGTTCAGGCCGCGCGACTTCATGCTTCGTTCTGGGCAGACGACAGCTTGAATGAGCTGTCGTGGGTCTCGGGTTCAAGGGCCGCCCCGGCAAGCCCGGTTTCTCCGGAATTTGTCGGCGGCCTCTGGCAGGGATTTTGCGCCCGTTACGGTGATCGCCTGAGACCGGAGTCAATCGTCGTCGGGGAGGCGATCTCGGCGCGCTGGGGGAGGATGGGCGAGATCTACGATGGGCCCCGCTGTCTCACGCACAACGACTTTCGACCGGACAACATGATGTTCGGGACCGCAGCGGGGGGCCATCCGCTGACCATTCTGGACTGGCAATCCTTCGCCTATGGCGCCGGCTCCATGGACGTCGCCTACTTCCTGGCGGGTGCGCTGAAACCGGAGGAACGCCGGGCTGCGGAGCCGGAACTTCTGGGGCTCTATCACCGGACCCTCACGGATCTCGGCGTCACCGGTTACAGCCTCGATGACCTGCGCCACCACTACCGGCACGGCGCCTTCACCCTCTTCCTGACCGCCTTTTTCGCCGCGATGGTGGTGGAACAGACGGCGCGGGGTGACGAAATGTTTCTGCAGATGGTCGGCGGGGCGACGACCCACATTCATGATCATCAGGCGCTCGATCTGTTGCGCTGAGCCGGATTTGCGTTAGGCGACTTAACGCTGTTCAGTTATCTGGCGGACATCGAGATCGGGGCGAAACGATATGGCCATGGAACACTTTGACGTCGGGATCGTTGGCGCGGGCCTGTCCGGGATCGGCGCGGCCTATCACCTCAAGACGGCCTGCCCGGGGCGGACCTTCGCGATCTTCGAGGGTCGCGACGCCATAGGCGGCACCTGGGACCTGTTCCGTTATCCCGGCATTCGCTCCGACAGCGATATGTACACGCTTGGTTACGCGTTCAAACCCTGGACTGAAGCCAAGGCCATCGCCGATGGACCGTCGATCCTGAAGTACGTCCGTGAGACTGCCCGGGAGAACGGCATCGAGAAGGCCATCCGCTTCGGCCACAAGATCAGGCGGGCCGACTGGTCTACGGCCGACGCACTCTGGACTGTCGAGGCCGAGGTGGCGGGCAAGTCCGTCCGCTACACCTGCAACTTCCTGTTCCTGTGCGGCGGCTACTATTCCTACGATGGCGGCTATACGCCGGACTATCCGGGCGTCTCGGACTTCAAGGGCCGCCTGGTACACCCGCAACAGTGGCCCGCCGACCTGGACTATGCCGGCAAGTCGGTCGTGGTGATCGGGTCTGGCGCCACCGCCGTGACGCTGGTGCCGGAAATGGCCAGAACTGCCGCCCACGTCACCATGCTGCAACGCTCGCCCACCTACGTCGTCTCACGTCCTGCCGAGGACAAGATGGCCAATACGCTGCGCAAGTGGCTACCTGGCATGCTGGCCTACAACCTGATCCGGGCACGCAATGTCCTGGGCGGGATGTATTTCTTCAATCTGGCGCGCAAGCGGCCTGAACAGGTCAAGGCCGGTATCATCAAGATGGTGCAGGACGAACTGGGTCCGGACTACGACGTCGCCACCCACTTCACGCCGACCTACAACCCCTGGGACCAGAGGCTCTGCCTGGTCCCCGACGCCGACATGTTCAAGGAGATCAAGGCTGGCCGCGCGTCCGTCGTAACCGACCATATCGACACCTTCACCAACGACGGTATCCGGCTGAAATCGGGGCAGGAACTCAAGGCGGACATCATTGTCTCGGCGACGGGGCTGGTGCTGGAAGTCTGGAACGGCATCGACGTTTCTGTCGACGGTCGCCATATCGATGCCGCCTCGACACTCAGTTACAAGGGCATGATGTATGAGGGCGTGCCGAACCTGGCCTCGGCCTTCGGCTACACCAATGCATCGTGGACCCTGAAGTGCGACCTGACCTGTGAGTATGTCTGCCGCCTGCTCAATCATCTGAAGAAGACGGGCGCGCGCCAGGCTGTGCCGGTTAATGACGATCCGAACATCGAGTTTGAGCCCTGGCTGGATTTTTCGTCGGGTTATGTGCAACGGGCCATGGCCAAGTTCCCGAAACAGGGGACGAAGGTTCCCTGGAAGCTGGACCAGAACTACGCCAAGGACCTGATGAGCCTGCGCTATTCCAAGCTGGAGGACGGCGTGTTGCGGTTCTCCAGCCCTTCGGTGAGGGCCAGCGAAAAGCCGACCCGGATCGCGGCCTGAGCCGGCGGAGGTCTTCGTCGGGGTGGGGGGTGTCGCGTGATCTGGCAGGTTGGCAAGGGGCGCCGTATGCGCCTGACCCTCGGGCAGAAGATCACGTTCGTGATCGCAGGCGCCATCATCGTGGCGCTGCCAGCCTGGGTGATCGGCGGGACCTACCTCAAGGACCGTAACGCCGCGCTCGCGCTGTCACGCAGCTGGACCATAGAGGGTCCGCCATGCCCGGCGCTGTCGGCTGCGGCGTTCCAGAACCGTGGTTTCAAGGCGCCGAAAAGCGTCGACTATTCCGGCGTGGTGGTCTCCCGACAGTTTGGCCACATCACCTGTTCGGCGCTCCGCTATGGCCAGGCGTGGGGGCTCAGCGATTATGTCGTGTGCCAGTTCACCAGCCCCAATGTGATCAAGGTCGAGACCCGCAAGGGTGAGTGGTATTTCGCGCCGGGCATGGGACAGCCGGTGACGATCTCCACGCCCCACGACAAGGCGCGCTGCGTACTGGCGTCGAATTTCACCCTGAATTCACGCCGCTAGTGGTTCCGCGCCGAACGAGGCGCGTGCTACGACATCGATCAAACAGGAAGGAAATCCCCAGAAATGAAACTCTACACCTCCGTCGGCCCCAATCCGCGGGTCGTGACGATGTTCATGGCCGAGAAGGGCATTACGCTCGACATGGTCACGGTTGATATTCGCGGCGGCGAGAACCGCCAGGAGGCCTTTCTGAAGGTAAACCCTTCGGGCCAGAGCCCGTCGCTCGAGCTCGATGACGGCTCGAACCTCAATGAGATCACCGCGATATGCGAGTATCTCGACGAGAAAAACCCTGGCGCCTCGCTGATCGGCGCCACGGCGGAAGAGCGGGCCGTAACCCGCATGTGGACCCGCCGGGTTGACCTCAAGGTCTGCGAGCCCCTGGCCAATGGCTTCCGCTTTGGCGAAGGCCTGCCCATGTTCCAGAGCCGTATGCGTTGCCTGCCCGACGCCTCGCCTGGCCTGAAGGCGATCGCTCAGGACGGCATCCAGTGGTTCGAAAACAACTTCCAGGGCCCCTGGCTTGCCGGTGACCGCTTCACCCTGGCCGATGTTCTGCTGTTCTGCTTCCTGGACTTCGGCGCCGTGGTCGGCCAGCCCCTGGACCCGAAGTTCGTGAAGATCAACGACTGGTTCAACCGCGTGAAGGCGCGCCCCAGCGTGGCGGCCAGCGCCTAACCCACCTTGCGGTCGCGGCCCTCCCAGTAGGGCTTGCGAAGTTCACGCCGCAGAACCTTGCCGGATGGATTGCGGGGCAGGGCGTCAACGAAGTCCACGGACTTCGGCGCCTTGTAACCCGCGATCCGTTCCCGGGCCCATGCGATGATGTCGGCGGGGTCGGGCCGTGGGCCGGGAGCAGCCACGACGATGGCTTTCACCGCCTCGCCCCAACGGTCGTCCGGCACGCCGATCACGGCGGCGTCCGCGACACCCGGGCAGCCCAGGATCGCGTTCTCCACCTCGGCCGGATAGACGTTCTCGCCACCGGAGACGATCATGTCCTTCACCCGGTCGTGGACGAAGAAATAGCCATCGGCGTTCTGGTATCCGGCGTCGCCGGTGCGCAGCCAGCCATCGGGCCGGATGGTTTCGGCGGTGGCCTCGGGGCGGTTCCAGTACCCGGCCATCACGATGGGGCCGCGGATCTGGATCTCGCCGATCTCGCCGACGGGAACCTCGTTGCCGTCCTCGTCGGCAATCCGGGTCTCCAGGGACGCCCAGGATCTGCCGCAGGCGCGCAACAGTTCGCCCTGGTGATCCTTTGGCGCCAGGGTGGTGCCCGCGCCCGTGGTCTCGGTCATGCCGTAGAACTGGATGAAGCCACAGCCGAACGTCTTCGTAGCCCTGGCCAGCACAGCCTCGGAGATCGGCGACGCGCCGTAGGATACGGACTTCAGGCTGGAGAAATTGGTGCTCTCGACGCCCGGCGTCTGCAGCAGCGCATTGATCATCACCGGCGCCAGGAAGACGTGGGCGACCCGTTCCGCAGCCATCGCCTGCAGGACCTTCGGCGGTACGAAGTCCGCCTGCAACACCAGCCGCCCGCCAGCGGCCAGGCCGGCGAAGCTGATGTTGGTGCCGGCCACGTGGAACATCGGCATCAGGATCAGCACGGTGTCGTCCGCTTCGTAGGAAAAGCCCTCGACCTGATGGCGCAGTTCCATGAAGGCCGAGTAGTTCCGGTTGGTCAGCCGCACCCCCTTGGGCAGTCCGGTGGTGCCCGAGGTGTAGAGCTGCAGCACGTCGTCGTCTGCGCTCGGCGCCGTCAGGCCGGGGACCGATGCGGCATCGCGCAGCCCCGCGTAGTCGTCGAACACCGGGTGCTCGCCGCCAACGCCTACGACCCGGATCGGCCGGTCGATCTCGGCGACAATAGCCTCGGCAGCGGCGTAGAATTCCGGCGTAACGAAGAACAGGTCCGCTCCGGAATCCTTCAGGATGAAGGCGATCTCCGGGTTGGCCAGCCGTGTGTTGATTGGCGCGAAGCAGGCGCGAACCTTGGCCACGCCGAAGAAGATTTCGAACCAGGCTTCCGAGGGGCGACCCAGCCAGGCGACTCGGTCGCCGGTCTTGACGCCCAGGTCCTGCAACATGCCTGCGACCTTGTCGGATCGTCGGTCCAGTTCGGCATAGGTCAGATCGCGACCCTCGAAGGCGATGGCGACGTGGTTGGCCCGACCCACGCCGTGGACGCGCGGAATGTCGGTGAGAAGCTGGATAGGATCGTCGGTCATCTGGATCTGCGTTTCCCTTGGTGTTGTTCTGTTGCGTTGAAGATAGGAAGCGTCGGGCCCGACGCCAGCCTGATCAGGTCACCCTGGCGCGTTCTTGAAATGCGCCAAGCAGATGTTCCCCGCTGGCCAGGATCTTTCGCATCACCTCCACCGCATCCCAGACGTCCACATAGCGCAGGAAAAGCGGTGAGAAGCCAAAGCGCGCGATGTCGGGGTCTCGGAAGTCACCGATCACGCCGCGCGCGATCAGGGCCTGGACCAGGGCGTAGCCCTGGGGGTGCGCCCAGGACACGTGAAGGCCGCGATCCTCCATCCTGCGTGGCCCCTGCAGGCTCAGCCCATGACCGGCGCAGCGGCTTTCCACAAGCTGGATGAAGAGGGCGCAGAGCGCCAAACCCTTCTGTTCGATCGCCCGGGGGCCGGCCGCCAGCAGCGGTTCAACGCTGGCCTCGAGGGCTGCCAGACCTAGAATGGCCGGCGTGCCGCAGAGCTGGGCCCTGATATCGGGGGCGGGGCGATATGCAGGTTCAAATGCAAAGGGCGCCGCATGTCCCATCCAGCCGGACAGGGGCGACCTGATCGCCGCCTGATGCCCTTCCGCGACGAACAGGAAGGCGGGCGCACCGGGACCGCCGTTGAAATACTTGTAGCCGCACCCCACTGCCAGGTCGGCCTTCGCCCCGTTGAGATCGATCGCCAGCGCCCCGGCCGTATGGCTGAGATCCCAGAGCGCCAGAGCGCCCCTTTCGTGAGCGGCGGCCGTCACGCCTGCAAGGTCGTGCCGGCGCGCAGTCTTGTAGTGAACGTGGGTGAGGACGACGGCAGCGGTGTCATCATTGATGGCGGCAAGTACTTCGTCGGGCTCCACTACCTTCAGCGTCGCGCCACTGAGGGCGGCCAGCCCCTCCAGCACATAGATGTCCGTCGGGAAGTTGTCGTTTTCCGTTACCAGGGTTCGGCGACCCGGGCGGAGCGACAGGGCGCCAGCCGCCAGTTTGAAGAGGTTCACCGAGGTGGAGTCCGCCGCAATCACCTCGTGCGCCCGGGCGCCGATCAGCCCGGCGATCTTGCCGCCCACCCGCTGCGGCGCGTCGATCCAGCCGGCGGCGTTCCAGCTGGTGATCAGCCCGCGCCCCCACTCCTGGTGCATCACCTCCGCCAACCGCGCCGCGGCTGGGCGGGGCAGGGGCCCCAGTGAATTACCGTCGAGGTAGATGACGCCATCCGGAAGTTCAAACGTCTCACGGAACCCGGCCAAGGGGTCTGCGGCGTCCAGGGCCTCGGCGTCTCTGCGATCCATGCCCGGTTCTAGCCTTCGCATTTCGACGCGGAAAGGACGGCGGCGTGCGTCTATGCTTAGATGCTCGAAATTCGAAGTGGCGCGGGCGCAAAGACCCGTTCGGGGGATAACCAAATGAACAGATTTTGCCGGATTGCGCTGGCGTCCGTGTCTGTGCTGGCGTTTGTGGGCGTGGCGGCGCCATTGTTGGCCCAGAAGGCGAAGCCTGCTGCGACAGCCAAGAGGGATATCTGGCCCGGTCTGCCGCCTGGCGCCGCGGAGGAATACATGACCCTCCGCGACGGCGTGCGTCTGGGCGCCAACGTCTTCAAGCCGGCGGGCAATGGCCCCTGGCCCGTCGTGCTGTCGCGCACGCCCTATCTCAAGGACGGGCGGATAAGCGAGCAGACGCCCAAGCCCGGTGAGGGCCTGGCAAAGCAGGCCAAACGCTATACCGACGCCGGCTTCGTTTTCGTCATGCAGGACGTTCGCGGCAAGGGGCGCTCTCAGGGCTTCTACACCGCCTTCGAGACCGACATCGAGGATGGCTACGATACCGTCGAGTGGGCAGCCGCCCAGCCATGGAGCAATGGCAAGGTCGGCATGACCGGCGGCTCGGCGCTGGGCATTACCGCCAACTCCGCCGCCATGGCCGCCCCGCCGCATCTGGTGGCCAACTATGTGGTGGTCGCACCGGCCGACCGGCTGGCCTACAGCTATCCGGGCGGCGTCCTGAAGGACAAGGACACCATCGGCTGGCTGCGCGGGCAGGGGATCTCGGAGGAACAGCTCAATCGCACCCGGGCGAGATCCGTTGACGATGTCAGCTGGAACCGCGTGGCGATGACCACCAACCGCAAGTACATCCGCGTGCCGACCTACCACGTCGGCGGCTGGTACGACATTTTCAACGGCGGCACGGTCGACAACTTCGAGTTCCTGCAGAACCAGGGTTCGCCCGGCGCACGGGGAAACCAGAAGCTGATGATGGGCCCCTTTGGCCATGGCCCCTTGACCGGCGATCTGGCCTACCCGGGCAATGACCGACTGGCGCTGGGCGGCGACCAGGAGATCCGCTGGTTCGAGTACTGGCTGAAAGGTATCGACAACGGCATCATGGACGAGCCGCCGGTCTCCTATTTCATGATGGCGGGGGCAAGGAAGGACGCCTATTCGCCGAAGAACAGGATGCTGACTTCTGCCAACTGGCCGCCCGCGTTCCGGGAAGTGCGCTACTTCCTTTCCCCAGAGGCCGGACTGACCACGAAACCACCCGGATCCCCTGAGGTAAAAGCCAGCTACCGGTTCGATCCCGCCAATCCGGTCACCACCTACGGCGGCGCCAACCTGACCTTCGAGCGAGGGCCGATGGACCAGCGCGCGGTGGGCCAGCGCCAGGACTATCTTCGCTTCCAGACTCCTGTCCTCGACAAGGACGTTGTCATCTCCGGCCCGGTGAAGATGGAACTGTATGCCGCCACCGATGGCCCCGACACGGACTTCGTGGCCAAGTTGGTGGATGTCTATCCGGATGGATACGAAGCTCTGGTGCTGGACGCCCCGATCCGCACCCGTTTCCGCAATGGGCGCATGCCCGATGCGCTCAAGCCCATGACCCCGGGCATGCCGGAGAAGCTCGTGATCGACCTTTGGCCTACCGCACTCACTTTCGAGAAAGGCCATAGGATCGCGGTCCACGTGACCTCGTCAAACGCGCCGCGCTTTGAGGTCAATCCCAACACTGGCGAGGACCCGGGCGGGAAGGCCAAACCTCGCGCGGCGGTAAACACCATCTACATGGATGCGTCGCGTCCCTCGGCTATGGTGCTGCCGGTGGTTTATCCAGCCGAAGCCAGGTAGCGCGCCGCCGCCCCGAGGTCCGGGCCATCACTTCGCTGCATCCTTTGAGCGAGTAACGCGTTGTCGAGCGGCGCCCCGTCTGTCACAGGCAGGGGTCTACGATCAGACCTGACCCTCTGGGAACTCCGTCGAATGGGCGAGACCGAATCTTCCATGTCCCTGTCGCGCGCCACCGCCGATCCGGCCGGACAGGGCCTTCAGGGCCGCTACAGCGCTGTTCGCCAGGCGACGGAGGGCCTGACGCGATCCTTGACCCCTGAGGACATGGCGGCCCAGTCGATGTCCGACGCCAGCCCCACCAAATGGCATCTGGCGCATACGACGTGGTTCTTCGAGACCTTCCTGCTGGTTCCAGGAGTGGCCGGTTACAAGGTCTTCGATCCCCGGTTCAGCTACCTGTTCAACTCGTACTACGAGGCCGTCGGACCCCGGCAGCCGAGACCGGCGCGGGGGATGCTGACCCGGCCGTCGCTGGCCGATGTGATGGCCTACCGGGCCCATGTGGATGCCGCCATGACCCGGCTCTTTGCCACCCGGGCGGACCCGGCGATGCAGGACCTGGTCGAACTGGGTCTGGCGCATGAGGAGCAGCATCAGGAGTTGATGCTGATGGACATCCTGCACCTCTTCGCCCGGTCGCCGCTTTCGCCCGCCTTTGCGCCGCCGCGTCCCGCAACGCCTCGCCAGCCTCTGTCCCCTCTCACCTATGTCGGATTTCAGGGTGGCCTGGTCCAGATCGGCCATGGCGGGGAAGACTTCGCGTTCGACAACGAGCGTCCCGCCCACCGTGTATGGCTGGAACCCTTCCGCATCGCCGACCGTCTCGTCACCAATTCAGAGTGGCTGGCGTTCATGGCGGACGGCGGCTATCGCCGGGCGGAACTCTGGCTGGCGGACGGCTGGGCCCTGGCGCAGGCCGAAGGCTGGCGAGCGCCGATCTACTGGCGTGACGACGACGGTGAATGGCGCGTCATGAGCTTGCATGGTCTCAGGGTGCTCGATCCCTCGGCGCCGGTCAGCCATGTGAGCTACTACGAGGCCGATGCCTATGCGGCCTGGGCCGGCGTCCGGCTGCCGACCGAGGCTGAATGGGAACATGCCGCAGCCTCCACCAGTTTCCAGAATAGCGAGCCTGGCCGAGGTCAGCTTGACGCGTGTGCGGCATTGTCCGGAGCCGGGCTCCGGCAGATGGCCGGTGAGCTCTGGCAATGGACGCGCAGCGCCTATCTGGCCTATCCGGGCTTCCGTACCGCGCCCGGCGCGGTGGGGGAGTACAACGGCAAGTTCATGTCGGGCCAGTTCGTGTTGCGAGGCGGCGCGTGCGTCACGCCTGCCGGTCACACCCGGCCCAGCTACCGAAATTTCTTCCATCCGGGCCAGCGCTGGATGTTCTCAGGGGTCCGGTTGGCCTGTGACGGCGCCGGAGACGGGCTTGAGGTTTCGGATTTCGAGCAGGATGTGCTCGAGGGCCTTTCGAGACAGCGGAAGTCGATCCCGCCAAAGCACTTCTACGATGCCGCCGGGTCTGATCTGTTCGAGGCGATCACCGGGTTACCGGAATACTACCCGACGCGGACCGAGGTGGCGCTGTTGCAGCAGGCTGCACGGGAGATCACCGCCCACATTGCGCCAGGGTCGGCGCTCGTCGAATTCGGCAGCGGCGCCAGCGTCAAGACCCGCATTCTGCTGAACGCAGCGCCACAAGTGGCGGTGTATGCGCCGATCGATATCAGCGCGTCTGCCCTCGAGGGGGCCGCTATCGGGTTGCGGGCGGACTATCCCGGACTGGAGGTTGCGCCGCTTCGCGATGATTTCACGAACGCCATCGCCTTGCCTGCTGCCTGCGACGGGCGGCCCGTCGTGGGCTTCTTCCCGGGCTCCACCATCGGCAATTTCACGCCGTCGGAAGCACAGGCGTTTCTCAGGGGCGCCCGACGCCTGCTGGGCGACGGAGCGGCCTTTCTGGTCGGTATTGATCTGGTCAAGGACGTACCGACGCTGGTGGCTGCCTATGATGATGGCCGGGAGGTCACCGCCGCGTTCAACAAGAACCTGCTGGTTCGTATCAATCGCGAACTGGGGGGAACCTTCGATCTCTCCGCTTTCGCGCATCGCGCGCGCTGGAACGCGGCGGACAGCCGCATCGAAATGCATCTTGAAAGTCTTGAGCCCCAGGTCGTCGAAGTCCGCGGCGCGACATTCCGGTTTGAGGCAGGCGAGACCCTGCACACCGAGAATTCCCACAAGTTCACCCTGAACGGGTTTTCGGATCTTGCGCAATCCGCCGGCTGGTCGCGTGAGGCGGAGTGGGTGAGCGTCCACCCCGCCTTCGCCATTGTTCTCTTGCGCGCCTAAGAGCCCAGGGGACGGGTGCGTCCGCCGCCGCGCGAGGCTTCGCCGCCCTTGCGACCGGCTGTGGCGGCCAGCTCGCGATCCTTGGCGAAGCTGCGCTTCTCACCGGGCACGCTGGCGCCGCCCTTGCGCGCGATCTCGAGGCGTCGCTCGGGACTCATGACGGCAAAGCCGCGGCGAGCGCGAACGACAACTGGGTCAGCCATGGGCACGGAATACTCTCCTCTGCATTTCGGCGGGACGACAGGGTCTCGCCCATAGCTAGAGCGTGACCGGATCAAGTTGCAGCATATCCGGAGTTGACGAGGTAGTTGGCGCATTCGTCGGCTGAGAAGTGGTCGAGGAGTTTGCCGATGCGTCGCCAGGTGGCCTCGACGGTGCGCTCTGCGGCTTTGCGCAGA
>CAIVVM010000068.1 GCA_903909375.1 uncultured Alphaproteobacteria bacterium
GATGGCATCCACGTCAGCGTGCTTCAGAAAACCACGCAGGAATCCTTCACCCGCCGAATGCCGCCCCATGGGTCGCGGAACGGTCGCGTTGAACGGCTCGGAGTTGAACTGGATCGCCGAGTTGGTCATGGCATTCCGGGGCAGAGGCCTCCATGTCGGCTGCTGTCAGTTGCTCGCCACTTTCGCGGAGGCGCTGGGCAGCGGTCCGGAGGCGTCGCCTACGATGGTGAAAGGCGCCCAGTAATAGGGGTGACTGAACTGCTCGCTCTGCTGCAACGTAGATTGCGCAAGGAGCATCGCGTCGCCCTTGGTGGGAGCCTTCGCCGAGAACATCCCGGTCATGAGGCGCACCGTAGCCACTGAGTCCACGGACCAGTGGGAGACGATCAGTGAACGCCCGCCTGCGTAGATGACCGCACGGGTCAGGCCGCCAAGAGCCTCACCACCGCCTTGCATCCCTGTGGTAGTGGCGTCGCCGCCGGACCCGCCGGTGTCGCAGGCCGACAGCACCACGAGATCGGCATCCAGCTTGAGGTCGAGGATCTCGCTGGTGTCCAGCAGTCCGTCGCTGTCGCCCAGACCCACCGAGGTCATCAGGGCCGGTTCGGGCAGGCAGGCCGACGGCTGCGGCAGCAAACCGTGGGTCGCGAAGTAGAGCACCCTGTAGTCCGACAGGTCGGTTCGTGCGCGCAACGAGTCATCCGTAAACGCCTTGCCGATGATGACCTGATCGGCCGAAACACCTCCGATGCTGGCGCCGACCTCACGGACCTCGTCGGCCGTGTCGGGCAGGGCCGGCATCTGCAGCAAAGCGAGCCGCGTGTTCTCGCATATGCTCGAGACGTCTCTCCCGGTGGAGACAATGCTCACCGAACGCTTCACCACGGACGAATAGGCCTGCTGATTGCTGCGAGGTGGCGTTGCGGGATCGGCAAACCCCAGAAAGCTGCGTGTGGCCTTACTTGGTGCAAAGGCCCGGGATTGCAGGAAGCTTGCGGCCGATAGCACCAGCGCGCTTTCGACCTTGGCTCCCAGCCAGGCGACCTTGCGATAGTCGGGGTCGTTGCCTGCGGGGGTCGCCGCCAGCAGCGAAGTCGGGTCCTGAGTAACCAGCGTGGACACTGGCAGTGAGATCAGACCGCCGTCAGGTTCATAGATCAGGTGCTTGGCCGCCATCACCTGCGAGGCTACCGGGCCAAACAGTTTCTGGAACAGGTCATACGATCTCGCGAGGTCGAATGGCGGCAGAGAGTCTTCTTGCTCGAACGGAGACCGGAGGCGAACGACCGCGGCTCCGGCGGACCCGCGATTGAGTTCGATAGCATAGGGCGTGGCCGCTGTCGGCGACACCAACAAGCCGTAACCACGATTGCTGAGCAGCAGGATCTTTACGTAGACTTCGTCCTTGCGCAGCACCTTTTGCAGGTCAGCCAGCGAGGCGCTTGACGAGACCAACTGCGCGTACCGGGGGTTGGCCGACAACAACTGGCTCTCAAGACCATCAGACTGTTCCTGAAGCAGTTTGAGCCGGGCTTCGAGATCGCCCCGTTCCTGACCGGAGTAGGCGTTTCCAGCCTGGAGGTTTGCGGCTTGAGCTTCAGCGGCGCGCAGTTCCCGTCGGGTATCCTCGAGGGCCCGGACCAGTCCAGTAACGGCGCCATCACCCGAGGCCACGCGTGCTGCCAGTTTGGAAACCGTCTGGGCGGTGGCGTTCGAGATGACGCTGGACGCCGCGTTGAAGAACCTGCCGCGGTAGTCGTCAGCCTTGGCGGGATCGGAACTGATCAGCTTGATCAAGAGATCAAAATAGGGCGCGGCGTCATCAGCAGAGGCGCCCAAGGCGCCCCGCTGTTCCTGAAACAGCTTGAAAGCACGGTCATAGGTGACCAGCGCCGCATCCTCCTGGCTGGCGCTGACCTGCGCCCGACCGAGATCCAGCAGTAGACCGCCTTCGGCTGCCGTGCCGGCATGACGTAGCCGGATGGTGCGGATCGCGCTCTGATAGCGAGTGACCGCCACAGCGGGCCGGCCTGAGTCCATGTCGAGTTCAGCGAGGTCCGCCTCGATCCGCGCCCGGAGCCAGACATTGAGCGCGCCGTTGGCTTCCGCGGCCGAAAGCATCCGGCCCGCACGTTCCAATGCCGCTCGCGCGCCCACAATATCACCCTGGGCGCCCAGCGATGACCCGACCACTTCCAGCGCCTGGGCATCCTGAACCACGAGTCGATCCGCCACGGTGACGGCGCTTCCGCCCATCACGTCGCGACCCGCTGTCCGGGTGTTGAGGGCTGCAGAGAGGTCCCCGCCAATCGCCACTTCGCCTGAGGCTGTTTGAGTGACGCTTGGGCCCCCGGCGCCAAGGCCGCGGGCGGCTCGCACCTGATCACTGGCCTGCAGTGCCGCCTGGCCTGCCTGCACCGCCTCGGCGAACCGTCCGGCATTCCGCAGATGTAGCGCGCGATAGGTTCTCGCCTGAGCGGAAAGGAGAGGGTTGTTGGCCAACGCCAACTGGGCGTCCGCGTCGCGGAACAGGCGATCAGCCTCCAGGAATCGGCCGTTGTTGGAAACGTTCAGGGCGAGGTTCAGCAGCGCTTCGGCCATCTCGACCGGCGGCGCGCGGCGCTGTTCTGCGTCCGTCAGCAGGGCCTGGAAGTCGGTTTCAGCCTTTTCGAAGCGCCATTCATTGTTTTGCACGTAGGCGCGGGTTCGCAGACGGGCGGGGTCGGCAGCGGCTGCAGCTTGCGCCCGCGCCAGACCACCCGTCGCGCCGCCGAAATCTGCGGCGATCTCGGCGCTGGCCGCCGACGTCTGGATATCCGAGGCCGCTGGCGGTTTCGCTGCACCGGAGACGACCTTCAAGCCCGTCTCAAGTACATCGGCGATCTGGGCCGGGCCCTCGGCGGCGTAGACCGCGCCACCTCTTGCGGACACATAGGCGAGGTAGGGCGCCTTGGCCGAGGCATTACGGCAGGTTCTGCGATCAACGGCGCCAAGCCCCGAAATCGTTGCGGATTTCGAGCCTGAGTCACAATTGGCGCGCACCTTCAGCGCTGTTTCCCAGGCGCCGGTGTCGGCGGCCTTGGGTAAGGCATAGAGCCGACCCAGACTGCCTTCCCATCCCCGGCAACGAATACTCCAGGCGCGACGACCAGCGGCCTGTACGACAGGGTCGTCATAGTCGCGCACGGCCTGACAGACCGCGCCGCTGGCCGCGCTCTGCCCCAGCGGGATGAGGTCAGCGCGTGTCTGTGCCTGACTGGTTGACCCAAAGGCGACGACGGCCCAAGCGACCGCCAGCCCAAGACGAAAAGTTCTACCGATCATGTTCCGGCCGATCATTTCTTTTGCCTGCGCTGGCGCCAGATTTCCTCACTGCCGGTTCCCGTCACGACGGGATCGGTGACGATTTCATCGGGATCAACCGGCGCAACGGATAGGACAACAGCAGGGGTTGTAAGAGCCTCGGCGGACGCCACAGCGGCCGCGCCTTCTTCCTCGGACGTTGGCTCTCTGGGCGGTGGTCGTGGCTTGCTGTTGCCAAGGAACGCGTTGTTGAGCACGTCGCTTGCGCCCAGAATACCGCCGTCCTGGCCCCCGCCACCGGAGATGCCGCCGCATAGGGACGCGCCCACGTCACAGCTGTTGAAGCGATAGTTGGCGCCGTCTGGCTTGGCGACCGGGGCGCCGCTGTTGTCGACGATGGTAAAGGTCAGCGCCTTGTTGGCGGCAGCGCCCTTGCGTACCTTGCCATCCTGGCCGCCGATGGCTCCCCAGAGTTCGACCAGCTTGGGCGGATCGATGATCAGCGCCGGGTCGAATTTTCCGGAAAGGAAGATTCCCACCGCCTGGGCCGACCCGGTTGGCGAGGTGTTCTGCTGAACGACCTTGTTATCCGCCGAAACCTCCAGTTTTCCAGCCGAAACAAAGACTTTCGACGCTTCATCAGCTGTCGGCGCGACGCCGAGGGGCTTGCCGTTGGCGATGTCGATATTGCCGATAGCCGTGCCCTGGACCAGCGATATAAACCGCGGCGAACCGAACAGGATGTCCTGCCGGGCGGCCAGCCGGACCTCATCGAACGCGCTGATTGCGGTGTAATCTCCACGAGAGAAGGTGGCCGCTCCCAGTGATCCGCTGACGAGAATGGCGTTCGGCCGCCAGGTGAGGTCTAGCGCGTCACCGATCCTGAGAATGCCGGCGCTGGAGGTCGGGGTTACGGCGCCGGTGACCCTGGCGGTATTGTTCGAGCCGACCAGGAACGCAACGTTCGGGGTGGAAGCAGGATTGATCGCAAGGGACTGCAGGGTCAGATCGCCCCGTGAAGCGCCCGTGACCGAGCCTGCGAAGATCCGCAATGCTCCGGAGACTCGCAACTGACCGAAGTCCGTGCTGTCCAGGGTCAGCGTTCCCGCCGCGTCGCCCGCCGCGCCGCCAACCCGGATGGCTCCGGACCGGGACTCGATCTGCGCGGTCGAAGCTGCCAGCGCGCCGGTCAGGTCGAGGTCGCCGGCGACAATGCGGATGGAGCCGCCGGCCGAGGTGGCGGCGACGCTGGCCTTTCCCGCTACATCGAGGGTCAGGTTCCTCCCGGCGCTGAGCGGCGTCGTCGAGGTGAAGCTACCGAGGGAAGTTATTGAAAGATCGCGCGTCACAGGCGTGATGCTGGATCCCAGCGACAGCGTTGACCCTTGCACAATCAGGTCGCGACCGACCTTGTAGCTGGTGGTGCTGACGCCACCGGTAAGCGCCTTCAGCGTCAAATCGTCGCTGGCCGAGACAGCGCCGGCCTGGATGCTTGCACCGGTCAGGGTTATTGATCCCGCATCTGCCCTTACGTCCGCCACCCTGAGAACGCCGGCCGCACTGACCGAGATGCTGCGATTGGCGACCAGATTGGTCAACAGATTGAAATCGCCGACGGTGCTGCCGATGGCCAGGTCCCGGCCGGCGGTCACGGCATTCAGTCGGACGGTCGGCGCCTTGAGCGTGGCGTCCCTGACCGCGGCGACCCTGAGGGTGGCCGGGGTATCCCTGAGCACATCTACGATTGCGTCTCGCCCGGCCGTGACCGTGACGGCCGTGGCGCCCGTCACCCCGCCCGTACCAAGGCCGAGTTTGGCATCCAGGTTCGTGGACTGCACCACCACCACGCGCCCATTGCCATCGGTGTCGGGATTGCCGGCAAACGACACGCCGGTGGTGTCAAGTCCTGCGCCGCTGAGATTTCCGCTGGTCAAGGAGGCCGTGCCATTGGTCGCCAGCACATAGACGTCGTCGCCGGCGTTCGCCGTACCGACGATGGAATCGCCACTGGTCGCGACGGCGTATATGTCGCCCGTGGCCGTGGCCGTGCCGATTTTGAGACTGGCCGACTGGGCAAAGATCCGGGGCGCCGTAATCGCGCCCACGTCCAGAGCTCCACCCTTGAGATTGGCGAACGCGCCGGCGGTGATCGCGTCAATCTTGGCCGAAGCCAGGTCAACACTGACGCCTTGGGCGGCGGTCAGGGTGATGGCGCCGGCGACATTGGAGGTTCCGTCCCCCAGCACGATGCCGCCGCCAGCCGTGACGGTGAGTTTCTGCGGCGCGGAGATCGAATCGATGGCGACATCGGTCTTGCCGACAATCACCCCATCGCGGCCCACAGCGACACCTGCCAGTTCAACCACGCCCTTTGTCGAACTGACCGAAAGGTTGCCCGTGGCGATCAGGCTGTTGGCCATGACATCGGGGCCGGTAACTGCGATGTCCCGACTGGCGACGATCCGCCCGAGTTCAATCGTGGCCGTCGCCTGAATCCTGGCGTCACGGCCGGAGGTGATCGTCGAGATGGCCGTCGGGTCAAAGAGTGTCGACACCAGGTCCCCGAGGTCGACAATCGCGTTGGGGCCGAAGCCGTTGCCATTACCGTTGCCGGGACCGGGGCCAGGCCCAGGCCCAGGCCCAGGCCCATACCCATCCCCATACCCATCCCCATCAACCGGGGTGCATTCGGGGTCTGCCTCACAGATTGCCTGCTTGTCGGCTTCCTCTTGCAAAGAGAGCGGGTCCTTCAGTTCATCCAGCGGCCTTACCCAGGGCCGGGCAAACGTCTGGCCAACGTTGCTGATCAACAGATCGCGTGAGGCCGAGGCACGGTTCAGGTAGACGTCGGTATTGGCGACGCCACTGATCGCGGGGCCCGGCGCGCGGCCCACGATGCCGCCGCCGCCGGACAGGACGATATCGCCCCCGTCGGCCCGGGCGGCCTGAGCGGTGATCATCCCTTCGAGGTTGATGACCGCACTGCCGATGGAGGTCTTGCTGACCGCCGCGATGAAGACTGCATTGGCCCGCGTTTCAGCGCCGAGATCCAGCGCCAGTCCACCCTCGCCGCCACCCGCCGCACTGGGTACGATGAAGTCGACCAGATCAAAATCGCCGCCGGCCCCCGGCGCCAAGCGTATGCTGAAAGACTTGGCCGCGCCGTAGAGCACGCTGCCCTCGGTAGCGGTGACGGTCGCATTGGCCCGTGTGACTACGGTGGGGCCGGTGAACGCCACCATCCCGCCGTTGGCGCGGACCTTGGCGTTGGCCAGAACCCACAGGCGTGAACCGGGGAAAGAGTCGTTGCCATCAAACGCGAAGGTGTTGTTCGTCGGGTCCAGGAATGTCGCGGTGTTGGCCGTGCCAATGCCGAACAACAGCCCGCCCGCGTCGATCTGGGCGCCCCGGCCGATGATGATGCTGTTCTGCGAGACGAACCAGATGTTGCCACCTGACACGCCGCCGACCGTTCCCTGGACAATGCCTTCGATCTTCGAGGGCTGAAGACTGATGATCTTGTTGAGGACGATACCGTTTCGGCTGGAGAAATTGTAGGCGACGGTCTCGTCGGACTTTACGTTGTAGCTGCTCCACGAAATCACGGTGCGCGGGGCGTTTAGTGTCACGTCGGTGCGCGCGACCGAATCCACGATCAGGGGTAATCCGCCACCGGGATTCACCTCGGAGAATCCGGCCACGGGCAACGCGTACGCCGCCGTGGCGCTGATGCTGGCCAGCACCCCGCAGATCGCCGTCCGCGCCAGCAGCAGGCTGCGACGGTTAGGGGCGATTTTTGCAAGCGGTTTCATCTGACGTTCCTCCGGCATCACAGCAGGCTCGCCGTCAGCTGGATCAAGACCCGATCCGTGGGTTTCACGCCGCCGGTGTCGATGGCGTCGATTGGATGGGCATAGGTAATCTCGAGATTGGCGCGACTGAAGACCCGGAAGACCACCCCGGCGCCGATCGACTTCAACGTCCGACTCTGCGGCAATCCCGACAGGCTAGTGTTGTTGTTGAACACACGACCGGCGTCGAAGAAGGCATAGGGCGCCGCCAGCACTTTGGGGTGAAGTTGCAACGGGCCATAGCGCAGTTCAAATGCGCCCGAGAACCCCTTGTCCGCCAGCAGCGCCGAGGGGTCGTAGCCGCGTCCCACGGTCAGGCCGCCGAGCGACATCTGTTCATAGGGGAGCAAGCTGCTGGACGTGTACTGGGCCTGCGCCCGCAGCGTGGCTGTCATACGGTCGGTCAGGGCGATGTCGACATCGCCCTGACCCCTGAGGACCCAGGCTTCGGGATTTCCCAGGGGGCGGGTCAGGTCGACATCGCCACGCTCGCTGCCACCAAGCGCCGAAACCCCCTTGCGCGCCATTATTCCGCCGCTCAACAGGGCCGGCCTCTGAACAATTTCTGTCCGGTAGTCGCCATCGGCACGCGCGTAGAAGACCCGGAGTTGATCGTGCGTCGAAACGGCGCCGGGAATGTCGGTCTTCTGATCAACGAAATCGACCCCGCTGGCGAGGTTCAGGTTCCGGTTGCGCGACCGGATCAACGGATAGGCGCCTTCCAGATTGGCGACAATCGACTTGCTGGTCAGGTCGAGCGTCTTGAGGAAGTCACCGGGACGGCTCTCGCCATAGACCAGCGTTCCACGGCCGATCACGCCTTCGGCGCCAAAGCGGGCGGTGCTGGCCAGCTGCACAAGCCACTGCTCGTTTGAGTCCAGTGTACGGAAAGCGGTCAGCGCAGTGCTTTCGCCGAAGCTGGTCTGGGCTGCAAGTTCGCCCCTGATCAACCCGCCCCAGCGACCGACCTGTTTCGAGCCGGTATTCTGGATGTTTGCGTAGACGTCGGGGTCATCCTTGACGACGGTCAGGTCGATATCGACAGCGCCGCGCTCGGCGCTGGTCGACGGTCGAACGGCGGCGCGCACCCTCAGGCCCGGGACGTCTGAAGCGAGCAACAGATACCGCTGGGCCCGGGCCATGTCGAAGGGCTTCATGCCCCGCAGCTTCTCGGCATAGCGTTCGACCGTGGACTGGGCAGGTCCCACGTCGCCGCGAACCCGCACATTGACCACGTGGGCTTCGATCACCTCGAGGGCCAACGCGCCGCCAGCAATTCGTTGCTCCGGGATTTCGACGCGAGCCAGGACACCGCTTTCGAAAACGATCTGCGCCGCCCGATCCCTGATCGAACAGATCACCGACACCTTTTGCGGCTTGCCCAGATACTCCGCGTAGGAAGCGCGAAGGGTTTCGTCGTTGACTGCAGACGAACCCTTGAAGGTAACCGTATTCAGCGTCACCTCGACGGTCGAGGTTTCCAGCGGGCAGGGACCCGGCGGCTCAGACTCAAATGCGCCGGCGTTTCGCCTTTGTGGCGGTCGTTTGACCCGAGCATCAGGACTCAACTCCGGCGCGCTGACGCCGATACTGCTCTCCGTAGGGCGGGGCTTGGGTGCGACCTGGGCGAGAGTGACGCCCGGAAACAGCAAGGCGCTGGTGTAGAAGGCGCTCACCAACAGCCGCGCGCGCCTCACATCGCTCCTTAACGGATTGCGCCGCCCCGACATAAGCCATTCCCCCAAACGCTTACCTAAAGCAGTGTAGTCCCAGCCGTTCAGATTGTTAAGCAGCGTTACAGACAAGACGTCGATCAGATCGACGCAGGATGCGGCGCGATGCAAAATTGAATCGATTGCGCCTTATTCGGATTACCGTAGATTTGTTGACGTCGGTAAGACTGATGACCTGACGCCGGGGAGGGCAAATGGGGGAAGCAGGAGCGTCGCGTGTCGTTGGCGCGTTGAGCGTCGCCTTCGCCATTCTGATTGCCGCAACCGCAATCCCTTACGGGCGCGGCGCCACCGCCGCGCCTGAACCTGCCGCGGCTCGCAATGTCCATGAGGGCGTTGCCTCCTGCGCGGGCTCTACCTGTCACAGCCGCCAGGTCGATTCAGGGCTCAATGTTCGCCAGAACGAGTTGATCACCTGGCAGGACCCATCCAGTCAGGCGGGCGCCCACAGTCGTGCCTGGCGCATACTGACGGAGCCCCGGGCGCAGGCTATCGCCCGCAAAATGGGTATCGGCCCGGCGCAGAACGCCAAGGAATGTCTCGGCTGTCATGCCGACCCGGTAGCCGAAGCACAGCGCGGGGCGCGTTTCCAGATTTCGGACGGCGTAGGATGCGAGAGTTGCCATGGCGGGTCCAGCAGTTGGCTGGCCAGCCATAGGTCGGTCAATGGCTCCCATGCCGCCAATGTCGCGGCTGGCATGAAGGCGCTTGAGAATCCCAAGGTTCGGGCTGGCGTCTGCCTGGACTGCCACTTTGGGGGTTCCAAGCCCGGCCAGTTTGTAACTCACCAGATCATGGCGGCCGGTCATCCCAGGGTCGCTTACGAACTCGATCTGTTCTCCAATCTCCAACAGCATTGGACGGTCGACGCCGACTATGTGAAGCGCAAGACCTACGCGGGGGGCGTAAAAACCTGGGCGGTGGGTCAGGCCATGGCGCTCGATCGGGCGCTGACACTCTACGCCCAGCCTGGACGCGGGCAGGGGGCTTTCCCCGAACTGTACTTCTTCGATTGCCACAGCTGTCACCGACAGATTTCGGACGATCCGAAGGCCCGTCCGGCATGGCAATCAAATCCGGGACGGCCGATCCCTGCAGGACAACCGCCATTCAACGACGAGAACATGATCATGTTGTCGGCGGCGGCGAAGGTAACGGCGCCAGGGCTCTCAGCACGGCTCGAGGCTGACTCCAGGGCCTTCCACGCCGCTCTGGCTCGGGACAAGGGCGAATCGATCCGCGCAGCGGCGAAGCTGGCAGCCACGGCGCGCTCACTGTCGGACGCCTTTGCGGCCAGAAACTTCTCGCGTTCGGACACCCTGGCTATTCTGGATACCGTGCTCACGGGCGAACTGGCCCGGCGCTACACGGATTATACCGGCAGCGCCCAGGCGGTTATGGCAGCGGATACATTGCTCAATGCGCTGGTCAGTTCGGGCCAGGTGGATCGGGCGGTTGCTGCAAGGCTGCGCCCAAGTCTCGATCGCGCCTACGCTCAGGTCCGGGATCCCAACAGCTATCGTCCGGACGCCTTCCGCGAGTCCCTGACGCAGGTGGCTCAGGCGGCGAGGTCCTTGCGATGAAGCGGGCGGCGCGCTGGGCAATGGGCGCGGCGGCGCTGGCTCTGGCCTCTTGCGGCGGCGGCGGTGGCGGCTCGCCGCCGGCGGCGGTCACACCGACGAACCCCGTGACCTCGGCCGCGGCCTACACTCTGCCCGGCGCCCAGTCGCTGACGGCGGCTGAAGTTCAACAGGTGATTGCACAGGCCGTCTCGGAATCGCGCGCGCGCAACCTGCCGGCCGTGATTGCTGTGACGGACCGGGTCGGCAATGTGTTGGCCGTCTATTCGATGACCGGGGCCCGCGCCACGGCGACGCTCAGGGCCGGTCCCGGTGGCGCGAATCTTGATGCGCAGGGCGTGGTTGTTCCGGCGGCTGCCGGGGCGATCGCCAAAGCCATAACTGGCGCCTATCTCTCCTCTGGCGGCAATGCGTTCTCGACGCGAACGGCCAGTCAGATCGTGCAGGAACATTTCCCACCGAGCCCGACAGCTGTGGGCCTGGAAAGCGGCCCCCTGTTTGGCGTGCAGTTCTCATCCTTACCCTGTTCAGATGTCACCACCCGCGTGGCGACCGCGCCGATTGGCCCCCGGCGCTCGCCGCTGGGGCTGGCGGCCGATGCAGGCGGGTTCCCGCTCTACAAGGGCGGCGTCCTTGTTGGCGGCGTCGGCGTCATGGCCGATGGCGACTATGGGTTCGACAGAAATATCCTGGATATCGAGGACGACGCAGAGGAAGCCATAGCCTTTGCGGCCGCGACGGGCTTTGACGCGCCCGTCGAGATCCGGGCCGATCGGGTGACGGTGGATGGGACGTCCCTTCGCTTCAGCGACGCCAGCGCTGGGACGCTGAAGTCCGCGCCGGGGAGCGCTCCCGCATTCGCCAGCCTTGGTGCGGGGGTTGGATCCTTTACTGCGGTGAACGGCTACTACGTTGGCGGCAGCGCTCTGGCCGGACAGGCCTACGGGACCGAGGCTTCAGGCCTGCGTCTGGCGACGGCAGCAGAGTTCTCGACGCCTGGGGCCATGGTTCTGACCAATGGTTCTGGACAGGCCCGTTTCCCCATTCGCGGTGGGACGGATGGCGCAGACGGTCTCTCCGCGCTGACGGCTGCAGAAGTCCGGGCCGTCCTCGAGGAAGCCTTCACAATCATGAGCCGGGCGCGGGCCCAGATTCGACGTCCGCTGGATAGCCGCGCCCAGGTATCAATCACAGTGGTGGATAGCCGCGGTCAGATTCTGGGGATCGTGCGGTCCCCGGACGCCCCTGTGTTCGGCATCGATGTCTCCGCGCAGAAGGCCCGTTCTGCCTCGCTGTTCTCGGCGACTTTTGCCGCGACGGAGCTCGGCGCTGATCCCAGTGCTGACGTCCGTAGCTTCGTCCAGAAGACCCGCGACTTTTTCGCGGACCCGGTAGCCTTGACCGGAAAGACGGCCTTTGGCGCGCGGACCCTCGGCAACCTGGCCCGTCCCTACTATCCGGATGGCGAGGTTGGTCGCCCGAACGGCCCCCTTTCGCGCCCGATCACCCATTGGAGCCCGCTCTCCACAGGCCTTCAGTCGGCCTTGATCATCGGCAACCTCGGCCAGCATCTCGGCTTCGTCACGGGCGCGTCGGCCACCGATACGCCGGCCGTCTGCACCAATCTCCCGCAGGTCGCCCCCGGTCAGAACCGGCTGCAGAATGGCCTTCAGATCTTCCCGGGCGGCGTACCTATCTATCGTGGAACCCGGCTCATCGGCGCCATCGGGGTGTCGGGTGATGGAATTGATCAGGACGACATGATCTCGTTCCTGGGAACCCATAATGCGGCCTCGAGGGTCGGCGGAATCAGCAATGCGGCGGCGAGCATTCGTGCGGATACGCTGATCGTCGGTCAATCCGCCCCTGCCCGACTGCGCTATGTGGGGTGCCCATTCGCGCCCTTCCTCGACACCACTGATCAGAACGCGTGCCAGGGGAAATAGGCATGCGAACGATCTCCATCCTTGCGATGACGGCGCTCGCCAGCCTCGGGGGGCACGCCTATGCAGCCCCGCCGCCGGCGGCGCCGGAACTGACCTCGTCGCCGAGCGAGGCTGTCCCGACGGATGCAGCCGCGCCGGTGGATGACGACAAGCCGCTATCCGGTCGCCGGCGCCCTGGTCGTGTCGAGACTTTTCCGGAGCCGATCGAACAGACCAACCCCGGCGCCGTGCGCGCACCGCCCCCTGAGGCCTTCCCGCACGACGAACTGCCGATTCCGGATCGCTGGCGGCTGGCCGGCGCGCTGGGTGTGGTCAAGCCGCGCTGGTTCGATCCCTACAACCAGAATTTCCTGAAGGGCGATATCCCGTTCAAGGGGTCGGAACACTGGTTCCTGGCGGTCAATGCGATCTCCGACACCGTCATTGAACCCCGCAGCTTCCCGATTCCCGTAAGTGTCCAGACCACCTCGCGCCCGGGGAGCCTGGATATCTTCGGTCGCGATTCCAGCCTGGTGTTGGCCCAGACCTTCATCGCCGCTGTATCGGTGATCAAGGGATCCACGGCCTTCAAACCGCCTGAGTTGGAATTCCGCGTCGCCCTGGCATTCCAGGTCAATTATGTCGATGTCCCCGAGAAGCGGGTTCTCTACGTCGAGCCCAGTCGCAAGACCCACCGGAACGACGCCTTCGTCGGCGTCCAGGAAGCCTTCGTCGACTATCACATTCGCGACGTGTCCCTGCGCTACGATTTCGACAGCATCCGGGTGGGCATTCAGCCGTTTTCCACGGAGTTCCGAGGCTTCCTGTTTCAGGACAACCAACTGGGCGTCCGCTTCTTCGGCAACCGGGATAACAACCGGTTTCAGTACAATCTGGCGGCTTTCCGCCGGATCGAGAAGGACACCAACTCGGGGCTGAACGACATCACGCAGGACCTGCGCAAGGACTATGTGTTTGTCGCAAACGTGTACCGCCAGGACCTGCCATTCCCCGGCATGACCTCACAGGTCATTGTCGCCCACAATCTGAACCGGGAACGCAATCAGATCCAGGTCGACAAGAACGGCTTCCCGGTGCGCCCCGCCCTGATCGGCAATCTGCGCGGCCGCAACTATGACGTGACCTATCTGGGCTACAATGCTGACGGCCGGATCGGCAGGATCAATCTGACGGCGTCGGCCTTTCTGGCCCTGGGGTCTGACCGGAACAGTATCTTCACTGACCGCAAGGCGAAGATTCGCAGCTACTTCGCCGCCGTCGAACCTTCGATGGATTTCAGCTGGATACGGGTTAGGCTGTCTGGGCTCTATGCTTCGGGCGACAAGAATCCCTACGACAACAAGGAAACGGGTTTCGACGCCATCCAGGAAAACCCCCAGTTCGCCGGCTCGGACACGAGCTACTGGATCCGGCAAACCATCCCGTTCGCAGGCGGCGGTCGCGTCATCGCCATCAACGGTCGAAACGGCGTGCTCAACAGTCTGAGGTCATCCAAGGACGAAGGGCAGTCGAATTTCAACAATCCGGGCACGGTGCTGCTGGGTGCAGGCGCCGACCTTGATGTGACCCCGCAACTGCGCGTGTCCACCAATGTCAATCACATCTCCTTTGCCTCGACCGCGGTCGTGCAGGCTCTACGCCAGGAGGGATCAATCCCCAGGGCGCTGGGCTGGGATGCCTCGGTGTCGACCATCTACAGGCCGTTGATGACCCAGAACCTGGTGTTCCGTGGATCGGTGGCGGCTTTTGATCCAGGCAAGGGTTTCAAGGATCTGTTTTCCAATAGTCCAGGTCACAAGAGATACTATTCCATCCTGCTGAACGCAGTTCTCAGCTTCTAGGGTCAAGATGCGTAAACTCAGGGAAAAACTGCTGAAGCTTGGGGCCATCATCGCGATGGCTCTGCTCGCGCCCCTGTCGGTACAGGCGGCGGGCGGAGAAAAGCCAGTTCCCCGCACCTATGTTGAGGCCCCTCACGCCAAGCTCGGCATGACCGACGCTGAGGTCGACCAGGCAAGCCGCGGCTGCGTGTCCTGCCACACCGATTCAGACGCCAAGAGCATGCACGTTTCCCAGGCGGTGAAACTGGGCTGCGTGTCATGTCACGGCGGCGACGCCGGCGCCATGTTGCCGGCGGGCCTGACCAAAGGCTCTAGCCAGTACAACGCCGTACGCGACAAGGCACACGTGCTGCCGCGCTACCCGAAGACCTGGCACTATCCCAGTTCAGCCAACCCCAAGCAGAGCTATGCGCTGTTGAATCGCGAAGCGCCGGCATTTGTCCGCTTTGTGAATCCCTCTGACTATCGGGTCGCCCGCCAGGCCTGCGGCGCCTGCCACATGGAACTGATCGAGAAGGCCGAACGGTCGCTGATGGCTACGGGCGCCATGCTGTTCGGCGGCGCGTCCTACAACAACGGCATAGTCCCGTTCAAAAACTACGTTCTGGGGGAGGCCTACACCGCCCACGGCGAACCTGCGCGTCTGCTTTCGCCGGGCTCCCCGCCTGGAACAGTGACCCCGGAGCAGGCCAGGCGCGGCGCCTTGCCCACCCTCTATCCCCTGCCGACCTGGCAGGTGACACCGCCCGGCGACGTCTTTCGGGTTTTTGAACGCGGCGGCCGCAACATCAACACCCAGTTCGCCGAAGTCGGCTTGCCCAACGCCAATGGCGCCATCCAGCGCCTGGAGGAACCGGGGCGACCCGACCTGAAGCAGTCGAACCGCGGTCCGGGCACCGGTCTCAGAGTCGCGATCCCACTGCTCAACATTCACAAGACCCGCCTGAATGATCCCTTCACCTGGTTCATGGGCACCAATGACCAGCCGGGCGATTACCGTTCCTCGGGCTGCGCGTCGTGTCACGTGGTCTACGCCAATAATCGCCAGCCGCATGCCAGCCTGACGTGGGCAAAGTTTGGCCGTGACGGCAAGTCGGCGACCGTGGACCCGACGATCAACAAGGAAGAGTCCGGACACCCGATCCAGCACGCCTTTACGCGCTCGATCCCGACTGCACAGTGCATGAACTGCCACATGCACCAGCCGAACATGTTCGTGAACACCTACCTCGGCTACACGATGTGGGACTACGAAGCCGATGCGCCCTTCATGTGGCCGGAGCGCCAGAAATACCCGACATCCGACGAGATACGGAAGGTTCTGGAGCGCAATCCCGAGGGCGCCGCGCCACGTGGCCTGTGGGCCGACCTCGACTTCCTGCGCAATGTCTTCGATCTCAACGCCAAGCTGAAGGACACTCAGTTCGCTGACTATCACGGCCATGGCTGGAATTTCCGGGCGATCTTCAAGCGCGACCGTGAGGGCAATCTGCTGGACGCCGAGGGCAAGGTGATTGCCAACGACGATCCTGAGAAATTCGTCCGCAAGGGTGCGCCGCAGTTCACCCCTGTGGGTCAGAACGCCCCCGGCAAAGCTGTCCACATGATGGATATCCATGCCGAAAAGGGCATGCAGTGCGCGGACTGCCATTTCAGTCAGGATAGCCACGGCACCGGCCTGATCATGGGCGAAGTGGCCAATGCCGTTGAGATCCGCTGCAAGGACTGCCACGGGTCCTCCTCAGCCTATCCGACCCTGAAGACCTCCGGCCCGGCGGCCGATCCCAAGGGAAATGACCTCAGCCTCCTGCGCAATCCCGATGGCCAGCGCCGCTTCGAGTGGCTGGAGCAGGATGGCCGCCGCGTGCTGATCCAGCGGTCATTGCTGGATCCCAAGCTGGAGTGGCGGATCCATCTGGTGAAAGACTCGGTGGACCGCTCAAGCCCTGACTTCAATCCCAGGGCCGCCCGCGCCAAGTTGATGTCGAAGATCAGCCAGAACGGGAAGCCGTTTGCCTGGGGTGAGGGGGTGGCGCCTGGCGACCGAGCCCACAACGACGAAGAGATGGAGTGCTTCGCCTGCCATACCTCGTGGACGACAGCGTGCGCCGGATGCCACCTGCCGATCGAGGCCAACTGGAAGACCAAGACCCACAAGTACGAGGAAGAGGAAACCCGCAACTACGCGACCTACAATCCGCAGGTCGCCCGCGACGACATGTTCCAGCTGGGGCGGCATCAGACGACCAAGGGCTCAACCATCGCACCGGTTCGCTCGTCCTCGGCGCTGATCCTGAGTTCTACCAACGTCAACCGTGAGCGCATCTATTCGCAGCAGCCGCCGATCTCGGCCTCGGGCTTCTCGAGCCAGGCGTTTGCGCCGCACTTCCCGCATACGGTGCGCACCACCGAGACCAAGACCTGTTCGGACTGCCACGTCTCCGCGGCCAACGACAACAACGCGATCATGGCCCAGTTGCTGCTGCTGGGTACCAACTACGTGAACTTTGTCGGGCAAGACGCCTGGGTGGGTCTGGCAGGCGGAATCGAGGCCGTGCGCGTGTCAGAGTGGAGCGAGCCGCAGGCGGTGTTCGGATCCTATCTTCAGAAGTACGCCTACCCGGATTTCTACAAGCTCCACGTCGAACAGAATGGCCGCGAGCTCAAGTCCTGGGTGCGGGGCAAACCCTTCGTGAAAGGCCTGAAGGGCGGCGAGGAAGACGCCATGGAGGAGATCGCCAACGTCGTTCACAAGACCCAGGACTCAGCCCGCTGCCTCCAGTTGCGCGGCGAGTACATGTTTGTCGCCGAAGGGACCGGCGGATTCAGGGTCTATGACGTCGCCAGCATCGCCAACAAGGGCGTCTCGCAGCGGATCATCAAGGCGCCGTTCTCGGCTCTGGGGCATGACACGCGTGTGGCCAGCAAGAACGCTACCTGCATGGCGCTACCCACCAACCAGAACATCGCCCCGCTCCGCAACGAGCATATGCAGGCCTTGAAGGTGAAGGACGCCGTTACAGGTGGTGACGTCAGCCTTCTGCAGGCCAACCAGGAACAGACATTCCTGCCGATCTATTCCTACGCCGTGATCACGGATTCCGAGGAAGGGCTGATCCTCGTCAACGTCAACACGCTGGCCGATGGCGACCCGCGTAACAACATGCTGAAGCGAGCTGTCACCTGGAATGCCGGCGGTGTGCTCAAGGGCGCGCGCCACATCACGCTGGGTGGGACCTATGCTTACATCGCCGCCGACGCCGGCATGGTGGTGGTTGATCTAACCGATCCGCTGAAGCCACGGTACGTGACAACGGTCGCACTGCCGGATGTCCGGGGTTCCGCCCTGCAGTTCCGGTATCTCTGGGTTACAACGGCCCGAGGCCTGGAAGTGCTGGATGTCACCAATATGGCCAAGCCGGTCCCGGTGGAGGGTGCGACAGTACCTCTGGTCGATGCCCGTCGGGTCTACGTAGCGCGGACCTACGCCTATGTGGCGGCCAAGAAAGACGGTCTGGTCATCGTCAATGTGACCAACCCCGAGCGGCCGCGCATCTACCAGAAGTTCGATGCGGACGGCCAACTCAACGATGCTGAGGATGTGGTGGTCGGCTCGACCAACGCTTCTCTCTTCGCCTATGTCGCGGATGGTCGCAACGGCATGAAGGTTCTGCAGCTGACGAGCCCCTCAAGCCAACCCAACTTCTATGGCTTCTCGCCACAGCCGAAGCCGGAGTTGATTGCCTGGGCCCGGACACCGACCCCGGCTTTGGCGATGTCGAAGGGGCTGGACCGTGATCGTGCGGTTGACGAGACCGGTGGTCAGATGGCGATCTTCGGACGTCTGGGCTCACGGCCGTTTACCCGGCCAGAGATGGAGCGCTTCTTTATGGATCGCTGGGGCCGTCCGTATCGGGTCATGGATCAGGTGGATATGACGGCCTGGATGGGGCCGTCCATGACGGCGCAGGCTACGCGCTAGAGCGTGACCGGATCAAGTTGCAGCATATCCGGAGTTGACGAGGTAGTTGGCGCATTCGTCGGCTGAGAAGTGGTCGAGGAGTTTGCCGATGCGTCGCCAGGTGGCCTCGACGGTGCGCTCTGCGGCTTTGCGCAGA
>CAIVVM010000069.1 GCA_903909375.1 uncultured Alphaproteobacteria bacterium
ATAGGCCTCGGGCATGATGTCCGTCGTGAAATAGCCCAGGTCGCCACCGTTGAACCGGGTGGCCGCATCGCTTGAGCGTTCCATGGCCAGAGCCTCGAATGAGCCGCCAGCCGCGACCAGCCGCTTGACCGCCTCGACTTCCGCGGCCGTCGCCAGCACGATCCGACGGGCGCGGATCTCCTCTGTCCGCCTGGCCAGTCTCTGCTGCTCTTCATAGAGACCGCGAATATTGGCTTCGGTCACCGCCTCGGCGACAGTGGAATCAATCAGCAGATCACCCATCACCCGGTCGCGAGCGGCGGCCAGCTGCCGCTGTGCGCTGGGGTCCTTTTCCAGTTTTTGACGCATGGCTTCGCTCGCCAGCAGACGCTGGTCGATCACCTCGTCCATCATCTGACGGAAGACGTCGGAGGATGTGTCCAGCGGTTCGCCCTCACCGATCAGGCCCTGGGCCACGGCCTCGCGCTTGATGTCGGAAACCCAGATAGTCTTGCCGTCCACCCGCGCGGCGGCCACGTCACCACGTTCCGGCGCACCATCGCCCCCTTCGCCGCGGCTGCAACCCGCCAGGGCCAGCGCGAGGGCCAGGGCGAAACCGATACCGGGAACGGTGCGGGACAGCGCCATGACTGGGCTCTCGACAGGGAACGGACGGGCACGCCTCTAGCGATTTACACTCCGGGATGCAAAGGCCGCCTTGAGGAACACCCGCCCGGCTCGGTCTCAGGGCTTGCGGGCCTCGAACGTCCAGCCCCGATCGCCGGATCGCACGCCACGCGAGCGGTCATAGTCCCCAACCACCGAGATGTCGGCAAACCCCGCCGCTTCGAGCGTCATCCGGAACTCATCCAGCCCCCAGAAGCGCTGGGCCATGATGTCGATCTGGGTTTCGATCAGCTGGTGATCGCGCCAGCGCTCATAGCGATAGGTGGTCTCGGGGCGCTGCCGGAACCAGTCGGTACGGGAGCGAACGCCTTCGAGGGTCAGCAGATCACCATTCGGCGCGGTCCAGCCCGTCAGGTCCGGCGCAAATCCGGTCGCCGCGCATCGGGCCCGGCAGCGGGCCAGCATATCGGGGCTCGGATCAAAGCCGGTCATGTCCAGCCCGGCCTGAAGGAACGGAATCAGGGTGCGGCCCGAGCCGCAGGCGGGCTAGCGAGTCGGCGCGCTGAAACCCCGGAAACGCTCCAGATGAAATGCCGTGTCCGACAGGGCGAAGTCGGGTTTGTCGATGTCGTAGATTTCGGCCGCTATGGATCCATAGCGGTTGGTCGTTAGAGTTGAGGACATGCCGGTCATTCAGGCAGATAAGGGTTTTGCGCGCGAGCCTGGACCCGATGCGCGTCGCAAATGGCCGGCGGTTTCCGCGGCGCTTGTGTGCGATCAAGCCTTAATAGTGGGTGGGACGGTAGTGGTGTCCCGACGTCGGTCAACCCCGAAAGGGGGGCCGCCGCGTTGACTTGAGCGGGACCACTCCTTAAGTCTCGCACGCCCCTGAAAGAGCGCTTTTTCCCCGGCGGCGAAGGGCTTTATCGCCGCGCGCGGCTCGCACGATCGGACCATCACTTGAGCATATTCCAACGCTTCTTCGGTTCCTCCAATGACCGCAAGGTCAAGGGTATGGCCGCTCGCGCCAACAAGATCACGGCGCTTGAGCCGGCCATGCAGGCGCTCACCGACGAGCAATTGCGCGGCAAGACCGTCGAGTTTCGCGAGCGTCTGGCCAAGGGCGAGACCCTGGACGGCCTGCTCGACGAAGCCTTCGCCGTCGTCCGCGAGGCCGCCCGGCGCGTGCTGGGCCAACGCCACTACGACGTCCAGCTGGTCGGCGGCATGATCCTGCACAGGGGCGGGATCGCCGAGATGCGGACCGGCGAGGGCAAGACCCTGGTCGCCACGTGCCCGGTCTATCTGAACGCCCTGGCGGGCAAGGGCGTCCACGTCATCACGGTCAATGACTACCTCGCCCAGCGCGACAGCGAGTGGATGGGGCAGGTCTATCGCTTCCTGGGTCTCAGCGTCGGCGTTATCGTCCATGGCCTTAGCCAGGCCGAGCGCCAGGCGGCGTATGGTTCGGACATCACCTACGGCACCAACAACGAATTCGGCTTCGACTATCTGCGCGACAACCTGGTCTACGAAGTCACCGAGATGGTCCAGCGGGGCCACAACTTCGCGATCGTTGACGAGGTGGATTCGATCCTGATCGACGAGGCGCGCACGCCGCTGATCATTTCCGGCCCTACCGACGACAAGAGCGACTTCTACCGGACCATCGATCTGCTGGTGAAGGAACTGATCAAGGATACGGCCACCTTCGACTATGACGAGAAGCAGCGTCAGGTGATCCTCACCGAAGAAGGCTCCGAGACCGTCGAGGAGATGGCCCTGGCCGCAGGCCACCTCGAGGAAGACTCTGCGGGGCTCTATGACCCCGCCAACATCTCGGTGGTCCACCACATCAATCAGGCGCTGCGCGCCAACGTCATGTACGTGCGCGACAAGGACTACATCGTCCGCGCCGGCGAAGTGATCCTGATTGACGAGTTCACCGGCCGCATGATGCAGGGCCGCCGTCTGTCGGAAGGCCTGCACCAGGCCATCGAGGCCAAGGAAGGCGCCGTCGTCCAGCCCGAAAACCAGACCCTGGCCTCGGTGACGATCCAGAACTACTTCCGCCTCTACGCCAAGCTGTCGGGCATGACCGGCACCGCCGCCACCGAGGCGCAGGAGTTCCTCGACATCTACAAGATGGATGTGGCCGAGATCCCGACCAACCGTCCCGTCGCCCGCATCGACGACGACGACGAGGTCTACCGCACCGCCGCCGAGAAGAACCGCGCCGTCTGCCTGCTGATCGAGGACTGCTATCGCCGCAAGCAGCCGATCCTGGTGGGCACGGTGTCCATCGAGAAATCGGAACAGCTGTCGGAAATGCTGAAGGCCCACACCTTCGAGCTGGACGGCAAGACCATTCGCGGCATCCCGCACAATGTGCTGAACGCGCGCTATCACGAACAGGAAGCCGGCATTGTGGCCGACGCGGGCGTGCCGGGCGCCGTCACGATCGCCACCAACATGGCCGGCCGCGGCACCGACATCCAGCTGGGCGGCAACGTCGATATGCGCCTGGCCACCTGGCGCGAAGAGCAGCGCGACGCCGGCGTCGAGGTCACGCCGCAACAGGCGCTGGACAAGAAAGCCGAGATCGAGGCTGACATCAAGGACCTCAAGGAGCAGGCGCTGGCCTCTGGCGGCCTGTTCGTGCTCGGCACAGAGCGCCACGAGAGCCGGCGGATCGACAACCAGCTGCGCGGCCGTACCGGCCGTCAGGGCGACCCGGGTCACTCCAAGTTCTTCCTGTCGTGCGAGGACGATCTGCTGCGCATCTTCGCCGGCGAACGTCTGGACTCGATCATGCGCACCTTCGGCGTCCAGGAGGGTGAGGCGATCACCCACAAGTGGCTGAACAGCGCCATCGCCACCGCCCAGAAGCGCGTCGAGCAGCGCAACTACGAGATGCGCAAGAACCTGCTCAAGTACGATGACGTCATCAACGACCAGCGCAAGGCCGTCTTCGAGCAGCGCCAGGAGTTCATGGAAGCCACCGATCTCCAGGAGATCATCGGCGAGTTCCGTGACGAGGTGATCAGCGAGTTCGTGCTCCGCCACCTGCCGCCCAAGGCCTATGCCGAGCAGTGGGATATCGAGGGCCTCGACGCCCATGTTCAGCAGAATCTGGGCCTGCAGCTGCCCCTGGCCGAATGGGCCGCCGAGGATGGCATCGGCAATGAGGAGATCGAGGAACGCATCCGCAAGGCCTGCGACGCCCGCGCCGTCGAGCGCAACCAGATGGTCGGCGAGCACATGCGCAACATCGAAAAGAGCTTCATGCTCCAGACGGTGGACCTGCAGTGGCGCGAACACCTGATGCACATCGACCACCTGCGCACAGTGATCGGCCTTCGCGGCTATGGCCAGCGCGACCCGCTGAACGAGTTCAAGACCGAAGCCTTCACCCTCTTCGAAAAGCTCCTGGTCGACCTGCGCCTGAACGTCACCCGCTGGCTGATGACGGTGGAATTCTCCTTCGAGGAGCCCCCGCCGCCGCCCATGCCCATCCCGTCGACCTTCGAGGTGCACCTGGATCCGTTGACCGGCGAGAACGAGGTCCAGGGCTTCCGGCCCGGCGGCCTGCTGGCCGACCAGCGCAAGGCCCTGCCGGTCTCCGCCCTGCCCGAAGGCTGGCAGTCCACCGGCCGCAACCAGCCCTGCCCCTGCGGCTCCGGCAGCAAGTTCAAGCACTGCCACGGGGCGCTGGTCTAGAGGCGAGCAGGGTCGCTTTGACGCCGAAAGCTGACGTCACGGATCGCGCCAATGCGTCCGATGTTGTAACGCGTTACGATCCTCCTCTCAATTTCTGGGGAATAACGATGGCCCCGGTAGCCGAGCGGATGAAGGCAATGCGGGCGCGGCGGAACGCGCGCGGGGTTCGCGAGATCCGGCTGTCGGCGCCCGACGCGCGCGCGGCATCGGTCCGCGATCGGATCGCCGCGCTGTGTGCGAGCCTGAAGCACCAGCACGAGGAGGCCGCCATGGCCTGGGTCGAGGCCGTCTCCGAGTTCGACGAACCGGGTTTCGATGCGGCGCGGTGACGTTGTGACCGTGGCGGCGTCGGGCGACTACGGCAAGCCAACGCCAGCCGTCATCGTTTAGTCGGACGCCTTCCCGGAATCCCACGCTTCGGTCGTTATTTGTCAGATGACATCCGACCTGGTCGATGCGCCGGATTTCCGGATTACCATCGACCCCAGCGACAAAAATGGCTTGAGAACCCCCTCACAGGTGATGTCCGACAAACCGACCACGGTTCGGCGCGAACGCATCGGCGGCGTGATTGGTCATCTTGAACCCGGCGATCTGCGCCGACTTAATGTCGCGCTGGCGCTGGTGATGGGCCTGGCCGACTGAGGCGCCTTGCCCCTTCGCGCGCAGGCGGGCAGGGTGAACCCCACGCAAGACACGCCAATCCCCGGAGCCCCGAACCCATGACCAACCTCAAGCGCTGGGTCCTGCAGCACCGCCCGGTCGGCGACATCAAGGCCGGCGACCTCAAGCTGGTCGAGGAGCCGATCCGCGATCTGGCGGACGGCGAGGTGCTGGTGCGCACCCTCTACCTGTCCCTCGATCCCACCAACCGCATCTGGATGAGCGATCAGGACCAGTACATGCCGCCGGTGCAGATCGGCGACACCATGCGCGGCGGCTCGCTGGGCATCGTGGAGCGCTCGCGGTCAGACCGGTTTAAGCAGGGTGACGTGGTCAACACGGGCCTGGGTGGCTGGACCAGCCACGTGATCGTGGGCGGCGCCATGCTGATGCCTGCCCCGCAGCTGCCGGGCGTGCCGCTGACCGCCTACATGAGCGTGCTGGGCGCCACCGGCCTGACCGCCTGGTTCGGCCTCTGCGACATTGGCAAGCCGCAGCCCGGCGAGACCGTCGTCGTCTCCGCCGCCGCCGGGGCCGTGGGCTCGATCGTCGGCCAGATCGCCAAGCTGAAAGGCGCCCGCGTCATCGGCATAGCCGGGGGCAAGGCCAAGTGCGACTGGCTGGTGAACGACCTCGGGTTCGACGGCGCCATCGATTACAAGAACGAGGACGTCGGCGCGGCGCTGGACCGGCTGTGTCCGAACGGCATCGACGTCAACTTCGAGAACGTCGGCGGCGAGATCATGAACGCCGTCTTCAACCGCATGAACAACTTCGGCCGCATGCCGCTCTGCGGCATGATCTCGACCTACAACGACGATGGCCGCCCGACCGGCCCCACGGACTTCTCCCGCATCCTGATGCACCGGCTGACCGTCCGCGGCTTCATCATCACCGACTTCCTGCCCCGCGCCGCCGAGGCCATGGCCGAGCTGATCCCGTGGGTGATGGAAGGCAAGCTGAAGTGGAAGGTGCACGTCGACCAGGGTCTGGAAGGCGCAATGGACTCGCTCCAGCGCCTGTTCACAGGCAACCACGACGGCAAGCTGCTGATCCAGGTCTCTCCAGAGCCCTGATCAGACTGATCGCCCTGCGGCGGCGCGACTGATGTTCGATCCCGTCATCCGCGCCGCGATCATCCGCGCCAGCCGCCGCACGCCCTCGTCGATCACCTCTGGCGCGGGCAGGGAATAGCTGAGCCTGAGCGTGTTGGCCTGCGGCTCCACCGCAAAGAACGGCGCGCCCGGCACGAAGGCGACCCGCTCCTGCGCCAGCGACGCCGCCAGCAGTTCGGCGCCGTCCAGGCCCTCCGGCAGCTGTACCCAGACGAACATGCCGCCCTGCGGCCGCGTCCAGGTCACCCCCGGCGGCATATGCTGCGTCAGCGCGGCCTGCATGGCCGCCGCCCGGGCCCGGTAGTGGCCGCGCAGCCGCTCCAGATGCGCGTCAAACCCCTCGGCGATCACGCGCTCGACGATCATCTGGTTCAGCGTCGAGACATGCAGGTCGCAGCCCTGTTTCAGCAGCACCAGCTTGTCGATCACCGGCCGGGGCGCACAGACCCAGCCGATCCGCAGCGCCGGCGAGAGCGTCTTGGAAAACGTGCCGCAATAGAGCGTCCGCGCCGCCTCGATGGAGCCCGTCCGCGCGATGTCCAGCGCCAGCAGCGACGGCTCGCCCGTCCCCTCGAACCTCAGGTCCCGATAGGCGGCGTCCTCCACGATCACCAGGTCCTGCGCCGCCGCCCGGTCCAGCAGCCCCTCCCGCTCGGCCCGGCTCAGGGTCCGGCCGGTGGGGTTGGCGAAGTCCGGCACCACATAGGCCAGCCGCCCGCCCGCCTGCCCGTCATCAGCCAGATCGCCATAGCGCGGCTCATAGGCGTTGAAGGCCCCCAGCGCGCCCATGTAGGTCGGGCGCATCGCCAGCACGAGGTCGCCCTCGCTCAGGAACAGCTTGCCGATCAGGTCCAGCGCCTGCTGCGAGCCCGCCGTGATGATGATGTTGCCCTCGTCGCAGGGCGCCCCGTCCGCGCTCATCCGCGCCGCGATCCAGCGGCGCAGCGACGGCAGCCCCTCGCTCACCGAATACTGCAGCGCCTGGGCCCCCGCGCCGGCCAGCACTTCGGCGCAGACCGCCTGGATCGCCTCGACTGGAAACAGCGCCGGGTCAGGTATCCCGCCCGCAAACGACAGGATATCCGGCTGATCCAGCAACTTCAGCAGCTCACGGATCTCGGAGGCCCGCACATGGGCCATGCGGTCGCTGAAGCGGTCGTTCCAGGGAATCATCGGCGTCTCCAGATTTGCAGGATGGAGAGGTGTCCGACCGATCCATCCGCTCAGTTTGCGGGGATCGGAAGCGGGTTGCAGCTAGGCGCTGCGCACGGCCTCGCACACCCCCGGACGGGGGCGGGATACCTGCGAGTGTCGCGGGGTCCAAGGGCTCATCCGCACAGACTAGCCACCCGTCACCACCCTGTCACGATCCAGTTCACCTGAAGCGGGCCCCTTGCCGGACGTCAGGTGAAGCCGCGCAAACTCCCGCAACCTCACGGGAGACCAACCCACCATGCCCGCCCTGCCCAAGGCCTGCATCATCGGCGCAGGATGTTCCGGCTTCACCACCGCCAAGCGGCTTCAGGACCTGGGCGTCCCGTTCGACTGTTTCGAGATGTCGGACAACATCGGCGGCAACTGGTACTTCCGGAACCCCAACGGCAAGTCGGCCTGCTACCAGAGCCTGCACATAGACACCTCGAAATGGCGCCTCGCCTTCGAGGACTATCCCGTCCCCGCCGACTGGCCGGACTTCCCCCACCACGCCCAGCTGCTGCAGTATTTCCACGACTACGTGGACCACTTCGGCCTGCGCGAGAAGATCACCTTCAACACCGCGGTCACCAAAGCCGAGCGCACCGCCGACGGCCTCTGGTCCGTCACCCTGTCCACCGGCGAGACGCGCACCTATGACGCCCTCATCGTCTGCAACGGCCACCACTGGGATGCCCGCATCCCCGACTATCCGGGCCACTTCGACGGCCCCCACTTCCACGCCCACGAATACCGCACGCCCTTCGATCCCGTGGACATGCGCGGCAAGACAGTGGTCGTGGTCGGCATGGGCAATTCGGCGATGGATATCGCTTCCGAGCTGGCCCAACGCCCCATCGCCAAACGCCTGATCGTGGCCGCCCGGCGCGGCGTCTGGGTGCTGCCCAAGTACATGGACGGCAAGGTCGCCGACAAGGCTTCCATGCCCCACTGGATGCCGCGCAAGCTGGGCCTGGCGCTCGCCCGCGCCAAGATCAAGAAGACCGTCGGTCGCATGGAAGACTACGGCCTGCCCAAGCCCGACCACGAGCCGCTGGAAGCCCACCCCTCGGTCTCCGGCGAGTTCCTCACCCGCGCCGGCTGCGGCGACATCACCTTCAAGCCCAACATCGCCGAGCTCATGGGCCGCCAGGTCCGCTTCGAGGACGGCAGCGTCGAGGATGTGGACGCCATCGTCTATGCTACCGGCTACCGGATCAGCTTCCCGTTCTTCAGCGACCCGGCCCTGCTTCCGGACGCCGACCACCGCTTTCCGCTGTTCAAGCGGATGATGCAGCCGGGTGTGCCCAACCTCTTCTTCATGGGTCTGGCCCAGCCGCTGCCCACCCTGGTCAACTTCGCCGAACAGCAGGCCAAGCTGGTGGGCGCCTGCCTCACCGGTGACTACCGCCCGCCATCACCGGCGGAAATGGCCGACATCACCCGCGCCGACGAGGCCCTGCATCTGGGCCCCTATTACAAGGCCGCCCGCCACACCATCCAGGTGGACTTCGGCATCTACTGCCACGACCTGATCAAGGAGATCGACCGCGGCGCGAAACGGGCCAAGGCGGCGGGCGGCGCGTTGCCTACCTCCCCCGCATAGCGGCGGGAGGAAGCGCCCTGGCCTCTAAACCGCAAACGCCCTGGCGTCACTCATCATCAACCCCTTCACCGAGGGCATGCGCCAGCGGCTGAAGCCCGCCAGCACCAGCAGGCCCGCCAGGATGCCGAGGTTCTTGATGAAGTTCTGCAGTTCGTGGGCGCCCGCCACGCCGCTGAAGTTCCAGAAATCGTGCATCAGCACATTGATCACCAGGATGTAGGCCACAAGGCCCAGGGCGCTGAACCGCACAAACCGTCCCGTCATCAGCAGCAGGGCCCCCGCTACCTGCGCGACCCCCGCCACTACCAGCAAGGCTGCGGGGTTGGGGATCCCGTGGGCGCTCATCAGGCTGATGTTCATCGGCGCGGCCGTGAACTTCAAAATCCCCGGCAGCAGGAAATAGATCGCCAGAAGCACGCGCCCCGTCGTGATCATCATGTTCGAAGTCGGTGGTGTCTGCGGCATGCGCAAAGGCATCACAGGACTTTCACCCCCTGTCAAACGCGCGGGATAGCGCCGGTTGATCTCGATCAACGCCGCCGTGGCCGCGCCCGCGATAGGGTGACCTCAATGGCGACGCGTGACCCGCGCACCTGGAGGAAAAGCCCATGTACAAGCACATTCTCATCTCCACGGATGGATCCGACCTCGCCCAGAAGGGCCTAGACCACGGGCTGACCCTGGCCAAGGGCCTGGGCGCCAGGGTCACCATTGTGACCGTGACCGAGCGGCTGCCCGTCTACTACGGTCTCGACGCCGGCGTGGCCGCCATGGCCTACGGCGGCTATGGCGCCAACCAGAAGGAAGCCGCCGAAAAGGTGCTGGCGGCGGCCAAGGCCGACGCGGCCAAAATGGGGGTCAAGGCCGACACGGTGCTGCTGGAGGACGCCCTGCCCGCAGAGGCGATCCTGGAGGCGGCCAAGGCCCACGACTGCAGCCTGATCGCCATGGCCTCCCATGGCCGCCGGGGCCTCGGCCGCCTGATGATGGGCAGCGTCACGGCCGAGGTGCTGGCCCACAGCCCTGTGCCCGTCCTCGTGGTGCGCTGATCGCCCCCCACAGACCGGACTTTGCCGATCGCCGGTGAGGGTTTAGTCTTCGCCCCCTGTTCAAGGGATAAAGCGATGAGCGACGCCATCAGCCCCGGCGATCTGGTCCTCTGTGTGAACGCCGCCCCCAACCACGCCACGGGGTGGCCGGTGCCCCTTCAGGCCGGAGAGACCTACCGGGTCATCGAGATCATGGACTTCGACTGCCCCTGCGGTCGCGGCGACGCCCTGATCGACGTGGGCATCGACTTTGCCTGGTGCCAGACCCGCTTCCGCCTCCTGCCCAAGCCGAAGGCCCAGACGCGGGAACGCAAGGTCACCGCGCCGAAAGAAACCGAAACGGTCCGCTGATTCGCCCGGCGCGGTTTGCGGCGGCGCAAAGCGACGCCCCCGCGACCGGCTAGGATCGACGCAGACACTGCCGGTCCAGGACGAGGAAATCTCCCATGATGCTGCCCCACAACACCACCGTTGCCGTCATCGACGGCCAGTCGTTCAACCTGTTCCGCAACGGCGGCCACGAGAGTGATCTGGCGTTGAAGGCGATCCCCGCGCCGCCATTGCATGCGGTGAACGCGGGTTCGGGCGGGCGGCACTATTCCAGCGCGGGCAATCCCGACGCCCGCCATCAGCACGAGGACGGGTTCGCGGCGGCCGCCGCCGCCTGGCTGAACCGGCAGGTGCTGGACGGCGCCATCGAGGCGCTGGTGGTGATCGCCGCCCCCGCCACCCTCGGCGAGCTGCGCAAGCACTATCACAAGCAGCTGGAATCGGTGCTGGAAGCCGAACTCTCCCGCGATCTGGTCGGCCGCCCTGTCGCCGATGTCGAGGCGGCGATCCGGAACCACTGAGCCGGCCGAAATGGCAGGTAGCAGGAGACGGTGAAGTAGGCGGGGCGGAACCGCCCTGTCCGGATCAGGGCCTGTACCCACTACCGCTCATCCCGGCGAAGGCCGGGACCCAGATGGAATGGAGCGGGGGGTGGGCTCTATGCCGGGGCGGCGATTCCAGTCAGCCTCCCGGCCTTGTGATCTGGGTCCCCTGAGTTCTCAAACGAAGTGCAACACTCTGGCGAGGGAGTGTTGCCATGGGATGCCGTTACCAGCAGCTCGATCTGGAAGAGAGATGTACGATTGCCCGCCTTCGCGAAGGCGGGCAATCGATCCGGAA
>CAIVVM010000070.1 GCA_903909375.1 uncultured Alphaproteobacteria bacterium
AAGCCCCCTCCACCCTGCTGCGCAGGGTCCCCCTCCCCCGATGGGGGAGGAGAAATAGCGCCCGCCGCCGGCTATTCCCCCTGCCTCAAGGGCGGCATCGCGCCGGCCTTCGTCCCCCACCGCTATGTGCGGAAGGCATGACCATGCCGTCTTCCACCGCGCCCCAGGCGCAATCCAACAGACCGCAGAAAACGCAGAAGGTCGCAGAAACAGGCCACCGCCCCTTCTGCGCCTTTCTGCGTTTTCTGCGGTTCCAGTATTCGGGCGGCTCCGCCGCCATCCGCCTCCAGGAGACCTGAAATGCGCTTCACCAAGGACCACGAGTGGGTCACCCTCGACGGCGACATCGCCACCATCGGCATCAGCGCCCACGCCGCCGAGCAGCTGGGCGATGTGGTGTTTGTCGAGACGCCTGAACTCGGCAAGGCCGTGAAGGCCGGCGACGCCTTCGCCGTGGTCGAGAGCGTCAAGGCCGCCTCCGACGTCTACGCCCCGATCTCCGGCGAGGTGGTGGACGCCAACACCGTGCTGGGCGACGCCCCCGAAACCGTCAACGCCGACCCCGAGAACGGCGGCTGGTTCGCGAAGGTCAAGGTCGCCAATGCATCAGAGTACGACGCCCTGATGGACCGCCCCGCCTATGAAGCCTTTCTGGCCACCCAGTGATCCTCTCTTCCGCTCATCCCGGCGAATGCCGGGACCCAGATGGCAAGACTCAGAGGTGGGCTCCAGTAGCGCGGCGCACCGCCAGCCTGGCTTGCAACCTTCGGATCTGGGTCCCGGCATTCGCCGGGATGAGCGGAGTCTTTGAACACCAATCGGCTTGCAGGATTACCCCATGAGATACCTCCCCCTCACCACCGACGACCGGACAGAGATGCTGGGCGTGATCGGCGCGGCCGATATTGACGCGCTGTTCGTCGATGTGCCCGCCGCCGCCCGCAAGCGCGAGCTGTTCGACCTGCCCCGCCATGCCGGCGAGCTGGAGGTCGAGCGCGAGCTGGCGGCGCTGTCGGCCATGAGCCGGCCGGCCGGCGCGGGGCCGTTCTTCTGCGGGGCCGGGGCCTACAAGCACCATGTGCCGGCCACGGTCGACCATGTGATCCAGCGGTCGGAGTTCCTGACCAGCTATACCCCCTACCAGCCCGAGATCGCGCAGGGCACCCTGCAGGTGCTGTTCGAATTCCAGACCCAGGTCGCCGCGCTCACCGGCCTCGATGTGGCCAATGCGTCGATGTACGACGGCTCCACCGCCTGCGCGGAAGCCGTGATGATGGCCAAGCGCGTGACGCGGCGCGAGAAGGCGATCCTCTCCGGCGGCCTGCACCCACACTATGCCGCCACCACCCAGACCATCGCCCATGCCGAAGGCATGGAGATCGTTCGCCAGGCCGCCGCCGTCGACGCCGAGGCCGCCGTGATCGCCGCCATCGACGCGACCACTGCCTGTGTCGTGGTCCAGACGCCGAATGTGTTCGGGGTGGTCACCGACGTGACGAAGATCGCCGAGGCCGCCCACGCCGCCGGCGCCCTGCTGATCGTGGTGACGACCGAGGCCGTATCCTTCGGCCTGCTGAAATCGCCGGGTGAGATGGGCGCCGATATCGCCGTCGCCGAGGGTCAGTCGATCGGCAATGCGCTGAACTACGGTGGTCCCTACGTCGGCCTGTTTGCGGTGCGCGAGAAGCTGGTCCGCCAGATGCCCGGCCGCGTGTGCGGCGAGACCGTCGACGCCGATGGTCGGCGCGGCTTTGTGCTCACCCTGTCCACCCGGGAGCAGCACATCCGCCGGGACAAGGCGACGTCCAACATCTGCACCAACTCCGGCCTCTGCGCGCTCGCCTTCACCATTCACATGAGCCTGCTGGGCGGGACGGGCCTGCGCCAGCTGGCGGCCATCAACCACAGCCGGGCCCGCGAGCTGAAGGCGGCTGTCGAGGCTGTGGGTCTTGAGGTCCTGACGCCCCGGTTCTTCAACGAGATCGCCGTGCGCACGCCCGGCCCCGCCGCGGCCCTGGTCGAAGACCTGCTGGCCGATGGCGTGATCGCCGGCGTCCCCTACTCGCGTCTCGATCCCCACGCCGGCCTGGACGACGTCCTGCTGCTGGCCGCGACTGAAACCACCACGTCGGAAGACATCGCCGCCCTGAGAGGCGCCCTCGCCCGGAGGCTCGGCCAATGACCATGAACACCGTAGGTCGTCCCACCCGTCCCGAGGGATCGGCGGCAAACACCGGTTTCACCTCCCTGACCGGCGCGCGAGGGCTGCTGCAGGATGAGCCGCTGATCTTTGAACTGGGCGGATGGGACAAGACCGGCGTCGATCTGGACGAGGCCGAACACGATGCCTCAGATCTGGCCGGCCTGACCCGCGCCGGGGTGCCCCTGCCGGGCCTCTCCGAGCCTGAGACGATGCGTCACTTCGTGCGGCTCAGCCAGAAGAACCACGCCATCGACCTGGCGCTCTATCCGCTGGGCTCGTGCACCATGAAGCACAACCCGCGCCTCAACGAGAAGGCCGCCCGCATGGCCGGCTTCGCCGACCTGCACCCGCTGGCGCCGGTCTCGACGACCCAGGGGGCGCTGGAGCTGATGGACCGTCTGGCCCATTGGCTGAAGACCCTCACCGGCATGCCCGCCGTCGCCATGACCCCCAAGGCCGGCGCTCACGGCGAGCTCTGCGGCCTGCTCTGCATCAAGGCCGCTCACGAGGCCGCCGGCCAGGGCTTGCGCCGCACCGTGCTGGTCCCCACCTCCGCCCACGGCACCAACCCCGCCACCGCCGCCTTCGTAGGTTATAACGTAACAGAAATCGCCCAGACCCCCGACGGCCGCGTGGACCTCGCCGACCTCGAGGCCAAGCTCGGCCCCCACGTCGCGGCGATCATGGTCACCAACCCCAACACCTGCGGCCTGTTCGAGCGCGACATCCTCGAGATCAGCCGCCTGACCCACGCTGCCGGAGCCTACTTCTATTGCGACGGCGCCAACTTCAACGCCATCGTCGGCCGGGTCCGCCCCGGCGACCTGGGCGTCGACGCCATGCACATCAACCTGCACAAGACCTTCTCGACGCCACACGGCGGCGGCGGACCAGGCGCCGGACCGGTGGTGCTGTCGGCGGCGCTGGCGCCCTTCGCACCGGCGCCCTGGGTAGTGAATGGTCCTGAGGGGCTGCACCTCGTTGAGGAAGCCACTGCCGAGGCGACCCAGGCGTTCGGGCGCATGTCGGCCTTCCATGGCCAGATGGGCATGTTCGTTCGTGCCTATGCCTATATGCGCAGCCACGGTTCCGACGGGCTACGCCAGGTCGCCGAGGACGCCGTCCTGAACGCAAACTACATCAAGGCGCGGCTCTCAGGCGCCATGAGCCCTGCCTTCCCGGATGGCCCCTGCATGCATGAGGCGTTGTTCGACGACGCCTGGCTGGAGGGGACCGGGATCACCACGCTGGACTTCGCCAAGGCGATGATCGACGAGGGCTTCCATCCGATGACCATGTACTTCCCGCTGGTAGTCCACGGCGCAATGTTGATCGAGCCGACGGAAACCGAGTCCAAGCGCGAACTGGACCGATTCTGCGACGCCTTGCTGGCCCTCGCCCAGACGGCCAGGGCGGGCGATGCGGACCGCTTCAAGGGCGCGCCATACCTCGCGCCGTTGCGCCGGCTGGACGAGACCCTGGCTGCACGCAAGCCGAAGCTGGCGTGGCGGTCAGAGCCTGCCACTGTGGCGCCGACGCCATTGGCCGCCGAATAGATTCGGGGCACCGCGAATTCCTGGAACCGTGCCTTTACGAGTCGGCGGTACGAACGCATATGGAACGCGTGACGGCGGAACCTCCCCGCTCCGCCGTGCACTCCCCAGGTCTAAAAAGTGTCTTTCGCCATGCCATCGCTGCGCGTGCATCGCGCCACGGACGAGGTTGCCCGCGAGATCGCCGCGCGCTTGAAGCGCGTGGGCATGGTGCTGTTTGGCCTGTTGATCATTCTGGCTGGTGTCTTGATCTCCCCGCTCCCCGGCCCGGGCGGCATTCCGGTGATCGTCGTCGGTCTGATGATTGTTCTGAAGAACTCGTTCAAGGCGCGCCGCCAGTTCGTCCGCCTGCATCGCGCGCATCCACGGATGATATCGCCAATCCGAAGGCTGCTACGGCGGGACCCGGAGTTTGTCGCGCTGTTCTATCAGCAGTATTTGCGAGTGGAGCGGCTACTGCTGCCACGGCGTATGCGAATTGCTGTGCGGCTCCGCACCCGGATGCGGCGCAGTCGGCGCGCTCCCCCCACGCCGGTGACACGCCCCGACTTGTGAACCTACTGCAGTTTCGTGGCCAACTGCCCGAGCGCCTTGTCGATAAGCGGGTCGGACTTTGCGCCCGATATGCGTTGGGTGAGTACACGTTCGGCCATCTGCGCCGCCATCTCAGCAGCCGCCGCCTTCACGTCCGCGGCGGCCTGGGCCTCCGCAACCTGAATACGTTGTTCGGTCAGTTTCTGGCGACGTGCAAGGCTTTCTTCCAGTTTGGCCTTGGCTTCGGCTTCAAAAATGCGGACCTGCTCCTGGGCTGAAGCCAACATTTCCTCGGCCTGACGTTGTGCAGCTTCTCGCTCGTCCTGCAGTTCCTTCAAGAGACGTTGGGCTTCATCACGAATGCGCGCCGCCTCATCCAGATCGGCCTTGATCGTCGCGGCGCTAGCATCAAGAGTTGCTGCGATGGTGCGAGGCGCCTTGGCGACAAAGACGACGATGGCGAGGAAAATCAGGAGGCCGATACCGACCCAGAACTGGGCCTCGGCGGGGTTCAGGAACGCGGGCATCATGCAATACTTTCTGCGGCCTTGGCCTCAGCGGCCGAGACTGGCTTACCGGTAAGCTTTGAAACAATGTCTGCGGCCGTCTCGCTCGCGATGCCGCGTACATTCGACATCGCCGCATCCCTCATACCACCGATCCGGACCTCCGCTTCATGGACCTTGGCGGCCAGTTCAGCGTCCTGCCCAGCTTGGGTGCGAGCCATGTCGTCCGATGCCTTGGCGCGGGCGTCGGCGACGAGCTTGCGTGAATCGGCGCGGGCTTTTTCAATGTCAGACTTCACTGCCTGAGCCTTAGCGTCGGACTCAGCCTGAACGCGGCGCGCTTCTGCCAAGGCATCCGCTATGGTTTGAGCGCGGATGTCTGTGATCGCTCGAAAACGCGGAACGAAAACCCTCGCGAAGAGGACATAGAGGATCGCGAAGACGATGAGCAGCCAGACGATCTGCCCGCCCCAGTACTCAAAGCGGAACTGAGGCAAACCACCCTCAGCCTCGCTATGCCCAACCGTCTCGGTGTTCCCAGCGGGAGCCCCATGGACGGTTGCGCCGTGTGCGGCTTCATCAGCAGCGCCGGTTGCGCCGACAGGCGACGCGGGAGGAGATTCAGTGGCCATCAGGCTCGCAAGTCCTTGTAGTCCGCTGCAGGCGCGCCGCTTCGTGGCCGCGCGCCGCAGGCGGGCGGGCCTAGCTGAAGAGGATGAGGAGGCCGAGCACGAAGGCCAGGATTCCCAAAGCTTCGGTGAGAGCCGCGCCCAGGATCAGGTTAGTGAACTGGCCGGCGGCGGCCGATGGATTGCGCGTGGCGCCTTGCAGGAACCCGCTGAACAAGGTGCCCACGCCGATGCCCGCCCCGATCATGCCGAGGGTCGCGAGGCCCGCGCCGATGAACTTAGCCGCTTCCGCTTCCATGATATGTCGATCCTAATACGAAGTTGAGAGTTGAGGGTGATACCCGACCGCTAGTGATGATGGCCGAGGTTGACCACGTCATTGAGATAGACGCAGGCGAGAACCGCGAAGACGAAGGCCTGAAGGAAGGCCACGAGAAATTCGAGAGCTGTCAGCGCAACGACGCCGCCCAGTGACAGCATGGCGCCGGGTATGCCGAGCAGGCCAAGGCCGCCTCCAGCCGCCAAGGTGCCAAGGGAAATGACGAAGCCGGCAAACACCTTGAGGGCGACGTGTCCGCCCAGCATGTTTCCGAACAAACGAAGAGCCAGGGTGACCGGGCGGAGCAGGAACGAGATAAATTCGATCGGCGTAACCAGGATCAACATGTACCAGGGAACGCCGGCCGGCACGAAAAGCTTGTACATATTCGCGCCGTTACGAACGAACCCGATAATCAGAACCAGCAGCATAGTCATCGCCGCCAGCGTTGCGGTCACCGCCAACTGCGACGTCGCCGTGAACACCAGGAACAGGCCGAGTACGTTCATCGCGAGGATAAATATGAAGAGAGTGAAAACGAAGGGAAAGAACTTCTTGCCCTCCGGCCCGATGATCGAGGTGGTCAGATTGTCGATATAGCCAAGCGCCGCCTCGCCCACCATCTGGAGGCGTCCAGGCACAACCTCGCCCCTACCGGTGGCCAGCGCGAAAAATCCAGCAACCCCGGCGGCGGCCAGGGTCATGGCCAGAGTCGAGTTTGTAAACGCCATATCTATGACGCCTATGCCCGGGACTGCGAAGTCTGGCAGATCCACGATTTTGTGGATCTCGAATTGATGCATCGGGTCGGCCATGCCGCCTCGAACTCCCTTAATCGTCTTCTTCGTCGTCCGGGGGCAAGTCCCGCGCGGGGCCTAACTCTCGCTCGAGATCGGCCGACATCTTTCGAGCCGAACCCACCGCCATCCAGATCGACACGCCGAAGCCCACCAGGACCCCGACGATCATTCCCCAAGGTTGCGTTCGAGCCAGCACATCAATCGCGGCGCCGAAACCCAACCCTACGAACAGCCCCCCCAACAGCACGCCGAGGAGCCGATAACCGTAACCTGCTGCCTTGACGCCATAGTCCTGCGGAACAGGGACAGCGCGAGCCTCCAGAGCTCCAGCCCGAGCGCTTAGGTTCCGAAGCGCTTCGTCGCGCATCTCGTCATCCGGCGTCATGGTATGGAGGCCTCTTGGCCCGTAACCCCGCTAAGCCCGGGGCTTCAGGTCGGGCGGAAACTATAGACGACGCTGCAGTGCGTCAAGGCTGGGCGCGTTTCGATCAACATCCTGATTTTGTTTGATTTTCCATCCACTCCAACATTGCGTCCGCTGAAGTCCTACTGCGCAGCCATCGCCTCGGCCTGCCTGAGGTCCACCGACACCAGTTGCGAAACGCCGCGCTCGGCCATGGTCACACCGAACAGGCGATCTGTCCGCGCCATGGTCACCGGGTTGTGGGTGATGACGATGAAGCGGGTCTCCGTTCGCCGGCACATCTCGTCCAGCATGTTGCAGAACCGGTCGACATTGGCGTCGTCGAGTGGAGCATCCACCTCGTCCAGCACGCAGATCGGCGCCGGCTGGGCCAGGAACACGGCAAAGATCAACGCCGCCGCCGTCAACGCCTGCTCGCCACCACTCATGAGGCTCATGGTGGCCATGCGCTTGCCGGGCGGACAGGCGTAGATCTCGAGGCCAGCTTCAAGTGGGTCATCCGATTCGACCAGCCGCAGTTCGGCCTGACCGCCCTGGAACAGGGTGGAGAACAGTGTCTTGAAGTGTTCGTTGATCACCAGGAAGGCGGCGTTCAGCCGCTCACGGCCCTCACCGTTCAGTTCGTCGATGCCTTGGCGCAGGCGAGTGATGGCGCCAGTGAGGTCGGCGCGCTCGACATTCATGGTCTCAAGGCGGACGGAAAGCTCGGCGGCTTCCTCCTCTGCGCGCAGGTTCACCGGGCCGATGCCCTCGCGCTGGCGCTCCAAATTGAAGAGATGCGACTCCATGCCGTCCGCGTCGGCCGGGATCGCCACCGCCTCGTCGGAGAGCTTGCGGGCAAGCTCTTCAGGCTCCATGCGCGAGGCTTCGCGGATGTTGGCCGCAACCTCGCCAAGGCGCTGAACGGCGGCCTCGGCGTGAGCCGCGAGGCTGGCGCGAAGCTCGCGGGCCTCCGATGCGGCGGCCTCACAGGCGCGCAGTGCCCGATCCGCCTCGGCGCGCTCTTGGTCTCCCGCGGCAAGGGCATCCGAGGTCGCCGCACGGCGCGCCTCCGCCACCGCCAGCTCGTCCAGCAACACGCTCCGGCGCGCCTCCAGGGTGCTCGGAGCCTGGCGAGCCGCGTCCAGCACGGCCACGGCCTTCACGCGAGCCGCGGACAGTTGCTCCACGCGGCGGCCGGCGGCGGCGGCGCGGCGCGTCCAGTCCTCGTGCTCGCGGGCCAGAGTCTCCAGCCGCCGCGTGCGATTGTTGCTGTCGCGAAGCTCATGCTCATAGGTCGCCCGGGCCTCGGCGGCGGCTTCCCGGGCCGGCGCGGCAGCTGCGCGGGCGATCGCCAGCCGGTTTGCCAGATCGTCTGCGCCCTCGCTCGCCACTATCGCGACGTCGGCGGCCTTGAGCTGTGCTTCATGTTCGGCAAATTCAGCGTCGAAGCGAGCGATCAGGTCATCCAGCGACGCCGCCCGGGCTTCCTTGAGCGCTGCCTCGCGATCGAAGCGCTCCAGCGCGGACCTCGCCTGGGCCGCCTGTTGCTCGAGAGGCGCTGGCGCGCGCCGCGCAGTGCGCAGCATCTCCTCGGCCCGAGCGAGACGCGCGGCGGCGGCGGCGGCGGCGGCGCGCGCTGTCCCCACCCGCGGCGACAGGACCTCGATCTCGTGCTCCACCTCGGCCAGGCGGGTCTTCTGTTCCAGCCGCACGGCAGCGGGACGGGGAGCGTCCGCGCGGGCTGTGAAACCATCCCAGCGCCAGAGATCGCCCTCGCGCGACACCAGCCTGCCGCCAGGCGCCAGGGTCTTCTGCAGGCGCTCTCCGTCTTCCTGCTTCACCAGGGCGACATGAGCCAGCCGGGCGGCCAATGCGCCAGGCGCCTTGACCAGAGGACCCAACGGCGAGGCGCCTTCTGGCCAGGTGGGCGGCAAAGGCTCACGCCCGCCCCAATAGGCCGGCGCTGCGGGATCGAGCGCGGCGTCCAGATCGTCGCCCAGGGCTGCGGCCAGCGCGCGCTCGTAGCCCCGGTCCGGAGACACGGAGTCCAGCGCCGGTGCGAACCCGCTTCTCCGCGCCTGGGCCACCAGCGCAGCCAGCGCCCGGGCCTCCGCCGTCAGCCGGCCCAGTTGCTCATCTAGTTTGCGGGCCGTCTCGCGCAGCGCGGTTTCCGCGCTCGTGGCTGCCGCACGTTCCGTCTCGGCGTCGTCAAGCGCCTGACGCGCCGCCGCCAGAGCAGCCTCTGCGACAGCCAGCTGTCTCCTCGCCTCGACAGCGCGCGGGTCCTGGGATGTCGCCAGCGCCTGGCGTTCCTGCCGGGCCTGATCCAGGGCGCGCCGGGTACGCGACAACCGCGTCTGCGCCTCATCCAAACGCATCCGGGCGCCACGCTGCTCGGCCTCCAGCGCCGCCACCTCGGAGGCCAGTCGTTCTACCGCCGCGTCTGCCTCAGCGCGCGCGGCCTCGGCGGATCGGGCCAGCGCTTCCAGTTCCGGTCCGCGCGCCGGCGCGGCCGCGATCAGCGCCTGGAGGGAGGCAAGATCCTCGGACAGGCGGGCCAGAGCGGCCTCGGCATCCTCGGTGATGTGGGCCTCACGCGCGGCGTCGGCGTCCGTGCGCTCCAGGTCGCCTGTCAGCCGGGCCAGCTCGGTGGCGTAGGCTTCGGCCTCACGGTCAATGCGGTCCTTGTCGATGGCGAGTTTGTGCTGGATCGCCGCGGCGATGGTCTCGGCCTCGCGCAGCGGCTTCAGCGCCTCGTCAGCCGCCGAAGCGCGGGTCGTCGCCGCTGCCGCTGCGCGCGCAGTGGACTCAACCGCCCGGATCGCTGTCTCCGCCTCGCCGACCAGCCGTTCGGCCGCGACCTTGGCCTGCATCCAGCGGGCATAGAGTACAGCGCCCTGCAGAGCTCGGATTTCTGCCGAAAGTTTCTTGTAGCGTTCCGCCTGGCGCGCTTCGCGCTTCAAGCGGCCCAGATTGCCTTCCAGCTCGCGCGCCACGTCCTCGAGCCGGGTGAGGTTGGTCTCCGCCGCACGCAGGCGCAGCTCGGCCTCATGGCGACGGGAATGCAGGCCCGAAACGCCCGCCGCCTCCTCAAGCAAAAGCCGCCGGTTCTGCGGCTTCGCCGCGATCAGTTCCGAGATCTGGCCCTGCCGGACCAGCGCTGGAGAATTCGAACCGGTCGAGGCGTCGGCGAACAGCAACTGGACGTCGCGCGCCCGCACCTCCCGACCATTGATCCGGTAGGTTGAACCGTCGCCCCGGTCGATGCGGCGGACGACCTCGATGACGGGGTGTTCGTTGAAGGCTGCCGGCGCACGATGATCGGCGTTATCGATGGTCAGCGAGACCTCGGCGTGATTGCGCCCGGTCCGGTTGGCCGCCCCGGCGAAAATCACATCGTCCATGCCGCCGGCTCGCATGGCCTTGGCAGAATTGGCGCCCATCACCCAGCGCAGCGCCTCCAGCAGGTTCGACTTGCCGCAGCCGTTTGGCCCGACAATCCCCGTGACGCCGGGTTCGATCCGAAACTCGGTCGGTTCGACAAAGGACTTGAAGCCCGTAAGTCTGAGGCGCTGGAAGTGCACGAAGGTTAGCGGCCTCCCCCGGGTTTCGGCTTCAGCGCCCTGGCGATGGCGGCGTCAAGATCGGCCAGATCAGGCACCCGATCACTGGCCAGCTTCACACCATTTACGAAGAAGGTCGGGGTGGAGTTCACCTTGTCTGTGCCCGTGGCGTACCGGACCCGCCCCTCGAGCGCCCGAAGGGCCGTATCGTCCACCAGGCAGGCCTCGAACTGCGACTCGCTCAGGCCATTGGCTTTGGCGATATCCAGAAAGATGGCCTTGATGTTCCCGCCCTGCCAGCGCGACTGGCTTCGCAGCACCTGGTCAATGATCGGGAAGTAGCGGGTCCCGCCGTTGCAGCGCGCCATCAGCACGCCTGCGACTGCAAGTTGCTGGGGCGCGGTCAGCAGTTCGCGGGCCGTGTAGAAGACCTGTCCCGTGTCGATGTACTTCGCCTTGAACGCCGGAAAGACCTCGGCGTTGAATTGGGCGCAATGCCCGCAGGTCAGCGACATATACTCGACCACATGAACCCGGGCTCTGGAGTTCCCGAGGTTCATGTCTCCCGGCGCGGCAGGCCAGGCCTTCTGAGCCGCCCAGGCCGGCGACGCCGCTGTCGCCGCCAGGCTGGCGAGGACAGCCACCGAACGCCGCCGGGTCAGGGTCGCAGACATGTTACTTGCCGGCCGCGGCCACGGCGGCGTCGAGTTCCTCAAGGGTCATCTCGCCCTCCTTGGCCTTCTTGCCGTTGATGAAGAAGCTGGGCGTGGAGGACACGCCGCGCTGAACGGCGGCGTCGACCCGGGCGGCAATGGCCTTCTGCGACGTCTCGTCATTCACGCAGGTGTTGAACTGGGCCTCGGTCATACCGGCCGACTGGGCGACCTTCAGCAGGGTTCCCCGCGCGTCGCCGGTCCGGAACATCTCTTCCTGGCTGCGGAACAGGGCGTCGATGACGCTGAAGTACTTCTCCTTGCCCGCGCAACGCGCCGTGAGGAAGCCGGCCACGGCGACGGCCTCCGGCGGGGTCAGGAATTCATGGAAGGTGTACTGGACCTTGCCGGTGTCAATGTACTTGGCCTTGAAGGCCGGGAAGACGTCATTGTTGAACCGGCCGCAGTGGTTGCAGGTGGTGGAGGCATACTCCTCGACCTTGATCGGCGCATTGGCGTTGCCAAGGGTCATGGCGTCCGCAGAGGCAGCGCCGCCAGTTCCGGCATTGTTGCATCCAGCCAGGGCCAAGGCCGCGCCGGCGGCGGCCAGTGCCATCAGGAAGCGGCGTGTAGGGATCGTCATCTGGGACCTTCCGGTTCTGAACGGAGTATTAAAACGCGATTCCCGCGCGACGGCATAAACCCTCTCGCAAAAGCCGACGCTGGAACCTGCGGATTAGACCGCCGCGAATGTGTGTCAACCGCCGCTGCGACGCAGAACACCGCGACCGAGCGTGATCAGGGCGTCCTTCAGGCGTCCTTCCGGGGCGCGGGAGAGACTTTCCATCAATTCAGCCTCGGTCGCCGCGTCCAGCGGAGCCTTGCGGCGGGGCGGTGGCGTCAGCTCGGTCCGGCGAAGCGGGCCCTGCACGATCCGCAGCTTGCCGACGGCGTCCGCACCCAGGAACACATTGACCCGGGCCAGAATGTCCTGCGCCTGATGCTGGATAATCGCCGCAGAAGGTCCGGCAACGCGGATCTCAAGCGAGGAGGGCGTGCCGTTGCGACCCTTGATCAGCTTCACGGGCTCGGTGCGGCGGGCGATGTCAGCGCCGACGATCTCGCGCCAGCGGGCGATCAGCGCCGACGCGCCCTGGCCGAACCGACCGTCCAGGTCTTTCATGAACCCACGGAGCGCCCGGCTGGCCGGCGGCGGCGGGCGATGTAATGGCCGGGTCCGTTTCTCCTTGAGAATACGGAGCGTGTCCTCAACATCGGGAAGGCGGCGGCGCATGGCCCACCCTACCGCGGAGACCGGGGGGATGGTAGGCGGGTATTGTGCAGCCAGATCACCTCCGCGCCGAACTCCTGACCTGGTACGACGCCAACGCGCGCGCCCTGCCCTGGCGGGTGGGGCCGAAGGATCATGCGACCGGCATGCGGGCCGATCCCTATTTCGTCTGGTTGTCGGAAGTGATGCTGCAGCAGACCACTGTGCCGCACGCGACGCCCTATTTCCTGGCCTTCACAGAACGCTGGCCGACCGTGGCGGCTCTGGCGGCGGAGGCCGACGGCGAGGTGATGGCGGCCTGGGCGGGGCTCGGCTACTACGCCCGCGCCCGGAACCTGCTGGCCTGTGCGCGGGCCGTGGCGAACGACCACGGAGGCGTATTTCCAGATACGGAGGAAGGTCTGCGGGCTCTGCCCGGCCTGGGGCCCTACACTGCCGCCGCGGTAGGCGCGATCGCCTTTGACCTGCAAACCAATGTGGTGGACGGCAACGTCGAGCGGGTGGTGGCGCGGCTGTTCGCGGTGGCGACGCCATTGCCGAGCGCCAAGCCCGAGTTGAAGCGCCTGGCCGGGGAGCTGGTGCGCAGCCAGCGGCCCGGCGACTGGGCGCAGGCCCTGATGGATCTGGGCGCCACGGTTTGCAAACCGAAATCGCCACTGTGCGAACGGTGTCCGGTGTCGCGTCACTGCGCAGCAAAGGCTGAGGGGGCTCCGGAGAGCTACCCCCGACGCACGGCGAAAGCCGCGCGACCGCATCGTTTTGGCGTGGCCTATATTCTGACGCGCGGCGATGAAGTGGCGCTGGTGCGCCGCCCGCCCAAGGGGCTACTGGGCGGGATGCTGGCACTGCCTACCAGCGAATGGCGCGGCACACGCTGGGGCAAGGCTGAAGCAGTTGAGGCGGCGCCCGTGCCAGCGGATTGGCGAAGTGCAGGCGAAGTGGAACACGTCTTCACCCATTTCAGCCTGACCCTGCAGATCCTGCGGGCCGAGGGTGATGCTCAAGATGTGATCTGGAGCCCGCACCGCGACATGGGGGGCCTGCCCAGCGTCTTCCTGAAGGCGGCGCGGGCGGGGCTTTCAGCTCTTGTCTGACGCCGGCGCCGACGCGCCCGGGAACACGAACAGCAGCACGCTGAACCCGACGGCCGACATCATCAGCGCCGCGGCCGGGATGGCAGGCACCCCGTAGCTGGCCAGGGCCACGCCGCCCAGGGTTGCGCCCATGGCCTGACCCATCGAGAACACCGAGCCGTTGAGCGCAAGCGCCACGGGTGCGCCGTTAGTCATCTGGATCAACCGGGACTGGGTGACCGGCGAAATCGAGAACAGCGCCATGGCAGCCAGGAAGATGGCCAGGGCGACGAGGGTGTCGCTGGCCCAGCCCCTTGGCAATAACTGGTGTGTCGCGGCCAGATGCAGGCTCATGGCGCAGGCCTGTATGGCAATGCCCTGCAGGATCCACGACTTGCCGGCGCCGCGGTCGGCGGCGCGTCCGCCCAGCCACAGGCCAACGGCGGCGCCGACACCGATCATCGCCTGGAAAAACGCCACGCCGGCGCCGGTGATGCCTGTGCCCACCCGTACGATTGGCGCGATGTAGAGGTTCAGCGTCATGTTGGCCGCGAAGGTCAGGAAGCTGGTCAGGTAGAGGGGCCAGATTCCGGAGAATTCGACCCGCCCGCCTTCCCGCTTCGGCGGGGCAGGTACGCGGGGCAGGAAGAAGATCACGCCGATGAGCGCTACGCCGGCCAGGGCAGCCGCCACGAGAAAGGTGGCGCGCCAGTCAAAGATCGAACCGACGACACTGCCGATAGGAATGCCAACAACAAAGGCCAGGGTCATGCCGCCGGAGACCATGGCCAGGGCGGACCCACGCCGCTCGGGGGGCACAAGGGCGGCTGCAGCCACGCTCGCGGCAGGTCCGGACATGGCGCCGGCCAGGCCAGCAAGGGCGCGAAGCACCAGCAAGGTCTCGAAGTTTGGCGCCAGACTGCAGGCCAGATGCAGCACCAGCCCCAGCGCAAGGCCCGCGATCACCACAAACTTCCGGTCCATTCGCCCCAGCGCCCAGGCCGCCACGGGGCCCAGCAGGGCCGAGGTGAGCACATAGGCCGTCTGGAGTTGCCCTGCGACGGCAGTGGAGACGCCGAGGTCTTTCGCCATCTCTTCCAGCAGGCCCGCGAAGATGAAGGCCGCCGAGCCGAACGCGAAGGTGCAGAGCGTGAGCACGAAGACGCGCGGGTTCATGCCTGACGCCCAAACATGCCCGAAACTCTCCCCACGCTTTTCGCAAGGGTGGTTTGGAACGGAGCTGAGGTCCAGCCCTCCGTAGAGCGCGACAGCTTGAAGTGGATACCGGTTCAAGCGCCCGTTGCGCTCTAAACGTATGAAAACGAGCCTGTTTATCCGTTTCAGATGATCCCATCTGAAACGGACAGGCTCCAGCGTCAGACGGGCAGCTGCGCCCGCACTTTGGCCCTGAGCACATCGATGGGAGCCAGGCCCTTATCGGTCTTGAAGTGCCAGTAGGTCCAGCCGTTGCAGGCCGGAGCAGACTGAACCATCGCGCCCATCTTGTGGATCGAACCCGAAAGCTCACCGACCACCAGGCTGCCGTCAGGCCGGACACGCGCCGCGTGGCGGCCCTTGGGGTCATACAGCAGGTCACCTGCCTGCAGCAGACCGGCCTCCACCAGACTGCCGAAGGGCACCCGCGGTTCGGACCGGCGCGACCCTGTCACCAGCAGTTCCTCGGCCGTAGCCGGGATAACCTTGGCGATCCGCGCTTCGGCGATGGCGGCATAAGCCTCATCGCGCTCTATGCCGACAAACCGGCGACCCGTCCGCCGCGCCACGGCGCCCGTCGTGCCCGTACCGAAGAAGGGATCCAGAATGACATCGCCCGGCTTCGTCGAGGCCATGATCACCCGGTGCAGCAGGGCTTCGGGCTTCTGCGTCGGATGCGCCTTGGTCCCGGTCTCGTCCTTGAGGCGCTCGTCGCCGGTGCACAGGGCGAACGTCCAGTCCGAGCGCATCTGCAGCTCGTCATTGGCCATCTTCATGGCGTCGTAGTTGAAGGTGTAGCGCCGGCCGCCCCGCGACTTTGATGCCCAGATCAGGGTTTCATGCGCATTGGTGAAACGGGTGCCCTTGAAGTTCGGCATCGGGTTCGACTTGCGCCAGACGATATCGTTCAGGATCCAGAAGCCCAGGTCCTGCAGCGCCACGCCGCAGCGGAAGATATTGTGGTAGCTGCCGATCACCCACAGGGCGCCGTCGTCCTTCAGGACACGCCGGCATTCCTTCATCCAGGCCCGGGTGAAGGCGTCATAGGTCTCGAAACTCTCGAAGCGGTCCCAGTCGTCGTCGACCGCGTCGACCTTGGAATTGTCCGGACGCAGCAGGTCGCCGCCCAGCTGAAGATTGTAGGGCGGATCAGCGAAGACGAGGTCGACAGACTTGTCCGGAAGCGTCTTGAGCGCCTCCAGGCAATCGCCCCGCAGGATGGTGTCGACCGGCAGGCCCATGACTTCAAGTCCCTGAAACAGAAGATGAGAGTCTGCGCTTACATGGTGAACGGGCCGTCAACGGTCATGGTGAACGAGCCGTAAAGGCCGGGCTGGGGCTCAGCCGTTCACCACCCGGATCGCACGCTCAAGGCTCTGCTCTGTCACCCGGACGCTGGCCTGTTGCCTGGGCATGCGGTTCCAGGCGTCTAGCGCGGCCACCTTGTAGGCCTCGGCAAGGGTCGGATAATTGAAGGTGTTCTCCACGAAGTAGTCGAGCGTACCTTCCAGATTGAGCACCGCCTGTCCGATGTGGATCAGCTCGGTGGCGCCCTCGCCCACGATATGGACGCCCAGCAGGCGCCGCGTCTCGAGCGCGAACAGCATCTTCATGAAGCCTGTGCCGATACCCATGATGTGGCCGCGTGAGGTCTCGCGGAACCGCGCCACGCCACACTCGTAAGGAATCCCGCGCTCGCGCGCCTGCTCCTCGCTAAGGCCGATGGTGGAGATTTCCGGCACCGAATAGATGCCATAGGGGAAGAATTCAGGCGCCGCCTGGATCGGCTCCTCGAACGCGTGGCAGGCGGCGATCCGACCCTGCTCCATGGATGTGGAGGCGAGGCTGGGGAAACCCACGATGTCGCCCGCCGCATAGATGTGCGGGGTGGCGGTCTGGAATGTGGCCTTGTCGACCGTCAGGCGGCCCCGCTCGTCGGTCTCCAGGCCGCAGGCCGGCAGATTGAGTGCATCGATGGCGCCTTCGCGGCCCGCCGAGAAGAGCACCATGTCGGCGCGCAATTCACGACCATCTTCCATCGACACCAGGCAGCGACCCGGACCCTGGACCTTGGCGCCGGTCACCTTGGCGTTGAAACGGATGGTGACGCCGCGATCGCGCAGGTCATGGACGAATTCATCGGCCAGTTCGCGATCCAGGAACGGCATCATCGAGGCGTTTGGCTCGATCACGGTGACCTTCACGTCCAGCGTGCTGAAGATCGAGGCGTACTCCATCCCGATCACGCTGGCGCCCACCACCACCAACTGGCGCGGGATGCGGGTGAGGTCGAGGATCTCGTCGCTGTCGACGATGTTCTCGCCGTCAAATTCGATGTGTTTGGGCCGATATGGCCGGGTGCCGACAGCGATCACGAATCGGTCGGCGCTGAACGTCATCACCCCGTCAGGGCCATCCACGGTGATCGTCTTGGGGTCCACGAACCGGGCCGAGCCGATGATCGTATCCACCCGGTTGCGGGCGAACTGGTGCTCCAGCACCTCGACCTCATGGTGCAGGGTGATTTCCAGGCGCTTGCGCAGGTCTTCCGCGGTGATGTCCTGCTTGGCCCGATAGGCCTTGCCGTAGAAGCCACGCTCGCGCCAGCCCGACAGGTTCAGCACCGTCTCGCGCAGGGTCTTGGAAGGGATTGTGCCGGTGTGGACCGAGACGCCGCCCACCCGGCGGCCGCGCTCGATCACCAGAATGCGCTTACCGAACTTGGCGCCCTGGACCGCAGCCCGGCGACCTGCAGGTCCACTACCGATCACGATCATATCGTAGTGGGTTTGACCCTTTTGGGTAATCGACACGTATCCCCTCCGGCTTCTGCTGGACGCGGGGACCATAGCGGCGGGGTGTTAAGGTAACCTTGGCGTTGAGAAACGCGGGCGTCAGCCGCCCAGCAATGCCCGGATCGGCGCCCAGCTTCGCCGATGAATGGGGCTGGGTCCAAGCCGCGTCAGCGCCGCCACATGGCTGGCCGCGTGATAGCCCTTGTGGCCGGCGAAACCGTAGCCGGGATAGTGGGCGTCCATCTCCACCATCAGCCGATCGCGGGCGACCTTGGCCAGAATCGAGGCCGCGGCGATGGACAGCGACTTGCCGTCACCTCCCACGACGGGGGTTACAGAGCACGGCAGAACGAACCTGTAGTTGCCGTCCACCAGGGCATGGGCGGGCGTGATCGCCAGCGCCTCGACAGCGCGGCGCATGGCCAGGCCTGTCGCCTGCAGGATGTTGAGCGTGTCGATCTCCTCGACGCTGGCGAAGCCAACGCCCCAGGCGAGGGCGGCAGCCTTGATCTGCGGCTCCAGGGCGGCGCGGGCCCGTTCGGTGAGTTTCTTGGAGTCGTTCAGGCCGTCTGGAATGCGCGCCGGGTCGAGGATCACCGCACCGGCGCTGACCGGCCCCGCCCAAGGGCCGCGCCCAGCCTCGTCCACGCCACAGACCACCAACCCGCTGATTGCATTTTCAAGAGCCAGATTCGGCCCGGCTGTTTCCCTCACCGCACCAGCGCCTTTACCCGCTCATGGCAATGGCACTGGACGAAGTGGTCATTGACCATCCCGACAGCCTGCATCCAGGCATAGACAATCACCGGCCCCACAAACTTGAACCCCCGGGCCTTCAGCGCCTTGGAGACCTCCACCGCCAGCTCGGTCTGGGCCGGAACCTCGCCGAAGCCGGTCCAGCGGTTCTGGATGGGCCTGCCGCCGGTGAACCCCCAGCAGAACTCCGAGAAATCCTCGCCCCGGTCGCGCATGGCCAGGTAGATCTTCGCGCCGTTGATCGCCGCATCGATCTTGGCGTTGGAGCGGACGATACCGGCGTCAGCCATCAGCCGCGCGCGGTCGGCCTCACCGTAGATCGCCACCTTCTCGGGATCGAAGTTGTCGAAGGCCGCGCGGAAGGCGTCGCGTTTCCGCAGGATGGTGATCCAGGCCAGCCCCGCCTGAAACCCGTCCAGCACCAGTTTCTCCCAGAGCGCGCGGCTGTCGTACTCCGGCACACCCCATTCGGTGTCGTGATAGGCCTCGTAGACCGGGTCGCCCGCCATGCCGCGCCATTCGCATCGGATCAGGGATTGCATCATGAGCGCAGTCTCGCAGCAGTCGGAGCGCCGGGACAAGGGGGGCGGCCGTCATCCGAGCGCGTGATTCAGCCAGTCTGGACGTGCAACCTCGACGATGCGACCGTCAGCCGTGAGACCGCCAGCCTCCGCCCGGTCGAGCCTCAGCAGGGCCATCGCCCGCCCGCCCGCACCTGAGAGCACCTCACCCGCCCGCAGGTCGCCCGCCAACACTTCGGTTCCCGGGGGGGGCGTCGCGCCCTCGAACACCATTGGCAACATCCGGTTCTTGATGACGCCCCTTCGCTTCATGCGCGAGGTGGTCTCCTGGCCCACGAAGCAGCCCTTCCTGAAATCGATGCCGTTCAGGAGGTCGAAATTGGCCTCGATGGGATAGGTCTTCTCGCTACCCCAGTCCGCAGAGCCTGGCACGCCCAGTGAAAGCCGATATGCGTCATAGGCCGCCTCGTCGGTGTTCGGGTCCAGGGCGCCGTATGCGCGCCAGCCAAGTTCATCGAGACGCGGATCGCGAAGCCAGCCTCCCGGCGCGTCATCACCCCAAGCCGCATAGACGTGGGACTCCGATGCGGCGAGGTCCACCTTGGCCCGCAGGCGATACAGGGTCAGTTTCTGCAACAAGGCGTCGCGATATTCCGCCGCGACGTCGAGCAGGACGCCATCACCCCGGCCCACCACGAACAGGTCGTAAAGCAGCCGCCCTTGCGGGGTCAGCAATGCAGCGAAGCGGACTTCCCCGTCAGCCAGGCTCTCGACATCCTGGGTCAACAGACCCTGCAGGAAGCTCCGCCAATCGGCCCCGCTCACCGCGATCAGGGCCCGGCTCGGAAGATGCGCAATCGAAAGGTCGGCGGTCATGTCAGCAATCTGGGGCCGCAGGCAGTGGAGCGCCAGAGCCTCAATGCCTATAGAAGCAGACAATGCCCTCCGCGCCCGGTTTTCCGATCCTGTTCATCACCGCCACGCGGATCGGCGACGCCGTGCTGTCGTCCGGTTTGATCAAGCGCCTCGCCGATGAGATTCCGGGCGCCCGCTTCACCATCGTCGCCGGCCCGGCCGCTGTCCCGCTGTTTGCCCATGTGCCGGGCCTGGACCGGATCATCACGCTCGAAAAATCGAAGAGCGGCAGCCACTGGTTCCGGCTCTGGCGGGAGGTGCGAAAGACGCGTTGGGGACTGGTCGTCGACCTTCGGGGATCGCGGATCGCAAGCCTGCTAGGTCCTCGCCGCCGGGCGGTCCATCACAAGACCGGCCAGCCGCTGCACAAGGTGCTGGAAGCGGCGCGGACGCTGAAGATCGAGGACGATCCAGCAGCCCCCCATATCTACACCAGCCCAGGCGTCGAGGCCTACGCAGACGAGTTGACCCGCGGCGCGGGACCGATCCTGGCCATGGCCCCCGCAGCCAACTGGATCGGCAAGACCTGGCCCGTCGAGCGCTTCAGCCAGGTAGCCATGACCCTGTTGCATGGTCACGGCCCGATGGCGGGCGGGCGGTTGATGGTGCTGGGCGGTCCCGGCGACGAAGCTCTGGCGATGTCGCTCAAGGACTCCGCAGGTCGGCGTTTCATCAATCTGGCCGGCAAGGTGGATCCCCTCACAGCTTTTGCATGCCTGAAGCGCGCCCGGCTGTTCATCGGCAATGACAGCGGGGCCATGCATCTGGCTGCAGCGGCCGGCGTTCCAACCATCGGATTGTTCGGACCCTCGGACGACAGGCTCTATGCGCCCTGGGGGGAACTGACCCGCGTCGTACGGGGTCCGCGCAGCTACGACCAGATCCGGGCGGCAGATCCGAATTTTGACCAGGCGATCTGCCACATGATGGACCTGCCGGTAAAGAATGTGGTCGCCGCCGCCGAGACGTTGATCCGGCAAACGGAAATCTGACCGACCGGGCCGCAACCTTTCGGCTCCCGGGAGTCTCGTGCGTCTATCCCTTGGCGCAGGTGTTGCGCTGTCAGACCAAAGGAACCCAGCCATGCAGTGCATGCCCTCGGTGGCGAAAATGCAGAAGGCTGGCGCAAGGGCGGCCAACGACCCGGACGCAGCGCGGGCCTAGGCGCGGCAGATTCAATTGAGGGCCGGCGGCGGGGTCGAGGGCGACCCGAAAGCAGACACCCGGGCTTCCCTTTTTGTGTCCGCGCCCGTAACGCTCGATCCATGGACGCCGAGCTTCGCCCCTCCAACGCCCCGTTCCGTGATCCGCTCTATGCGCCCAGGCGGCTGGACGTAGTGGAGCGACCGGGCGGCGAGTTCATCCTGACCAACCCGACACCGTTTTCCGAGGATCACCAGACAACCACGGCGTCTCTGGCGCATTGGGCGATCATTGCCCCGGATAGGTTGTGGCTGGCCGAGCGCTCCGGTTCAGGCTGGCGGACGCTGAGCTTCGCCGAGGCGTGGCAACGGATCACAGCGCTGGCCGCCGGTCTGCGAGGCCTGGGCGTTGTTTCAGATCGCCCTCTGCTGATCCTGGCGCGCAACACCATTGATCACGCCCTGATCGCCTATGCCGCGATGAGCCAGGGGATGCCGGTGGCGCCGGTGTCGCCCCAGTATGGCCTGCCCGGCGCAAATCTGGCGCGCCTGACCCATGCGTGTCAGGTGTTGAACCCGGCCGCCGTGTATGTGGAAGACGCGAGCTTGTTTTCTGTTGGCCTTTCAGCGGACGCACTTGCCGGCCTGCCCGTCATCGCCAGCCTCAATCCGCGTGCTCAGGATGTGCCGCTGGAGCGGCTTTACCGCGAAGGATCGGTCGCGGCGACGGCGACACCTGACCAGCACGCCAAGTATCTCCTGACCTCAGGCTCCACCGGCCTGCCCAAGGCGGTGATCTGCACGCACTACGGCATGAGCATCAACGCCGCGCAGATTGAAGCCTGTTTCGTCGATCCCGATCCACCGATCATGGTCCACTCCGCGCCCTGGAGCCACAGCCTTGGAGGCAACGCGATCCTGCATATGGCCGCGCGCAGGGGCGGCACGGTCTATATCGACGCCGGCCAGCCGACGGCCGCGCGGTTTGGCGAGACGGTGCGGAACCTGAAGGAGATCTCGCCGACCTATCAGAATATGGTGCCCGCCGCCTGGATGTTGTTCGCCGAGGCGCTGGAGGTCGACGACCAGCTGGCGCGGACTTTCTTCGAGCGGGTGCGACTGCTGCAGTACGGCGGCGCAGCGCTGGGTCAGGCGACGGCCGACCGGATCCAGGCTGTCGCCGTGCGGACCATCGGCCATCGCATCAGCTTCGGGTCGGGTTATGGCGCGACCGAGACCGGGCCCACGGCCTGCAACGTTCACTGGCCAAATGCGCGGATGGGCATGATCGGGCTGCCGTTGCCAGGCACTTCGGTCCGGCTGATGCCAACGGCCGGCAAGCTGGAGTTCCGGGTCAAGGGCCCCCAGGTCTCGCCGGGGTATCTGGGGCAGCCGGAGATGTCGGCAGCGGCCCGCGACGAGGAGGGCTTCTACAAGGTGGGGGACGCCGCGCGCTTTGTAGACCCTGAGGAACCCACCGCCGGCATGATCTTCGACGGCCGCATCTCGGAGAATTTCAAGCTGGTCTCCGGCACTTTCGTGGGCGTCGGCGAGTTGCGACTGGACGCAATCGGAGCAATTGGTGACGCCGTGACCGACGCGGTGGTCTGCGGCGAGGGTGAAGAAACCGTGGGGCTCCTGCTCTATCCCAACCCCACATTGGCGTACGACCAGGTCGAAGCCGCCGTCCGCACCGGTCTAGCCGCCCACAACGCCCGCGCAAAGGGATCCGGCGGCAAGGTGGCTCGCGCATTGGTCCTGTCCGCCCCGCCAGACCCCAACACCGGCGAGATCACCGATAAGGGCTACATCGCCCAGAGCCTCGCCCGTACCCGGTACGCCGAAGACGTAAGGCGGCTCTTCGCCGTCCCCGCCCCTCAAGATGTGATGGTGTTCCAATGAACGGCGCCGACGCCCTGATCGCGACCCTGGTGGCCAATGAGGTCACCGCCTGCTTCGCCAACCCCGGCACCTCCGAGATGCAGTTCGTGGCCGCCCTGGACGGCGTGCCGGCGATGCGCCCTGTGTTGTGCCAGTTCGAGGGTGTCGCGACGGGCGCCGCCGATGGCTACGGCCGGATTGCGGAAAAACCGGCCTGCACCCTGCTGCATCTGGGGCCCGGATACGGCAACGGCGTCGCCAACCTGCACAACGCGCGCCGCGCCTACACGCCGATCGTCAATGTCGTGGGCGACCACGCCACCTATCACCGCCAGTACGATGCGCCGTTGAATTCCGACATCGCGACCCTGGTGAAGCCCAATTCGATATGGGCGAAGTCTGCCGACAGCCCTGAGACTGTCGCCAGCCTCACGGCCGAGGCGGTGGCAGCCAGCTATGGCCCGCCGGGTGGCCCCGTCAGTCTGATCCTGCCGGCGGATTCAGCCTGGCTGCCGGCCAGTGGCGAGCCTGTCATGGCCCAGAAGCCCGTGCGGCCCGCCCCTTCCGGCGAGGCTGTAGACGCTGCCGCCCGGGCGATCAGGGCGGCGAAGAAGCCGGTCATTCTGTTGGGCGGCCAGGCCTGCAGCGCAGAGGCGATCCATCAGGCTGGACGTCTGCAAGCCGTGGGCGTCACGATCTACACCGACACCTTCGTCGCCAGGCAGCCGCGCGGCGCCGGCGGATTTGCGCCAAGGAAGATGCAGTATTTCGGCGAGCTGGCGCTGGCGGAACTGGAGGGTGTCGATCTGATGGTGTTCGCCGGCACGACCATGCCGGTCGCCTTCTTTGCCTATCCTAACCGGCCCAGCGTGCTTGTGCCCGAGGGCTGCGACACCATGTCCCTGTCCGCACGCGCCGAAGACTCGGTTGCAGGCCTCGCGGCCCTAGCCGATGCGCTCGGCGCCCCGGCGACGGGGCAGGTTCAGGCCCTGAAGCTACCCGATGGGGCGCCGTCCGGCGCACTGAATGCTCATCTGGCGGGCGCCTCCATCGCGCGTCACATGCCGGAGGGCGCGATCATCTGCGATGACGCCGTGACCTCCGGCGCCGGCGTCTCGGCCGCCACCCTGACAGCACGGCCACATGATGTTCTGGCCCTGACCGGCGGGGCCATCGGCATCGGCCTGCCCCTGGCGATCGGGGCGGCCGTGGCGGCGCCGGACCGCAAGGTGCTCAGCCTCAATGGCGACGGCGCGGCGATGTACACAATCCAGGCTCTTTGGACGATGGCGCGTGAGAACCTGGACATCACGGTCGTGGTCTTCGCCAACTACACCTACCGCATCCTCAATATCGAGATGCAGCGCACTGGCGCGGGCGAGGCCGGCCCTTCTGCGCGCAAGCTTCTGGACCTTGGCGAACCCAACATCGACTTTGTCTCCGTCGCCAGGGGCCTTGGCCTGCCGGCCGTGAGCTGCTCGACCGCTGAAGATTTCGACAAGGCCTTCGCCGGCGCCATGGGCCAGCGCGGACCGATGTTTATCGAAGCGAAGATCTGACGAAAAAGGCCCGCGACGTCGCCGTCGCGGGCCTCTCATCATTCAGCTCACACCGGGATCAGGTGTTGCCGGGCAGCTTGCAGTTGCCAGCGAACGCACAACCCACGGCCCGGACAGCCGACACGGCGGGTGCACTTTCATACTCGAGCATATAGCCCTTCAGTTTGTCGGCGCAGGCGACCTCGACGTAGGTGGTGCCCTTCTCGGTCTTGCCGACGACGCGCGAGTTGGACACCTCACACGAGTTCACGTTGTTCTTCTTGAGATCGGCCGTGAAGGCCGCAAACCCCGGCTCCTTGGTCATGGAGCAGCGGAATCCCGTGATCGGCGCGCGGGTGCAATCTACGATCAGGTTGCCCTTGCCACCCGGACGGAAGCTTCCGATCACGCCGGAGCCGTCCTTGCAGACCATCTCGACGTTCTCTTCGCCGGGCTTCGGCGGGAACAGCGCGTAGCGCGCGACTTCACAGGTCGAACCCGCCGCCTTGGCGAGTTTGGTATAGAGCGCAGCCTGTTCGGTGAGGGCCTCACGGGCGTCCGTCAGCTCGCAGCCCCCCAGGATGTTGGTGGCCTTGGCGCATTCATAGGTATCGGTGAGGGCCCCTGAAGCGGCGGCCTTGTAGATGTAGCCCTTCCCGTCCTGACAGGCGGCCTCGTAGTAGGTGGAATTGTCCCTGGCCGTGCCGACGAAGCGACGATCCTTGATCACGCAACCGTTGTTGGCCGCGGCAGCGAACTTGTCGACCACCAGCATGCGGGTCGCCCGATCAGTGATCGTGCACTTGATGTTGCTCTCGGGACCGTCATACATCAGGCAGTTCTGAACCTGCGCGGCCTTGGTCGTGTCGAACGGGGCGCTGGCGACGACGATGTAGCCCGCGCCGCCCGAGCAGGCGACTTCCATATAGGTGCTGGTCTTGGTCTGACCGATGCCTCGCGCCTGCTCCGGCATGCAGTCCACGCCAGCCGTCTTCATCATCGGCTGAAGGAGCGCCTTGGGATTGTCGTTCGCCGGAAGCATGCAGGGCGCTGACGGCGCCTGGCCCGGCGCTGGCGGCGTGTTGGCCTCGAGACAACTGAACGCCGAAGGCGCGCCAGCCGCAGGAGCCTGAACGATGTAACCCATCGCACCTGCGCCGCAGGCCACTTCGAAGTAGGAAACCTTGGCCTTCTTGTCCTCGCCGACCAGTCGGGCGTCGGATATCTGGCAGGGGAGACCGGCCGCAGCGACGACGGCTGGCGCGCGCGCCATGCCGGCTTTGCGCGCAGCCTCAGGGACTCCCGCCGGCTTTTTGGCCTGGGACACGGCCGCAGCGGGGACCATAAGCGCAGCCATCAGCGCCAGCGCCAGCCCGATTGCTCTAGGCGTCTTCACCGTTTGTCTCTCCTGGGTCGTGACCGTGGGGTCGTGAATTTCCGCGCACATAAGCGCTGTGACTTGTCGCGGGTCAAGCTGCCGCGCAATGCCGACTGAAGTATGGCGCTGTTCCAACCACTTAGCGAAGAGCGTGGCGCTGCGCGGCGTGCTGGTCATCCGACAATTGCACCCGACTCGCTACGCGGGTCGCACCTTGAGGTGGGCGCCGTCAATGCCGACGACTTCTACGTTTATGCCCGCATCCAGGATCTCACCGACCTCCAGCCGGGCCGCCCACTCCTTCCCGTCGATCGCAACGCGCCCCGCGCCATTGGTAAAGGCGACGACGGTCGTGCCATGGCGTCCGATCAGGCGACCGGACGTGTCGTTGATGTCCGGGGTTGGCGATCCCGAGGTCTGGGGCAGGTAGCGCCGCGCTGCGAGGGTCGACGCCATGGTCAGAAGTGCGAACACCAGCAGGGAGGTCGGCAGACCGGTGTTGGCGAGCGCAACGACCACCGCCGTCACCGCCGCCGACGCCGCCGCCCAAAGCAGCCACCCCGTCCCGGTCATGACCTCAATAGCCAGCAGCCCTGCGCCGAGGCCGGCCCAGACCCAGAACGGTTGCGCCGCCAGGAGATCCGTCAACGCATCCATAGCCTCAGACCCCCGTCGACAGTACGGTCGAACCGCCTCGACTGCGAGGCTGGGCGGAGCGTGGCGGCTGGGGATCGGCGCTGATGGCTTTCACAAGTTCACCAATGCCGCCGATGGAGCCCACCAGGGCGCTCATCTCGGCAGGTACGATGACCATCTTCTGGCTCGGGCTTTCGGCCAGCTTGCCAAAGGCCTCTACATACTTCTGAGCCACGAAATAGTTGATCGCATTGACGTCGCCGGCGGCGATGGCGTTGGAGACCAGTTCGGTCGCCTTGGCCTCTGCCGCGGCGGAGCGTTCGCGCGCCTCGGCGTCCCGGAAGGCCGCTTCCTTTCGGCCCTCCGCCTGCAGGATCGCCGACTGCTTCTGGCCCTCGGCGACCGTAATGGCCGCCTGCTTCTCGCCATCGGCTTCGGTGATCACAGCGCGCCGCTCCCGCTCGGCCTTCATCTGGCGCGCCATGGCGTTGGTGATGTCTGGCGGCGGTTGCAGATCCTTGATCTCGATCCGGGCCACCTTAACGCCCCACGGGCTGGTCGCCTGATCGATGACATCGAGGAGCCGGGTGTTGATCTGGTCCCGTTGCGACAACACCTCGTCCAGCTCCATGTTGCCCACCACAGTCCGCAGGTTGGTCATGGTCAGCTGCGTGATGGCAAAGTCCAGATTGGTCACCCGGTAGGCGGCGGCCGCCGCATCCATCACCTGAATGAAGACGATGGCGTCGACCTGAACGGAAACGTTGTCCTTGGTGATCACGTCCTGGCGCGGCACGTCCAGCACCTGTTCCATCATGTTGATCTTGCGCCCGATGCCTTCGACAAAGGGGGTAAGGAAACTGATCCCGGGCTTCAGCGTTCGCGTGTAGCGACCAAACTGCTCGACGGTGTATTCCCGCCCCTGGGGTACAATCTTGATGGCGCCGAGAGCGACAACCACCGCAAGGATGAGGAAAACGCTAGCGACAATCAAACCCATGGCCCGACCTCCAGACTTCAGGGACGAAGTCTACCGGGAAGCCGCGCCCGACGCCACGGAAACCAGACGTTGCGGGACGGCGCCATGCTCGCGCCATGGTCCGCAGTCTGATAGCCATCCGACATGATCCGACACGCTCTCCTGATCGCCCCCCTGGCCCTGCTCTGCGTGGCCGCTGCGCCCGCTCCCAAGGCCCCGCCCGCAAAGTCCGCCGCCAAGCCGGTCGCAGCCAAGCCCGCGCCTCCGAAACCGGTATCTACGGCGGTGGCGAAGGGGTCCTTCGACATCCAGAATCCGCAGGGTCTGATGGACATTCTCGGCCAGGCCGGCGCCAAGGTTCAGACACGGGCCCGGGACGGCGATTCCGTGTTCGTCGCCGTGACCTCGACCACCGCAAACTTCTCGATGCAGTTTGCCGGCTGCAATCCCCAGGGTCGCGCCTGCCGCGCCGTACTGCTCGACGCGGCCATGGAAAGGTCGTCGGTAACCGGCGCCCAGATCAATGCGTTCAACCAGACTTCGGTGATGTGTCGAATCTATCAGGACCGGGCAGCCACCCAGCATGTGGTCTATTCAGCGATGCTGTTTCAGACGATGAACCGAGATGACGCCGCAACTCACCTTCAGGCCTGGCAGGGCTGCCTCGCGGACGCTCATGACTTCCTGAAGGACCCGGTAGGTTACCTGGCCAACGCGGCGTGAGCGTCAGGCGGTCTTGCGAGCCGGAGATATCGGCTCGGGCTGGGGCCGCGAGAAGGTGAACTCGGCGTCGGTGGAAAGCTCCGGCACGAACCGGTATCCCGCAACGTCGAATGATCGAAGGTCCGCCGCCCGCTCGATGCGGTTATCGATGGCGTAGCGCGCCATCAGCCCCCGCGCCTTCTTGGCGTAGAAGGAGACGATGCGAGCCTCGCCGTCCTTCTCCTCCAGAAATCGGCAGGACAGCACCGGCAGGGTCAGAGCCTGGCGGTCGACGGCGCCGAAGTACTCTCCGCTGGCGCAGTTCACCAGGGTGGGATCGCCATGGTCACGCGCGGCCGCGTTCAGGGCCTCGGACACTCTCGGCCCCCAGAAGTCGTAGAGGCTCTGTCCACGCCGGGTCTTGATCCGTACGCCCATCTCCAGACGATAGGGCTGGATGGCGTCGAGCGGACGCAGCACCCCATAGAGCCCCGACAGGATGCGTACATGATCCTGAGCCCAGGCCAGGCCCTTGCGATCCAGCTCGCGCGCCTTCAACCCGGCATAGACATCACCGTTGAAAGCGAACGCCGCCTGCACGCCCTCGTCCGACCCGGCGTCGAAGGCCTGGAACCGCTCACGGTTGAGTTTTGCCAAACTGTCTGAGAGCGACATCATCCGCTTGAGATCGGCGACGCGCAGATTGCGGGTAACCTTCGCCAGCTCGGCCACCTGATCGGTCATCTGTGGCGAAGTCATCGCCACCGTGTGGGGCGCTGCGGTGAAATCGAGGGATTTGGCCGGAGACAGGACGATCAGCATCGCAGCGTCTTACGGCGGCGCGCCGGGGTCGCCAACCTCCTAAAACAGAACCCTCGGATTGAGAATTCTTCCAGGATCAAGCGCCAGCCGGATCGCGCGCTGCGCGGCCAACTCGACATCGCTCTTGTAGCGCGCGCCTTCCGCCGTTTTCATCGATCCCAGGCCGTGCTCGGCGCTGATCGAGCCGCCCAATCGGGCCACGATATCGTGAACGATCCTGGACCCGGCGTCGCGGCGCGCGGCATGTTCGGCGTCCGACCCTCCGTCGGGCCGCAATACATCATAGTGGATGTTGCCGTCACCGACATGGCCGAAGGCGGCGATGCGGGCGCGAGGCGCGAAGACGTCCATCGCGTGGTTCGCCTCAGCCAGAAATGCGGGCACCTGGCTGACCGGCACCGCCACATCGTGTTTCCAGGTAGCGCCCTCCGGCTTCTGGGCCGGCGACTGGTTCTCCCGGATCTCCCATAGCGCCCGGGCCTGGCTGTCGGATTGGGCGACCACCGCATCGCGGATCAGGCCGGCCTCCAGTCCTGACTCGAGAAACTGCGTCATCGCGCCTTCCGCCGATCCCGGCTCGCCGGACGCGAATTCGGCAAGCACATACCAGGGGTGCGGCGCCGCCAGTGGGTCACGCGTACCGGGGATGTTTCGGAGCGCAAACTCCACCCCGAGCCGACCCATAAGTTCGAACGCCTCCACGGCCCCGCCCGTCTCGTCCTTGGCGCGGGTCAGAAGTTCCAGCGCCGCTTCAGGGGTCGCGACACCTATCATCGCCACGGCGCGCGAGGTCATCACGGGAAAAAGCTTTAACGCCGCGGCTGTGACGACACCCAGCGTGCCCTCGGCCCCGATCAGGAGTTGCTTCAGATCATAGCCGGTGTTGTCCTTGCGCAACCGCTTCAGGCCGTTCCAGACCTCGCCATTGGGCAGCACGGCCTCAAGGCCCAGCACCAGATTGCGGGTCATACCGTAGCGCAGCACCTGGGTGCCTCCCGCGTTAGTGGAGACGACGCCGCCCACCGTCGCAGAACCCTCGGAGGCCAGGCCGAGTGGAAATCTGCGGCGCACTTTTGCCGCCGCCTCATGCACCTGCGACAGGGTCACGCCCGCTTCGGCCACCAGCACGTCGTCGTAGGGCTCAACCTCGCGGATGGTCCGCAGGCGCTCGGTGGACAGTAGCACCTCGCCCTGCGGGATCTGTCCGCCCACAAGCCCGGTGTTTCCCCCTTGGGTGGTGATCGCCTGGCCGGCTTCGAAGCAGATGCCGACAACGGCGGCGACATCAGCGGTCGATTTCGGAAGGGCCAGAAACGGCGTGATCCCGACCCAGCGGTCGCGCCACTCCACGAGCTTGGGCGCGATCCGGTCAGGATCCTCGCTCCAGCCATCGGGACCGAGCACGGCTTTCAGGCGTGAAATCACATCGGCGGAAACGGGCGCAGTCATTCCCCCAATCTAGGACATTGGCGCTAACCTACAAAGCCCGCCGCACGGCGCAGGCGATCATTGATGGCCTCGCCCAGACCCTCCTGCGGGATGGGAGCGATGGCGATCGCGAGGGGGTTGGTGCGGTCTGCTGCTCGCAGATAGGCGAAGAGGTTGGCGGCGGCTTCGCGCAGGTCGCCGGTCGGACTGAGGTTCCATGGACCATGCCCTGCCGGTCCGAAGGCCAGCCAGGCCTCGCCGGGGATCGGCCGGACCACATCCAGTCGTACGGGCGCTTCAGGCGCGTAGTGACGCGTCAGGCGGCCAGGGGAGCGCTTGGCGTCGCCGCCCGCCTCCCGCAACGGGCCGATGATCGCCTCGATCTGGTCCCGGGTGATCGCGCCTGGACGGAGCAATCGCGCGTCGTCCAGCAAGGCGACCACCGTCGATTCGAGACCGATGATGCAGGAGCCCCCGTCCAGGGCCACCGTCGCGGCGTCACCGGTCTCCTCGACCGCGTCGGCGCAGGTGGTCGGGCTGGGGCGACCTGAGCGATTGGCGGACGGCGCGACGAGGGGCCCGCCAAAGGCTGCGACCAACCTCTGGGCCGTTGGATGCCGGGGAACCCGCACCGCCACGGTTTCCAGTCCGGCGCGGGCCAGATCGCAGACCGCCGCACCATCGGAGACCGGCAACACGAGTGTCAGCGGGCCTGGCCAGAAGGCGGCGGCCAATCGTTCAGCCCGGTCATCGAACCGTGCGACGCTTCGCGCCATCGCCAGGTCACTGACGTGGGCGATGAGGGGATTGAAAGCGGGCCGCCCCTTGGCCTCGTAGACCCGGGCCACCGCCAGCGGATCAGACGCATCGGCCGCCAGGCCATAGACCGTTTCGGTCGGCATCAGCACCAGACCGCCAGCCCGGAGTGCGGCTAAGGCGGGGGCGAGCTGCGCTGCGCCTTGAGTGCGATCCGCACCGTCACCTTCGCCGGAATCTGATCGGTGCTCGCCCATTCGCCCTGCCCTACCCCGAAGGTCGTCCGATCGAGGGTGGTTACACCGCTGACCTCGGCCCTGTCGCCGTCGATCTTCAACCTGAACGGCAGGGTGAGTGGTCGACTTACGCCACGCAGGCTCAGCTGGCCCCGCGCCACGAACCGCCCATCGCCCGTCTTCTCGAACCGCGTCGCGGTGAACGTAGCCTTAGGATGGACGGCGGTGTCGAACCAGTCGGTGGATGGCAGGCTGGCGTCGCGCTGCTCATCGCCCGATACAGCCGAGGCCATGTCGATGGAAACCGACACCCGTGATCGGTCGAGCGCGTCGGGATTGAACTGGATGTCAGCCGTCCAGCGGTCGAAGCGGCCCTCGATCGCCTCGCCGCTCCAGGCGGTGGCGAAAGTCAGGCTCGAGCCACGAGAAACTTTCCACGCAATCGGTCCCGCATCTGGTCTCGGCTCCACTACCGTAGTCGCCGCCGCAGGCTCCGGCGGAATCGGCGCCGCTGGCTCAGGCGTGGCTGCGACCGGAGCGGGCGCACTATGCGGACGCGGAGGGTGATAGGTACGACCGAACGCCACGACTGCGAGCAGCGCGACCGGGATGGCCAGCAGTCGCAGATCAAATCGTCGGTCAAACCGCACACCTGGAATCATGCGCGGGAGAACACGCGGATAACCCCTGAAGATCTGATGCTTCAATGCGCCCAGCACATGCAGGGCGATCAAGCCATAGGCGACCTTGATGATCAGCTCGTGGCTGACCTCCCCCGCCTGATGCCAGATCGCTCGCGCAGCCGGGGTCAGGTCGGCAAGGCCCGGCACGTGCGGCCAGGGCACGAAGCCGAACAGCAGGGTTGGAAACGCATACCGGCTGGCCGACACAGCAATCCAGCCGGTGATCGGCATGCCGATCATCACGCCGTAGAGGGCCCAATGCACACCGTGCGACAGCCTTCGCTCCCAAGGCGTCAGGGACGCGGGTTCCGGCGGCGGCGGATTCAGCAGGCGCCACGCCAGCCGGATCAGGCTCAACAGCAGGATGCTTATCCCGATGGACTTGTGCAGCTGGACGATGGCAAACGCCTCGGGTGTTCGACCTTCCATCCGACCTGCCAGCACCACCTGCAGAACGATCAGCGCTGCTATCGTCCAGTGGAGTAAAATGGCTCCGGTGGAGTAGCGAGCAGCGGCGAGGGTTCTAAGGTCCGTCATCGGGCTATTTCCTCACGAACTCGACATCGAAAACCAGGTCGATCTGATCATCTGCAAACAGACGCGCTGCGGTCACGCCGAACTCGGATCGCCGGATCCGGCCCGTGCCAGAGAACGCCATACGCGCGCTGGCGCCGGTCGGGTCAGCACCCACGCCCTTGAACTCTACATCAAGCACCACCGGCCGGGTGATGCCGTGAAACGTCAGATCCCCCGTCAACTGCCCTCTCCCCTCCGTATCTGCGGCGAGCGATGTCGATCGGAAACGAATGACCGGATACTTGTCCGGTTCAAAGTAGCCCTGCACCGCCCGACTGAACGCGCTGTTGCGCGCCACGATGGATCTGGGGTCGACCGCGATCTCCACCTCCGTGTTCCGCCAGTTGCCAGGATCGTAGGTAAAGTCGCCCGACAGAGTGTTGAAGCGCATGGCATAACGCGACAATCCACCCATGAGTGGAATCCTGATCAAGAGGCTTGAGCTCCTGGGCTCGAGCGCATAGCTGCCCGCCGGCGCCCGGCTCGGGTCGCGCATAGTCGGCTGGGCCGCGATCGGACTCGCGGTCAGCAGCCACAGACCCAACATCAGGAGCGCGGACGCGCGACGCAGCATTCGGATCCCACCCTCCCCGACCGATCCAACTGATACGCTTCACCGCGACAAAGAGATGGCGGGAATCTCACGGGTCGCTTCCGAACTCCTCGCGCAGAGGTTAGGAGACGGCAACAGTCAGACGAGATCCCCATGACGTTCCGAGCCCCTGCCCGCGATCTGGCCTTCGCGCTGAAGACCATCGGCCATAGCGACCTGCTGGCCCGCGTCTATCCGGATCTCGATGAGGACACTGTCCAGGCCGTGCTTGAGGCCGCCGCCGCCTTCGCCGACAACGAACTGGCGCCGCTGAACCGCAAGGGCGACACCGAGGGCGCTCGCTATGAGAACGGTCGCGTCACGGCCGCGCCGGGCTTTGCAGAGGCCTATCATCGCTTCGTAGAGCAGGGCTGGAACTCGCTGTCCGCCGATCCTGAGCATGGCGGCCAGGGACTCTCCAAGGCGCTTGAGCTTGCCGTGTTCGAGATGGTGCATGCCGCCAACATGGCGTTCGGCCTTTGCCCTATGCTGACCCAGGGCGCCATCGAGGCCCTGGCGCTCCACGGTACGGAGCGACAGAAGCGGCTGGTGCTGCCCAAACTGGTGTCTGGCGAATGGACCGGCACCATGAACCTGACGGAGCCGCAGGCGGGCTCGGATCTGGCAGCTCTCACGACCCGCGCCGAGCCGGACGGCCAGGGTGGCTATCGGCTGACCGGCCAGAAGATTTTCATTACCTGGGGTGACCACGACGCTGCGGAAAACATCTGCCATCTGGTCCTGGCGCGAACCCCCGACGCGCCCGCGGGCGTTAAGGGCATCAGCCTGTTCCTGACTACCAAGAAGATGGTCAAGGATGACGGAACACTCGGCAGCCTGAACGATCTGCGCGCCGGGTCCATCGAGCACAAGCTGGGTATCCACGGCTCACCCACCTGCGTCATGCTGTTTGAGGGCGCTCAGGCCGAACTTGTGGGGTCGCTCGGCCAGGGCCTGCCCCATATGTTCGTGATGATGAATGCCGCTCGCCTGCAGGTCGGCGTTCAGGGCGTGGCCATCGCCGAGCGGGCGTTCCAGCAGGCACTGAACTACGCAACCGAGCGCAAGCAGGGCCGGACAACCTGGGAGGCAGACGGAGCCATCTACGGTCATCCGGATGTGCGGCGCACACTGATGCTGATGAAGGCCAAAATCGAAGCTGCACGCGGAATCTGTCTGGCCACCGGCGTTCTGGCTGACCTCGCGAGGCTCGCCGAAACGCCAGAAGATCGCACGGCGGCGAAGGCCCGTCAGGAGTTGCTCACCCCCATCGCCAAGGCGTGGTCCACGGACATCGGCGTTGAGGTCGCCTCGCAAGGGGTTCAGATCCACGGCGGCATGGGCTTCATGGAGCAGACGGGCGCCGCCCAACACTACCGGGACGCACGCATCGCCCCGATCTATGAGGGCACAAATGCGATCCAGGCCATCGACCTGATCGGGCGCAAGGTGCGGCTGAACGGCGGCGCGACGATGCGGGCGCTTTGCGAGGACATGGCCGCTACGGCGCATAACCTGGCCGACGACCCCGATCTGGCCCGGGTGGGTGAGCGGCTGACCACAGGGGTCGCAGCCCTGGAGCGCGCGACTGACTGGCTGATCGCCGCAGACAACGCCGCCGCCCTGACCGCGGCCACGCCCTATCTGAAACTGGCCGGTGAAGTCGTGGGTGGCTGGATCCTGGGTCGCCAGGCGCTCGCAGCCGCTGGGTCGTCGGATCCCTGGATGCAGAGCAAGGGCGCGCTGGCCCGGCTCTACGCGGGTCAGATCCTGACCCAGGCCTCAGGGCAGGCCGACGCCGTAGTCGAAGCCGATCACGACCTGGAGCGGACGGCGGCGGCGGCGCTGGCCGGCTGAGCCCCCGTATTCAGAACGACATTCGCTGGCGATTCATCTTTGCGGGCTAGGCTCCCACCGTCGTCGAGACAGTCGGGATGTCGATGTCGGACAAGATGTCGCCAGGTTCAAATACAGATCAGGCCTTCGCTGACGTCAAACTGACGGCTCACCAGCTGACACTGCGCGGTATGCGAGTGCCAGTCGCCGCGCACTATGTGTTCAACGGCTTGGCTGCGTTGGCCATGGCGATGCTGGGTCACCCACTCATCGCCACGGTCGCCATGGTGGCGGCCTGCGGGATCGACACGCTGCAACAGCACTTGCTCCGACGATGGATTCGGGAGGGCGCCTCCGACGAACGCGTTGGCGCGATCAAGCTCGCAATGCTCTGTGTCGCCCGGGTGGTCGCTTACACCGGACCGAGCTTCGTGATGGCGACCGGTGGGGGTCTGGCCGAGTTGGCGGTTTTCGCTTTGCAGACGGCGACCTTGATTGTCGTTGCGATGGGGGTCAGTGCGACGTCCCGCTACGCGTTCTGGGGCCTCTGCGCACCCCTGATCCTTGAATGCGCGGCACTGATCCTGTTCCTGTTTGATCCCGTTGCGGGCGGCGCGGTGATGCTCAGCCTGTTCACGCTTTCGTTCATCATGATCCTGGTCGCCGAGAACATGGGCCGCACCACCTCTACCTGGCACGCGGCGTTCCTGGCCAACAGCGACCTGGTCGATGATCTGGCCAAAGCGCGCGATCAGGCCGTGGCGGATCGAACTGCCGCCGATGCCGCCCGTGAGGTGGCGCGGCGCGCCAACGCCGCGAAGTCCAGCTTCCTGGCCACAACGAGTCACGAGATCCGCACACCCATGAATGGCGTGCTGGGAATGGCCGAGCTTCTCAGGCGCGATGAGACCAACCCTGCGCAGGCAGAGCGACTGGCGGTCCTGATCGACAGTGGCGAGTACCTGCTCTCGATCCTGAACGACATCCTGGACATCTCCAAGATCGACGCGGGCAAGATGGCGCTGATCACAGCGCCAGAAGATGTCCGTGCGATCCTGGGCGCCGTCGTGGGATTCTGGGGCCCTCGCGCTGACGCCAAAGGCGTGACGCTGAGCCTCCGCGTCGAGGAAGAGGTCCCCGAAAGGTTGATGATCGACGCCCTGCGTCTGCGGCAGATCGTGTTCAATCTGGTGGGCAATGCCCTGAAGTTTACCGAGACCGGCGCCGTGGAAATTCTGGCCGGAGCCGCCACCCTCGATGACGGTGCTGTGGATCTGCGGATTTCAGTGCGGGACACCGGACCGGGCATCGCCGAGGCGCATATCCCGGTCTTGTTCGACCGGTTTTCCCAGGTCGAGGACGCTAAAGCCCGACGCTTTGGCGGCTCGGGACTGGGCCTGGCCATCGTCAAGCAACTCACCGAGCTGATGGGCGGGAGGGTTTGGGTCGAGAGCACTCTCGATCGTGGCTCGACCTTCCATATCGAAGCGCCGGTCGACGTCGCACTGGCGGCGGCGCAGGTCCCCGAGGCCGTGGCGAGCGCCACATTGTTGGGTCCGCTATCCATCCTCGTTGTGGACGACAATCTGGTGAACCTGATGGTCGTTGAACAGATGCTGGCTTCGTTCGATCACCGGATCGCCAAGGCGTCGAGCGGCGCAGAGGCGTTGGAAGCGCTGGCCGCCGAACCATTCGACCTGCTGATCTCGGACATCCAGATGCCGGAGATGGGCGGCGTCGAACTGCTGCAACGCCTGCGCGCTGGCCCGGGCTCGAACCGCGACATCCCGGCCATAGCGCTCACGGCCGACGTCACCTCAGGTGATCGCAACCACTACCTGGCGTTGGGCTTCAACGACCACAGCCCCAAGCCCATCCAGATCGCCGACCTGCTGGCCGCCATGGTGCGGGCGGTGGAGGGATCCGCTACGATGGACGAGGCGAGCTCAGCTGTCCCCGTCGCTGTGTGACGGCCCGGGAACGCCCGCCGCCGCCTGACCGGAACGTTCCCACCAGTAGGGCTCGCGAATGCGGGCGCCGGTGACGACCTCGTTCATGGTCATCGGGTCGTAGAGCCTTCCACCCAGCATGACGCGGAAGATCCGGTCGCTGTTGCGGATGTTCACCGTGGGATCAGCGTCCAGCACCACCAGATCGGCCAACTTGCCGACTTCGAGCGACCCGATGTCGTGGGCATAGCCGAGTGCGGTCGCCGGCATGATGGTGCCAGCCCGAAGCGCGTCGATGGGGCTCCACCCGCCCCTCACAAACGACCACATTTCCCAGTGCGAGCCCAGTCCGGCCTGCTGGCCGTGGGCGCCGATGGAAACCTGAACGCCGCGCGCCGCCAGCTTGCCGGCCTCGCGGGCGCTCTCGTCGTCGACGTAGTCTTCCTCGGCGGCGATGACCCGACGCACATTGTCAGCAGCCAGGATCCCGGGCGGGATATGGCGCATCAGCAGCGGGTGCTTCCAGACATCGGTGTGGGCGCGCCAATAGGGATCTCCCGCCAGCCCCCCGAACGTCACAACCAGGGTTGGCGTGTAGCTGGTCGTCGTCTGCGTCCAGAGGCTCAGGAAGTCTTCATAGAAGACACTCACCGGCACATTGTGTTCGACCGTGGCGTTACCATCCTGCACCAGGGTGACATCCATATTGTAGAGGGCGCCGCCCTCCGGGACGATCGTCATGCCTTCCTGCTGAGCGGCCCGGACGAGCATCTGGCGCTGTTCTCGGCGAGGCTGGATGTAGCTCTTGATGCTGAACGCGCCCTGCGCCTTCAAGCGGCGGACATGGGTGAGCGCGTCGTCATAGGTATTGATATCGGCGTAGGCGCCAGCAGCCTTGGCGCCGTAGATGGTCTCGCCGGTGGAGAACGTACGGGGCGCAAGCATCCTGCCCGACCGTTGCCTTTCGGCGGCGACAAAAATCTCGGCGGCCCGGGACGAGGGGTTGTGGATCGTGGTGGTTCCCAGCGCCAGATTGACGATAGACGACCAGTTCTGTTGCGGCACCAGATCATCTTCGCCCTGGGGGCCATGGGCATGGGCGTCAACGAGCCCCGGGATCACCGTCTTTCCGGCGAGGTTCACGACTTTTGCGCCGGCAGGGACCGTCACGCGGGATCTAGAGCGTGACCGGATCAAGTTGCAGCATATCCGGAGTTGACGAGGTAGTTGGCGCATTCGTCGGCTGAGAAGTGGTCGAGGAGTTTGCCGATGCGTCGCCAGGTGGCCTCGACGGTGCGCTCTGCGGCTTTGCGCAGA
>CAIVVM010000071.1 GCA_903909375.1 uncultured Alphaproteobacteria bacterium
AGGTCGGCCAGTTCCAGATTGCAGCTCGTGAACGCGGCGGCCGTCCGCACCACCTTGCCCCCGAACGCCCGGCTGAAGTCGGCCTTGTGGAACCGGGCGCCGCGCAGATTGCAGGCCTCGAACGCGACGCCATAGAGGCTGGACCGGTCCACGTCGGCGAACGACAGGTCGCAGGCCAGAAATCTGGCCTCGTCCAGCCGCGAGAAGGCGAACTGCGGGCCGGAGTGGCTGTCCGGATCGGCGAAGTCACAGTGGTCGAACAGGGCCTCGCGCAGGTCGGCGTGGGCGAAGCGGCAGCGCACAAACCGGCAGCGGGTGAAGCGCGCATTCTGCAGGATCACCGAAGACAGCCGCGCGTCCATCACCGTGCAGTCGGTCAGGCGGATGTCCGTCAGGTCCCGCTCGGCCCATTCGAAGCCCGAGAGTTCCAGGCCGGAGTAGTGGCCACCAGCTTCGAGATCGGGAATCGCCCCTACTCCGCCGGCGTCACCGGCACCAGGATCTCCCCGCCGCCGGCGCGGAACTTCTCCGCCATCTCGGCCATGCCGGTGGCGACGTCGTTCTGGCTTCGGGCCTGATCGCGGATGTCCTGGCTGATCTTCATCGAGCAGAACTTGGGGCCGCACATCGAGCAGAAGTGGGCGGTCTTGAACGCCTCCTTCGGCAGGCTCTCGTCGTGGTACTCGCGGGCCGTCTCGGGATCGATTCCCAGATTGAACTGATCCTCCCAGCGGAATTCGAAGCGTGCGCGCGAGATCGCATCGTCCCAGGCGCGCGCCGTGGGATGTCCCTTGGCCAGGTCCGCCGCGTGTGCCGCCAGCTTGTAGGTCATCACGCCGACCTTCACGTCTTCGCGGTTGGGCAGGCCCAGGTGTTCCTTCGGCGTCACGTAGCAGAGCATGGCCGTGCCGAACCAGCCGATCATGGCCGCCCCGATCGCCGAGGTGATGTGATCGTACCCCGGCGCCACGTCGGTAGTCAGCGGACCCAGGGTGTAGAACGGCGCCTCGCCGCAGACCTTCAGCTGCTTGTCCATATTGGCCTTGATCTTGTGCATCGGCACGTGGCCGGGGCCTTCGATCATCACCTGAACATTATGCTTCCAGGCGATCTGGGTGAGTTCGCCCAGGGTCTCCAACTCGCCGAACTGGGCCGCGTCATTGGCGTCGGCGATACAGCCCGGACGCAGGCCGTCGCCGAGGCTGAAGGACACGTCGTAGGCCTTCATGATCTCGCAGATGTCTTCGAAGTGCTCGTAGAGGAAGTTTTCCTTGTGGTGGCTGAGGCACCACTTGGCCATGATCGAGCCACCGCGGCTGACGATGCCGGTAACGCGGGTGGCGGTGAGCGGCACGTAGGCCAGGCGCACCCCGGCGTGAATGGTGAAATAGTCCACGCCCTGCTCGGCCTGTTCGATCAGGGTGTCGCGGAACACCTCCCAGTTCAGGTCCTCGGCGACGCCGTTCACCTTCTCCAGGGCCTGATAGATCGGAACCGTGCCGATCGGGACTGGGCTGTTGCGGACGATCCAGTCGCGGATGTTGTGGATGTTTCGGCCGGTGGACAGGTCCATGACGGTGTCGGCGCCACAGCGGATCGACCAGACCATCTTGTCCACCTCGTCGGAGACATGGCTCAGGACCGCCGAATTGCCGATGTTGGCGTTGATCTTCACCAGGAAATTGCGGCCGATGATCATCGGCTCCAGCTCGGTGTGGTTGATGTTGGCCGGGATGATGGCTCGGCCGCGGGCGATCTCGTCGCACACAAACTCCGGCGTGCAGAAGTCCGGGATCTCCGCGCCGAAGTCCTCGCCGTCCCGGATGAAGGCGTCGCCCTGCTGGCGGCGCAGGTTCTCACGGATGGCCACATACTCCATCTCCGGCGTGATGATGCCGCGCCGCGCGTACTCCAGCTGGGTGACGTTGGCGCCCGCCCTGGCGCGATAGACCCGGCGGGGCGCATCAAACTGCGGCGCCAGATGCGCGCCCCGGGCGAAGCCGTTGTCCTCGGGCTTCACCGCGCGGGGATTGGCCACCAGCTCCACGTCGCCGCGCGACACCACCCAGGGCTCGCGCGTCTTCTGCAGGCCCTTCTCGATATCGATGGCGGTGGTCGGGTCGGTATAGGGGCCAGAGGGATCGTACAGGGTCAGAGCCGGCTCATTGGCGCTGGGATGGACAGCCACCTCGCGGAACGGCACGCGGATGTCCGGCCAGAGCACGCCGGGCTGGTAGACCTTCTTGGATCCCGGGCGCTCACCTGTGGGGATGCTGCCGGGTTGCAGTTTGCCAATCAGCTTGTTCATGCGCGTGCGGTCCCAAAAGATGGACGGACCATGGGCGGGGGATCAGGAACGCAATGCACCCTTCCCTTCGCCGGCATGACCCGGATCAGGTTCGACGGGTCGTGGGCTCACCCACCTCTCAGCCGCTCTGGCGCGGCCCCCCGAGGAGAGGAGATAGAGTAACCCTGTTGTCCACGCCTCGCCAGCCGCAAAAGCGAAGACGAAAAGCCTCGGCGCGGGTATCATGGTTATGAGGGACCCTATGGAGACACGCTCATGAAACGCTCGATTGTCGCCCTGGCTGCCTTGGCGATCCTGTCTGCCGCCGCCGCCGTCTCGACGGCCGCCTATGCGGCCAAGGACTCCATGCTGGGCGCCGCGCCCGAGCGCGGAACCGGCCTCCCATCGGGCCAGTGCCTGCGCAGCCGCGACATCCGCAACCACACCATCGCCGACCGCAACACCCTGTTGATCAGGGGCGGCGACAAACAGACCTATCGCGTGACGATGGCGGGCGGTTGCCTGGCCGGCGCCACTCAGTCGGATCCGATCATCACCCGCAACCCGCCGGGCGCTGACCGCATCTGCAAGCCCATCGACATGGACATCGGCGTCGCACGCAACGGGTTCGAGACCCGGTGCATTGTTGACTCCATCGTTCGGCTCAGCCCGGAGCAGGTGGCCATGGTGCCGAAGAAGCTCAGGCCCTGACCGGAGCGGTCAGACCCCGCGCCGGATAACGAGCACCTTGCCCGCGTAGGCGGCCACGTCCACGCGGGCGACCCGCTGTACTTTTCGGCCTGTGGCGCTCATGAACGTCACTTCGACCGTGACCTGCCGCGCACCCGGCAGGCCGAAATGGACCGGAGTCGCGCCCTGTGACCCATAGCCGCCTCCGGTCGAGACCTGTCCCGTTCCCAACAACTTCCCACCGGACCCATAGACCCGCACCTCGGCCCCGGCCTGGGTGTAGCGACCCTTCGCGTCCAGCACGCTCACCTGCAGGCTCTGCCGCGCTTGCCCGGCCGGCAGCAGGTTGCGGAACAGGTAGTGCCCGCCCACCGCCGTGTAGCCCTTGGTCACAGACAGATCGACGTCGCCATCGCGGTCAAAATCGGCCCAGGCCACGCCATGATCGCCGACGTCCAACGGTCCGCCCTGGATCATCACATTCCGGAAGCCCTTGCCGCCCTCATTGTGGAACAGGCTGTTGCGCGGAACCTGCTGGCCGGGCGGTCCCTCGTAGGACATCACCGACAGATCGGGAAAGCCGTCGTTGTCATAGTCGCCCCAGGCGGCGCCCACGGCCTCATTGTCCAGATCAACGCCGGTAGCGGGAGCCGTGTTGGTGAACCGACCATCGCCCGCCCCCCGCCACAGGGTGTTGCGACCATAGTTGGGGACGAAGATGTCCAGATTGCCGTCGTTGTCATAGTCGCCGACCGCGCAGCCCACTCCGCCCTGATTGCTCTTGCGCCCGGCGTTCTCCATGCCCAGCTGCGGCGCGACATCCACAAATGCGGTCCCATCATTCCGCCATAGCGCATCGGTCTTACCCGATTGGTTGGCCAGGAAGAGATCCAGGTCACCGTCCTTGTCATAGTCCAGCCAGCAGGCGCCGACCGTGGACTTCGCCCCGGTGGGCCCGGCGTCCGCAAATGCCTGACTGAACATGCCGCCATCGTTGCGATAGAGCTTGTTCGGTCCGGCGCGATCTGTGGCGAAGAGGTCGACATCGCCGTCGTTGTCGTAGTCGACCCAGTTGTTCTGGCGTGAAGCCCGGCCCATCAGGGTCAGGCCGATCCCCTCGGCCACGTTGACGAAGGCCTTGCCGGCCTGGCTGCGGAAGACGGCAGTGGGTTTCTCAGGCAGGCTCGACCCCGCCAGCAGATCCAGCCAGCCGTCGCCGTCATAGTCGCCCCAGCTGATCGCCCGGAACTCACCGCCCGACGTCGGCAGGCCCAGGGCAGCGCCTGCGCTGACCAACACTCCGCGCTCATTCCGATAGAGTCTGATCTCGCCGCTCTTCAGCGATACCGCCATGTCGAGATCGCCATCATTGTCGAAGTCGGCCCAGGCGTTGGACAGCGAGCCCGGCATGGCCAGCAGCTCGGGCTGGACCGGTGCAAACGCCGGCTCTCCGACCGGTGCGGCGGCGACGAGCAGGAGGGCGCAGACCGCCGCGGTCGCCGGGAGAAAGCGCCTGGTCATGTTCGTCTCCTCAGTACGGGGTCGTCGCCTTGAGGTTCTTTTCGACCTCGGCGCGGGTGGTCCAGAGATTGCGGAAGGTCTTCTGCGACAGATGATTCAGCTGGTCGCTGCGGTGCGGCGAGCCGGGCTGGGTCGAGTTGCCATAACTCATGAGCCCGACCGCCTTGATCGGCGTCGAGAACTCCACCATCGACATCCAGGTCTCACCGTGGACGGGCGTGCGCTTGCCGTCCTTGAGCGGGCTCCAGGTCATGACATGGAAAACACCGAGGTTGCCGAAGCCGCCGTTGCCAGGCAGGTCGACCTTGCCAAGGGCGAACCGCGAGACCTCGCCAAACGGCCGATCAAGGGCGCCGTAACTGGCCCTGGCCTCCGTCGCGGCGGCCTTGAGCATGGCGACGGCCTGGTCCGGATCCTTCAGGCCATAGGGCGTGTCGATGGGGCGGGCGGCGTCCCAGCGGACCTTGTAGTTGGCGTCGCTGATGTAGTTCGGCCCGGCGAACTTGCGCGCCCAGGCTTCGAACAGCAGGGCGCCCCGGGCGTCGGCGTTGACCGAGCGGTCCCAGGCCTTGAGGACGGCGGCCGCGGCCTGGACATCGGGGTCAACGCTTGCGGCCGCTGCGGCGAGAAGCTCGTCCAGCACCCGGTCGGTCATCAGCACATGGCTGGTCAGCTTGCGGACCACGAAGTCGTCGAAGGTGATCTTAGGCGGATCAGCCATCAGGTGCGACGACTGCTGGGCGCGCAGCGACAGCGGCCCGTTGTTGGCCATGTAGGCCGGATAGTCCCTTGCCTGGATGGTCTGCGGATACGTCGCAACCCAGGGCGGATCGTTGGTGTTCTGGACATAGCCGGTGGGGGGATCGATGACCTTGGGCAGTTCGGCGTAGGTATGGGTTTCGGTCCACAGCGTCTTTGAGGTGTCGCCAGGGACGAGGCCGCCCCACTTGGCGACATCGCCGTCCGCGTGTTTGGGCAGAATGCCGTTGTAGAGGTACTGGATGTGCCCCTCCCGGTCGCCATAGACGATGTTGAACGAAGGCACCTGCAGCCGGTTCATGATCGCCTGGTAATCGGCGAAGCTCTTCGACTTGCCCATGTCCCAGTACTGGCGAAGCCCGCCCGGCCGATCGAGACCGGCCACACGCAGGGCCACGGTCTTTCCGTCAGCGCGGGTGAACACCGGGCCATGCACCGAGGACCGCAGCTCCAGGGTCTCGGTCTTGAGGGAGCCATCCGCCTGCCGGACCTTGAACGTTGTCGTCGAGGTCGTAAACGGGCGCACCTTGCCATCGTAGAGATATCCGCCGTCGGCGAGCTTTAGTTCGTAGTTGGTGGCTCCCAGGATGCCGTTGACGGTGTTGGTGAAGCCCATCCGCTCGTTGAACATGAAGCGCAGCACCGGCAGACCCACCTGGGTGGCGCCGTACATCTTGATGCCGGGTCCGTTGAGGTCGGCCTCGAAATAGGTGAGTTGGCTGGGCGCCCAGGGCAGGTGCGGATTAGCCAGCAGCAGGGTGTTCCCGCTAGCCGATTTCTTCGGCGCAACCGCCCAGGCGTTGGAGCCGGCGTCGGCGTTGCCCATGGTGCGCGCCTGGGGCGCCACGTAGACATAGTTCATCAGGCGATGGCCGTGGGCCATGACATCGACGCCGGTGATCGGAAAGACCTGCCGCACCGAAGGGTCCAGCGCCTCGGGGTGGGCCTTGGCGTAGGCGTTCATGCCCGCCGCGAAAGCATCCAGATTGGCCCGGAAGCTAGCCGGCTCCTTGGCGTACCAGGCCCTGGCCCGTTCGTAGATCCCGTTGGCGAGAACCCACTTGTCGGACTCAATCTCCGAGGCGCCCCAGTACTCGGCGGCGCGACCCCGGGCCTGACCGTACAGCTTGACCACCACGTCGCCGTGGTTCTGCGCGGTGGCGTAGCCGAAACCGAAGAAAACGCCGGCCTCGTCCTTTGCATAGACATGCGGCACGCCGTAGCTGTCCCACAGGATCTCACCGCGCGGCCCGGGAGCAGCACCCGCCGTGCCACCCAGGGCCAGCAGGATCATGGCCGCCAGGGCCGCGAACATCTTCGAAATCGCCCGGCTCATGATCCCTGCTCCCTCAAATCCCGATCAGAAGTCCCACTGCACCCGGGCGTAATAGGAGCCGCCCGTGAAGCCGATCGGCGAGGTGCCGGGGTATTGCCCGGCGCCGAGGTTCGCGTTGAAGATGCCGACCGCGTCCGGATAGTTGTTGAACAGATTGTTCGAGCCCACCGCGAACGTCACCTTGTCACGGAATTTGTAGCTAACCTCGAGGTCCGTGATCCATTCAGCGCCATAGCTGCGGTCGTTTGCTGCAAGATTCTGCCTCACGGTGTACTTGCCGAAGCGGGTCTGACGCAGATTCACGCTCACATCATTCCAGGTCCAGGCGGCGCTCAGCGCGATCTTGTCCTTGGGGATCGCCGTGGTCAGGTTGCCCTGGCTCAGCCGGTCAAACAGCACGAACGTCGGGCCCAGCGCGCTCAACTGCGGCGGGTTGGCGATAATGCTGCGGATCTCGGTTTCATTGTGGTTGTAGCCGGCCGAGGCCCGTAGCGCGCCCCAGTCGCCCAGGTCCTTCTTCCAGGTCGCCACGATGTCGATCCCGTCCGTCCGGGTGTCGATGGCGTTGGTATAGTACTGGCCGCTGAGCGAGCCCGGCAGGCCATTGGCCACCAGGATCGCGGACACCGCGGCGCCGGTCAGGGTGCTGGTGATGGCGATGCGCTTGTCGATGTCAATGCGGTAGGCGTCCACCGTGATCGCCAGATCCGGCATCGGTTCCAGCGTGAAGCCCAGGCTGATGTTGGTCGATTCTTCAGGCGTGAGCGGCTGTGCGCCAAGGGCGCGAGCCTCACGCGAACCCACTGGCAGCGTCTTGATCTGCAGCAGGTCCAGCACCCCGCTCACCAGCCGGAACTGGCTGGAGGAGGCGGCATAGTTCTGCTGGGCCAGTCCCGGTGCGCGGAACCCGGTGGAGACGGCGCCCCGGACCGCCAGCCAGTCGGTGACCTCGAAGCGGCCATTGACCTTGCCCACCAGGGTATCCCCGGAAGCGTCGCTGTAGTCCTCGTAGCGGACCGCAGCCCCCAGGAAGAGCCGCTCCGTCGGCGACCATCCCAGTTCGCCATAGGCCGCGTAGTTGTTGCGCGACGAGGAACTGGCGTCCGACGGCTGGAACCCGGGTGTTGCCTGGGCGCCGGTGGCAGGACGCTGCCCGGCGAACGGCTGGCCCGCCGGAATCACATAGAGACCGGCCTGATAGCTGGCCAATTCACCGGCCTCGACCCGGTAGGTTTCGCGCCTGTGTTGCGCACCGAGCGAAACCTGCAGATTTCCGGCGCTCTCCAGCTCGAATGCCCGCGTCAGGTCCAGCGAATTGACCCACTCCGTCGAGCGCAGGGCGCCGACGTAGAACACCGTCGGACTGCTCGGGCCCAGGCTGGCGTTGATCGTATTCGAAGTGTTTTCGGTGGCGCGGTTGTAGCCGAGGGTGGAGGAGATATCCCAGTCCCAGCCGCCAACCTTGCCGCGGACGCCAGCGGCGAACTCATAGTCCCGCTCGCGGATCACCAGATTGGGCCGGAAGCCCTCCGGATAAATCTGCGGCAAACTGTTGACGCTGTTGGGCGCGCGGAAGGTGAACGGCAGATCCGAGACCCGGCGACTGACCGTGCCGAAGGAATAGAGCTCGGTCTCGTCGTCCAGCGAATAGGTGATGTTGTAGCCCGCGTTCGTACCGATCTGCGGCAGCACGCCGGAGTTCAGGGTGATCAGCCGGTCGACCGTCAGTTCGCGCGGATCCGGCAGGCCTGACGGGATCAGGCGCGGATAGATCTGGATGTTCGGCGCCACGGGATTAGCCCGGTTCGACAGAAGCTGGCTCTTGTGACTGGCGAAGACATTCAGTTGCGCCTTGTCGCCAAGAGCCCAGCCGTAGGCCCCGTTAAGCTGCCAGAGCTCACCGTCGCTGCGGTCGAAGTTCTGGCCCCAGCTCGTACCGATGTAGCCGCCATCGCCCTCTTTGAGGATTATGTTGATCACCCCGGCAATGGCGTCAGAGCCATATTGGGCGGCGGCCCCGTCGCGAAGCACCTCGATGCGGCCAATCGCCGACGTGGGGATCAGGTCGAGGTCGGCTGGTACCGAACCGTTGTAGAGCGAGGACACCGAATTGATCAGCGAGGTCTTGTGGCGGCGCTTGCCATTCACCAGCACCAGGGTCTGATCGGGATTCAACCCGCGCAGGCCGCCGGTCGAAATCACGGTCGAGATCCCGCCCCCGGCGCGCGCCGGCAGGTTGAACGATGGCACCAGGGTCTGCAGCGAGGCGAACGCGCCGGCGCGGCCGGTCTTTTCCAGCTCAGCCCCGTTCAGCACATCAATGGGTGTCGGGCTGTCGATAACCGTTCGCGGCGCGCCGCGCGTGCCGGTGACCACCAGTTCCTGAACATCCGTGGTCTGGGCCACGGCGGCCCCGGCGGTCGCTGCTAGGATCGCGCTGATGGCTGCCGAATGCGCAATCCTGCGCCGAGAATTCTTCATGGACTTTCCCCAAATTGCTTCCGTGCCGCTGGCGCGACGGTAATGTGTCAGATAACTCGCCGAATAGCTTATCAGACACATTACGAGAAAAACTGTCGCAATGCCCAGCTTGCGGGCAGGCACAGGCATGATACGCCGGACATATGCATTTCTCACGCTTCAACCCCGTCCGCTTCGCCCACCTGCCGACTCCGTTCGAGCCGCTGCCCGGCCTCACCGAGCAGCTGACTCGCGAGGATGGGAGCGGACCCACCCTCTGGATCAAGCGCGATGACTGCACCGGCCTGGCCGGCGGCGGCAACAAGACCCGCAAGCTGGAGTACCTGTTGGGCGATGCGCTGGCCCAGGATGCTGATACCCTGGTGACACAAGGGGCCATCCAGTCGAACCACGTGCGCCAGACGGCCGCCGCCGCCGCGATCTTCGGCCTGAAGTGCGAGATCATTCTGGAGGCCCGCACCGGTTCCAACGCCGTCGACTACAACCGTTCGGGCAATGTGCTGCTGGACGAATTGCTGGGCGCACGACACCGCACGGTGGCCGGCGGCTCGGACATGAACGCTGAACTGGCCAAGGTCGCCGCGGAGGTCGCAGCAGCAGGAGGACGGCCCTATGTCATTCCTGGCGGCGGCTCCAACGCCATCGGGGCGCTGGGCTATGCGGAGTGCGCGCTGGAACTGGTGACCCAGGCCAATGAAATGGGCCTCGAGATCGACCGCATCGTCACCGCTACAGGCAGCGCCGGCACCCACGCCGGGCTCGTCGCCGGGCTGGCGGTGATGGGGGCGAACATTCCCGTGCTCGGCATTGGCGTGCGCGCGGCAAAGGACGTTCAGGAGGCCAACGTCTTCCGTCTGGCACAGGAGACGGCCGCCCTGTTCGGCCATGCAGACCGGGTGACCCGGGACATGGTGCTGGCTGACTGCGACTATGTGGGCGCAGGTTACGGCCTGATCGACAGCGCCGTGATCGATGCGCTGAAGACCATCGCGCGGTCCGACGCCATCCTGCTGGACCCCGTTTACACCGGCAAGGCGATGAAGGGCCTGATCGCCTTGTCGAAGGCCGGCAAGTTTGACGGCGAGACCGTCGTCTTCCTGCACACTGGCGGCGCCCAGGGGCTGTTCGCCTATCAATCCGAAATGGAGGGCCAGCTGTGAGCAAGCTCATCCTGGGCGTGCTGGGCGGCATGGGTCCGGCGGCCACGCTGGAGTTTCTGACCCGGGTGCAAGCCTACACCCCCGCCAAAAGGGACCAGGACCACATCCGGGTGATCGCAGACATCAACCCCGAGGCGCCGGACCGCAATGTGCCCGGAACCCAGGCCGGCGTGGTGCTGGCCGAGATGGCCGGCGCGTTGCAGGGCGCCGGCGCCCAGGTGCTGGCCATGCCGTGCAATACCGCCCATGCCCATGCCAGCCTGATCCAGCGCGCCTCGGGCCTGCCGCTGATCGACATGATCGACCTGGGCGCCGAAGCCGCCCAACGCTCCGGCGCCATGCGGGCCGGGGTGCTGGGGACGAAAGGCGCACTGAAGCTCTACCGCGAATACCTCGCCGCCCGCGCCATGGGCCTCGTCACCCTGCCGCAGGACAGCCAGGACGCCTTCATGGAGACGATCTACCGCATCAAGGCAGGTGACCGGAGCGAGGAAATCCGTCTGGAGATGCAGGGCTACGCCGCCGAGCTGAAAGGCCTCGGAGCCGACATCCTGATCGCCGGCTGCACGGAAGCACCGCTGGTGATGTCGAAGGGCGACACACGTCTGGAGATGATTGACCCTGGCGACTTGCTGGCCCGCCGCGCGGTCGGCGTCTGCATGGGTTGGGACCCGCTACCGCTCAGGCAATCCTGACCTGTCCGTAGCGATCCGACCCGGCCAGTTTCGGGCCGGATCGATCAGACCCGACATCTGCGGTCGCTTCGCGAAAATGCCGGATAGACCACCCTCCGAGGTAATGTATGGCGTCGCTGTTTCGATCAATCAGCATCAAGATTTTCGGGATCGCAGCGGGCCTTCTGGCGCTGATGATAGCCACATCGTTGGTGTCGGCCAGTCTAACCAATCAGGTTCACCGACAGCTTCGAACTCTGAGCGAGTCCCTGGTGCCGCTCACCATGACCCTCGCCGATCTGCGCAGCAACATGCTGACCACGAGACTCGAGATCGCCAGACAGGAGCAGGTTGGTGCGCCCCCCGCGGCCTGTCGCGTCGCGGCCGCGAAGCTCTCTGCCGAGGGCGACCGGCTCATCGTTCAGGCGGAGGCGCTGCGCGCTCTGGGCGCGGAACTGGCCGTCCTGGAACGAAACCGGCTGAAGCTGGCGCGCCTGGAGGGCTTGATCGAAGCCATCGACGACGAGCACGGACAACTTGATGCGCTTGTTCTGCGTCAGTGCGCGAACCCGTCAGGCTCGGACGCGGCGCGTCTGGTCAACGCCGAGGCCGACAGTCACGTCGCCGAGTTGGCCGCGCGCACCAATGCGGTGAGCGCAGAAATCTCGACGTTTGTCGCCGAAGGGGGACGAATTGTTGAGCAGAACCAGGCGCTGGCGGCCCGCGCTAACTTGGCCCTCATCGTCGCGTCGGCCCTGGTCGGGCTGCTGCTGGCCTATCTGGTGGCACGGGGGCTTACCCGTCCGATCATCCGGTTGCAGGCCGGCGCACGAGCTGTGCAGGCCGGCGACCTGAGTAGCGCGGTCCCGGTCACAAGCTCTGACGAGATTGGCGATGTCACAACCGCATTCAACGAGATGGTCGAGGGGCTTCGGTCACGCGAGCGGATCAAGGAAACGTTCGGGCAGTATGTGGACCCTCGTGTCGTATCAGGCCTGATCTCTGGCAGCACCCAGAGCATCGCAGCCGGAGAAAAGCAGGTCGCAACCCTGTATTTTTCGGACCTCGCCGGCTTTACGTCCATTGCCGAGCGGCTGGCGCCCTCGACTGTCGTTGCTCTGGTCAATGCCTACTTTACCGAAATGTCGCGGCCGATCCGCGAACACCACGGCATCATCGACAAATACATGGGCGACGGGATCATGGCCTTCTGGGTGCCGCCGTTTTCAGATGCCAGCACTCAGGCCCTGGAAGCCTGCAAGGCTGCACTGATCCAGTTCGAACGGCTCGAGGTGTTCCGCGCTCAGGTGCCGGACATCATTGGCCTGCGTCGCGACATTCCACAGATTGCAATGCGGGTCGGCATCTCGACCGGTGAAGTTGTGGTCGGCAGCATCGGTTCTGAAATCGCCCGCAGCTTTACCGTCATGGGAGACTCCGTGAACTTCGGCTCGCGGCTGGAAGGGACCAACAAGGTTTACGGCACAAACCTGTTGATCGATGGCATGACCCGTGACCGGGCGGGCGCGGCCATCGAAGTCCGGGAAATCGATCTCCTGGCGGTTGTTGGTCGCAATGAACCCAGCCGGGTATTTGAACTGGCTGGACTGGCCGGCGGGCTCTCCGACACCACGCAGGCGTTGTTCGACGCCTACGCAGATGGGCTCAGCCACTATCGAAGCGGGGCCTGGATGAAGGCAGAGAAAGCCTTCAGGGCCGCTCTCGCAATCGTACCAACCGATGGTCCAGCCACAACGATGCTGGCGCGCTGCCGACAGTTGCGCGCCGCGCCGCCCGCCGAATGGGACGGCGTCTGGCGCCTGACCGGGAAATAAAGCTAAAGCCGTCCGGCGCTGAACGTGTCGCACGCGTCGGGGTCGCCCGATTGAGAGCCCTTGCGGAACCAGCGCATGCGCTGTTCCGAGCTGCCGTGGGTGAAGGCGTCCGGCACGACCCGGCCCTGGGCCTTGCGTTGCAGGGTGTCGTCGCCGACAGCCGCCGCGGCGCGCAGACCATCTTCGATATCGGCGGGATCGAGCGAGACCTGGCCGCCGGAGACCTCGGCGGCGCGCGCCGCCCACACCCCGGCGTAGCAGTCAGCCTGCAATTCCAGCCGCACCGAGCCGCTTTCGGCGCCTTTGGCCCCCATCTTCTGCGCCTGGTCATTGGCGCCGGTCAGGTTCTGGACGTGGTGGCCGATTTCGTGGGCGATCACATAGGCCCGCGCCGCCTCGCCGCCCGCGCCATATCTGGTTTCCAGTTCCTGCCAGAACGACAGGTCCAGATAGACCTTGCGATCCGCCGGACAATAGAACGGACCCATCGCCGACTGCCCGGCGCCGCAGCCGGTGCTGGTGGCCTCATCGTAGAGCACCACCGCATCTGGCGGACGGTAACTCTGGCCTGACTGCTGAAAGACCACCTTCCAGACGTCGTTGACGTTTGCAGAAACCACATCGACAAACCGACCAGCCTCGTCCGTCGGCGTCCCCCGAACGCCCTCCTGCTGAGCAGGCGGAGCCGCGCCACCAACCACGCTCAGGGTGGTCGACGGATCGACGCCAAACACGAAGTAGCCGATCAGCGCCAGAACCACGCCGCCGAGGCCCACGCCGCCGACGCCGACCGGGCCCATTCCGCGGCGATCCTCGACCCCGCCGCCGCCCCGTCCACCTTGCCAGCGCATAAGCTAGAAACTCCGACTTGCCGGGAGGCTCAGCGCCGCCCGACCATGAAACGCGCCAATTCCTTTTTTGGCTGCTCCCACTCCGGGTTCAACTCGATCGCCTTCTGATAGTCGAGATACGCCGCCTTGACATTGTCCAGGCCCTCGTAAGCGAGCGCGCGATTGTAGTAGGCCTTCTCCGGCTCCTCCACGCCCAGTTCCAGCGCCTTGTTGAGGTCCGTCAGGCCATCGGCGAAACGCCTGGATCCGACCGAGGCGGCGCCGCGGTTCACATAGGCCTCGCCCAGATCCGGCTTGGTCTCGATGGCACGGTTGAAATCAAACTGGGCGGAAGAAAACTCCTTGCGCCGAAGCTTCAGCACACCACGGTTCACATAGGTGCCGGCCCGGTCGCGGAGGCTGAGAAGTTCGCTGTCCAGCGCCATCGTGCAGATGGCCTCGAACTTCGCTTCCGTTTCACCGCCCAGGGCGGCTTTGGAGCAGGCCTGGGCCATGCCGCCGCCAATCACGGTGACAGAGGCCTGGGCGGAGGTGGCGGCGAGCGCCAGGACAGCAGTGGCGATGAGAGGTGTCTTGAACATGAGGTCGGCTCCGGAGTTCGGACGGGGCGCGGACGGCCCGCGCAGCCTGCTGACCTGAAGAGTCCGCCCGTCTGACCTCACTGTCAATTCTCGACAGCGCGGAAGCGGCGCAGTTCCCGGTGCAGGATGTAGACCCCGCTGCCGGCCACGATCACCGCGCCGACCAGGGTCAGGGGATGCGGCAGCTCGCCCCAGATCACAAGGCCCAGTCCAGCAGCCCAGACCAGTTGAGTATAGTCGAATGGCGCAATCACCCCGACAGGCGCGTTGCGCAACGCCTCGGTCAGCAACAACTGGCCTACGCCGCCGATCAGCCCGGCAAGGACCAGCATAGCCAGGGTCAATGGATCAGGCGTCACCCAGTGGAACGCCGAGCCTGCCAGCCCGAGCGCCACACCGCCCAGCGTGAAGTAGAAGACGATCGTCGGCCCCCGCTCGGTGTCGGCGATCTGACGGATGGCGACCATGGCGCCTGCTGCTCCGAGCGCGCTCAGAATGCCCAGCGTCACGCCCGGCACATTCAGGTGGCCAGGTACCGGGTTCGCCATGATCAGAACGCCGATGAATCCCACCACGACCGCCGCCCAGCGGTGCCGGCCAACCGCCTCGCCGAGCAGCAGTGCTGACAGGGCCGTCATGAACAACGGCGAGGTGAACTGCAGCGCCGTGGCTTCGGTGAGCGGCAGGTGCTGAACGGCGGAAAACCCGCAGACCATCCCGGTCAGCCCGACCACCGAGCGGGTCAGATGCCCCAACGGTCGCCGGGTCTTCAGCACCTCGAACCCCGTCGTGCGCCAGATGTAGAGGCCCAGCGGTATGAAGGCGAAGAGATTGCGGAACAGGATGATCTCGAACACCGGGATCCCGCGCGACCCGGTCCACTTCACCAGCGCCGAGAGACAGGCCAGAAACGCCATGGCGCCCACCCGCAGGGCTATGCCCAGCAGGATCCGCGGCTTCTGGGCATGGCTGGCTTCGGGTCCGGTCACATGGCGGCTGTACGTGGCCAGACCGGACGCGTCCAGCGCCACCGGGGCCGGAGTGGCGCCCGGCATCGGGCCTTTACGTCGGCGCGCGGGTCTGGCTTCACTGTCGTCCAAGCCTGCATCCGGGAGCCCCAGTCATGCCCAGCCCGATCCTCCAGCCCGTCGTCGCGCTTGTCCTTTGGTCACTGGTGATGTGGGTGTGGCTCTACGCCACGCGCATTCCTGCGGTGCAGAAGGCCCAGGTTCCCATGGACCCCGGGATGACCTCGGCCGACCTGGCCGCTGCGCTTCCCGCGAGCGTCCGGTGGAAGGCTGACAACTACAACCACCTGATGGAGCAGCCGACCATCTTCTACGCCACCGCCCTGGCGCTTGCGGTGGCGGGACAGGGCGACGGGCTGAACGCCCAGCTGGCCTGGGGCTATGTGGGCCTGCGCGTGGTCCACAGCCTGGTGCAGGCGACGACCAACATCATCATGGTGCGCTTTGCCCTGTTCATGATCGCCTCGCTGGTGCTCGTGACCCTGGCGATCCGCGCCGCCCTGGGAGTGTTCTGATGCCGCGGCGCCTGATCGATCTGTCCATCCCGATCTGCAACGATGTGGTCACTGATCCGGAGACCATGCGTCCCAAGGTGACCTATTCGGTCCACGCCGACACCGTGCCCCAGATGGCGGCGTCGTTCCCCGGGCTGACCGCCGCCGACATGCCGGACGGCGAGGGCTGGGCGGTGGAACGCGTGAGCCTGTCCACCCACAATGGCACCCACATGGATGCCCCCTGGCACTTCCACTCCACCACCGATCAGGCCACTACAACCCGCGCGGCGCCGACCATTGATGAGGGGCCCCTGGAGTACTTCCTGCAACCGGGCGTGAAACTGGATTTCCGCCACTTTCCCGATGGCTATGTGGCCACCGGCGCCGACGTAGAGGCCGAACTTGCGCGGATCGGCCACACGCTGCAGCCTCTGGACATCGTGCTGGTCAACACCGCCGCGGGCGCGGCCTATGGCGCCCCGGACTTCATCCACAAGGGCTGCGGCATGGGTGAGGAGGCCACCCTCTACCTCACTGAACGCGGCGTGAAGGTTGTGGGCACCGACGCCTGGTCCTGGGACGCCCCCTTCAGCCACACCGCCAAGCGATGGGCCGAGACCCGAGACCCGAAGATCATCTGGGAAGGCCACAAGGCCGGCCGCTTCCGCGAGTACTACCAGATCGAAAAACTGACGAACCTGGAGGCGTTGCCCGCCAACGGCTTTACCCTCTCCTGCTTCCCGGTGAAGATCGCCGGCGCCTCCGCCGGCTGGATCCGGGCGGTGGCGATTGTGGATTGAGCGCGGGCGGTACGCAGAGGGTGGATTTCCCGACCTAACCTCGCCCCTACCCCTTCGGCGTCAGCTTCACGATCTTGCCCACGGCGCCGCCCTGCAGCAGGTAGATCGCGCCGTCCGGGCCCTGGCGGATGTCGCGCCATAGGGCGCCCGGCATGTCCAGGCGCTCTTCGCCGACCACCCGCTCACCCTTGATGGTCAGGCGTTGAACATTGCCGCCGGGCAAGCCCTGGGGCTGGAAACCGGAAACGAACAGGCTGCCTTTCCACTTCGGGAACAGGTTGCCCGTGTAGAAGATCATCCCCGAAGGGGCGATCGTCGGGTCCCAATAGTAGAGCGGCTGCTCCATGCCCGGCCGCTGGGTCTCGCCGGCGGTGATCGGCGCCTTTAAGGGGCCGTAGTTGACGCCGTAGGAAATGGTCGGCCAGCCGTAGTCCTTGCCCTTGCGCGCGATGTTGATCTCGTCCCCGGCCTGGGGCCCGAACTCCACTTCCCAAAGTTCGCCGGTCTGCGGATGCAGGGTCGCGGCCTGGACGTTGCGGTTGCCGCGGGTCCAGATCTCGGGCAGCGCGCCGGTCTGGCCGACAAACGGGTTGTCCTTGGGGATCGAGCCATCGGGGTTGATCCGCACGATCTTGCCCAGGCCGCTGCCCAGATCCTGCGCCTGGCGCTGGCCGGCAAGGATCGATCGCTCTCCCTGGGTGACGAACAGCTTGCCATCCCGGGCAAAGACCAGCCGCGAACCGAAATGCAGCGGCGAGGCCAGCGACGGTCGCTGGCGATAGATCACCGTCAGGCCCTCGATGGTGGCGGCGGCGCCCTCCACCAGCTTGCCGCGCGCAACGGCAGTGTTGTTGGTCCCGTCCGCTTGAGGCTCGGCATAGCTCATGTAGATCAGCCGGTTGGTCTTGAACGCCGGGTCCAGCACCACGTCCAGCAGGCCGCCCTGCCCGCGCGACATCACCGTGGGCGTGCCGGTCACCGGCTCCGAGAGCGTGCCATCCTTGCCCACGATCCTGAGCGCGCCGGCGATCCGCTCGGTCACCAGCATGCGGCCATCGGGAAGGAAGGCGATCGACCAGGGATACTTGAGGCCCTGAGCCACGGTCGTTGTCTGGAAGGTCACGCCCAGCTTCTGTACCGGCGCCCGGGTCTGACCGGCGAAGGCGGGTTTGTAGGCGGTGACCGGCGGGCGCGCTTCCACACTGGCGGGCTGGGCGCAGGCGCTGCCGCTCAATCCAGCCATCAGGGCCGCCGCGGCAAGCATCTTCGGGGTCACAGCCATCAACGTCACTCCAGGGTTTCGCGCACAGAGATAGCGATCATCCTGCGCCGACAGAAGGCCTATCCGTGGCGCGGCAGCAGTTCTGCGAGCGACCGGATGATCCGATCAGGCCGAACCGGACTGTCAGGTGGCAATCCCCGACCATAGCCATCGACCCACACGCCGGTGAGGCCCAGCCGCTGGGGTGTCGTCCAGATCGATCAGCATCGCCTTGGGAAGCGTCATGCCCGCGCCTCCACCCAGGCGCAGAGCAAGTCAGCCATCGCCTCGCGCTCCACACGACTGTCCTCGAAATAGTGAGCGCCCTTGATCAGCGCCAGTTGCTTGTCGGCCACGCCCAGAGCCTCGAAGATCTTGTGCGCATCGCTCGGGAAAACCCCCGTATCGGCCAGTCCCTGCACCACCAGGCTGGGCGTATCAAACTTCGCCAGCTGATCGGCGCCACGGCAACGCGACGTCTCCAAGCTCCACATCGACAGCCAGGTCTTCAGCGTGTTGGCCCGGCCGATGCTGGGCGAGCGGTTGGCCACCGCCGGGTGGCCGCGGTAGCACATTGGCGTCTGCCGTTCGGAGGGGTCGATGGTCCCGTCCATCATCCGCAGGTCCCCCCAGCACCGGAAAAGTGGAAACAGCCGATCCGGAATCCCCGCCGCGTTCAGCCGGGCCAGCTCGCTCTTGGCCCAGTCAGTGATCCGCTGGTTCCGCGCCCGCTGCGCCGCCCGGTAGCGGGCGATGAATTCCGGCGAATAGGGCGGGCCATTGTCCGGGTTGAACGGGTTGAGGCTTTCGTCCGTGGCCACCGGATCGGTCTCGTCCGTCACCGAGGCGTCCATCCAGTCGGTCAGCACGTCAGGCCGACCAAGGTGCGCGTTCAGCGACACATAGAGATCGGCCTTCGGCAGCGCCTGCAGCGCTTCCAGCCCCGCCCCGCGCAACAGATCGCCCAGCGTAGGCTGGATCGCCTCGGCCTGGTAGGCGCCCATCAGCGAGCCGCCGCCCGAGTTACCCAGTATGACGATGGCATCGACACCCGCCTGCTCCCTGAGCCAGCGCATCCCGACCCCGATATCCAGCACCGCATGTTCCAGCAGGAACATGTCCTCGGCCCCGCGAAACCGCGTATTCCAGCCCAGAAACCCGTAGCCCCGCGCCGCCAGCCAGGGCGCGATATAGTGCTCGGCGAAGTCTACATTGTAGTGCGTGGCGATGAAGGCGGTCCGGGGTCGCTGGCCGCGCGGCGTCGTATAGACCCCCTGACACGGATGCCCACCCGCCCCGACGCGCGGCGATGTGGGCGACGGCAGGCCGATGAACTGCCGTTCCACCTTCGCCATCAGGTCGCTTTCGTCGATCACAGGGTCTCTCCCGGCTTGGCCTGCGCCACGCGGCGTGGTCAGTTACCCTCAGAGACCTAACCTCCAGCCCTGGATTTTCCCATGCCCGTTCTACGTCAGGTGCCCCGCGCCGAGGTCACCTCCGAGGTGGTCCATCGCTACTATGACGCCCTGTTCGGCGCCGGGCGGGATCCGGTCGCCGAGCCCGGCACCGCCACCGGCACCCCCGGCGACTGGTGGACCGTCTTCGCGCTGGCCCCCGACATCTTCAAACATGCCGTCGACGGGTTCGCCGTCTACCGCCACCCCGAGCGCAAGATCGACCCCGTGCTGCGCGAGCTGGGCCAGACCCGCGCAGGCTGGGTGAAATCCAGCCAGTTCGTCTTTTCCCAGCACTGCAAATCCCTGCGCGCGCTCGGCGTCTCCGACGAAAAGATCGCCGCCGTGCCGCACTGGGCCGTCTCCGACGTCTTCAACGATCAGGAGCGCGCCGTCCTGGCCTACGCCGACTGCCTCACCGCCGGCGACGGCCGCACACCGCTGCAGGTGATCGACAAGCTCAAGACCTTCTGGAGCGACGAGGAAATCTTCGAGTTCACCTACATCACCACCCTCTACGCCATGCACGCCGTGATCACGCGGGCGCTTCGCATGGAATACGACAACCGACCCGAGGCCATCGTCGAGGTCGCCGCGCCCAAGGGCTTCGAGGCCCAGGACTTCCTCAACCCGGCCACGCCGCCGAAGGGGCGTTAGAAAAATGGCTCCGAAGTCACCGGCGCAGGCCGATCACTTCAGAGCCAGACGGGCGCGCGCGAGTAGCCGCGCCTAGTTCTTGATGTCTTCCTTGACGTCCTGGGCAGCGCCTGTGACGGCCTTGCCGGCCGACGATACGTCCTTGCCTGCCCCTCCGACGGTGTTGCAGCCGGCCAGGCCGATCACCAGGGCCGCCAGGATCAGCGGGATTGCATGATGATGTTTCATGGAATTGTTCACATCCCCGCCCTGTCGGCGGCCTTTGATGCTTTTTCGCGCCAGGTCTTGACCTGGGCGTGGGCCTCATCACGGGTTACGCCATAGCGCTCCTGGACCGAACCGGCCAGCTTCTCGACATCGCCCTCGGCGCGCAGCAGGTCGTCATCCGTGAGCTTGCCCCACTGACGCTTGGCCTCGCCGACCAGTTGCTTCCACTGGCCCTTCATTGTGTCTTCGTTCATCGGTCTTCTCCTTGAGAGCGCCCGGGTCAGGGGCAAGGGGACAACCGGTCAGAAGCCGTATGGTTGCCGGAAATCAGCAACGGCTCTCACGATTGGAAAAACAGCGCCTGTCCAATCGTCGCCTTCACCGTGTCGGGCTTGAAGGGCTTGGTGATGAGATAGGTTGGCTCCGGTCTCTCGCCTGACAGCAATCGCTCGGGGAAGGCGGTGATGAAGATCACGGGCAAGGTGTGGCTCGCCAGAATGTCCTGGACCGCGTCGATACCGGAACTGTCGTCCGCCAACTGTATGTCGGCGAGGATCAATCCCGGGCGATGCGCCTGCGCCATCGCGACCGCCTGATCACGCGTCCGCGCCACCGCGACGACATCGTGACCAAGGTCCATCACCAGCGCCTCGATATCCATGGCGATGATGGGCTCATCCTCGATGATCAGCACACGCGTCTTCAGGGCCGCATCGATGTCGACATGGGCGGAAGCGACGTCACGCACGACGGTGTCCTGCGAAACCGACAGGATGTCCGCGGCCTCACCGACTGTGAAACCTTCCATGGTGGTAAGGAGGAAGGCCTTGCGGTTGGCTGGCGACATCCTCTGCAACGTCTCATCGGGTTTGAGCGTAGGATGGATATCCGGCTCCAGGGTCGCGCCGGTGCTGTCCCAGATGCTCTGAAACACCCGGTAGACGCCTACGCGCGACGAAAACGAGGGCTCCAGCATGGCATCCCCGGCGAGGATCGCTTCCAGCGTCGCGCGAACATATGTGTCGCCACGGGCCTGATCACCCGTCAGTGATCGGGCGTATCGCCGGAGATAGGGTAGGTCAGCGGCGATCTGTCTGGCTGTCATCGTTATGGTCCGCGCCTCGATTTGTCGGATCGATAAGGTCGATCTTCAGGAACCATACGCCGCCGGGCGCGTAGGGTTCCCAAGAGTCCGCAAACGAGTTGAGCGCGATGTGCCGACGTCGTGGCGGTTCAGTGACCAATAGGACCCAGAATTTGACCAACGACGAGAATGGAACGTCAAAGTTCGGCGACGACCTGCGGAACCTGCAGAAGACGGTGTCGCGCCGCAGACAGGGACAGGCCATCGGGGAGGCGCTACGCAGCCAGTTCGAGAGCCTGGTCGCAGAGCCACTGCCAGACCACCTGCTTGATCTGCTGAATGAACTTGAGCGCCGGGAGGGTGAGTCGTGACCGTCCCGGCTACTCGGCGCCCGCCGATGTCTGATCTCCGGCTTGCCGACTTCAAGGCAGCTCTCATCGCCGTCCTTCCCTCGCTTCGGGCTTTTGCAAGATCTCTGTGTCGAAACGCGGTCGAGGCCGACGATCTGGTGCAGGAGACGATGCTGAAGGCCTGGAGCGCGAGAGAATCCTACATCGAGGAGTCCAACTTCAAAGCCTGGGCATTCCGAATTCTGAGAAATTCACTCTACTCGAACTGGCGCAAAAACTCCCGCCTGACGCAGCTGGATGACACGGTCTACGAGAAGACAGCCAAGGCGACGGACAACGCCGAAACAGCGCTGGAGTTGGCAGAAGTATCCGAAGCAATTCTCGACCTGCCGCTGGAGCAGCGTGAGGCCCTGATCCTGATCGCCGCGGGTGGCTTCAACTATGAGGAGGTTGCGGCGATCGCTGGCGTGGCGGTCGGCACGATCAAGAGCCGCGTGTCCCGGGGTCGGGCAAATCTCATCGCGCTGATGGAGAACCGTGCGCATCGGCGACCCCAGATCTCTGCTCTTGGCGCGGCGCAAGGCCTGATCAGCGACGCTGACCGACTGGTCCGAAGCGCTGCGGCGTCGGGGTGAAAACGTCAGGGTCTGAGCCGTCGCCGCGGCTCACGCGCGCGCAGCTGATCGCCGAAAACCTGAAGCTCCGGCGGGAGATCGACCACAGGGTTCGCAACAGCCTCCAGATTGTCGCGTCGCTTGTGGATGTCACGGCGCGTAGCGCGAATGAGCCGTCAGCTCTGGCTGTTCTGGATATCCTGCGAGCCCGGATCTCTGCCATGATTGCGGTATACCGGACGCTGGACGATGTTCCTCACCGCGCCACTGTCAACATGGGTGACACACTCCGCGATCTGATGGACCAGGTCGCCGATAGCCGACCCACCGGGACGCCCAGAAACGAGGCCCAGATTGATGCCGAGAACATCATCCTGCCGCTGGATGATGCGATGCCCGTGGCCCTCATGGTGATCGAAGTCTTGTTGGCGACCGCCCTGCAGGCTGACGCCGACTCGACCGGCCCGACGGCCACGGTGGCCCTGACGCGCGAGGGGGCTGATGCGCGCCTCAGAATTCACCTCGTCAATGCGACGGGGGATGCGCTGATGCCCCTGTTGACCCACCATGCGCAGGAGATGATTGAAGCGCTTGCGCGACAATTGGGCGGTCCTTTGATCGTCGACAATGACGAGGGTGTCAGTCGAACCATCGAAGTCCGGTTTCCGGTCCGGGATCTCAACCGCACACATGAGTGACGTGGAGCGATCCAGGCTGCGGCGTTGCAAGACGGGCGACGGGAGTGACAGCATTGCTGCTTGAGGCTGGAAAAACCTGCTGGCGCGCCACCCAGGCCAACCGCGCCGCCGTGCTGATCGATGCCGCAGCGTACTTTGCCGCCGTGAGATCCGCCCTGCAGACGGCGAAGTCTTCAATTCATATGCTCAACTGGGCTTTCGATCCCGACACCAGACTCTGCCCTCGAGAAGAGGACGAGGCGGGGCCAGAGTTCGAGCTTGGAGCCTTTCTGATCCAGCTGGCTGCAGAGCGCCCTGAACTCAAGATCCGCATCCTGTGCTGGAAGTCTGCGGTTCTGGTGTCCGCTACCCAAAACTTCTTTCCGCATCGTGCGAGGCGGTGCTTCAAGGATACGCCGATCCAGTTCCACCTGGACGCCACCGTTCCGCTGGGCGGCTGCCACCACCAGAAGGTGATCGTCGTCGATGGAAAGATCGCCTTTGTCGGCAGCTGCGACTTCTCCCCCGACCGCTGGGATACGCCCGAACACATGGACGCGGATCCGAGGCGGCGGGTTTCAGGTCGTGCCGCGGCGTTTCACGAGCCCCGCCACGAAGTCATGGCGATTGTCGATGGCGTCGCAGCGCAGTCCCTGGCTTCTCTGTTTGTCCGGCGTTGGCGCCGCGCCATCGGCGAGGACCTGGCGCCCGACCAATCATCCTTGGCTGATGCCTGGCCCGACCGTCTTGAACCGCAATTCAACAACGTCACAACCGGCCTGTCCCGCACTGAGCCAGGGTGGCGGGGGCGCGAGGAAGTTCGCGAGATCGAGGCCTTGCACCTGGCCTCAATCGCTTCGGCACGCCGATGCATCTATCTGGAAAACCAGTATCTGACTTCGCCTGTTGTCGGTGCTGCGTTGGCGGCGCGGCTTGCCGATCCAGATGGTCCGGAGGTTATTCTGGTCTCCAATCAATTGTCACCCAGCTGGTTCGATCAGATGACAATGGACCGTCGGCGCTCCCGGATCATCAGCTTGCTGCGGTCGGCGGACACCTTCGGGCGGCTGAGAGCCTATGTTCCGGTTACGGCGGCAGGCACGCCCATTGTGGTTCATGCCAAGCTATCGATCATGGATGACGACCTGCTGCATGTGGGATCGGCAAACCTCAACAACCGCTCGGGTGGCTTTGACACCGAGTGTGACCTCACCATCGAGGTTGAGCCCGGGGACGATGCAAACCAGGCCGGGGTCGTCCGTTGCCGCAACCAGTTGATCGCCCACTGGCTCGCCTGCTCCGTTTCAGATGTGGCGTCGGCTGTTGCCGGGGCCGGAAGTGTCGGCGGCGGCATCGAGCATCTGAGAGCCCGGGGCTACACCCGCCTCTCGCCTCTCGAGTCGAGGCCTCTGGGGCCAATCGGCGCCCGTTTTGCCGCCTTGCATCTGGGGGATCCCGTAGGTGTCGCAGACTCCTGGAAACCCTGGAAGAGAACCCGGGCGATCCGCGCCGCACTCGCGATAGGGCTACGCCGCGCGGCATGACCAGGGTCATGACCTACAATGTCCATCTATGCATCGGGACCGATCGGCGGCTCGATGTTGGTCGCGTGGCCGACGTGATCGCGGCTCAGGCGCCTGACATCATCGCCCTTCAGGAACTGGATGTCGGCCGCGCGCGAACCGGCGGTCTTGACCAGGCGCAGGAACTGGCGACGCGGCTGGGAATGCGGTTTCACTTCAATGCCGCCATGTCCTTTGAGAACGAGGCCTACGGCGATGCGATCATGACTCACCTGCCCGAACGGCTGGTCAAGACCGGTCCGCTTCCGGGATACCCCCGCCTGCGCGGACTTGAGCCGCGAGGCGCGCTCTGGGTCTCGGTGCAGGTCGGCAGCCGTGACGTTCAGGTGATCACCACCCACCTGGGCCTGTTGCCTCAGGAACAGCGGCGCCAGGCGGCCGCGCTGGCCGGCATCAACTGGCTGGGCAATCCCGAACGCCGCAATCCAACGATCTTCCTGGGCGACCTCAACGCCCACCGCGGCAGCCCGATCTGTCAGGCGTTGCTACATGGGCTCAAGGACACGCGGGACGGCGCCGGTGGCGTCCCGACATTTCCATCGACCTTGCCCATTGTCGGAATTGACCATGTGTTTGTCAGCCACGACATCGCCATCCAGGCCATCAGCACGCCACGGGATCGCCGGTCACGACAGGCTTCGGATCACCTCCCGCTTGTCGTCGATTTCAGTTTCGTCTGATCACCAACCCGGACTCGGAACCCAGCCGTTCGCCCGGGCCCGTCGCTGCTCGGCCGCCAACAGCGAACTGATCATCGCCCGACAGCGTGCGTCCGGGGCGCTCCGGAGCCTGTGGGCATAGTGAGCAATGTTCTGGTGGTGCACGAACCTGTCCAGCGCCTCCGGGATCTGGGGGGCTTCCTGCGCTGGCGCGCCCGGCGGGTTGGCCTTCATCCGCGCGGTCTTACGGGTAACGCAGGTTCTGCCGCAGCGGGTCGTTTGATGGCCAGCGGCGAACGCGTCTCAGTCGTCCTCCCGTCAAAATGCTCCGGGTCTGAAATCGCCTCGGCCCGGGTCTCGCGCACGATCCCGTCCTGGTGATGCGGCGGCGAGTACAGCGTATAGAACCGCAGGGGCTTGGACCCGGTGTTGACAATGTTGTGCAAGGCGCCCGCCGGGACAAAGATGGCGTCTTCCTTGCTGATCCGGCTCCGCTTGCCGTCGATCCAGGCCTCGCCCCTGCCCTTCTCCACACGAAAGAACTGGTCGTTGCCCTGGTGGGTCTCGGTTCCGATCTCTTCACCGGGCTTGAGGGTCATCAGCACCAGCTGCATATGCTGGCCGGTGTACACCACACGCCGGAAGGCGGCGTTCTCGCCCGCCAGCTCGGCGATATCGTCGATGAAACCCTTCATCCATCTGTCCCTCGCCCCCCGCTGCGCCTGCCGCATCGGAAACGTAAGGGGTCAACCCACGGGATCAGAAGGTGTTCCCGCGCCTGCGCACTATCCGCAGGCGTCAAGTCGCAGCAGCGAAAAACGAGCAACGCAACCCGCACCCATTCACGCCAATCCCGAAACCAGTCGTGTAAATCGAGCCACTGATCGGCTCAATTCTGCTGTCAAAACGGTCCGAATGGGGGAGACTGGCTCCGCCGGATGCACAGAAGGGGCGAACCGTGATCAACCTTTCCTATGCTTTCACCATTCTGCTGGTCACGCTGGGGCCCATAAAGATCATTCCGGTGTTCTACCTGCTCACCCACGATGCGGATCCAGCCTACCGGCGCAATCTGGCCGTGAAGGCATTCATGGTGTCCAGCGCGCTTGTCGCGTTCATCTTGCTGGCTGCCAGCGCCACGCGCCAAAGCTGGGGCGTTTCTGTCAATGCCTTGATCATCGGTGGCGGGATCATCCTGTTTGTGACCGCGCTAAAATCGATCATGAACTTTGACATCATTGATGTTCCGCCCGCTGACAAGACGGCCGCGCCGGTTGTTCGCCCCCCCGCGTCGTGGCACGGCAAGCCTGTTGCAACGCCGCTCGTCGTGCCCACGATCGTCACGCCCGGCGCGATCGTCGTCCTGTTGTTCTATCTGGATCGCAGTGTCGGCGATGCCGAATCCCAGGTGGCGTTCCTGCTGATGGTTGCCGGCATTCTGGTCGCCAATCTGTTCGCGATGCTGGCTGCACGGTCTATGATGCGTATTGTGGGCCTACCCTTGCTGCAGATCATCGGATGGGTGTTTGCGTCGTTGCAGGCGGGTCTTGCCGTTCAGGCAATCCTCGTCGCGCTGAAAGGTCTGGCCATTATTCACTGAACGCGCGCGCCGCAGCTTGAGTTCATGCAATCAGGTTCTCAGCCGATCATGATTTGCTCTTGAACCGGAGGAGCCTTGCGAGGACGGCCAACAGGCCGGCAGTTCCGGGACGTTCACGACCGTTCATCAGCAAACCTCGAGTCCGTGCCTGGCTGCCGCCCGCGACCGATGACCGTCGGACATTGATCGCCACGAAGATCCGGGGCCCGCTTGCGCGAAATCGGTCCTAACTCGGCTGCCGCTCAACCCGGCAGACGCCTCGTGGAGACGGTTCAGTGTTGGCCTGGCAGCACCACGAGGTCATGCCTGACTTCATACCGGCTCATCGCGGTGGAGAAAAAAGCCAGGCAGAAGCGACAACAGCGCAGGCCCTGCCGGGAGCAGATATGATGCCGGCGGCACGGGCTCGATCCCGCGTTCGAGATTCTTTTGACGACGATTTTGGCGCTCGTAGTCCATGCCGACAGCCGGGGTCAGCACGGTAAGCAACGGCAGCCTGACCAACCACACAGGCGCCATAGAAAGTCAGGATATCCCGCCGACCTCGCCGCAGCCATTAGACCCCGGTCAACCGCAACAAGCGGCGACAACTCCGACCAAACAGCCCCGAATTGAGCCGAATTTCGTGCTCTTGGAGTCTTTGCGGGGGGCTGACCTCATGAAAAGGTCCTCGGAGCGCCGTTTCATCACTCGTGAGGACTGCCTGTTATGCATTCGACTATAAAGCGCTTTCTGCCTCGCGACTCTGCTCCGGCCGTTCTGGCAGTTGTGTTAATGAGTGCGGGCGGTAGCGCGGCATGGGCCCAGCCCTCGGCAAGACCGCCCGCTGGCGAGCCCGCACCATCAGCAAGCACCCCTTCGGCGACTTCCGGAGCGAGAGCGTCCCGCCCCCCGATGAAGGGGCAGGTCAGCGACCCGCGTCCTGGTGGTGGCAGTGGCTACAACCCTGGGGTCAGTAGCGGCAGTGGATCCAGGCCAAGCGGTGGCAGTGGCTACAATCCCGGGGGCAGCGGCGGAAGTGGATCCAATGCCGGCGGTGGCAGCGGATACAATCCGGGCGGTAGTGGTCGTCCCGACTACGGCCAGGGCGGTGGATCCAATGCCGGCGGTGGCAGCGGCTACAATCCGGGCGGTGACTGGAACGGTCACACCGGCAACGGTTGGAACCCCGGCAACTACTACGGCTCCTCTATCATCAAAGGCTGGGTCAGACTGGGCTCAGCGACTGCCGGCAAGAGTCCAGACAGAGACACGATTCAAGCATTCGGTCGCTACAGCTATGCTAGTATAAAGCTCTGCGTTCGCTTTGCGGATGTCGCTTTCTACAATGCGAAAGTCCAGTTCGAGCATGGCGGGAGCCAGGATGTAAAAGTTCAGTCGCGCGTCAAGCGAGGCCAATGCACTCGCGAGTATTACCTGCGCGGGGGCAAAAAACTCGATATTCGGTATGTTTATCTATTCTTCCGGCAATCGGATAACATCGCCAACTGGAGAACCGCGCAGGTCGATTTGTACGCTCGCTAGAACCTGCCGCCGCGGCTCGAGTGGCGTATTTGTCAGCCGTTTGTGAGATCCCCGGGGTTGGTTGGTCGCACCGGCTTCGGGCAAGGCTATTGCATACGCAGCACAAGGTTGCGCCGGCGCGCCTCATAGTGCTTGGTTTGCAATAGGGCCCGCATTCAGCCTCAGCGGCATTCGGGTACATCAGGAGAGACCAGAGAATGTGTAACGCCTGTGACGAAAGGTTCATGGGCCTGATGCGGACGATCCAGGGGCGTCGCGGCGTCCTGCGGGGCCTGGGAGGCGCGTTTCTGGCCACAGCCGTTCCGACCGCCGGGGCCACGGTCGCCCATTCATCAGAGCGACAGCAGGTCGACACGATCATCCTCGCCGAGCGCATCTACACCATGGATGCACGCGATACGGTGGTAGATGCCGTGGCGATACGTGGCGGGCGCATTCTGAGGACGGGGATGCGATCGGACATTCTGGGCCTCAAGGGGCGCAGAACACGGGTCGTAGACCTAGGCGACTACACAGTGCTGCCGGGCTTCGTCGATCCCCATATGCATTCCAATTTCGCTGGTCTCAGGCCCTGGCTCGACGTCGGGCCTTTCAGCACGCCGACAATGGATGACGCCCGTACGAAAATCCGGAATGCCGCCGCCATGGCCGGGCAAGGGGTCTGGGTGCAGGCCAAGATGCTCGATCCATCCATCATGCCGGGCCGGCCCCTCTCGCGCGAGGATCTCGATCAACTGTCCCCGAACGTGCCAGTCTTCATCCTCGAGTCCAACGGTCACAACGCCTACGCCAACTCGCGCGCGATCGAGCTGGCAGGGCTGACCAAGGATACGCCAGATCCGCCGCAGGGACGGTTCGAACGGGGACCGGATGGCAGTTTGACCGGCCGGCTGGAAGAGCCGCCGGCTTTTCAGCCCTTTATTCAGGTCATGACGTCTCCCAGCGCGTCCGAACTGGTCGAGTATCTCCGTGCTGACCTCAACGACGCCGCGGCGAAGGGCTGCACCGCATTGCATGACTGTGGCGTCGGCGGCCTGTTCGCAGAGGCGGACATATCTCTCATCGAAGCCGCCCTGCAGGACACCCCCCCCGTGCGCTATGCGGGCATGCTGGTTTCGACCCACTACGAAAAATGGAAGCAGATGGGCCTGCGTCCCGGCCTGCATTCACCCAACTTTTCGTTCAGCGGAATCAAGGCTTGGTCCGACGGGTCCAACCAGGGCCTCACCGGCTATCAGCGCAAGCCCTATCTGAACTCCAGCAACCGGGGCGCATTGAACTATTCCCCGGAAGAGATCGAGGCGCTGGTTCGAACTCTGCATGCCGACGGATGGCCAATCGGCATTCACGCGAACGGTGACGCCGCCATTGATGTGGTCCTGGACGCCTTCGAACGGGGAACCGGCGGCGAAGGTGGCCACAAGTACCGCCACCGCATCGAGCATTGCAGCATTCTGCATGATGACCAGATCCGGCGGATGAAGACGCTCGGCATCTCGCCCTCATTCCTGATCGGCCACGTCCACTACTGGGGGCGAGCATTCCGTGACCGGCTTCTGGGTCCCGAGCGGGCAAACAGGCTGGATCCATGCCGGTCAGCGCTGGCGGGCGGGCTACGGATATCCCTTCACTCCGACTACAACGTGACTCCCATCGATCCCCTTCGGTGTATCGAGAATGCCGTCCTGCGGGACATGAACGAAGGCGGCGGCATCTTGAACCCCGCGGAGTGCATTTCACCTCTGGAGGCCATTCGCGCGGTAACCATCGACGCCGCCTGGCAATGCCATCTGGATGACACCTGCGGGAGCCTCGAGGTCGGCAAGTCTGCTGACCTGGTTGTTCTGGAGCGGGACCCGACAACGGTTTCGCCGGACACCCTGCGATCTATCCGTGTCCATTCCACGTGGCTGGGTGGGCAGGAGGTTGCCCGATGACGACGAGGCCAGGGCGATCGGGATCGGAGCCGGCAAGGCACACGGCGTCGGCGAAGAAGGCGCTTCGATTGCATCTCTCCGCAGCATGCCCGGCGAGGATATTGCCCGTATGAGCGGTCGCGGCAAAGCGTGACGATGGAGTTCGCCGACAGCCACCGTGCACACCTCCGCTTCCACGAGCGCAGCCTCAGCATCCTGATCGGGATAATCGGGCTTCCGGGGGACATAATGGATATGCGGCGCGAGAAGGCGGAGCGTGTCGACATGGGAGGTGTTGATGCCGTCTAGTTCAGCGCCCCATCGAAAGACAAACCCCTTGTTCCTGAAGTATCCCGTCTGGACTGCCGGCCTCTTCGGTGTGCTGGTTGGCTTCATGCCGATCAAGGCCACCGCCCAGCCTCAGGCCGGACTGAAGGCCGAACTCGCGGACGCTGGTCTCGACGTCGGCCTGACGGTTACCAGCTTCCTGCAGGGTGTCGTGTCGGGAGACGGCGACAGGGATTGGGAGAGCGGCGGAAAGGTCGATGCAACGCTTCGTGTCGACGCGGCAGCCTTCGGGCTCTGGGAGGGCCTGACCGTCTCGGTCCATCAGGAGTGGGTCTATGGCGATGATGTGAACGCCAAGGGCGACGGGTCGCTTCTGCCGGTGAACGTTGTCATGGGCTTCCCGCGACTGGGCGGCAGCGATTCGGAAACCTCGGTGGTTATCAACCAGTCCGTTGGTGATCGCCTGTCGATCAGCTTCGGCAAGTTCAACATGCTTGACGCGGCCGCACGCACGCCGATTGCAGGCGGCGGCGGACTTACGACCTTTTCGCACGTCGGACTGGCTGCTCCCATTTCTGGCGTCACACCGCCCTATCTTCTTGGCGTCATGGCGACGCTCCGGACAGCGCCGGTTACCGCAACTGCCATGATCTATGATCCCCGAAACGCACAGGATAACGAGGTGCTGAGAAAGCCCTTCGCAGACGGTGTCACGGTCAGTCTGTCGGCTACTTTCCCGGTATCAATCGGCGGCAATGGGGGCTTCCAGGGCATCAGGGCGGTCTACAGCACGCAGCAGGGCCTGAATCTGAACGATATTCCGCAACTGGCTCTCCCGCCTGAGGCCGAGGCCGTCATCGGCGAGAGATCGCCCTACTGGTATCTGGCCTACTCCTTCCAACAGACGCTGTTCCGGCAAGCGCAGGATCCGGCGCGCGGCTGGGGGATCTTCGGCCAGGTCGCGATCTCGGACGGAAATCCCAACACGATCGAAAGCAGCATTCTTGCCGGGATCGGTGGCGACAGCCCGATCATACAGCGTCCGCTGGACCGCTGGGGAGTTGGTTACTTCCGTTACAACCTGAGCTCCGCATTGCTGGATGGCCTGGCAGCCCTCGGCAAACCGGACCTGCGCCGCGAGCAAGGCGTCGAGGCCTTTTACAATATGGCCCTTTTGCCGAACCTCCGGTTGACCGCCAGTTTGAGCTACGTTTCACCCGGAGAGGCGGCGCGCGAAGATGCCGTATTTGCGGGGTGGAGACTGCAGGCAGCCTTCTGAAACTGTCCTTGCGGTCCCCTCGGTGCATGCGGCTTCGCAGACCTGGCCAGTGACAGCGTCAGGACCGCTCCTGCAGACTCGGGACGCCGCGATATCAGCCGGTGACCTAAAGCAGCGCCGTCGTCGCCGGCCTGGCGGAGGTCGATCTTGATCGGGATTTCGGCCAGCAGGGGCAAGTCGAACGTCTCGGCGTCTTTCACGCCGACTGCATCTCAACATGGTCGAATATTGCGAAGGGCATCTGGATCGTACAAACAATTCGTGCGAGTTTTTTACAATGCGTACTGAGGTAACTTGGATTTTGGAGGGGAATAGATTCAGCGCGTCATGATTACGCAATCAGCATCTATTCTTGTCACCGCTATCGCCCGTTGCGCTCCACAGCGCGATCATGAATTCCCTGACGCCTGGTGGAGCAGGCGAATGAACGTCAGAAGCCTGCGCCGGACTGCCACGACATTCTGTGTTGTGGCGCTCCTGTTGCCATTGTTGTCCGCCTGCGCTTCAGCAGAAAAGCTGACGATCGGTCTCATGCCGGCGCCAGAGGCCATTGTGAAAGGCCTGCTGAAAGGCGCAGCCACCGATCAGCGCCCCATCAGCGAGTTGCCTGGCGGCGGAATGCTCTATGTGACCGACCGGGTACCCAGCGAGAAGGGTGGCGGCTCATTCTATGAAAGCGCTCGCGGCGGGACGCTACGGGCCGGAGAGGCCAAGGTCGCGGTCCAGGACCCAGATCTGACCTGGGATGAAATGCGGCGCGATGGGCTGCTCAAGAAGAAGGGTGGCGCCATCGATCTTCGGGTGACGGGCGTCGAAGAATTCGGCCTGCTCGAGACGCCTGCCCTTCCCGGCGCACCGCCGGTGGATACGCCGGGGGGTCCCGCCGCCGGAAAACTCGCCGAAGAAATCAATGCCCGGCTGGCCCTGTCGACGGACAAGGACGTGTTCATCTTCATCCACGGGTTCCGGGTGAATTTCGAGAATCCGGTTCTGGTCGGCGCAGACCTCTGGCACTTCCTCGGATACCAGGGCGCATTCATATCCTATTCCTGGCCGGCCACGACCAAGGTGACGGCTTACGTCGGCGACATCGAAACTGCGATGGCGACCGCCCGCAATCTCCGCGAACTGATCGCCTTCATCGAAACCTCGACCAAGGCTGAACGCATACACATCATCGCTCACAGCGCCGGAACGCGGCTGGCTGTGCGCGCTATGGACCAGGTCGCCCTGATTAACCGGCATGCAACCGCCAGCAGTCCACGTCTGGGTAGCAAGATCGAGAATGTCATCCTGATCGGCAGCGATATCGACCGCGACGCTTTTATCGCGTCCATCGCCGACGGTCTGCTGACAGCGCAGCGGCACCTGGTGATCTACGGCTCCTCCAAGGACTCGGCGCTTCGGGCCTCCCGAGCGATCACGGGGCACGGCCGGCTGGGCTCCATGTTCAGCGGCACGGACCTGTCCGACCCGATGAACGGCCTGTTCCGGAACAACCCGGAGCGTATCTCGTACATCGACGTCACCGGTGTCGAAGGGGTCGACAACGGTTTGGGACACAGCTACTTCCGCTCAAGCCCCTGGGTAAGTAGCGACATCCTCATGAAGCTGGCCTATCGGCTCTATCCCGAAGAGCGGGGCCTTGTGCGGGATACGGCGACAGGGATTATGTCTTTCCCCCCGGACTACATTGAGCGGATGAGCGTGATCCGGACGGCAAAGCGGAATGCGCCTGGCCGCCGCCCCTCGCCCTATTCCAGCATCAAGGCACAGTCGACGCCGCCACGATGATCACTCGCGTCTGGGGTGATCCACTCAGAATTTCTGGCCGGAGTCGCCCCGTCGCCGACATCACTTTCGTCCTGGAACTTCTCGCGCTTGTTCCGCTGACGGCCCAGGCACAGACTCTGTCGGAAACACGTGTCCAGTTCGCGCGGGGCGCAATCTCTCTGCTCACTTAGGGTCAGATCGTCAGTGACGCCTCGGCGACCTACATCGTCGGGGCCAAGGCCGGGCCGAGCGGTATGAGTTTCCGGACGTCTTCGTGGTGAGAGGATGAGCTAGGTCATGTTTCCTCGGTCATGGATTTTCACGGTCCTCGCTGCTGCTCATTGCCCATGTGACGATCTTTGAACCGCCAGAGTTTCCCGCCGGGCGGCTTCACAATGAGAAAAAGGCCGCCCTCGTCATGGAACCTGTTCTGTTTCCGCCTCGCTTTTGCGGACCTGATGCCCGTGCTGGACAGCGCCATTGGGGGCCACTCCAGCACGATGTTTCTGGCGCACCCCCGGAAGTGACCCCCAACGCAATGCGATCAACCGCGAACATCGGCGGCCTTCAGCGAAGCGCCACGCCACATAACTAACTGATTTTGTATGTGATTTCCACCCAGTCACGCCCACTGGCGAACAAGGTGATGGTGCCCCAGGCCGGACTCGAACCAGCACGTCTCTCAACAATAGATTTTGAGTCTACCGCGTCTACCATTTCGCCACTGGGGCAGCGGATCGCGAACATAGGCGCCATGAGCTCCGCGTCAATGTGAGCCTTGCGTTACAGTCACACCGATTGTAACTGATAATCGTTCGCAAGTGTTGCGGGCACGGGAGCCCCATCCATGAGTGAGACCCAGGCCAGTCCTGCAGGCTCCGCAACGCAAGCCAGCGCGACCCGGCTTTCGAAGGCGCGACCGGGCGACCGGGGAATCATCGTGGATGTGCGCTCAGATTCACGATCCCGCGACCATGGTGTGGATGACGCGGAGTTGCTGCGCCGCCTGCTGGAGTTCGGCTTTGTCGAAGGCGCCCGCATAGAGCTGATTCATGAGGGCGCGCTGGGTCACGATCCTATCGCCGTGCGGCTGGACGACATGCGCGTGGCGCTGCGGCGGCGCGATGCCGAGGATGTCTGGATCCAGCTGGACAAACGATGAGCCAGGCAATCCTGAAACCCGCCCGCGTGGCGCTTGTCGGCAATCCGAACACCGGCAAGACCGCGCTTTTCAACGCGCTGACCGGGGGTCGCCAGAAGGTCGCCAACTACGCCGGCGTCACGGTGGAGCGGAAGGAAGGCCAGCTGGTCACCGCCAGTGGTCGGGCGCTATCGATCCTGGATCTGCCCGGCACATATTCCCTGCGCGCCCGCAGTCCCGATGAGGCCGTCACCCGCGACGCGGTGCTCGGCCGCCTGCCCGGCGAGATCGAGCCCGACGTGGTGATAGCGGTGGCTGACGCCACAAACCTGCGGCTCGTGCTGCGCCTGATCCTGGAACTCAAGGCCGTGGGGCGACCCATGGTGCTGGCGCTCAACATGTATGACATCGCCCAGCGCCAAGGCCTGAGGATCGACCTCGAGGGCCTGCAGCGCGATCTGGGCTGTCCCATCGTAACCACCGTGGCCACCCGAAAGCGCGGCATTGAGGAGCTGACGGCCCAGGTCGAGGCTCTGATTTCGGGCGGCGCTCTTCCCGTTCGCAACACCTGGCATGAGCCCGACGCCGCCGGCATCCGCGACGCCCATCGCGAGGCGCAGCGGCTGTTGAAGGCCCATGTACGACCACCGGAACGCCCGGACACCCTCACCGCACGGATCGATGATGTGCTGCTGCACCCGGTGGGCGGCCTGGTGATCCTGCTGGGTCTGTTGTTCGTGATGTTCCAGGCGGTTTTCGCCTGGGCGGCGCCGCTGATGGACGGCATCGACGCCGGGTTCGCCTGGCTCAGCGTAGTTGTGGGTCAATACCTGCCGGATGGGCTGATCAAGGATTTCATCGCCGACGGCGTAATCGCCGGCGTGGGCAGCGTGCTGGTGTTCCTGCCGCAGATCCTGATCCTGTTCTTCTTCATCATCCTGCTGGAAGACTTCGGCTACATGGCGCGCGCCGCCTTCCTGATGGACAAGCTGATGGGCGGCGCCGGGCTGCATGGCCGTGCGTTCATCCCCCTGCTCTCCAGTTTCGCCTGCGCAATCCCGGGCATCATGGCCGCGCGCGTGATCGACCAGAAGCGCGACCGGATCACCACGATCCTTGTGGCCCCGCTGATGACCTGTTCGGCGCGGATCCCGGTCTACACCCTGATCATTTCAGCCTTCATACCAGACCGCGCCGTGGGGCCGGGGCTGAACCTTCAGGGACTCGTGATGTTCGGGCTCTACGCCTCGGGGATCCTCAGCGCACTGGCGGTATCGTTTGTGATCCGCCGGGTATTCTGGCGCGGCGCCGTGGAGCCGTTCCTGATGGAACTCCCCACTTACAAGCTACCATCGGCCGAAAGCGTGGCCCGCAATCTGTTCCTGCGCGCCCAGATTTTCCTGTCGCGGGCGGGCCGCATCATCCTGCCGCTGATGGTGCTGGTGTGGTTCCTGTCAACCTTCCCCGGGCCGCCGCCGGGCGCCACGCTGCCGGCCATCGATTACAGTTTCGCCGGCATCGTCGGCCACGCGATCCAGCCCCTCTTCGCCCCCATCGGCTTCAACTGGCAGATGGTGGTAGCGCTGATCCCCGGCTTTGCCGCGCGCGAAGTGGCGGTGGCGGCGCTCGGCACCGTCTATGCCGTAGCGGAGGCCGAGGCCAATATCGGCGCGCTCGGCGCACGCCTGGCCGAGCAGTGGTCGCTGGCCACCGGCCTCTCGTTCCTCGCCTGGTACATCTTCGCGCCGCAGTGCGCCGCCACTCTGGGCGTGGTGAAGCGCGAGACGAACTCCTGGGCCTGGACCGGGGTCATGCTGGTCTACATGACCGCGCTGGCCTACCTGGCATCATTCGTCGTCTACCGGGGCGCGGTCGCGCTGGGGTGGGGGTAAGCGCCCGCGAGGCCTGAAACGCCAGGTTGTTTTAACATCTCGTTTTCCGTGTGCCTTAACCCTCCGATAAATGCACCGGGCGCAAGCTCCGCCACATCATGCAGAACCCGCAAGACATCCAAGCCGACGCCCCGACAGCAAAACGCTCGATCCGCGTCAAACCCACCACCTGCAAACGCGTCCGCGAGGCCCTGCTCTCGCTGGGCGGCGAAGCGCACCGTTCGATGGTGATCGAACACGTGGCCCGCAATCTTGGCCACGATGTTCGCCAGATCCCCGAAGAGCTGCAACAGGAGGTGATCGTCTCGTTCGAGGCCACCTGGCGCGATGAACGCAAACGCGCGACCTTCGGCTTCCACCTGCCGTTCGGCGAGGGCTCCCACCGCTGGGGCATCGTGCGCGAGGAAGCGTTCGCCGCCTAAAGCGGCTGGCCCGCCGCCGCCTGCAGCCGCCCCAGCAGCCGTTTCAGCAACGCGACATCATCCGGCGCCAGTCCGGCGATCAGCGCTGCCTCATAGGCCAGAGCCAGAGGCGCGATCTCGGCATAAAGACTTCGGCCCGCAGCCGTCAGCGTCAGCATGTGACTGCGACCATCGGCCTTGTTCCGGGTGCGCCCGATCAGACGCCGCTTGACCAACCCCTGGGCGGCGCGGCTCACGGTGACCTTGTCCATCATGGTGCGGGCCACAATCTGCACCTGGGTCAGCCCCCTATCCTCGGCCAGCACGCACACCAGCCGCCACTGCGGGATCGACAGGCCGAACCGGTCCTCATAGGCCCGCGCGATCAGGCCGGAGACCGCGTTGGACGCGACTGACAGCCGATAGGGCAGATAGCTATCCAGCTGCAGCGTGGTCTCGGCGCTTATACCCGGCGCATTGGCGTTCATGACCCGGCGACGACCTGCTCGATGGCCCCGAAGATGGACGCCCGCTTGCTATCGACCATCTCGATCCGCACCGTATCGCCGGCCTTCAGGAAGGGCGTTACAGGCGCGCCACCAGTCAGGGTTTCCACCGTGCGCACCTCGGCCAGGCAGGCATAGCCAACCCCACCTTCGGCGATCGGCTTGCCCGGTCCTCCGTCGGGCCCGCGATTGGACACCGTCCCCGAACCCACGATCGTACCGGCGCTCAGGGCCCGGGTGCGGGCGGCGTGAGCGACAAGCGTTCCGAAGTCGAAGGTCATGTCGACGCCCGCGTCCGGTTCGCCCATGGGCTTGCCATTCAGTTCAACTTCCAGCTTGCCGCCAAGCTTGCCATCTTTCCAGGTTGGCAGGGCGTCCGGCGTCACGGCGACCGGTGAAAAGGCCGAGGCAGGCTTTGACTGGAAAAAACCGAACCCCTTGGCCATCTCGCCCGGGATCAGGTTGCGCAAGGACACGTCGTTGCACAGCAGCACCAGCCGGATTGCAGCCAGAGCTTCCTCGCGCGTGGCGCCCAGCGGCACATCGCCGGTAATCACGGCCAACTCGCCTTCAAGATCGCATCCCCAGGCCTCGTCGCCCAGCGGGATCGGGTCGCGCGGGCCGAGGAACCCGTCCGATCCGCCCTGATACATCAGAGGATCCATCCAGAAACTCGTCGGCATCTCCGCACCCCGGGCCTGACGCACCAGGGCCACATGGTTCACATAGGCCGAGCCATCGGCCCACTGGTAGGCGCGCGGCAGGGGGCTTGCCGCTTCATGCTCGTGGAACCGCGCCTTCGGCACCGAGCCGTGCTCCAGGCTTTCCGCCAGGCCGCGAAGCTCCGGTTCGCACCGCTCCCAGTCATCCAGCGCCGCCTGCAGGGTCAACGCGATGCGGTCGGCCGGCGAGTACCAGGCGAGATCGTTGGAAACCACCACCAGGCGGCCATCCCGGCCCCCCTTCAACGACGCCAGCTTCATTCGTTGCTCCCTCCGGTTTCTTTTGTGATGGTTCGAGTCAGCCGCACGCCGTCCTCGAACGTGCGTGGCTCATAGACCGACACTTCGACGCGGATGTCACCGCCCGTTTCGCGTTCCCACAGATAGGTGCGTTCGAAACAGACTTCGCGGCCGCCAGGGGTGAAGCCCTCGAAGGTGTCGCCCCAAGGGGTCAATTTGACCAGTTCGCGCCAGCCCAGCGTCATGGCCCGGTCCAGTTCGTCCTCGGCAGCCTCCAGGAGATCCGTCTCGAAACTCATCCCGTCTGCCAGCTATCGACGTAGGCCGGGTTCTCCACCGCCGAGGCCGCATCACCCACCTCCAGCGGATCACGGGTGTCGATCATGACCGCATACTCGTCGGTGGCGACTTTCGGCTGAACCAGCATGGACTTCAACGCCTTCGGATGTGGGCCGTGGGTGAATCCGCTCGGATGAAATGTAAGCATGCCGGCCTCGATGTGGTCACGGCTGAAGAAGTCGCCGGCGTGGTAGAACAGTACCTCGTCGAAGTCGTCGTTGTTGTGGAAGAACGGCACCTTCAGCGCACCGGGATCCGTCTCGAACGGACGAGGCGCAAAGGTGCACACCACGAAGCGATCCGACACGAAGGTCGAGTGCACGCTGGGCGGCAGGTGATAGCGGTGACTCACCACCGGGCGGATGTGGCGGACGTTCAGGCGCACCGGCGCCAGGTCACCGTGCCACCCCACCGCGTCCAGCGGGTTGTAGGGATAGGTGGCCGCCGAAACCTGGCCACGCTTCTTGATCTCGACCCGCACCTCGCCCGGCTCGTCCTGGTGGGCCCTGAAGACGGCGTCCATCTCGGGTGTGTCCAGCATGGCCGGATCGAACTGGGCATGGCCGCCCATCAGGCCTCGGTCCGGCAGCCTGTAGTGGGTGTTGGTGGCCTCGATCATCAGGATCGCGCAGGGCTCCGAGGGCGCCAGGCGCCACATCGTGCCCCGCGGGAGATAGAGGTAGTCTCCGGCCTCGTAGGCAATCCGGCCGTAGTCGCAGAACAGGTCGCCGCCGCCCTGATGGACAAACAGAAGCTGATCGCCATCCGCATTGCGGGCCAGAGCAGGCATGGCTTCCAGGACTTTCCAGAAGCGAACCTCGGCGGCCTTGTTGTGCAGCACCACCGCCGCGTCCCATGGCGAGGTCTGGCCGCCCCTCAGCCGGTTCAGGTCAAAAGCACGCGGGCGCAGCGGCCCCTCGAACCGCGTCCAGCCGGTGGGTGGCCGGCGATGATGCAGGAACGCGGCCGGGCCGAAGAACCCCTCCTTGGAGATCTCGCGCTCATAGGTGCCGTCAGGCATGTCGGCATGTGCCTGACGCGAGTGCGACCCCTGTGCGCCCCGGACCGGTATCCAGTCACCCTTGGCCATTGCGGATTACCCTTCAGAAGGCGCCGGTAGCACCCCGCGGCGAATCTGATCCAGTTCGATGGACTCGAACAGGGCCTTGAAGTTGCCCTCGCCGAAGCCCTCATTGCCCTTGCGCTGGATCAGTTCGAAGAAGATCGGGCCGATCATGTTCTCGGTGAAGATCTGCAGCAACAGGCCCTGGCCTTCTGTCGGCGCGCCGTCGATCAGGATCCGGTCGGCGCGCAGCCGCGCCACATCCTCACCATGGCCGGGCACACGGGCGTCGATCCCGTCAAAATAGGTGTCGATGGTATCCTGGAAGGTGACGCCGCGGTCCCGCATCGCTTCGACGGAGGCATAGATATCGTCCGCGCCCAGCGCGATGTGCTGGATGCCCTCACCCTTGTAGTCGCGCAGGAACTCCTCGATCTGGGAGTGCTCGTCCTGGCTCTCGTTCAGCGGGATACGGATCTTGCCGCAGGGACTGGTCATGGCCTTGGAGACCAGGGCGGTCTGTTTGCCCTCGATGTCGAAGTAGCGGATCTCCCGGAAATTGAAGATGTCCTCGTAGAAAGCCGCCCAGGTCGCCATCTGGCCGCGCCGGACGTTGTGGGTCAGATGATCCAGGTAGCCGAGGCCAAGAGCATTGGACGGCGCCGCCTCGGCTGCGCCCGGGATGGGCACGAAGTCCACGTCGTAGATCTCCTGCGCCCCATAGCGATCCACCAGGTAGAGGTTCGACCCGCCGATACCCTCGATGGCCGGGATGTTCAGCTCCATCGGCCCGACCGGGCCCACAACCGCCCTGGCGCCCCGCGCCACCGCCAGCTCCAGCGCCCGCGCAGCGTCACGTACCCGGAAGGCCATGGCATTGGCCGACGGCCCATGGATCTCGCGAAACGCCGCCGCCTGCCCTGACGGTTCCATGTTCAGGATGAAGTTGATGTCCCCCTGACGAAACCGCAGCACGTTCTTCGACCGGTGACGGGACACCGCCGTGAAGCCCATCCTTTCAAACAGACCCTTCAGGCGCTCGGGTTCGGGCGAGGTGAATTCGACAAACTCAAAACCGTCCGTGCCCAGCGGATTTTCAAACAGGTCACGGCCTGCGCCAGCAGTTTGGACGGTCATCGAAACGCTCCCGGTGTTTCGTCTTTAGTATCATTTGCAACCAATTCCGGAAAGAGCCAAGACTCGTGGCACGGCGCCTGCTAGCTGGGACGTTCGAGCAAGTCGCCTGGATCGCCAATGTTCCGACAGATGTACGACCGGGTGATGCGGCTGGCCGCAACCCGACACGCGCCCACGGCCCTGGCCGTCATCTCGTTTGCCGAAAGCTCCTTCTTTCCCATCCCGCCGGACACCCTGTTGGGACCCATGGTGCTGGCGCGCAGGGAGCGGGCCTATGTCTAAGCCACCCTTTGCACTGCGGCGGCCGTTCTCAAACACTTCGGCGGCGCCATGCTCACCGAGTTTGAAAAGCGGATAGATCTCTGCTCGATCATTCTGCTGGGCTTCTTGATCGCGCTCATTCTTGTCCTGAAGGTCTTCCTGTAGGCGACGCTTGAGCACATATTCAGACCAATGCTGAAACCCTTGCTCGAACGCTGGCGACTGTGCGCCGTCCTGATCGCCGCAGGCATGCTGGCGACGGCCCATGCCTTCGAGACTTTCGGGGGCCTGGCGCCTTGCACGCTGTGCCTTCGGCAGCGGGAAGTCTATTGGGCCATCCTGACCTTGGGGCTGATCGCCATGATCGTCGTCCGGATGCCGGGCGGGCCAAGATGGCGCGGGCTCACCTGCTGGGGGCTGGCTGCGCTTTTTGTCCTGAGTTGCGCGGTTGCAGCCTACCACGCCGGAGCGGAATGGAAGTTCTGGCCCGGCCCGCAGGCCTGCGCCTCAGGCGGCGGCGGGGTGAGTGCTGCGGATATGGCCGCATTCCTGGACGGCGCAAAGGTCAAGGCGCCCGCCTGCGATGAGGCGCCCTGGGTGCTGGCCGGACTTTCGATGGCCGGCTGGAACGCCGTCCTGTCTCTGGTGTTTGCGGGTCTGAGCATCGCCGCGGCTATAAGGGAACGAGGCAAGCTATAATGGAAAAGCCGATCCCACCTCGCCCCGGTCGAGGCGCCCAGCGGGCGCGGCTGGCCGAAATCCTGCGCGTGGACCACGCCGGTGAACTGGCGGCCGTCCAGATCTATCGTGGTCAACGCGCTGTACTGGGAAGCGTAGCCGCGCAGAGCCGTATCGCCGGGCAGCTGGCCGAGATGGAAGCCCATGAAGCCGTACATCTGGCGCGGTTTGACAGCCTGCTGACCGAATACAGGGTTAGGCCGACAGCGTTTGCGCCGCTCTGGCGGCTGGCCGGCTTCGCTCTGGGCGCAGGCACAGCCTTGCTCGGTGAAAAGGCGGCCCACGCTTGTACGGAAGCGGTCGAGACCGTCATCGAGGCGCACTATGCGGACCAGATCGACGAACTTGCCGAACGCGAGCCGGCCCTGGCTGCGGAGCTATCGCAGTTCCGGAACGAGGAACTGGCCCATCGCGATCAGGCGGTGAATGAAGGCGCGCACGAGGCCCCGGGCTATGCCCTTCTCGCGGCGGTGATCCGCACCGGCTGCCGCACCGCCATCAGGATCAGCGAGAAAATCTGATCCTTCTGGATCGGGATCGGGACGACTCAAGAAATCTTCAGATAAGGAGTGGCCAGACCACATAAGTTCTGCTTTTGTTCACTTCAGGGAGTCACATCATGGCGGACGGAAGCAGGCAGCTTGTGCGGGATATGGCCTATGGCGATGCGCGCCTCGGCTGGGCCACGCAGGCGCGATCAAGCCTCTGGGCGCGGTGCGCCTGTGGTCGCGAGGCGGCGATCAACCCGCGCCCCTGGATCGCCCAGGGTTTGAGCCGCCAGACACTGCATGATCTGGAAGACCGGCTTCGCTGCCAGTGCGGCGCGCGTCGCGCAGGTCTGGAAATCCGCGGTCTCGCCCAGGCGCCCCACGGCGGCGCCGGGGGCATCCACATTTTCAGGTAGCCCGGAATCAAAAACGCCCGGGCCGAGGGCCCGGGCGTTCCTGAAAAGTTTCGTTCCTTATCAGGCGACGGCGAGGCTGCGCTGGCGGCGCAGCATCACGCCCAGACCGGCAAAGCCCATGATCATCATCGCCCAGGTCGCAGGCTCCGGCACGGCGGCGAAGACGAAGGCCTGGTGCGAATTCGCCTGACCGTAGTTGGCCGTCTCTTTGATGAAGGTGATGTTCTTGGAAACAGCGCCGACATCCGCCGTGATGTAGGAAAGGTAGCTGGCGCCAGCCAGGTCATTGATAATCGTACCGACGGCGGGCTTGCTCGCGGTGAGCACCAGCGGGGTCGTCGTGTCACGATTGACGACCTTCCAGATCGCACCCTGGATGGCGGCCAGCTTGTCCACATTGGACGTCGGGCTGGTTGCATACAGCTTGGCGCCATAGTTGGTCAGATAACCGACCTGATCGATTTGGCCCTGGTTAAGCGTGTCGAAATTGGCGCCGCTGCCCGAGTTCGACGTCAGTGTCAGGTTATCGTCGTAGGCGAGGTTCGTACCGCTCCAGTGGAAAATGTCCACGCAGAAGACCATCAGGTCAAAGGTCGAACTGTTGGCGGTCGTCCCGTAGTTCGCCTTGAACACCTGTGGTGTCATATACACGTTGATGTTCGTCGGTCCGCTTAGCTGGGCGGTATTGGTCTTATTGTAAGAGACGCCGTTTAGGAAGATCGCCGTCGCATGGCTGGTGGATGCCACGGCAAGGCCGAATGCAAAGGCAAGGGCCGGCACGGCAGCCTTGAGAGCGGCCTTCAGCGGCCCCTGGTTCATCGAAACGACGTCCGAACTCATCACGGCACAACTCCCAGACAAACAAAGAGCAACCACGCCACGGCGTGAAAGCCTGTCCCAAAAAAACGCACACTCGCGTGTTTCGCCAGTGAACGAGCAACTCTTATGCAAGGCTGGCAGATGCCGCAATCAGACTCCCCTCTCAGGCGAGTAGGGCGCCCGGACGGGCTGGACGGCCGCCTTTACAGAATTGTGTCGGCGCGGTTTCGCAGGCTGTCATCACCTGGAACCGTGGGTATGCGATAAGCTATGCCTGCATACTCAGTCTCCGGGAGATCACGCCATGGCGGAAACGATGACCACCCTGTCCGGCGTCGCCTTCCTCAGAACGCCGGACGCTTGTTTCGAGGATTTGCCGGGCTATCCCTATCCGCCGTCATTCATGGAGATCGACGGCCTGCGCATGCACTACCTGGACGTAGGCCCGCGCGATGGCCCTGTCGCGCTGTTGATGCACGGCATGCCCACCTGGAGTTTCCTCAATCGGGGCATAATCGCCCGGCTGGTAGCGGACGGATGGCGATGCATCGCCGCCGACCACTTCGGGTTTGGCCGCTCCGACAAGCCGGTGGACGACGCCTGGTACTCCATCGCACGCCACACCGCAGCCCAGCGCGCCCTGATCGAACATCTGGATCTTCAGGGCGTCACCCTGTTCTGCCAGGACTGGGGCGGCCCCACAGGTCTGGCCCAGGCGGCTGACATGCCAGAGCGCTTCGAGCGTCTGGTGATCATGAACACCTGGCTACACCACGAGGGCTACGACTACTCACCGGCCATCCATCGCTGGAATGCAGGCTGGCAGCCGGACGGCATGTTCGTGACCAACATTCCCGAGCGCCTCTCGTTGGGCTGGTTCATGATGGTTTCGCTGGGTCACATGACGGCCAAGGATATGTTCGCGATCATCCAGGATGGCGTCTATCCCACCCTGACGCCGGCAGGGGACGCCGCGCGGCGGGGCTATGACGCGCCCTTCGAGGGTCTTGGACGTGCTGGCCACGCCGGTCCGCGCCGCTTCCCGCTCAGCCTGCCCTTCACAAACCCGGAGGGCGGCAATGCAGCCGCCCAACAGCGCCACTTCGATACCCTTCTGACGTGGACCAAGCCAGTTCACTTTATCTGGGGCGGCGCCGACAACATCTTCACCGAGGCCTGGGGCCGCGAGTGGGCCGGCAAATTTCCGCAGGCCACCTTCGACCTCCTGCCCGAGGCCGGTCACTTCCTTCAGGACACCCACGGGGACGCCATCGCCGACCTGTTCTTCGCAAGGATCGCCAGTTGAGCCGCCTGCCGCTATCCAAAAATGGCGACTACTGCGGCGCTGATCTTCCTCGTCCTGTCACTCAGACCAGCGCGGGTCTAGAATCCGGCTCCAGGCTTGGTGCGGATGTTCAGTTGACCCGCCAGCCCGGCTTTGCGGTGATGCTCGATGGCGTGCATCTCCGGCGACATGGCCATGGCCCGGAAGGCGGCCAGCGAGGGGTACTCGGCCAGGGCCACCATGTCCCATAGCTCCTCAACCTCGCCCAGCAGCAAGCCGGTCACCTCGCCGGAGTAACGCACCTTGCCGCCCAGGGCCTCGACCAGTTTGCGGACCTCCTCACCATAGCGCGCATAGGCGTCCGCGCCGCTGAGGTCGGGCTCGGAGCCATCGGCATATTCGGCCTTTGGCTTGAACTTCAGCAGATTGACCATCACGAACGGGCCATCCTCCGAACCGCCGAAGAAAGCCATCGCCTGCTGCGGCGGCGGCAGTACCTGGTTTGTCACATTCATGATCTTGTCCTCAGCTGCGGCGGATCAGGGCGTCGATGATCTCGACGATGTCGTTGGGGCAGTCTTCCTGCAGGAAGTGGCCGCCGCTCAGGGTCACATGCGGCTGGCCCCTGGCGCCAGGGATCCGGGCCTGGATCGGAACATCGCCGCCCTTGCTGACCGGATCATTGTCGCTGAAGGCGGTGAGCACCGGCTTGTCGAAACGTTCCAGCACCGTCCAGGCCGCGATATTTTCCGCCACCGAGCCATGCTCCGGCGTTATCGGCACCAGGGTCGGGAACTGCCGGGCGCCCTCCTTGAACGTTTCGTCGGGGAACGGCGCGTCATAGGCCGCAACCTCCGAGGCCGAGAGATCGCGGGTGGTCCCGCCGTTCACGATCATGCCAATGGGCATGACCGGCACGTTCTGGCTGAACTCCAGCCAGGCCTTGAAGGCGTCAGACATGCCGGTCCCAACCGGCATGCCGGTGTTGGCGATGACCAGTCCAGCAAACCGTTCCGGAAACGCCGCCACCAGACGCAACCCGATCAGGCCGCCCCAATCCTGGCAGAAAAGGCGCAGATCCTTGAGATCCAGGGCCGTCAGCCACTGGCTCATCCAGGCCACGTGGCGTTCATAGGTGTAGTCTGTGCGGCTGGCCGGTTTGTCGGATCGCCCGAAGCCGATCAGGTCGGGCGCGATCACCCGATGCCCACGGGCGACAAGTCCAGCAATTATGTGGCGATAAAGGTAAGCCCACGACGGCTCGCCGTGCATCAGCAGGACCGGCGCACCGTCGCGCGGTCCTTCGTCCACATAGTGCAGGCGCATCTGCGTGCCGTCAGCATCCGTCAGGGTGTGGTACTGCGGCGCGAAGGGCCAGTCGGCCAATCCCTCGAAGCGGGAGTCGGGCGTTCTGAGAACCTGCATTTGGGAATCCCTCGATCACGGATATAATGACACGGATAATGTCACTATATGGATGGGTCAAGGCTTGAGCGAACCCCTCGACAGCTGGTCTCCGACAGGCGAGATGAGGTCATGAACCCTGCGACGCAACAGGACCCTGCAGACACCGTCGACGGCCGCCGCCAACGCGGCCAGGACAACAGAGCGCGGATCGTGGCGGCCATGATGGACATCGTCCGCGAGGGTCAGATTGCACCCAGCGCCGAGCAGGTCGCCGCCCGGGCCGACGTGGGCCTGCGCACCGTTTTCCGTCACTTCCAGGACATGGACAGCCTCTATCGGGAGATGTCGCTGGTCATTCAAACCCAGGTGAGCGCGATCAGTGAGCGGCCATTGCCAGAGACCGGTTGGCCGGAGCGACTTCTCGAACTGGTCCGCCGCCGCGCCATGGCCTTTGAGACCATCGGACCCTTCAGGCGCGCCGCCGACGCGTTCCGCCACCGCTCCCGGTTTCTGGGCGCCGATGCGGACCGGCTGGCGACCGAACTGCGCGCCAAGCTGGAACAGGTCCTGCCGCAGGAGATCACCGCGGACCCGCTGAAGGTCGAGACCCTGGATCTCCTGATGAGCTTCGAAGCCTGGTCGCGCCTGCGCCGTGAACAGGGTCTTTCCGTAGAGCAGGCCCAGAGAGTGGTCGAAACCCTGGTGAGGCAAGTTATCAGCGACGCCGGCGTCTAGGCCTCCAGTTCGATGTCCCAGTACAGGTAGTCCAGCCAGCTCTCGTGCAGGTGATGCGGCGGGAAGCGGCGACCGCGGTTCTGCAGTTCATGGGCGGTGGGACGACGGGGCTTCTGGCGGGGGTGCATCTGCGCCTGCGCGGGCAAGCGGCCGCCTTTGGTCAGGTTGCAGCGTGCGCAGGCCGTGACGATATTCTCCCAGGTGGTCCGGCCCCCTCGGGATCGCGGGATAACGTGGTCGAATGTGAGGTCATCGGTCGACGGACAGTACTGGCAGGTGAAGCCGTCACGCAGGAAGAGGTTGAACCGGGTGAACGCCGGGGGCCGATCCTGGGTCACATACTGCTTGAGAGACACCACGCTCGGCAGCTTCATGGCGAAGGAGGGCGAGTGGATCATCTGGTCATAGGTGGAGACCACATCGACCCGGTCCAGGAACACCGCCTTGATCACATCCTGCCAGGGCCAGAGCGACAGGGGATAGTAGCTGAGCGGCCGGAAGTCGGCGTTAAGCACCAGACAGGGCCAGCCGGACGGCGCGTGACTAACCACCTGCATGGCGGCGCCCGATGCTGCGGAAAGACCTGATGAAGGGGCTCAGCGTGGACCTGAAGACGAACATCCTCTGAAGAAGATCGGACGAATTCGGAAACTATAGGCTCGATTCGGAGACAACTCTACGACGAGACGAGCCTGGGAGCGGGCCTTTGGCCCCGCCCGGGAAAGTGTCCGGACGAGGCGCTAGCCGCGTTGCAAGTTCAGACGCCGAGGCCGGCGGTGGCTCCAGCGATGGTCAGGGTCAGACCCAGGACGGCGAAGGAAACGCTCAGGTCGAGAATACGGTTCAGCAGGTTGGTCATGGCAGGTCTCCGCTCAGCTTCGGGCTCGGTTGATCCGAGCCCCGTGTCCATCTGGACAATGATTGGATATCAGCATCTGAACACTGCATAGATAACTGATTTTGCCGACCTGATATGCGTTTCTGCACATCATCGTGTGAGCCAGGAACGAAAAAGGGGGCCACGCGGGCCCCCTTCTCACGGTTATCGGCGCCGGTCCGAAAGACCACTAGGCGCTCAGCGCCGCTGTGCCGAAGGCCGCGATCAGGCTGAGGGACAGGAGGAACACCGGAACCGCGCGATCAACGAGCCGTTCGAACTTTTCAAGAGACATGACACACACCTTTTCAGTTTCATGGACCCCCATCGATTTGAGGGTGTTTCTTATTTGAACAGTGCTCAGATAGGAACCCATCTGAGCGGCGTCAAGATCTGTGTACAGCGGGCTCATATGAATTTATGGTAATGTCATGAGCGAAGCCAAAAGCGTCGGACCACGCCCTTATCATCACGGCGATCTCACGCGCGCCCTCGTGGACGCCGCCCGCCGACTGCTGGAATCCGAAGGTCCCAGCGCGCTGTCCCTGCGCGCTGTGGCGCGTGAGGCGGGGGTCAGTCCAGCCGCGCCCTATCATCACTTCAAGGACAAGGCAGAGCTGCTGGACGCCATCGCCAACGAGGGCTGGGACATTCTGGGAACCCAGATGGCCGCCGCCAAGGCCGCCACCACCGGGATGCAGCAATTGACCGCGCTGGGCATAGCCTACGTCTGTTTCGCCCGCGACAACCCCGCGCTTTACCGCGTCATGTACGACGCTGCCCGCGACAAGGACGAGATGCCCGAGGAGGACAGCGCCTACTGCATGGTGCGCGACACCATGATCGAGAACGGCGCCGACCCCGAGCAGGACCGACACCTGGAGCTCGCCGGCGTGGCGGCCTGGTGCGGCGCGCACGGCCTGGCCGAAATGGCGAGCTTCAAACAATTCGACCACCTGAAGGCCGAGCTCGGCGGCGAACGGCCGTTTTTCGAGGCGGTGCTCAACCATATGGGCCTGTTCCCCAAACCGCATCAGGACTGCTAACTGGGCGGGTGTTCGTCACCCGCTTCGCTCCCTCGCCCACCGGCTATCTGCATCGCGGCCACGCGTTGTCGGCGCTGACGGCCCATCGTGCCGCGCAGGCCGCAGGTGGTCGGTTCCTGCTCCGCATCGAGGATATCGACGCGACACGATGTCGGCCCGCGTTCGAGGCGGCGATCGGCGAAGATTTGACCTGGCTGGACCTAAGCTGGGAGATCCCGGTCAGACGTCAGTCCGAGCATATGGCGGACTACCAATCTGCCCTTACACGCCTCGAAGGCGATGGGCTGCTCTATCGCTGTTTCCGCACCCGGAAAGAGATCGCCCAGGCGATGACATCTGCGCCCCACGGCGCTGTGGACGCCTTTCGCAGCGCGCCCCTGCCCGCCCGCGAGGAGGCCCGGCGACTGGCTACCGGTGAACCCTTTGCCTGGAGACTTTCCCTGGATGCGGCAAGGCAGCGCCTGGGCGGGTGGCAAGGCCTCACGTTTTCAGACGCCGGCCAGACTTTCACCGCCAACCCTGAACCAGGCGGCGACGTCGTTCTGGCCCGGAAGGATGTGGGGGTGGCCTACCACCTGGCCGTGGTGGTGGACGACGCCCTGCAGGGGATAACTCATGTCATCCGGGGTGCGGACCTGGCCGAGGCCACCCACGTTCAGCGCCTGCTGCAGGCGCTCCTCGACCTGCCGACACCCGCCTATCAGCATCACCCTCTTTTGCTGGACGCCGAAGGCCGCCGGCTGGCCAAGCGAACCGGCGCAGAAAGTCTGCGCGCTTTGCGCGAACGCGGTATGAGCGCGGCAGAGCTGAAGGGGGAACTGGGCTTTGACTGAGACGACGGCGGAACCGGCAGCGCGCATGGACTGGCGCGCCGTGGGTGTGCTGCTGTTCGGCGCCTGCGTGATTGGACTATCGCCGATCTTCGTTCGACTTACGGAAGCCGGGCCTGCAGCGGCGGGATTCTGGCGACTGGCGCTGGCGCTCCCCCTGCTGGCGCTCCTGACGGTCCGCAATACAGGCGGCATCGGGCGCCCCCCGGTCATGGCGCTCTGGGCGGGGCTGTTCTTCGCCCTGGACCTCGGCTTCTGGCACTACGCCATCCACTATACGTCGGTGACCAACGCTACCGTCCTGTCGAACCTGACGCCGATCGTCGTCACCGCCTTTGCCTGGATCTTTCTGAAGCAGCGACCCACGGGCCTGTTCCTGCTGGCAGTGGCTGCGGCCACCGGCGGCGCCTGGGTCATGGCCTTCGAAAAGGGCAGCGGGGCTCTGGTCAACCAGCCCCTGGGCGACGGGCTGTCGGTGCTGACCGCCCTTTGGTACGCATTCTACTTTCTGTGCATGGCGCAAGGCCGAAAGACCCACGGCGCCAGCCAGCTGATGTTCTGGGTGAGCATCGTTGGCGCCCCCCTGTTGTTGGTCGCAGCCCTGATCGCCGGCGAGCCGATCCTGCCGTCCAGCGCCCTCGGCTGGGCCGCGTTGGCAGGGTTGGGCCTGATGCATGTGGGCGGACAGGGTTCCATCGCCTGGGCAATGGGGCGGCTGCCGACATCGACCGCCTCGGTGGTGGTGCTGGTTCAGCCGGTCGTGGCGGCTTCACTGGGGTGGGTGCTGTTCGCCGAGGCCATTGGGCCATTGCAGGCGACCGGCGCGATGGTCACCCTGTTGGCCGTTATCCTGGCGCAATGGGCGTCTCGCCCGAAGGCGGAACAAGGCCCCAGGCCCGACGCGCCGCCTCCACCCGAACCAGCTTTGCGCTGAACGCCGACCAGTCATCCGCCTGCGCTATGGGCGCCCAGATCGCCTCGATCTCGTCAATCAACAACTCCTCAGGCTCGGGGCCGGAAAAGTAGGGATCCGCCAGCCGTTCCGGGCGCAGAGGGGCATGTGCGGCAAGACACTGGCGGAACGTGAGGAACGGCTGGGTGGCGTAGAGCCCGCCTCTGGGCCCGGCCAGGGCGCGATCTTCGCCAGCGCAGAACCAGTCGAAAAAGAAGGGTTCCCACCTCAGCGACGGACCGCCCTCCGCCATCGCCTGAAAGGCGGACTGAACCAGGATGGCGTCGGCGTCATCTCCCTCGGACCCTACGCCCAGCCGCGACAGCATGGCGTCCATCAGCGCGCGCCGATAGGCCGGTCCAAAGCCGTTCAAGGCATCGACCAGGGCGTCGCTGTTGCTCACCAGTGAGAAGCACCCGGCCAGCTGCTGCAGGTTCCAGAACACCGCCTCCGGCTGACGACCGAAGCTGTAGAGCCCCTGGTGGTCGAAATAGGCGGCCGTGAAGTTGGGATCGGAGTGCGGCAGAAATCGATAGGGGCCGTAGTCAAAACTCTCGCCCGTCAGGTTCATGTTGTCGGTATTGAGCACGCCGTGGACGAACCCCGCCGCCATCCAGCCGGCAGTCATGCGCGCTGCCCGTCCAGCCACCGCCTGCAGCAAGGCTGAGGGGCGGTCGTTCGCACCGTCAAGGTCGGGGTAATAGTTCGCGATCACGTGGTCGATCAGGGCGCCAACCCGCTCGGCGCTGTCGAAGTAGGCATGGCGCTGGAAACTGCCAAAGCGGATGTGGCTGTGCGAGAGGCGAACCAGCACCGCAGCGCGGGTGGGGCTGGGTTCATCGCCCCGCTCCAGCGCCTCTCCAGTCTCGATCAGCGAGAACGACCGGGACGTGGGAACGCCCAGCGCTTCCAGCATCGCCGTGGCCAGCACCTCGCGCACCCCGCCCTTCAAGGTCAGCCGGCCGTCGCCGGACCGCGACCAGGGCGTCTGGCCTGATCCCTTCGTTCCGAGGTCGAGCAGCCGACCGGAACCGGCCTCCCGCAGTTGGGCGAAGAGGAACCCGCGCCCGTCGCCCAGGTCGGGGTTGTAGGACCGGAACTGGTGGCCGTGGTAGCGCTGGGCCAGCGGCGGATCGATATTGCCCGGCAGGGGCTGAAACCGGCCGAAGTGGGCGATCCACTCGGCGTCGCTCAGGGTGTCGAGGCCGACACACGCCGCCGCCCGATCGTTGCGAAACCGCAGGATCGTCTGCGGGAAGTCCGCTGCAGCCACGGGGTCGCCGTACTCCGGGCCGAGGGCCGGGAACTGTGGGTCGGGACGGTAGCTGGCGGAGACGGGCATCCGGTCACCTAGCCGTTGCTCCTGTCTGACGGCAAGCCGGGGAATGCAGCGCCCTACCCCGGCCGCCAGCCCAGCAGCCCGAACATCACGAAGAAGCCTGCGACGTAGGCGACCGGCACATGCCAGCCCTGACGCAACCAGGCCCCCACCGAGCGCCCTTCCGGATAGAGATTGGTCAGCGCCACACCTGCGGAGGAGCCGAACCAGAGCATCGAGCCGCCGAAGCCCACCGCATAGGCCAGCAGCCCCCAGTCATACCCCCCCTGCTCCAGCGCCAGAGCCGTAAGCGGGATGTTGTCGAACACCGAGGAGACAACGCCCAGCCCGAAGGTCGTCTGCCACGACGGGTCCGGCAGCGCGTTCACCGGCATCAGCGACGCAGCCGCGACCAGGGCCACCAGAAACAGCGCGCCCTTGAGAGAAGACTGCGCCACAGTCCAGTCCGGTCGGGCGATCAGAGATGTCGCAAGCAGGGCCGCCCAGACCGCCAATCCGAGCCATGGCGCCGCCGCCTCGCCGGGTGACAGCAGGTTTGCCGCGATATTGGCCGCGATGGCGGCTGTCAGCACAATGCCCACGATCACCACCCGTCGCCAGTGGATCGGATGGCCCGGTACGTCATGCTTCAGGATCGGTTGATAGCGTTGCTGCGAGAGGGCTCCGACCACACCGAAAACCGCGAAGGCGGCCAGACAGGCCACATAGGCCGGGATCACCTCCAGCGGCGCGACGCCTTTCAGCCACATGATGGTGGTGGTGGTGTCGCCGATCACGCTGCCCGCGCCGCCGGCGTTGGCGGCCGCCACAATGGAGGCCAGAAAACCGACGCTGACCCGGCCCTGGTAGAGGTGGCGCGCCATCACACCGCCGATGATGGCGGCGGCGATGTTGTCCAGGAAAGCCGACAGCACGAACACGATCGCCAGCATCGCCAGACCGCCCAGCCAGCTGTCCGGCAGCAACCCCGGCATGTGGTCGGGCAGCCCCGACAGCTCGAACTGGTTGGCCAGCAGGCCGAACCCCACCAGCAGCAACAGGATGTTGGTCAGGATGACCCACTCATGCAGGGCATGCTGGCCCAGTGCGGCAAGGCCTTCGCCCGTGGGAAACGCGCCCCATATTCCCTGATAGATCAGGATGCCCGCCAGGCCGGTCAGCGCCACCTCGAGCGTGCGGTTGTGCAACACCGCTACGCCAAGCAGGGTCAGGCCGAACAGGCAGAATTCCAGCGGCACGCCCAGTACGGTCATGACAGGATTCTAGGCCGACGCAGGCGCCGGGACCATCGCAATCGGACCCGGATCAGCCAATTCTGACGCCCATGCCGCCGTCCACCGGCAGGATCGCCCCCGTGATGAAGCGCGCATCGTCCGAAGCCAGAAAAAGGGCGGCATGGGCGATGTCCCAGGCGGTTCCCATCTTGCCGCCCAGCGGCACACGGGCGTCACGTTCGGCCCGGACCTCGGCCTGGCTGCGGCCGCTGGCCCCGGCGATCCCCGCCACCGCCATCGGCGTATCGATCAGGCCTGGCTGGACCGCATTGCACCGGATTCCGTATCGCGCCTGTGAGATGGCCACGCTGGCGGTCAATCGGTTAACCCCTGCCTTGGAGATCTCATAGGCAAGCTGAATCCCCCCGGCCTGCGCCGCCAGCGACGAGATATTGACGATGGCCCCGGCCTTCTGCTCGCGCATGACCCCCAGCGCCGCCTTGGTGACCAGCCACATGCCCTTGAGATTGACAGCAAGGATGCGGTCGAAGGCCGCCTCCTCGACGCGGTGAGCAGGCCCGTCCCCACCGCCGATGCCCACATTGTTGACCAGGATATCGATACGCTGGAGACGCCCCATGGCCTGGGCCACGATCTCGGCGACCTCTCTGGAGCGGGTGACGTCGGCCTGTAGTGCGCTGGCCTCGCCGCCGGCCTCCAGGATCATGGCGGCGGTCTCCTCAGCCCGCTCCGCGATCCGGTCAACGCACAGCACCCGCGCACCCTCGGCGGCGAACAGCAGGGCGATGGCGCGTCCGTTGCCGATCGTCTCGCCCGGCGACTGGCCTGCGCCAACGATGACCGCCGTCTTGCCTTCGAGGCGGCCCGCCATCTCAGTAGCCCTTGAGTTCTGGATCAAGGACCTGTCCGGCGTCCAGCTGCACGCCAAAGGTGTTCAGCATCATGGAGACCTGGGTGTACTGGCCCGTGGTGAAGACCAGGTCCATGCACTGCTTCTCGGTGTAGTGCTGCTTGAGAAGGTTCCAGGTGCTGTCGCTGATGAAGTGATCCGTGTGGAGTTCATCGGTCGCCCGGATCAGCACAGCATCGGCCGGGCTCCAGCCGGCGTCGGCGCCGCGCTTGATGGCCTCGATCTCTGCGGCGGTCAGGCCCGAGTCCAGGCCGATCCGGGTGTGCTGGGTGAACTCGTAGCCCGACTTGCAGAGGTATCCCACGCGCAGGATCACGATCTCCCGTTCCCGCGCCGGCAGGTCGTTGCGCCGGGACAGCACATAACCGCCCCACTGGTTGAACCGGCTCAGGGCCTTGGGCGCATGAGCCAGAGTGCGAAAGATGTTCAGCACCCCCAGCTTGCCGTTTCGAACCGGCTGCAGGGCCTCGGCCTGTTCGGGCGAGAGATCTTCATCGCGCAAGGGTGCGACGCGTGGAGCGGACAGTCTCATGTAGGTTTCCTCACCTGTATTTCTTGGCCCCACCTTAAGGTGGGCGCGGGCCGGCGCCACCGGAATTCGTTTCCGCCCGGATTCAGACTTGCGGCATCGCGCGGGTTGGCGTCCGATGCGGTCCGGACGCGGGCCAGGAAAACGTCATGACCACCTTTCGACTGAACGGGCGGAATGTCACAGTCAATGGCCCGGACGATGCACCGCTGCTGTGGGCCATCCGTGACGACGCGGGCCTCACCGGCACCAAGTTCGGCTGCGGCATCGGCCAGTGCGGCGCATGCACCGTGCATGTGAACGGCGAGGCGGTGCGCTCATGCCTCACCCCTGTATCGTCTGTCGCCGGACAGTCCGTGACCACCATCGAAGGCCTGGGCGGCGAGCATGTCCTGCAGAAGGCCTGGATCGAGACCCAGGCACCCCAGTGCGGCTACTGCCAGTCGGGCCAGATCATGCAGGCCGCCGCCCTGCTGAAGTCCAAACCGAAGCCGACCGACGCCGATATTGACGCCGCCATGGCCGGAAACCTGTGCCGCTGCATGGCCTATGTGCGGATCAAGAAGGCGATCAAGCTGGCCGCTGGAGTGAAGGCATGAGCGTCTCCCTCGACAACGGCCCCGGGGCCGACCTCGCGCCCTCGCGTCGCGGCTTCCTGATCACGGTTACGGCCGCCGGCGCCATGTTCAGCGCCAGCGCGCCCGCCCAGGCTGCCGACAGCTTTGCACCCACCATCTGGTACGACATCGACAGGGCAGGGACGATCACTGTCCACATCATCCGCGCCGAGATGGGCCAGCATGTGGGTACCGCCATCGCCCGTATTGTCGCCGACGAGCTGGAAGCCGACTGGTCGAAGGTCAGGATTGACCACGTGGACTCCGATCCCAAGTGGGGCCTGATGGCCACCGGCGGCAGCTGGTCGATCTGGCAGAGCTATCCGCTCTACAGCCAGGCCGCCGCGGCGGGCCGCATCGCCCTGATCGAAGCCGGGGCCAGGCTGCTGGGCGTGCCCGCCTCCGCCTGTGTCGCCCGCAACAGCGCCGTGGTCGCGGGCAAGGCGTCCGTCACCTACGGCGACATCATCGCCAGAGGCGATCTCAGCCGGAAGTTCACCGAAGCCGAACTCGCCAAACTCCCGATCAAGACCCCCGCCCAGCGAAAACTGATCGGCAAGCCGGCGCCGGCGCGGGACATCCCTGACAAGACCAATGGCAAGGGCGTCTACGGCCTCGACGCCAAGGTTCCGGGCATGGTCTATGCGCGCCCGAAACTGCCGCCGACGCGCTATGGCTCCACGGTGGCGTCGATCGACGAAAGCGCCGCAAAAGCGGTGCCGGGCTATATCCGCGCCATCGCCCTGGATGACCCCTCCGGAACCGTTCCCGGCTGGGTGATGGTCTATGCCGACAGTTTCGTGGCCGCTGATCGCGCCACCGAGGCGCTGAAGGTGACCTGGACATCTCCGGACGCCATCAAGGTGTCGGAAGCCGACCTCCAGGCCCGCGCCCGCGTGCTGGTATCTGACAAGACCAAGGGCGGTCTGGTCGTGGAGGATCCGGGCGTCGACGCCGCCTTCAAGTCCGCGACATCGACCCTGGAGCAGACCTATACCACCGCCACGGCCCTCCACTTCCAGTTGGAGCCGGTCAATGCGCTGGCCTTCGAGAAGGACGGGAAGTTCGAGGTCCACACCGGCAACCAGTGGCAATCACTGGTTCTGCCCTGGCTGGCCCAGGCGCTGGGGCGCAAGGAGGATACAATTGTCCTGCGCACCTATCTGCTGGGTGGCGGTTTCGGACGGCGGCTGAATGGCGACTATGCCGTCGGCGCGGCCCTCGCCTCCAAGGCCATCGGCGGCAAGCCTGTGAAGATGGTCATGACCCGGGCCGACGACAGTCGCTTCGACAGCCCCCGCTCCGCCTCGGTCCAGACCGTGAAGATGGCCTTCGGCGAGGCCGGCCGCGTCACCGCCATGGAGCACGTGGCCTGCGCGGGATGGCCCACGGAGGCGATGGCCCCCTTCTTCATGCCCAAGGGCGCCAATGGCGTCGCCTACGACCCCTTTGCGATCAGTGGCGCGAACCACTGGTATAACGTCGGCGCTCACCGGGTGCGGGCGGTCGGTAACGACCTGGCCAACCAGACCTTCCGACCGGGCTGGCTGCGGTCCGTCGGCCCCGGCTGGACCAACTGGGCGCTTGAGAGCTTCATGGACGAGGCGGCGGCCAAGGCTGGCGTTGATCCGCTGGCCTTCCGCCTCAAGCTGCTGGACGCCAGCGGCAAGAACGCCGGCTCCGCCCCCAATTCCGTCGGCGGCGCCCAGCGACAGGCGGCAGTCCTGAACCGGCTGGCCGCCAAGGCCGGCTGGGGCAAGCCGCTGCCGAAGAACACCGGGCTCGGTATCGCCACCAGCTTCGGCCAGGAACGCGACATGCCCACCTGGACGGCCTGCGCCGCCCGGGTGAAGGTCGATCCGTCTACTGGCGCCGTGAAGGTCGAGAAGCTGACCCTGGTCGCTGACGCCGGCACCATCGTCAGCCCGGATGGCGCTCTCGCCCAGATGGAGGGCGCGGCGCTCTGGGGCATGAGCCTGGCCCTGTTCGAAGGCACGGCGTTCGAGAACGGTCAGGTCAGAGACCTCAACCTCGACAGCTACACGCCGCTGCGGATGGGCGATGTGCCGGACATGGACATCGAGTTCATCGCCAGTGGCGAGGCGCCTGTCGGCCTGGGCGAACCGGCGACCACAGTCGTCGGACCCGCCATCGGCAACGCCATCTTCCGTGCAGTCGGCGCAAGGGTCCGCGACCTGCCGATCCGCGCAGAGGCGGTGAAGGCGGCCATGAAGCGGTGAGGGACCACGACGGGTTATGGATGCGCAGCCGCTCTATCGTATTCGAGGGGTTGATGAAACGGATGCTGCCCAGATCAATACGTGGCGCGCACTGCCGCTTGTAAGGCGCTGGTGGGGTGATCCGACGCTGGAGCCGATTTCAGAAACGCGCGGAGATCCCCGGCTCGCCCTGTGGATCGTCGAGCTTGCCGAACAGCCCCTGGCATTCATTCAGGACTACGCCGTCCATGATTGGTCGCCGCATCACTTCGACTACCTCCCAATGGGCGCCCGCGGGATGGATGTTTACGTCGGTGACCCTGCCATGCTTGGCCTCGGTCACGGATCGCGCCTCCTGCGGCAACATGTAGACCAGCTCTTCCGGAGCGGCGTGCCGGCGGTTGGCATCGACCCCCATCCGGAAAACTTGCCAGCGCGACGGGCGTTTGAGAAGGCGGGCATTGTTCTGACCGGCGGTCCCGTCGAGGGCCGGTGAAGCCGGGCGATGTTGATGGAACGACACGCCGCGCTTCCGGCAGTCGGCAACCAATAGCTGACGGTTGACCAAATTGAGCGAATTAGTTATACTTTCGTATAATAATGGAGATTCATCATGCACACCACCAATCTGCGGAAAGTCGGTGGCTCCGTGATGCTGGCCGTTCCACCAGCGTTGCTCGATCTGCTCAATCTGAAAGCCGGTGCTTCTGTTGGCATGGCTGTCGATGACGGTCGTCTGGTGGTCGAGGCGTCGCCGCGACCGCGCTACACGCTTGAGGAACTACTGGCCGCCTCCGATTATTCCGAACCCGCTACGGCCGAAGATCAGGCCTGGATCGATGGGCCGAGCATGGGCAAGGAACTCCTGTGAAGCGCGGCGACATCTACATGGTGTCGCTCAATCCGACCGCAGGTCGTGAGCAACAGGGCCACCGACCAGTCTTGATAGTTTCGCCGACGGCATTCAATCAGGTGACAAAGGCTCCAGTGGTTCTACCGATCACAAGTGGCGGCGAATTCGCGCGCAGGATTGGCTTCTCCGTCCAGATTTCCGGCATCAAGACGACCGGCGTTGTACGCTGCGATCAGCCGCGCGTCCTTGATATCACGGCTCGGGACGGGCGCAGGGTAGAGGCTCTCCCTGCAGATCAGCTGCAGGAAGTGCTGGCGAAGGTCGTCACCTTGTTCGAGGCTTAGCGTCATGTTCCTTTGCTAGACCGTTTGAGAGCCTCGCCCCGATCTACCCAGGAAACTCACCCATGCCCAAATCCAAGACCGCCCCTGTCGTCCTCATCACGGGCACCTCAACCGGCGTCGGCCTGCACACCGCCATCGCCTTCGCCAAGGCCGGCTACCAGACCATCGCCACCATGCGCGACACGTCGAAGAAGGATGAGCTGCTGGCGCTGGCCAAGGCCAGTGGCGTCAAGGTCAAGGTCGAGCGGCTGGACGTCCAGAAGAAGAAATCCATCGAAAGCTGCGTCGCCAAGGTCCTGAAGAAGTATGGCGGCATCGACGTGCTGGTGAACAACGCCGGCGCTGGTTTCCTGGGCGGGCTGGAGCAGACCAGCGACAAGGACCTGGAACGGACCATGGAGATCAACTTCTTCGGGGTCTGGCGGATGACCAAGGCGGTCTTCCCCCACATGCGCGAGCGGGGGTCGGGCCGGATCATCACGGTCACCAGCGTCGGCGGTCTTATCGGCCAGCCGTTCAACGACGCCTACTGCGCGGCCAAGTTCGCCGTCGAAGGCATGATGGAGGCCATGGCGCCGCTGGCCAGGCTGCTGGGCGTCCAGGTCAGTCTCATCGAGCCCGGCCCCATCAACACCGAGTTCGTCAACAGCACCCGGGCGTCCAGCGATCTGTCCGCCTTCACCGCGCCCTATGACGCCATCGTCGCCAAGTACATGGGCGCCACCGGCAATGTCTTCGCCACCTATGGCCAGACCGGCGCCGACATCGGGGCCATCATCCTCAACGCCGCGACGACGCCGGAACCTGATTTCCGCTACATCACCTCGGATTTCGCCCGCCAGATCGTGGCGCCCAAGGTGGTCGACCCCAGCGGCAACAACGTGGTCGAGGCCTTCGCCGCTCGCCTGGCTTAGAGCGTGACCGGATCAAGTTGCAGCATATCCGGAGTTGACGAGGTAGTTGGCGCATTCGTCGGCTGAGAAGTGGTCGAGGAGTTTGCCGATGCGTCGCCAGGTGGCCTCGACGGTGCGCTCTGCGGCTTTGCGCAGA
>CAIVVM010000072.1 GCA_903909375.1 uncultured Alphaproteobacteria bacterium
TCTGCGCAAAGCCGCAGAGCGCACCGTCGAGGCCACCTGGCGACGCATCGGCAAACTCCTCGACCACTTCTCAGCCGACGAATGCGCCAACTACCTCGTCAACTCCGGATATGCTGCAACTTGATCCGGTCACGCTCTAAGAGCCCGAGCCCGGAAATATCTATAGTCTGAAGTTGGCGAAGCTTCCGGGTGTGGTCACCGCGCGGCCGCAGGTAGTCCAGCGCTACACGGCTGTCGGGCAAAGGATCCGCTACGACGACCCAATCGAGAGTAGATTGTGTACTGGTCGGTAGAGCTCTTCCAGATAGGCCACGTCGGCCGGCTCCAGAGTGATCTCCGTGGCAGCGATGAGCTGGTCCAACTGCTCCACGCGTGAGACGCCGACGATGGGGGCGGTGACGGCTGGTTTTGAGAGCAGCCAGGCCAGCGCGATCTGAGCGGGGGTCTTGCCGTATTTGTCGGCGGTTTCCATGACCCGGGCGGCGATGTCGAAAACGGCCTCGCCCTGGTAGAGGCTCTCGGTGCGCTGGCGGTCGCGGCCCTGGCTGCGAGCGGTGGAGCCGCCGGAGAAGCCACCCTGATATGCACCGGCCAGAATGCCGCGCGCGAGCGGGGACCAGGGGGTGACGGCGACGCCGGTCTTCTCGCAATAGGGCAGCATTTCGCGCTCCTCCTCGCGATAGACCAGGTTGTAGTGGTTCTGCATCGAAACGAATGGCGTCCAGCCATTCATCCTGGCGGTGAGCTGCAGCTCGGCGAATTGCCATGCGAACATGGACGAAGCGCCGAGGTAGGTGACCTTGCCGGCCTTCACCAGGTCGTGCAGCGCCTCCAGGGTTTCCTCGATTGGAGTCGTCTCGTGGCCGGCGATCCCTTGCGGGTGACGGTGGATGACCAACTTGTCCACATAGTCCACGCCCAGGCGCCTGAGGCAGGCGTCCACGCCCTCGATCACATGCTTGCGCGATAGGCCACCCTGGTTCGGGTTTCGGCCCATGGGCATGGAAATCTTGGTGGCCAGCACATACTGGTCCCGCGGCAGTAGCTCGCGCAGCAGTGCGCCCACCACCGTCTCGCTGGCGCCAATGCCGTAGATATCGGCGCAGTCGAAATAGAACAGGCCCTTTTCGATGGCCGCCTTGAGGAGGGGCCGGGCGTCATCGATACCCAAGGTCCAGTCGCCCTGGTGGCCGCGACCGGGCTCCCCGAAGTTCATGGTGCCCAGGCACAGGCGGGAAACGATCAGGCCGCTGTTGCGGCCGAGTGATGTGGTCTTGAGCATTTGTCGTCGTTCCTCTTCTCGGCCAAGCTGCGCCACGTGGGCACAGGAGGCTTGGCCGCCTCGGTGATGGAATCGCCAGGGCCTTACCCGCATCCACTGATGGCCTGGCAAGATTGAAGCGCGGGTTCGCTCCCCAGACATCGCGATTGGCGCAGCTACGGGTGGTCGCACAGAACCTGCCGCGCGGACTCATGCGAGCATCTGGCCTTACCGTCGCAACTCCGCCATCAGCCCGAACAGGGCCATTGTGTCGGGCGGCGAGGTGTCTCCGCAGTACTCGCGATAGAGGGTGTCGACGTTGACGGCGATGCGCTCGGCATCGGTCCAGCCGTTGAACTCGCCCAATGCAATATCGTGGATTGCGTCGCGGACGCTGAGGCCGGCGTCGTAGCGTAGGCGAGCCTCCCGGTGGCAGAATGAAAGGTAATCCTGCACCCGCCTGACGCCAGCCTTGTCCGTGATGGGACCGTGACCCGGCACAATCACATCCACGTCCATGTCGAGGATCCGGTGGCAGGCGGCAATCCAGTTTCCGACCGGACCTGCCCACATGATCGGCGTTCCGTCGATGAACAGGATGTCGCCCGTAAACACCGTTCGGTCGGCGGGCACATGTACGAGGACGTCGCCTGCCGTATGAGCTGGCCCAACCTCGATCAGTTCGACGGCCTTGTCGCCAACCCTAAGCGAGAGTTCGCCCGAGAATGTGCGTGTCGGTAGTCGTTCCACGACGCCCGCGAAGTCGAACGCCCCGAAGATGTCCTGCAGGTATCGGCCGACATCACCAAGCTTCGAGCTGTCAGCGACGAGCGCGGCCAGGGCTTCCGGGCTGAAGGCCTCCATCTCAGCCATGCTTGCCTCTGAAGCAATGATCTCAGCGTGGGCGCAGCAGCCGTTCCCGTGCGTATGGTCGCCATTGGCATGGGTATTGACGATGACGCCGATGTCGTCCGGAGACAGTCCAGTGGCATCGGTCATCTGCCCGAGCATCTCGCGCGTCAGGGGCATGTCGAAGAGTGTGTCGATCAGGAGCGATTGATCTCCGTCGACGATCAGGCCGGCGTTCGACCACCCCCAGCCGCCGTCAGGTTGAAGATAGGCCCACAACCCGCCACCCAGATCGTGAAGTCCCTTAGTGTAGGCCCAACGTGGTGTGTTTGGCGGCTGCAGGGGCATCTTCATGCAAGTACCCTGTCCGAGAGCACGGCCACCATAACGGCCGGTTCATCGCCTTCGCACACCCAGGCATGATTGGTGCCGCGCTGCAGGACAACGTCACCTGGACCGAGAACGCGTTCGTCGGCGTCCAACAGCAGGCGCACGCGACCGCTGACGACGACGATCACATCGATCGTGGAGGTGAGGTGCATCGCGGGATGGCGTGAAGTATCGGGTTGATCCTGTGCCGCACCGATCTGAGCAAATGCACTGGCCGCGCCAGAGGCGAGGTCCTCATCGCTTTCGTCGCCCGCCCTGGAAGGTGCCACCGAGAACCAGCGCACCTTCATTCCACCGAATGGCGGACTCAGCTGCACAGGACCGGCAGAAAGGTCAGCCCGGTCTCGCCTTGCAAGCGCCTGGCCGGGGTCAGTCCAGATTTCGTACAGCCCCTCGTCCTCACGCCACTCCAGGATCTCACCGGGGGGGCCATCGATGCTGGCGAAAGAACGCCCTTCTGAATCGAGCGCTGTAATGACCCGCCGCAAACGGGTCTTGAGATTGTTCAACTTCACTTACTCCTGCAGTTCGGCTGGGCGTAACCCGCCAGTTCAATGTGCTGTTCTTGGCTAGCCCGCCTGCTCGGCGACTTGCTCCACGGCCCCGATCGAGAACGACCCGGGCTTGATGCGCGCGCCGGGATAGAACGTCCTGTAAAAGGATGGCCGGGCCTGGACCCTGGTAAACCAGTCCGTAACGCGAGGGGCGTCGTTCCAGATGTGGGCCAAGCCGATATCATCCATCCGCACCATCAGGGGAATAAGCATCAGGTCAGCCAGCGTGAACATGTCGCCGATCAGCCACGGGCCGGTTTCTAGAGCCGCCTCCATGCGCTGGACGGTCTGGGCCAGTCGCTCGAGGGAGGCGTTGATCTCGGTCTGTTCAAAACGACCGTTGTTCATTTTCAGATAGAAATGTTTTCGCAACGGCAGTCGCTCTGCGTGCGCCTCGAACTCATCGCGATCGAGCGCGCCATTGGCGTCTGAGAAAAGGTCATTGAATGAAGGGGGCCTGACAGCGGTGGTCGGCACCTCTTCGATGTACCGCATCCAGGCTCGCACCTTTGCCCGCTCCGCCGCTGTAGTGGGCATGAGAGGCGAGGACGACATGATCTCCTCGAGATACTCGCAGATAACCGAGCTATCGGTGATGGGTACCCCATCGTGGACGAGCGTGGGCAGGACGCCATTGGGGTTGAGCGCCAGATACTCCGGGGTGAGATGATCTCCCGCCGTGAAGCTCAACTGGCGATCAACGAACTCCAGGCCCTTCTCATGCAGGCAAAGGCGCACCTTCTGGCTACAGGTGGAGAATGCGGAGTTGTAGAGTTCCATCATTTGACGGGCTCCAGATGAGGGGTGGGGGTCAAATTGGGGAAGCGGCGGAGGCCGACCGTGAGCAGAGACGCCGCCATGAGCAGGCCAGAAGCGCCCAGAAGGGCGACCTGATAGTCACCCAGAACGTCATGGACGAATCCGGCCAGCATCGGGCTCAGCCCCGCGCCCACGACGAAAATGCTGTACTGGGCGCCGTAGATTTGTCCGTAGCTTGCGAGGCCAAAGTAGCGGGCCACGAAGTAGCCGATGAGGTCGACCTCGGCCCCCATGGCGAAGCCGAGGGCCACCGCCGCCACAAGCGTAAATGGCAGGCCGAATAGTGCAAACAGCAGGAAGCCGACCGCCACAAGGGCGAAGATTGTGGCCGCGACGTAGGGCGCGAAGACCCGGTCGATGACGATCCCGGTAAGAAGTCGGCCAGCCATCACCGAGAGGCCAACCACGGCCCCGAAACTCCCGGCCTGTGTTGCGCTAAGACCGGCGTCTTCTAGCAAGGGAATGAAGGAAACGATCAGGCCATTCACAGCCAACGCGACGAGGAAGAATATCGCGGCTAACCGCCAGAAGGTTTGATCTCGACGCGCTTCAAGGAAGGTCGCGCCCTGCAGGGAGGGCCGCGTGTCCGAAGGCCCCACCCCCGTCTGTAGCGGCGCATCCCGAATCCAGAGCCAGACGAGCGGCGTTGCGCACAGGACGATGAAACCAAGCAGGCCGTAGCCGGCCCGCCAGCCGTGCTCTTCCACAAACGGTGTCAGAAACTTTGGCAGCATGACTGCGGCGACGCCGGTGCTTGTAAGGGCCAGGCCAAGCGCCAGCCCGCGGTTCCGTTCGAACCAGGCGGTCACCGCACGCGTGAATGCCAGCGGTGTCGAGCAGATGCCGACGACGGTCATCGTCAGAACGATTGCGTAGTAGAGTACCAGGCTGCCCTGCATACGGCTGAGCGCGAAGATGCAGGCGGCGTACAGAAGCAGGGAAATCGGCGTAATGAGGCGAAGGCCCATTCGGTCGATCAATCTGCCGGCAAACGGCGCCGTGAGGATGAATGCGATCGTGGTCAGGATCGCGCTGGCACCGATTTCCGCCCGCGTCCAGCCAAAGGCGGCTTCGAGTGGGCGCATGAAGATACCCGCGGAATAGTTCACCAGTCCCGCAGTGCTGACGCCAATGCCGACGAAGCTGGCAACGAGCACCCGCCAACCGCGCTGGAACTCTCCAGTCGCCCCGGGCGCAGACCAAAGGCCGGCAGGCTCAGGCATTTCGGCGATGGCCATGATGGATCAGGCTCCGGATGCGTTTGCCGCCTTGGAGCGACGGATGGACCCCAAGGTCTTGGAAGGGTTCAGGAAAAAACGACACGGTTGGTCAGTGTGCCGATCTTCTCTACTTGGAGCGTGACGACGTCGCTGGACTGCAGGAACCGCATGTGCGTGAGCCTTCATCCGCCGACGACCGCGCCGGAGCGAATCACCTCGCCTTGATGTAGCGCTCTATCCCGCGAGATGGAGGCGGCCACAGCGCCGTGCGCTGCGGCCGTGAGATCGAAGACATCGCCATCACTTTTCAGAGCGCCGACGCGTTCGGGATAGGTTGCGGGGGCAAAGGTCACCCGCTTCATCATCTCTCCCACTCTCCAGCCGGTGTGCGCGCGTGACTTCAGAACCGCTTGCTGAGTTCGACACCGAGCTTCCGCGGCTCGTTGAAGCCGGCGATGGGGAAGTTGGCGGCCGCCGTGATGCTTGTGACCACGAAGGTGTCGGTCGCGTTCTGGAGGAACACGGAGACCTCCCATTGGCCGTCCGCGGCGGCCACGCTCGCGCGCAAATCAACCTCGGTATAGGCCTTGGCCCGCCACGCCGCACTGGCCTGGTCCGTGGGGATGAAGACTACCCCTCCCGTGTGATGGGCGGACGCAGAGAGACTGGCGGACAGGCTGTCGCCAATGGGCCAGGAATAGTCCGCCGCGATTGAATACTGGGCCTTGGGCGCGCGGCTCAGGTCGTTTCCGCCGGCGCTGACCAGGGCCCCGACCAAGTTCGGCGTCAGAAAGGTCTTGTACTTGGTGTCAAGCAGGGCGCCCGATCCGGACAGCGTCAGGCCCTCGGTCACTCGGTACGAGAAATCAAACTCGGCGCCGGTGACCTTCGCGCCCTCGGCCGACGCGATCGCAACGCCGCCGCCAGGCACACCCAGGCGCACTTGCAGATCTTTGTAATCGTAGTTGAAGGCCGCCGCGTTGACTCGAAGACGCCCATCCAGGAGCCGAAGTTTGGTCCCGGCTTCGTAGGACGTGATGGTCTCCGGATCGAAGGCTGCATCCGCTCCAAAGGCGTTAAAGCCACCGCCCTTGAAGCCGCGGGAAATGCTGGCGTAGAGGTTGACGCTATCGTTGACCGCGTACTTGACGATAGCGCGGGGCGAAACGTTGTCCCAACTGGCCTTGGACGCATAAGGCGGCGGATCCAGGGCAATTGCGCCGGTGGTCAGGTTGCGGAACAGGCGGTCCACATAGACGGTCTTGCGCTCATGGGTGGCCCGGGCGCCCAGGGTGAGCGACAGGCGGTCGGTGGCCCGGTAGGTTCCCTCGGCGTAGGCGGCGTAGGCCTTGGCCTTCTGCGTGGAGAAGAAGCCCAGGTTGCCGAAGGCCGGAGACACCTGATTGCGGATGAAGAAGTAGGGCATCTGGAACTTGTCCTCGACGGCCGACAGGCCGACGATCCAGTCCAGAGGGCCCGAGCCGTTCGACACAACACGCAGGTCCTGGGTGTAGAGCTGCGATTGGAACCGGCCAGCGTTGTACACCAGCGTGGCACCCGTCCCGTCGGAGTCGGTTTCGCCCACTACGTTGCCGTAGAAGTAGGAGGAATCGGCGATGACGTCGAAACCCTCGAACTTCATCTTGGCCGAAACAACGGCTCGCGTGTCCTCAAGGTCGCTGTAGTTGGGCGTATTGAGCGCGAAGTCGCGGTCTTTCAGCGTGTCGATCTGTGCGGCGGGGATGCGAATGGAGTTGCTGGTGTTCAGGGAGTAACGGATGGCCGGGGCCCGGCTTGTGCCGGTCGCCGTCTCCACAAGGGCGAAGACCTCCGTCCTGTCCGTGGGCGCCCAGAGCAGTGAGGCGCGCAGGCGCGTATTCTCGAACCCATCAAGGTGGTCGCCGGGGATGGCGAGATTGCGGGCGAAGCCGGTACGCTCGTTGTAGAGCGCCGCCATGCGCACAGCCAGCTTGCCGGAGACGAGCGGCGCACCATAGGCGAGCTCGTAGCGTTCTTCGCCGAACTGGGCGAGATTCAGCTTCGCAAAGCCGCCGGCTTCATCAAGCTTCGGCCTCGCCGAGCGCAGCAGCACGGCACCGGCGGTGGCGTTGCGGCCGTAGAGCGTACCCTGCGGCCCGCGCAGCACTTCGATCGATTCCATGTCGAGCAAGGCCGAGGTGGCGATCCCCCGCGCAACGAACTGGTCGTCGACGAACACCGCGACGGGCTCTTCGCCGAACACCGTCGCGCTGCCGCCGACGCCGCGAATGGAGATGGTGTTGCCCCCGTAGTTTCCGCCCCCGCCGAAGTAGGTGTTGGGAATCTTGTTCTGCAGATCGATCAAGGTCAGGACGTTGGCCTTGTCTAAGTCATCCCGGTTCAAAGCTGTAATCTGCACCGGCGTCTCGAATGAAGTCTGCTCGCGTCGCTGGCCGCGAACCACGATCTCTTCAATCATGCCGGTATCGGCTTGGGCGAAGGCGGGTGCGCCGCTCGCGGAAGCGGCCGCGGACACGCCGGCCAACAAGGCCATCTTCAAACAACCCATCTCGGTTCCCCTTGGCGCTTCGCTCGCCATTTAGTCAGTCGACTGACTGATCCCTTGCTGGACATTGAACCAGTCGACTGACTGTGGCAAGAACATTCTGGAGCGGTCGCGTTTTGTGGAAAGTTGAGACGGTTATGGACGTGAGGACAGGTGGCGAACGAGATGGCGCCCGTGAACGACTCCTCGAGGCAGCCGCGCGGCATTTTGCTGAACACGGTTTTGAAGGCGCGAGCCAGAGGGCGATCCAGCGCGATGCGGCGGTAAACAGCGCCGCCGCTCACTACTATTTCGGTTCGAAAGAGGCGTTGTACCAGGAGGTCATCAAGACGCATCTCGCGGGCATCCAGGCGGAGCGGCAGCGTCGCATGGATGCGATCTCCGACGAGGCCCGCGGACACGACCGCCTGAGGGCGCTGGTGAACGCATACATCGCCCCCCACATGGAGTTGGCCCTCAGCGCGAACGGGCGGCCCTATGGACGCATCCTGGCTCGCGTCCTCATCGAGCCGGTTAAGTCCGCGGACTCAGTCTTTGATGAGATAGTCTCCCCCCTACGCGAGCGATTTGTAGCTGAACTTCGCGAGTTATTTCCGGACGCTTCGTACGTTACGATCAGCAAGATGGTGTCGACGACGGTCATCCTAATGGCGGGCGTTCCCTACAATACAACGTGGACGGCGATGACAGATGAGGAGCAAACGCAGCTAAGTTCCCATATATGGGTCGAAGCCGTCGGTCGCTTTGCCTGCGCTGGAATCGAAGCCCTCGGCGGGAAGTTGTCAGCTTGACCGCGCGCTGAACGTCGAAGGCCTTCGCAAACCGAGGGATCGGGCGAACGCTGTCATAGGCCCACCCGAACTCCTGCGCCCGCGCAACTTGTCATTCAAACTGAACAGCCGCGCTGGCGGCGCCTGACCTGAGTGAGAAATACAATGACCGGAAGACTGAACGGCAAGGTCGCGCTGATCACTGGCGGCACAAGCGGCATCGGCGAGGCTACGGTCGAGTTGTTTGTCGCCGAAGGCGCAAAGGTGATGATCGCTGGCCGCAATGGCGACAAGGGCCACGAAATGATCGCTGCGCTCGGCGCATCGGCCGATTTCATCGCAACTGATGTTACGCGAGAGGCCGACATCAAGGCTGCTATTGAGGCAACGACCGCCAGGTTCGGGCGGCTTGATTGTTTGTTCAGCAACGCCGGGGGGCCCACTGCGGGTGATCCGCTAAGCGTCACCGGCGAGGACTTCGCCTACGCCATGAACCTGCTTCTTGGAAGCGTGGTGTTCGGCATCCGCCACGCCGCGCCGATCATGAAGAACCAGGGCCGCGGCGCGATCATCAACAACTCATCCGTAGCGGCCCTGCGGGGCCACATGGGCGGGTACCTCTATTCGATCGCCAAGGCGGGCGTGAAACGCGCCACCGAGATGGCCGGGATGGAACTTGGCCAATACGGTGTGACGGTGAACTGCATTTCTCCCGGCGCGATCGCGACTCCGATCTTCTTTGGCGGATCACAGGTGTCAGCCGGCCTCGAACCGGCACATGCCAAGGCCAAGCTGGACAAGCTGACCCGCAACCTCGCCAAAGCCACGCCATTACATCGGTCCGGGTTGCCGCATGACATAGCTACGGCGGCATTGTTCTTGGCCTCGGACGAAGGCTCCTACATCAACTGTCACGACTTGGTGGTGGACGGCGGCATGATCGCCGGCGGCCGCACCAACTGGGACTGACAACGCGAGCGGACGTTACTTTGGCCCGTAGTAAGTCAGAATGCGCTGATCAACCGGCTCCAGATCGATCATGGCGACCCACTCACCAACCAATCTGGCGTACTGACGTGTTGTCAGATGGTCGCCGGGACGCGAGCGGCTTGGAAAGAGCCAGTCGTCCGCGCGCTTGCCCCGCAACGCCAGCCACACAGATAGCGCATCTCGGCTGGCGTCGGTGATCTCGAACGGCACAGGCCGCCCCGTCTTCTGCTGGATGACCGTGGCTCGGTCCCGCATTGTCCCGCCGGGCGCAACATCACTGACCCTGAGCTTGACGAGGTCGCACCCTCGAAGCTTGGCATCCAGAGCGCAGTTGAAGAGGGCCAGGTCCCAGACTTTGCCAGCGGATCTCAACTGCTGGCGAATTCCCCATATGTGCTTGGGCTTGAATGGGGGCTTTGCCCCGATGATGCGCCCTGTATTCCAGGGCCGTTTGGGCATGCGAAAAAGGTCGACTTGAGCCATAGCTCACCTCCGACTGTCAGCGCCCACCCAGCCGACGGTATTCTACAGTTTCATTGGGAACACATCCGTTAGCAGACGTTCCAAACGTCTCAGATGGGGGGATTCTGTTGAAAAACTCCGCCTTGCCTAGGTGCTAGAACACTGATTCCATTCAGGTATGCAGACCTGGAGCGTGTCGCATGATGGGTGACCGGCAAGTCGATCAAGGTGCACTGTTCTACAAGTTCTCGCTGGATCGGCA
>CAIVVM010000073.1 GCA_903909375.1 uncultured Alphaproteobacteria bacterium
GTAGGCCATCGCCTTCGCGCCACCCGCCTTCGCCAGCGTCATCGTAATCGCCGCCGTCAACGTCGTCTTCCCATGGTCAACGTGACCAATCGTTCCAATGTTGCAATGCGGCTTGGTACGTTCGAATTTCTCTTTGGCCATTTCAAGCTCCAGCCCTGTCCGGGCTTGTCCTCTAAACTAGGGTTGGGGCCGAACGATCTCCGAAGAAATCATTCAAACTCCTGGTTGGCGTTTTTCGGACGAAAAACGCTAGGCGTATTTCTTGATCACTTCGTCGGCGACGACTTGCGGCACCGGATCGTAGTGGTCGTACTGCATCGTAAACGAAGCGCGGCCCTGTGAGAACGAGCGCAGCGTATTGATGTAGCCGAACATATTGGCCAGCGGCACAAACGCCGTGACCACCTGGGCGTTGCCCTTGGTTTCTGTGCCCTGGATCTGGCCGCGCCGTGAGTTCAGGTCGCCGATGACGTCGCCCATGTACTCGTCGGGGGTCAGAACCTCGACCTTCATGATCGGCTCGAGCAGCTTGGGCGAACCGCGCTCACGCAGCTCACGGAAGGCGGCGCGGGCGGCGATTTCGAAGGCCAGAACCGAGGAGTCCACGTCGTGGTAGTTTCCGTCATACAGCGTGGCCTTGAAGTCGATCACCGGGAAGCCGGCCAGCAGGCCGTTTTCCTTGGCCGACTCGATGCCCTTCTGCACGCCGGGGACATATTCCTTCGGCACCGAGCCGCCCACCGTGGTGTTCTCGAAGACGAAGCCGGTGCCGGCTTCGCCCGGCTCGAACTTGATCTTCACGCGGGCAAACTGGCCCGTACCGCCGGTCTGCTTCTTGTGCGTGTAGTCGATATCGGTCGGCTTGCCGAGGCTCTCGCGGTAGGCCACCTGCGGCGCGCCGATGTTGGCTTCCACCTTGTATGTGCGCTTCAGGATGTCGACCTTGATATCCAGGTGAAGCTCGCCCATGCCCTTCAGGCGCGTCTGGCCCGACTCCTGGTCGGTGTGGACGGTGAAGGACGGATCCTCCGCCACCATCTTCGCCAGGGCCACGCCCAGCTTTTCCTGGTCAGCCTTGGACTTCGGCTCGATCGCGATCTCGATAACCGGCTCGGGGAAGTTCATCTTTTCCAGGATAACCGGCGATTTGTTGGGATCGCACAGGGTGTCACCGGTGCGGGTGTCCTTCAGGCCGGCCAGAGCGACGATGTCGCCGGCGTGAGCTTCCTTGATGTCCTCGCGGTTGTTTGAGTGCATCAGCAGCATGCGGCCGACGCGCTCTTTCTTGTCGCGGGTGGAGTTCAGCAGGCCCATCCCGGTCTCGAGCTTGCCCGAGTAGATACGGCAGAAGGTGAGCGAGCCTACGAAGGGGTCGTCCATGATCTTGAACGCCAGAACCGACAGCGGCGCCTCATCAGAAGCCTCGCGCACCACCGGCTCTTCCGTGCGGAAGTCCAGGCCCGGCGTCGGGGGGATATCCTTCGGCGAGGGCAGATAGTCGACCACCGCGTCCAGCAGCGGTTGGACGCCCTTGTTCTTGAAGGCTGAGCCGGCCAGGATCGGATAGAAGACGCCGGTCAGAACGGCCTTGCGCAGGCACTTCTTCAGGACCTCGACCGAGGGCTCCTCGCCGCTCAGATAGGCTTCCATCGCGTCGTCATCGAGCTCGACGGCGTTCTCGATCATGTAGTGACGCGCCTCGTCGCAAGCGTCCTTCATGTCGGCGGGAATGTCTTCGTCGTGGTAGTTCGCGCCCAGGCCTTCGCTGTCCCAGACAACCGCCTTCATGCGGACCAGGTCGACGATGCCCTTCAGGTTGGTCTCGGAACCGATCGGCAGCTGGATCGGCACGGCCTTGACGCCCAGCCGCTCGCGGATGGTCTTGAGGCACATCTGGAAGTCGGCGCCGATCTTGTCCATCTTGTTGACGAACACGATGCGGGGAACGTTGTAGCGGTCAGCCTGGCGCCAGACAGTTTCGGTCTGGGGCTCGACGCCCTGATTGCCGTCCAGAACGGCGACGGCGCCGTCGAGAACGCGCAGGGAGCGTTCGACTTCAATCGTGAAGTCCACGTGGCCGGGGGTGTCGATGATGTTCAGCCGGTGACCGTTCCAGATGGCGGTCGTGGCGGCCGACGTGATCGTGATCCCGCGCTCCTGCTCCTGCTCCATCCAGTCCATCGTAGCGGCCCCGTCGTGGACCTCGCCGATTTTGTGGCTCTTGCCGGTGTAGTACAGAATCCGCTCGGTCGTCGTCGTCTTGCCCGCATCGATGTGGGCCATGATTCCGAAGTTGCGGTAGTCTTCGATTTTGTGCGCGCGGGCCATCGGTGACGCTCTTGGAAAAGGGCTGTTCTAAAGGGGCTGAACGAACGGCGCGGGCGGTTTATCTCAAACCGCCCGCGCCGGAAAGCTCAGTAAATTCGGGCTTACCAGCGGTAGTGCGAGAAGGCCCGGTTGGCTTCGGCCATCTTGTGGGTGTCTTCGCGCTTCTTGACGGCGGAACCGCGGTTGGAAGACGCATCCAGCAACTCGCCGGCCAGCTTTTCGGTCATGGTGTTCTCACCACGCTTGCGCGCAGCGCTGATCAGCCAGCGGATGGCCAGCGCGCGACGGCGCTCGGGACGAACCTCGACCGGCACCTGATAGGTGGCGCCGCCGACCCGGCGGGAGCGCACCTCGATGGCCGGAGCCACATTGTCGAGCGCGGTGTGGAAGGTTTCCAGCGGACCCAGATCCTTGCGGCGGGTCTCCAGGATATCGAAGGCGCCATAGACGATCGTCTCGGCGACGGCCTTCTTACCTTCATACATCACGTAGTTCATGAACTTGGTGACAACGAGATCTCCGAACTTCGGGTCCGGGAGAACAACGCGTTTGTCTGCGCGACGGCGACGGGACATCTCTGATTTCCTTACTTAGGACGCTTGGCGCCGTAGTGCGACCGGCGCTGCTTGCGGTCCTTGACCCCTTGCGTATCGAGCACGCCACGCAGGATGTGATAGCGAACGCCGGGAAGGTCCTTCACCCGGCCGCCGCGGATCAGGACCACCGAGTGCTCCTGAAGATTGTGACCTTCGCCGGGGATGTAGCACACCGCTTCAATGCCGGTGGTCAGACGCACCTTGGCGACCTTACGAAGCGCGGAGTTCGGCTTCTTCGGAGTCGTCGTATAGACGCGGGTGCAAACGCCGCGGCGCTGGGGGCAACCCTTGAGGGCCGGCACCTTGTTGCGCACGGGCTTGTTCTGCCTGGGCTTGCGGATGAGCTGGTTAACTGTCGGCATCTAGTCTCGCTTACGTGGAGGCGTGTGCCGTTTGGCCGTGGCGCCTCAGTTGGGGTCATTGTGGTCGCATCTTCGAGGCCACCCTATGAAACGCAAAAACTCGCCGGCGCACCTGTTCGGCGTTCCGGCGGGAAGCGGCTCATCGGGTCCGGGAAGAATCCCCGACCTCGAAAGAGCGCGCTACATAGTCGGGAAGCGCCCTCCCGTCAATTGCCGGGTCAAGGCGGAAATCGGGCGAAGACGGCCATCAATTCGCCGCTCCGCCGCCTACTGCATATTGCTTAGCTTGACGGGGGCCAAACACCATCATGCCCAGGGCGGGTCGGGGCCGGTACATTTTGATCGCCAGCGCGTCGGGGGCCGCCCACGTTCTGGTGCTGACGCTTGTCGCCCTGCACTCGCCCCGGCTGATCGCGCCCCCTGCGCAATCCGGACCGCCTGAGGCGATCATTCCGATCCTGATCGTACCCCGCCTGCCCCCGACCCGGGCAAGCAACGGCGATCAACCCTCGCAGATCCGTCTGCATAGGCGACCACAGCGGTTTGTCGATGAGACCTCCGACGTCAAACCATTGATCGTTCCCCGGGCAGAGGCCCCCCGCCCTGCCCCCGCGACCGGCCCCGGCATCACACCCACGCCGCCACCCGCGGACGCGCTGACGCTCAACGCGCGGGCCGCCCTGCGCGGCCGGGTTGGATGCGCCAACGCCGCCGCCCTCGGATTGTCGCGCGCCGAACGCGAGGCTTGCGAGGATCGGTTGGCCGCGGGGGCCCGGGATGCCGATTTCCAGGGTCTGGGTTTCGCCCGTCGCAAGCTCGACGACCTGGCGCGCGCCGCCGCCCGTCGCGAGGCTGACTTCCGCTTCAAGCGGGGCCTGCCTGGCCTACCAGTCCCGGTTCCTGCGGGCGCTGGGTGGGACGCACAGCGCAGCCCGCCCAATGGCGCTTCGAACATGGGAATGGGCGCCTCATCACAAGATCTCGGCGCAGAACCGCTCAAGGTCCCGTTCTGAGGCCGCAGCCTCAATCAAAGATATCGAAGATGTCGAAGCGCTTCTTTCGCTTCTTGTAGTCGTCGTCGTCGTCGTACTTGTAGCCGGGTCGCCCCTGCGCAGGCGGATGGCGGCGCTTCCAGTCATCGGGGTCGCGGTGGAAATCCCCGACCTCACGCTCGAATCTCTGCCGGTCCTCCTGCTGGCTCGCGCGCTCCTGTCTGGCGCCATCCAGCAGCTTTTCCAGCTCGCCCCGATCCAGCCAGACGCCGCGGCATTGGGAGCACATATCGATCTCGACGCCGGATCGGCTCACATTCTGCATCGAGGCGTTGCAGTTGGGGCATAGCAACAGCGGCATGGGTCTGGGCTCCAGGTTCAAGCCTCATCTGGGGTGCGGCACAAAAATTCCAAGAGGCTCGCATACTGGGTCGCCACAAACGCAGAACGGCCCGGGATCGCTCCCGGGCCGTTCGCTATCAATCAAAGTCGATCAGGCCTCAGCCCTCGACGGTTTCGACCTCGGCCGCAGTCGCGATTTCCAAGGGCAGAGGCTCCATGGCTTCCTCGCGGCTGGCGGTGAGCGCCTCGTCGCGCTTGGCGGCGATACGCTGCAGGTTGCGCAGATAGGCGCCGGTGCCCGCGGGGATCAGGCGACCCACGATCACGTTCTCCTTGAGGCCCTCCAGAGTGTCGCTCTTGCCCTGGACAGCCGCCTCGGTCAGCACCCGCGTCGTCTCCTGGAAGGAGGCGGCGGAGATGAAGCTGCGGGTCTGCAGCGACGCCTTGGTGATGCCGAGCAGCACGGGCTGGGTCAGCGCCGTACGACCGCCACGGATCTCCGCCTTGGCGCTTTCGTCTTCGACTTCCTGCTTGTCCAGGTGATCACCCCTGAGCAGGCCAGTGTCGCCCGGCTCGAGGATTTCGACCTTCTGCAGCATCTGGCGGACGATCGTCTCGATGTGCTTGTCGTTGATCGGCACGCCTTGCAGACGATAGACCTCCTGGATCTCGTTCACGAGGAACTCGGCCAGGGCCTCGATGCCCAAGATCCGCAGGATGTCGTGCGGGTCCGGGTTGCCGTCAATGATGTACTCGCCCTTGCGGATCACGTCGCCATCGTGGACGGCGATGTGCTTGCCCTTGGGGATCAGGAACTCGACCGCTTCGCCACCGTCTTCCGGGGTGATCTTGATGCGGCGCTTGTTCTTGTAATCCTTGCCGAATTCGACACGGCCATCCATTTCGGCGATGACGGCGCAATCCTTCGGACGACGGGCTTCGAACAGCTCGGCCACCCGCGGCAGACCGCCGGTGATGTCGCGGGTCTTGGCGCTTTCCGTGGGGATCCGCGCCATGATCTCGCCGGGCTTCACCACATCGCCGTCGGCGATGGAGAGAATGGCCCCGACCGGGAGCAGGTAACGCGCTTCACCACCGTTCGACAGACGCTTGTAGGCGCCGTCATCGCCCAGCACCGACATGGCCGGACGCAGGTCCGAACCCTTGGACGATGCACGCCAGTCGATAACCACGCGGTTCGAGATACCGGTGGCCTCGTCGGCCTCTTCGCGGAACGAGAAGTTCTCGACCAGGTCCTCGAAGCGGACCTTGCCGCCCACTTCCGTGATGATCGGCGTGGTGTAGGGGTCCCAGCCGGCCAGACGCTGACCGCGCTTGACCTTTTCGCCGTCCTTGACCTGCAGGCGGGCGCCGTAAGGCACCTTGTAGGACTCGCGGTCCTTGCCCTCGACCTGAACGGTCAGGGTCAGGTTCCGGCTCATCGAGATCAGCGAACCATCCGGCGCGATAACCGTGTTGCCGCCGGCGATCTTCGCCACGCCGTCGTTGGCGGTTTCGAAGAACGACTGCTCGGCCACCTGGGCGGTGCCGCCGATGTGGAAGGTCCGCATCGTCAGCTGGGTGCCCGGCTCGCCAATGGACTGGGCGGCGATGACGCCGACCGCTTCACCGATGTTGACCGGGGTGCCGCGGGCCAGATCGCGGCCGTAGCAGGCGCCGCAGACGCCGACCTTGGTCTCGCAGGTCAGGACCGAGCGGATCTTGACCGACTGAACGCCAGCGGCCTCGATCACGTCGCACATGTTCTCGTCGAGATAGCTGTCGGCGGGAACGATGACGTCGTTGGTGCCCGGATCCTTGATGTCCTCGGCCGCGAAACGACCCAGAACGCGTTGACCCAGCGAGACCAGCACGTCGCCGCCTTCGACCACGGCGCGGAGCGTGATGCCCCGGGTGGTGCCGCAGTCTTCCTCGGTGATGATGCAGTCCTGCGCCACGTCCACCAGACGCCGCGTCAGATAACCCGAGTTCGCGGTCTTCAGCGCGGTGTCAGCCAGGCCCTTGCGGGCGCCGTGGGTGGAGTTGAAGTACTCCTGAACGGTGAGGCCTTCCTTGAAGTTCGAGATGATCGGCGTCTCGATGATCTCGCCGGAGGGCTTGGCCATCAGGCCGCGCATCCCGCCGAGCTGCTTCATCTGGGCCTGCGAACCGCGGGCGCCGGAGTTGCTCATCATGAAGATCGAGTTGATCTCGCCCTGGCGACCATCGGCGCCGATGGGCGCAGATGAAACCTCGGCCATCATCTCGTCGGCGACGCGATCGGTCGCCTTGGCCCAGGCGTCGACCACCTTGTTGTACTTCTCGCCCTTGGTGATCAGGCCGTCGGCATACTGTTGCTCGTATTCCTCAACCAGCTTGCGGGTCTCGGCGACGATCGGAGCCTTGCGGGCCGGGATGACGATGTCGTCCTTGCCGAAGGAGATGCCGGCCTTGGCCGCCTCACGGAAGCCCAGCGCCATGATCTGGTCGGCGAAGATGACCGTCGCCTTCTGACCGCAGTGCCGATAGACCGTGTCAATCAGGTTGGCGATTTCCTTCTTGGTGAGGTTCTTTTCCAGCAGCCTGTGGCCAACGGCCGGGTGGTGCGGGAACAGGGCGGCGATCTTCATCCGCCCCGGCGAGGTCTCGATGACCTTGCGGACCAGATTGCCGTCGGCATCCATTTCCGAGTGACGGGCGCGGATCTTGGAGTGGAGTGAGACCACGCCTGCATCAAGCGCCTGTTCCAGTTCGGCCATGTCGCTGAATGCCTTACCCTCACCGGGCTCGGCGTCCTTGACCAGTGACAGGTAATAGAGACCCAGCACGATATCCTGCGACGGCACGATGATCGGGCGACCATTGGCAGGCGACAGGATGTTGTTCGTGCTCATCATCAGCACGCGCGCTTCCAGCTGGGCTTCCAGGCTCAGCGGGACGTGGACGGCCATCTGGTCGCCGTCGAAGTCGGCGTTGAAGGCGGCGCACACCAGCGGGTGAAGCTGGATCGCCTTGCCCTCGATCAGCTTGGGCTCGAACGCCTGGATACCCAGACGGTGCAGGGTCGGCGCGCGGTTCAACAGCACCGGGTGTTCGCGGATCACCTCGTCCAGGATGTCCCAGACGGCCGGCTGTTCGCGTTCCACCATCCGCTTTGACTGCTTCACGGTCCCCGACAAGCCCTTGGCGTCAAGGCGCGCGTAGATGAACGGCTTGAATAGTTCGAGCGCCATCTTCTTCGGCAGGCCGCACTCGTGCAGCTTCAGCTCGGGACCCACCACGATGACCGAACGGCCGGAGTAGTCCACGCGCTTGCCCAGCAGGTTCTGGCGGAAACGCCCCTGCTTGCCCTTCAGCATGTCGGCCAGAGACTTCAGCGGACGCTTGTTGGCGCCCGTGATCACCCGACCGCGACGGCCGTTGTCGAACAGGGCGTCGACGGATTCCTGCAGCATCCGCTTTTCGTTGCGGATGATGATGTCCGGCGCGCGCAGCTCGATCAGGCGCTTCAGGCGGTTGTTACGGTTGATGACCCGGCGATAGAGGTCGTTCAGATCGGAGGTGGCGAAACGGCCACCGTCCAGCGGCACCAGCGGACGCAGTTCCGGCGGAATAACCGGCACCACGGACAGCACCATCCACTCGGGCTTGTTGCCGCTCTCGGTGAAGCTTTCCATGATCTTCAGACGCTTGGAGAGCTTCTTGAGCTTCATCTCCGAGGTCGTGGTCTTCAGATCCTCACGCAGCTGTTCGGCCACCAGCAGCAGGTCGATGCCCTTGAGCAGGCCCTGGATCGCCTCGGCGCCGATCTCGGCGGTGAAGCTGTCGTCGCCGAATTCTTCCTGGAACCGCAGGAAGTCGTCTTCCGAGAGAAGCTGATGCTGCTTCAGCGGGGTCAGGCCCGGCTCGGTGACGATGTAGTTCTCGAAGTAGAGGACCCGCTCGATGTCCTTCAGCGGCATGTCCAGCATCATGGCGATACGGCTGGGCAGAGACTTCAGGAACCAGATGTGGGCGACGGGGCTGGCCAGTTCGATGTGGCCCATGCGCTCGCGCCGGACGCGGGCCAGGGTGACCTCAACGCCGCACTTTTCGCAGATGATGCCCTTGTACTTCATGCGCTTATACTTGCCGCACAGGCACTCGTAGTCCTTCGTCGGACCAAAGATCCGCGCGCAGAACAGGCCGTCACGCTCGGGCTTGAACGTCCGGTAATTGATCGTTTCAGGCTTCTTGATCTCGCCAAACGACCACGACCGGATCTTTTCCGGCGAAGCCAGCGCGATACGAATGCGGTCAAAGGTCGGAGCGGCCTGGACCGGATTGAAGATGTTCAGGACTTCCTGGTTCATCTTGTTCCTTCTGCGGGAAGCGTCCCGCCAAAATTGGGTTCGAAACTGAGGGCGGCGTGGGCGCCCCTGCCGTTGCCGGCAGGGGCGAGGTCAGGCCTCAGTTGTTTTCGAGTTCGACGTTCAGGCCCAGGGAACGCATTTCCTTGACCAGAACGTTGAAGCTTTCCGGGATCCCGGCCTCGAAGGTGTCGTCGCCACGGACGATGCTTTCGTAGACCTTGGTCCGGCCGGCCACGTCGTCCGACTTCACCGTCAGCATCTCCTGCAGGGTGTAGGCGGCGCCATAGGCTTCCAGAGCCCAGACCTCCATTTCCCCGAAGCGCTGTCCGCCGAACTGGGCCTTGCCGCCCAGCGGCTGCTGGGTGACCAGGCTGTAGGGGCCGATAGAACGGGCGTGGATCTTGTCGTCCACCAGGTGGTGCAGCTTCAGCATGTAGATATAGCCGACCGTAACCGGGCGCTTGAACTGCTCACCCGACTGGCCGTCGTACAGATACGATTGACCCGAGCGAGCGAGGCCCGCCTTCTCCAGCAAATTCTCGATGTCGTCGATGTGGGCGCCGTCGAACACCGGGGTGGCGAACGGAATCCCCTTCGACAGGTTGCGAGCCAGCTCGACCAGTTCCTCTTCCGTGTCCGGAAGTTCCTGATCGGGCCCGTAGATGCTGAGCAGATGATCGATGAGCGCCTGCTTCTGGCCACCCTGTTGCCAGGCCTCCAGAAGGGCTGCGACCTGCTTGCCAAGGCCGGCGGCCGCCCAACCCAGGTGGGTCTCGAAGATCTGACCGACGTTCATCCGCGAGGGCACGCCCAACGGGTTCAGAACGATGTCCACGCTCGTGCCGTCCTCAAGGTAGGGCATGTCCTCGATCGGCAGGATCTTGGAGATAACCCCCTTGTTGCCGTGACGACCGGCCATCTTGTCGCCCGGCTGCAGCTTGCGCTTCACCGCCACGAACACCTTGACCATCTTCATCACGCCGGGCGGCAGTTCATCGCCGCGCTGCAGCTTGTCGACCTTGTCTTCGAAGCGGCGATCGAGGCGCTTGCGAGCTTCGTCGAACTGGAGACGAAGCGCTTCCAGCTCGGTCATCGCCTTGTCGTCGTCGAGGGCGATCTGCCACCAGAGGCCGGACGAAACTTCTTCCAGCTTCTCCAGCGAGATTTCGCCGCGGCCCAGGCCCTTGGGACCCGAGACGGCGTTCTTGCCGACCAGCAGCTGGCGCAGACGGCCCTGCATGTTGCGGTTCAGGATCGCGAACTCGTCGTCGCGGTCCTTGCCCAGGCGGTCGATTTCGGCCCGCTCGATCGACAGGGCGCGTTCGTCCTTGTCCACGCCGTGACGGTTGAACACGCGCACTTCAACGACCGTGCCGGTGACGCCCGGGGGCAACCGCAGCGAGGTGTCGCGAACGTCGGACGCCTTTTCGCCGAAGATGGCGCGCAGCAGCTTCTCTTCCGGGGTCATCGGGCTTTCGCCCTTCGGCGTCACCTTGCCGACCAGGATATCGCCCGGCTGGATTTCGGCGCCGATGGCCACGATGCCCGCTTCGTCGAGGTTGCGGAGCGCTTCCTCGCCGACGTTGGGAATGTCGCGGGTGATTTCTTCCGGACCCAGCTTGGTGTCGCGGGCCATGACCTCGAATTCCTCGATGTGGATCGAGGTGAAGACGTCATCGCGCACGATCCGCTCGGAGATCAGGATCGAGTCCTCGAAGTTGTAGCCGTTCCAGGGCATGAACGCGACGAGGGCGTTGCGGCCAAGGGCCAGCTCGCCGAGGTCCGTCGAAGGACCATCAGCAATCACATCGCCGGCCTGGATCACGTCGCCCACGCGCACCAGCGGACGCTGATTGATGCAGGTCGAGGTGTTGGAGCGCTGGAACTTCTGCAGGCGATAGATGTCCACGCCCGGCTTGGTGGGGTCGTTCTCTGCCGTCGCCCGGACCACGATCCGGGTGCCGTCGATCTGCTCGACGATACCGGGACGACGGGCCACCACGGCGGCGCCGGAATCCACGGCCACGATGCTCTCCATGCCCGTACCGACCAGCGGCGCATCCGACTGGATGAGCGGCACAGCCTGCTTCTGCATGTTCGAGCCCATGAGGGCGCGGTTGGCGTCGTCGTTCTCGAGGAACGGGATCAGCGAGGCGGCGACTGACACGACCTGCTTCGGCGACACGTCCATCAGGTCGACCTGATCGCGCGGCAGCAGGCCGGGTTCGCCGTTGATCCGTCCAGGGACCAGATCATCGACGATGACGCCATCCTTCAGCTTGATGTTGGCCTGGGCGATGACGTGCTTCGCCTCTTCCATGGCCGACATGTAGACGACTTCCTCGGTCGTCTTGCCGTCCTTGATCCGGCGGTAGGGGCTCTCGATGAAACCGTACTTGTTGACCACCGCGTGGGTGGCAAGGGCGTTGATCAGGCCGATGTTCGGGCCTTCCGGAGTCTCGATCGGGCAGATCCGGCCATAGTGGGTCGGGTGCACGTCGCGGACTTCGAAGCCGGCGCGCTCGCGGGTTAGACCACCCGGGCCAAGCGCCGAGAGACGGCGCTTGTGGGTGATTTCCGACAGCGGGTTGGTCTGGTCCATGAACTGCGACAGCTGTGACGAGCCGAAGAACTCGCGCACGGCGGCCGCGGCCGGCTTGGCGTTGATCAGGTCGTGCGGCATGACCGTGTCGATATCGACCGAGCTCATGCGCTCCTTGATGGCGCGTTCCATCCGCAGCAGGCCGACGCGATACTGGTTTTCCAGCAATTCGCCCACCGAACGCACCCGGCGATTGCCGAGGTTGTCGATGTCGTCGATTTCGCCGCGGCCATCACGAAGGCCGACCAGGGTGCGCAGCACCTCGATCACGTCTTCCTTGCGCAGGATGCGCATGTCATCCGGGCAATCGAGCTCCAGACGCATGTTCATCTTCACGCGCCCGACCGAGGACAGGTCGTAGCGCTCGCCATCGAAGAACAGGCTCTTGAACATGGCCTCGGCGGCTTCCACCGTCGGCGGCTCGCCCGGACGCATCACACGATAGACGTCGAACAAGGCATCCTCGCGAATGGTGTTCTTGTCCACACGGAGCGTATTGCGGATGTAGGAGCCGATGGTCACGTCGTCGATATCGAGGACGTCCATGTTCACGAAGCCCTGGGCCTCCAGCGAGGCCAGCAGTTCGACGTCCAGCTCATCACCGGCTTCGGCGTAGATTTCGCCCGTTTCCGTGTTGACCAGGTCGCGCGCCAGATAGCGGCCATTCAGGGCCTCCGGCGGCAACAGCAGGGTCTTCAGGCCTGCGTCAGCGAACTTCTTGGCATTGCGCGCCGAGATCTTGGTGCCGGCCGGAGCGATCTCTTCACCCGTCGCGTCATCGATCAGCGGGAAGTCGGGCTTCACGCCCCTCCAACGCTCGGGCAGATACGCCGTGGACCAGCCGCCGGTCTTCTTCACGTAGGCGACGGTCTTGTAGAAGGTGGAGAGGATCTCCTCCCCGTCCATGCCCAGGGCCATCAGGAAGGTCGTGGCCGGCAGTTTGCGGCGGCGGTCGATGCGGACGTAGACAATGTCCTTGGCGTCGAATTCGAAGTCGAGCCAGGAGCCGCGATAGGGGATCACGCGGGCCGCGAACAGCAATTTGCCCGAAGCGTGGGTCTTGCCCTTGTCGTGATCGAAGAAGACGCCGGGCGAACGGTGCATCTGCGAGACGATCACCCGCTGGGTGCCGTTGACGATGAAGGTGCCCTTCTCCGTCATGAGCGGGATATCGCCCATGTAGACATCCTGCTCCTTGATGTCCTTGACGGACCGGGCGCCGGTTTCCTCGTCGGTTTCGAACACGATGAGGCGCAGCTTCACCTTCAACGGCGCGGCATAGGTCATGTCGCGCTGGACGCATTCCTCGACGTCGTACTTGGGTTCTTCGAACTCGTACGTGACGTACTCGAGCACGGCGCGCTCGTTGAAATCCTTGATCGGGAACACAGATTTGAAGACGGCTTCAACGCCCTCTTCTTTGCGGTTCGGCGCGCGGGTCTCGCGCTGCAGGAACTGCTCATAGGACGACCGCTGAACCTCGATGAGGTTCGGCATCTGAACGGCCTCGGGGATGCGACCGAACGAATGCCGAATCCGCTTTTTGCCGGTGAAGGACTGCGCCATGTTATTCCCTTGAGGACGCGGGACACGGAGTCCCGACGTCGTTACGTCTTTGTCCTGCGTCCACCCTCGGTCCTCCCATGCGGGAGGCCGGACGCTGGAAGGCTCCCCGTTTCGTCGGGAGCGCCCCCTCGCTCGGCCGGAGGGTAACTGGCCGTGCCTCGGGGCATTCACGCACGAAGGCCGGCTCTCGAAACGCACAGCCTGTGCGACACGGGAATCGGAAAATTTTCGTGGGACCGCCCAGATAAGGGGTTTGAGAACGCTTGGGAAGCCCCTACCGCAAAGAAACTCCGGCGCGACCGGACTCGCTTTCGACCGCACCCTCAATGCCCGCACAACCTGACCGTCGCACATTGTTCACAGCCCTCGCTGCCTTGGCCACGGCCACGGGCGCCCGCGCGAGCCGACCAGACATTGCCGCCGTGCTCCAGCCAGCTTCCGGCCCGCCCATGGCCAGCGCAGGTGTGATCGCAAGACATGGCGGCGGCCGGCTGGCGATGCGGCTGGCGGCGGGCCGCGCCTATAGCGCCGCCGGCTCCAGACCCTTCGACGTCAACCAGCCGTTCCGCGTGGCGTCGGTCTCGAAGATGATCGCAACGACGGTCTTTCTGGACCAGGCCCTGAAGACTGGCCTCGACCTCGACACCGATGCCTCGGCCCTGCTGGGATTTCGGCTGCGCCACCCGGATTGGCCTGATGTGGCCATCACCCCGCGGATGCTGCTTGGCCACACCAGCGGTCTTCGCAATGGCCCATCCTACCCGGTTCCGTTCGGCCGCCCACTGGCCGAAGCTCTGACTCCGGGCGGGCGCCAGTATGACGCAGGCGGATGGTTCGGCGCGTCAGCGCATCGGCCCGGCGCCTGGTTCGCCTATGCCGATGTCAATTTCGCAGTGCTGGCCCAGATCCTGGAGCGGCGCACCGGCGAACGGTTCGATCGACGCATGCAGCACGTGCTGTTCCAGCCCCTTGGCCTGGACATAGGCTACAACTGGAGCGGCGTTTCGGATACGCGCCGCGCACGGGCCGCAGCCGGCGTCAGGCGTTTCGACGGTTCCTGGACCGTACAGGTCGACGGCGATGTCCGGCCATCACCCTGGCTTTCCGTAGCTCGGGCCTCAGACGCTGCGGACCTCAGCCTGGACACCTATGTCCCCGGGCAGAACGGCTTTCTGTTCTCCCCCCAGGGCGGCCTGCGACTGAGCCTTGCCGACATGGACCGATTGGCCCGCGTCATGGCGCTGCGTGGACGCTGGCGTGGTCGCCAGGTGATCCCTGGCGCGATTCTGGACCTGATGCAGACCCGCGCCTGGACGCTTGACCGGTCCCGGCCGAATGGTGAACCCGAGGGCGTCTTCAAGAGCTACGGCCTGGGCTGTGAAACGCCCGCTGGCCTGCCCGGACCTGCTGGCGACGCCTTCTTCGGCGCTGGCTCCCCCGACTGGCGCGGTCACTCTGGCGACGCCTACGGCTGGATGACAGGGCTCTACTGGAACATCCGCGATGGCCGCACGCTGGTGTGGGCGGTCAACGGCATGCCTGAAACCGGTCGCCCTCCCGCACGCCGGTCCTGTTTGACAGCGCCTGAAGAGGCCTTGGTCGACCTGGCGATGGCGGCGATTTAACCTGCCGCCTCCGCCGCGCGGTGCGCGCCTCGGGATGCCGCCAGGCGCTCACGACGATCCCGCGGCGATCGCTCCTGAATGCATAAGGGGCCGGAGATTGCTCTCCGACCCCTTCAACTTCGTCAGAAGCGCTGATCCAGCGCCGTCGCCTTACTTGATGGTGACGGTCGCGCCGGCTTCTTCCAGCTTCTTCTTGATTTCTTCGGCTTCCTGCTTGGAGATATTTTCCTTCACAGGGGTCGGGGCCGCTTCGACCAGGTCCTTGGCTTCTTTCAGGCCGAGGTCCGGACGAACGCCGCGGACTTCCTTGATCACGTTGATCTTCTTGTCGCCACCGGCGGTCAGCATGACGGTGAACTCGGTCTGCTCTTCTTCGGCGACGACCGGGGCAGCGGCGCCAGGCGCAGCGGCGACGGCGACCGGAGCGGCGGCGGAGACGCCCCACTTTTCTTCCAGCAGCTTGGAGAGCTCAGCGGCTTCCAGGACGGTCAGGGCGGACAGGTCGTCCACCAGCTTTTCGAGATTGGCCATTTAATGTGTTCCTTTGGATGAGGTTTTGTCGGGGAAGATGATCGATCAGGCGGCGTCTTTGGTAGCGTAAGCCCCAATGACGCGCGCCAGCTGGCCCGCCGGAGCCTGCAGGATGCCGGCGATCTTGGTCGCAGGCGCTTGCAGCAGTCCGATGAGCTTGGCGCGGAGTTGGTCCAGCGAAGGCAGGGTGGCGAGTGCCGTCACCGAGCTCTTGTCCAGCACCTGTAGACCCATGAAGCCGCCAATGACGGTGAACTTCTCGTTGTCCTTGGCGTACTGGGTCGCGACCTTGGCGGCGGAGACAGGGTCCGAGGCATAGGCGATGGCGACGGGGCCGCTGAAGAGGGCGTCGCCCGCTTCACCGATCGAGCCGCCCAGCGCCTTGATGGCCAGGGTGTTCTTCACCACCTGCAGCTTGGCGCCTTCGGAACGAAGGCGACCCCGCAGATCGGTCATTTCCGCAACGGTCAGACCCATATTGTGGGTCACGACCACGGCGCCGGCGCCACTGAACACACCTTTCAGCGTTTCGATGGCTTCCTGCTTTTGAGCGCGGTCCATTGCGGTCTCCATACTCAGGTTCAGCGCACGCGCGACTGCGTACGCCGTTGGGCAACCTGTCCTGATGTGAGAAGCCGCAGCCTCGCGCCTGTCCGCATGCGGGCAGCCGTCGAAACGTCATCTTCCCGTCTCCCTGTGACCGAGGAAGGGCTCTTCCTCGCGTTCCGACCTCCGGTGGCCCCGAAGACTTCACAGTTCTTGGACAGGAGCGGAAAACCCTGGGGTCTTCCGTCCTCGCAGGTCCCTCACGGGATCCACGAAGCGGCGGCGTTTACACGAAGTGCTTCAGGGATTCAACCCGGCGGAAGCCACGCCTCAAGCTGCGCGGCCTTGGCCAGGTCCTTGGGCCGGCCGAACAGCCGCAGGATGCGAAGTTGTTCCGCCGCCGTCGGAATGGGCAGGGCGGCATGACGCGCGCCGATCACAAGGGGCGCATCGCGCACCTTGAGACCGCCCATTACCTCCACCGATCCCCAGGGCGTCTCGTATCGGGCGAAGTCATCGGATCGAAAGGGGCCGTCAGGGACCCTGTCCCCTTTGGAGCCAAGCCAGTCAGACCACAGGGTCCTCAACCGCCCGGCCCCTTCCGCGCTGGTGACGATGTCGAGATCGTTCGCGGCCCCCAGAGGCAGCCCCAGCAGGATCAGCGCCCCGCTGCCGATCAACGCCCAGGGCATGGCGACCGCATCAAGGTCTGGTTTCAGTCGATCCAGCAGGACCAAGAGGTCGTCAGGCGACAAGGCGCCCTACCCCACCCAGGCCGCGGGTCGCTTTTCCATCCAGGCCTTCACGCCCTCCTTATAGTCCGGATCGCGCGACATGGCGGTCAGCAGCGCTTCAGCCTCGCGGACTGCGCTTGCGGCGTCGCGGTGCAGGTCGCGGTAGATCTGGCGTTTGGTTTCCCGCGCCGAGCCCGGCGCGACGCTCGTGGCCAGCGACCGGGCATAGGCCATTACCTCGTCCATCAGCCGATCAGCAGGCACGATACGATTGAGGAAACCCATGGCCATCGCCTCCTCCGCCGTGAACACGCGGCTCGAAAGCAGGATATCGTTGGCGTGGGTCAGGCCGATTATCCGGGGCAGCACCCACGAGAGCCCGAACTCGGCCGGAAAGTTGAACCGTCCGTGGGCAGCGGTGAACTTCACGCCGGGCGCGCAGAACCTGAGGTCAGCAAAGGCGCTCAGCACCAACCCGATCCCGGCCGCCGCCCCATTGATCGACGCGATCACCGGTTTACCGATCCCGAAGTGATAGGCGAATGTCGCGTCGAAGGCGGGGTCAACGCCATAACCCGGCTCGGCGATATCCTCCGGCGTTCCGGCGTCGTAACCGCCCTTGGCCGAGTGCCCCTCCAGCGCCTGCAGGTCGGCCCCTGCGCAGAAGGCGTTGCCCTCCGGATCGCCGGTGATGATGATCACCCGCACCGCCGGATCCCGATCCGCCTCACGCAGGATCCAGCGGTACTCGGTGTGCATCCGCCCGGTCCAGGCGTTGCGCCTCTTGGGCCGCGCCAGGGTGACGACGGCGATCCCATCGGTGACGTCGTAGCGGGTGGCTTTGAGGTCCATGCGGACATTCCGGGGTAAGGTCTTTGGCTGGCAGACACCATGCGTGAGGCGATTGACTGGTGCCATCAAGAACTTCGGTGAGCGCAAACTCCGAAATCCGCGCTGGCGAACGAAACGGGAATATGGCACCTGTGGGCTTCTAGGGAGACGCGCATGACAACCTCCGTCGCCATCATGCTGACCGACGAACAACTAAGCCGACTCGAACTCATAGCCGAAGCGCGTGAGGAGACCTTGGCTACCACGGTGCAGGAAGCCGTCACGGCATTCCTCCACAAAGACGCCGAGTATCGCGCCTATGTGCAGGAAGGGCTGGACGACATCGCTGCTGGCCGCACACGACCGTGGGAAGAGGTCAAGGCCGAGCTCCGGTCGAAATACGGCAATCCTGAAGCTTGATCGTCAGCCTTTCCAATCGAGCGGAGGCGGAGCTGGATTTGGCGGTCGCGTTCGTTCGGGAATCAAATCCACGCGTCTCCAAAGTCTTGCATCTCACAATAGAACGGGCTCTTGAAAGCCTCGAGATATTCCCAAACCGGGGCCGACCTGGGCAGATCGACGGGACGCGTGAACTGGTCGTGCAGGGTACGCCATTTATCATCGTTTACTCGGTATCGGACGATGAAGTACTGATCGCCCGTATCCGACACACTAGCCAGGATCCGGCCCCCTAACTTTCTACTCGCTCAATTGCGGCGTGGCGCGAGCTCGCCGGCGATGGTTTTCAGCACGCGCTGCTGGTTAGCCGTAGTGAAAGCACCCCAACCATGCACGGCAAACAGCGTGATTTGCGCTGGCCGCCGCCGCTCGGCTTCGGCGACGCACCTCAAGCTGGTCCGGTCGCGATACTTCCAACACAGCGTCACCTTGCGCCCGTGTCGCGCCGCCTCGTAGGTTTGTCGGTCGACGAAGGGCTGAAAAGTCAATTCACCTAGCGTGCCCTCAACTAAGGAGGGCTGCAGTTCGGTCTCAGGCCAAGCTGGAAATTGATCCGCGGTGACGGGGTTGATCCCGACAAGCTCACCGAGAAGAGTGTGGATGTGTTCGACTCGCTGCTCGCGCCGCATTGCAATCGGCGGCACTCCACCGACGTACCCCGGCTCAACTCCTGAGCCAAACTCATAGCTCGAACCAGCCACCTGCACCACAAGCCGCTCGCCGTCCTCCATCAGCTTGTCGTTCTTACCCGCAGCCACCAGCGAGAGCAAAATGGCGTTTGGTCCGCTACAATCTTGCGCTTTGGCCACGAAACTTACGGTGAGCCCAAATCGCTGGCCTTCGAAATCGAACAGACGAGCCTTGCGCACTATGCACTTGATATCACCGACGGGGGGCAGTCGCCCGACATGATCATACGCCGGGTTTTGGATCGTGTACGCCACTCGGAACAGTTCGACGTCGGTGGGGCCTTCGTCGGTCTTGTACGGCACGTCACGTGGCTGGTCGCTTAGCGGCGAAGAGGCCGCATCCGGTCGGTCGCATCCGGCAGTCCCGACGAAACAGGCCGTCATCAACCCGACAATGATGCGCCATCGCTGCAAGGTTTGTCGCCCTAAGCCCGCTCAAACACCGCAGCGATGCCCTGCCCCCCCCCGATGCACATGGTCTCAAGACCATACTTTCCGTCGCGGCGCTTAAGTTCGCGGAGCAGGTTGGCCAGGATGCGGCCGCCGGTGGCGCCGATGGGATGGCCAAGCGAGATGCCCGAACCATTGACGTTCAACCGGTCGCGGTCGTCCCAGCCCCAGCCCTTGAGCACGGCCAGAACCTGGGGCGCAAAGGCCTCGTTCAGTTCCACCAGGTCGATGTCATTCCAGCCCATGCCCGTGCGGGCGAACAGACGCTCCACCGCCGGAACCGGACCGATGCCCATCCGGGAGGGTTCACAGCCCGCCGCCGCCCAGCTGACGAACCAGGCCATGGGGTCAAGATTGAGCTCGGCCAGCTTGTCCTCGGAGACCACAAGGCAGGCTGACGCTGCATCATTCTGCTGGCTGGCGTTGCCGGCCGTGACCACGCCGCCCTTTTCAATGGCGCGCAGCTGACCCAGCGTTTCGGGTGTGGCGTCCGGACGGAAGCCCTCGTCCCGATCAAAGATGATCGGGTCGCCCTTCTTCTGCTTCACCGAGACCGGCACCAGTTCATCGTCAAACTTGCCGGCGGCCCAGGCGGCGGTCGCGCGCTGATGGCTCATGGCGGCGTATTCGTCGCATTCCTCGCGGCTGATCTGATAGTCGCGGGCCAGGTTGTCGGCGGTCTCGATCATGCCGGAGATCACGCCGAAACGTTCGATCGGCTGGCTCATCACCCGGCCCCGCGTCAGACGATCATGCATGGTCACTGAGCCCATCCGGGCGCCGCCGCGCATGTCGGTGGTGTAGTACTCGACGTTGCTCATGCTCTCGACGCCGCCGGCGATCACCACATCGGCCACACCGGTCTGGACCATCATCGCCGCATCGATCACCGCCTGCAGGCCCGATCCGCAGCGACGATCCAGCTGATAGCCAGGCACGCTGATCGGCAGGCCCGCCGCCAGCGCCGACCACCGCGCGATGCAGGGCGCCTCGCCCGAGCCGTAGCCCTGGGCGAAGATCACGTCGTCGATCCGCTCGGGGTCGATCTTCGTCCGCGCCACCAGATCCTTCAGCACAACCGCGCCCAACTCCCCGGCGGTCATGCTGGACAGGGCCCCCTGGAATTTTCCGACAGCCGTGCGGATCGGCGAGACGATAGCGGCGCGTTTCATGGTGGCTTTCTCCCGGAAGGTCTTTCCCGGTCAGTGAAGCCGCAAGCCCGGTCGGTCAAGTGCGACGGCCGCTACGCCACCTTGAAGCGCAGGATCGCACCATCCCAGCGCGCATCGTCCAGATTCAGCTCATCCACCTTCGGCGACACCGAAGCCGCGACGCGCCGCCAGAAGCCCAAAGCCCCCACGTTGGCCCGGACCACCGCGATCTCCCACTGGCCCGGACGGGCTGCAATCAGCTTTCGCGCAGCTTCGATGCCCACGCCTGAACGCCGGTGCTTCCGCACAACAAAGAATTCGGCCACATCGTGGTCTGCTGGAAAACCTGAGTGGCTGTGACGATTCAACAGTGCAAACCCGGCCAGATGGCCGCCAGCGCGGATGAACCAGGCAGAGCGATCCGGCTCAGTCCAATAGAGATCGAGCTCTGGATAGGTGTCGAACTGGCCGGACTCGGGCAATTCGCCACGATCCTGCCCAGCCCAGAATTCTGAGAAATCATGGGTGTAGAGCTGGAACATCGCGTCGAGCGCCGGCCGGCGATCGGCAGAAATGGCTTCGAGTTCGACCCTGGACATCGCGCCATCTCGACCGTGACTGCCGAAGCGTCAAGGCGCCTAGTTTTCTGACGAAGCAGGAGAGAGTCCCCATGCAGATGCAGTGGAGCCCGGCAGATCTGGCGTTTCGCGACGAGGTACGAGCCTTCCTCGACGCCGAACTGACAACAGACATGAGGCGGGAGTCGCAGCTGATGACCAGCGTCTATGCCCCGCACGACCTCTGCATGGCCTGGCAGGCCAAGCTTCACGCCCGCGGCTGGGCTGCGCCAGCCTGGCCCGTGGAATACGGCGGCTGCGGCTGGACCGCTGCCCAGCGCTACATATTCGCCAGCGAGATGGCGGCAGCCGGGGCCCCGCCCCTGTCGCCTATGGGGATCGGCATGTGTGGCCCCGTGCTGATCGGCCACGGCTCACCCGAACAGAAGGCCCACTACCTGCCGCGCATGCTCACCGGCGAACATCTGTGGTGCCAGGGTTACTCCGAGCCCGGCTCCGGTTCAGACCTCGCGTCTCTGCAGATGAGCGCGGTGGAGGATGGCGACCACTTCGTCTGCAACGGGCACAAATTGTGGACGACCCACGCCAATGAGGCGAACTGGATCTTCTGTCTGGTGCGGACCTCGCAGGAGGCGATCCGCCAGCAGGGCATCACCTTCCTGCTCATCGACATGACGACGCCTGGCGTTGAGGTGCGGCCGATCCTGATGCTGTCAGGCGAGCACATCCAGAACGACGTGTTCTTCACCGATGTGCGCGTGCCAAAGGCCAATGTGGTGGGCAAGGTCGGCGAAGGCTGGACGGTCGCCAAGTATCTCATGGAATTTGAACGTGGCGGCGGTGTCTCGACGCCTGGCCTGAAGACACGCCTGGGCCGCATACGCGCGATGGCGGCGAAGGAGGCGGACGGCGGCGGCGGCCGTTTCGAGGACGTGGCCGGGTTCATGTCGCGCCTCAACGCACTGTCCATCGAGATCGAGGCGCTGGAGGCTGTGGAACTGCAGATCCTGGCCAACATGAGCCAGGGCGAGGCGCCGGGCGCGCGGTCGTCGATGATGAAGACGGTGGGCACCGAACTCAGCCAGCGGCTGACCGAAATGGCCCTGGAGGCTTCAGGGGCCTATGGCGCCCTCTATCAGGCCCATGCCGCGCGCCCCGGCGGCGCGGTGCCCGGCTACCCAGTTCCGCACGATCAGGGCCATGTAGGACCCGACCACAGCATCACTGTGGCCGCGAAGTACTTCAACGACCGTGCGGGCAGCATCTATGCCGGCACCAACGAGATCCAGCGCAACATCATGGCAAAGGCGGTACTGGGCCTCTGACGCTCAAGCGATGGCGATGTCGGTCTGGCTGAAATCGTCGCCTTTGAAGAGTAGCGGAACGCCCTGGGTTTTGGCGCAGGCATAGGCAAAGCAATCACCCATGTTCAGCTTTGCCGGATGCCGGCCTTTGCCGAAGCGGTCAAAGGCATCCAGCGCACGCGCCAGCTCATCGGCACTGATGGAGACGATTTCGACGTTGGATACCGCCAGATAGTCATCGACATCGCGGCGGGCGATCGAAACATCGCCCCCCATGGATCGCGCGACCGCCAGAACTGTTTCGAACACCGCAATGGCTGAGGTCTGATTTCGTACCGACGACGCGATTTTATCATCGATGGCGCGCCCGCCCGGCTCGCGCAGCAGGACAGCGCAGAGCGCCGAGGCATCAATGAACATCAGTCGTCGCCCTGCCCCGACAGGTCATCAAAGAAGGCCTTGTCGGCAACGAGCCCAGTACGGCCCCGCGCCGCGATCCGGTCCTGAATTTCACGGACCTTTGCCCGCCGCACCTCAAGATCGTCGCGCGTGAGTTCGGCTTTGACGGCAAGCTTCACGGCCTCGGTAAGCCCAACGCCCCGCTTTCGGGCGAGTTCACGCACAAGGCTGTCAGCTTCGGTATCTCTGACATGGAAAGGCATCACGGCGCTCGTAGCCCATCTAGCCAAGCTTGGCTAGCCATCTAGCCAATCGCCCACGAAAAAGGGGCGACGTCGCCGTCGCCCCTCCAGGTCGCAGGATCTCGTCGGCGCTTAAGCGCTGATCGAAGCCTGATCCACCTTGAAGCCCGGTCCCATGGTCGAGGACAGGCTGACCTTCTTGATGTAGGTGCCCTTGGCGCCCGACGGCTTGGCCTTGTTCAGCGCATCGATCATCGCCTTGACGTTGATGAGCAGCGCTTCGTCGGAGAAGCTGGCCTTGCCGATACCGGCGTGGATGATGCCGGTCTTCTCGGTGCGGAACTCGATCGAACCGCCCTTGGCGTCCTTCACGGCCTGGGCCACGTTGGGCGTCACGGTGCCGACGCGCGGGTTCGGCATCAAGCCACGAGGGCCCAGCACCTTACCCAGACGACCCACCAGGGCCATCATGTCCGGCGTGGCGATCACGCGGTCGAATTCCATGAATCCGCCCTGGATGCGCTCAACCAGCTCCTCGCCGCCGACAATGTCGGCGCCGGCGGCGGTGGCTTCAGCGGCCTTGGCATCCTTGGCGATGACGGCGACGCGAACGTCGCGGCCGGTGCCGGACGGCAGGGCGACCACGCCACGAACCTGCTGGTCGGCGTGACGGGGATCAACCCCCAGGTTGACGGCGATCTCGATGCTCTCGTCGAACTTGGCGTTGGCGTTGGCCTTCACCAACTTGACGGCGGCGTCGAGGGCGTGGGCGACGGTGGTGTCACCGGTCCACGTCTTGGTGCGCTTGGCTTGCTTGCTCATGTGCTCAGGCCTCCACGATCTGCAGGCCCATCGAGCGCGCAGAGCCCTCGATGATCTTGGCGGCGGACTCAACGTCATTGGCGTTGAGGTCCTTCATTTTCTTTTCGGCGATATCGATCAGCTGGGCGCGGGTGATCTTGCCGACCACGTCGCGACCCGGCAGCTTCGAGCCGGATTTAAGACCCATGGCCTGCTTGATGAAGAAGCTGGCGGGCGGGGTCTTGGTCACGAAGGTGAACGACTTGTCCTGATAAACCGTGATCACGGTCGGCAGGGGTGTTCCCTTGGCTTCCTTTTCAGTGCGGGCGTTGAACTCCTTGCAGAAGCCCATGATGTTGACGCCGCGCTGACCCAGCGCCGGCCCGATGGGCGGCGAAGGGGTGGCGGAGCCCGCAGGCACCTGCAACTTGATATAGCCCAAGATTTTCTTGGCCATCGTTACTCCTCATGACCCTGGGGGTCGGTTGAGCCGTGGTGCGGGGTTACGGTGGCCGCCCCCTCCCACGGATTTGAAATCGCCTGGACATGCCCGACGAAGCGCGCGCTCCTACCAGCAATGGCGCCAGGGAGCAACCGGGCGCTATGCGGCCTTCTGGGCCCAGAACTGGTACATGCGTCTGAAGGTGGCCGGATTGTCCGCCTCAAACGCTTCCCACGCGTCGAGATCCAACCCCTGCGGGTCGTGCGGAAACCGTGCGAGATAGGCGTCGCGAACTTCCTGGAATGAAAACTGAAGGAAACCCAGGAAGGTCAGGTCATTCTCGCGCAGCATCCGGCGAAGATCATCGAAGTTGAGCTCGTGCTCCTGCACATGCATCAGCAGATCGCGGCAGCCGCTGGTGGCGTAGAAATCCCGCGACGCCACGGCAGGAATCCGCACCGGGTCATTCAGCGGCCGCGCGATGATGTCCTGGCGGAATTCGCGCACGGTATCCGGCGTATAGGTTTTCCCGAGCGCCTTGCCCGGCTTGAGGTGTTCCCGCGCCCGGGCGCTGTAGAGGCCGAGGGCGACAAACCCGCCGGGCTTCGCCAGCCTGCAGACCTTCCGCGCCCCTTCGAACGGATCGTGCAGATGGTGCAACACGCCGGCTGACTGGACGATGTCGAAAGGCCCCACGCTGTCGCCAAGCTCGAGAAGATCGGCCTGGGCGTAGGTGATATGATCGGCGATGCCCAGTTCGCGGCTCTTGCGCACCGCATAGGCCAGGCTGGTGCGGCTGAGATCCACCGCCAGGGTGTGCCGGGCCTCCAGCATCATCGTCGCCAGGATCGCCTGGCGACCCGTACCGCAGCCGGCAATGAAGATCGTTGGGTCTTTAGGCAACCGGCGGCCGTTGACATGGGTCTGAACCGCCCCCGGACCCGCGCGTCGCCATCGGGGATATGGATGGGCTTCATACTGTGACCGAACGGCTTCCGATACAGCGCCCATTATCGGTGTCAGCGTCGGAAGAGCATCGGCGATGGCCTGCTCTTCCCGAACCGCGACGATGTGCTCGCGGAGCACATTTTCGACAGGGCCCGTCCATCCCTTGTCGAGCAGAGTGTCGGCGCCGGGCAATCGGGCCAGGGGCCTGTAGGAGGCCAGCGACATCACCTGTTCCGGCGTCAGATCCTGGAGGCTGGCGGCCAGTATCTCGACCAGTCGGGTTTCGGTCGCATCCTCTGCCCAGGCATGCTCATTGAGATGGCACTGGATCGCGATCCACGACCTGAGCGGTGCGAAGGCTTCATTCGGCGCCGAAAACAGCAGGCTCCGGCGCGCCGCCGTCATCATTCGCTCGAGCCAGACCGGGAAAACCGGCGAACTCTGCAGCACTTCGGCCAGCAGCTCATCGGTCGCCACATCGATGACCCGGGTCGGCTTCGGCCAGGTGGCGCCCAGCACCCGCACGGCGTCGGCAGCCAGAAACTCGGTCGCGCCCTGTCCGCTTCTGAAAGCGCTCAGCAGGGTCGCGCGCGTCGCGGTGAAATCCTCGGCCACGGCGGTCCGGGCCCTTTGCTAGCCGACCTTCTCGACCTGACTGTACTCGAGCTCCACCGGGGTAGCGCGGCCGAAGATGGATACCGTGACCCGCAGGCGCGTACGCTCCTCGTCGACCTGTTCCACCGAGCCGTTGAAGCTGGCGAAGGGGCCGTCGGTGACGCGCACGGTCTCGCCGATCTCGAAGGAAATCGTCGGCTTCGGCCGCTCAACGCCCTCTTCGATCGCGCCGATGATGCGGGAGACTTCCTTGTCAGAAACCGGGATCGGCTTGGATCCGCTGCCGAGGAAGCCCGTCACCTTCGGGGTATTCTTGATCAGGTGGTAGGCCTCGTCGGAGAGCTCCATCTTCACCAGCACGTAGCCCGGAAAGAACTTGCGCTCGGAATTGACCTTCCGGCCCCGGCGGATTTCGACCACGTCTTCGGTCGGCACCAGGATCTCGGAGAAATTGTCCTCCAGGCCCTGGTTCTTCGCCTGCTCGCGAATACTGTCGGCCACCTTCTTCTCGAAGTTCGAGTAGGCGTGGACGATGTACCACTTGTGGTGCGGATTGCCCTTGGACGGGGCGAGGGTTTCTGCGGCTTGGGACATTTTTCTTCTTACCCGCCCGTCGTGACTCGAAGGAGCCAGGTGATGGCGAACTGCAGGATGGTGTTGACGACCCAGAAGAACAGCGCCGCCATAACCACCATGATCGCCACCATGACGGAGGTGATCCAGGTCTCGTTGCGGCTGGTCCAGGTGATTTTACGGGCTTCGGCGCGAACCTCGCGGAAGAATTTCGGCGCGTTCCTGAGGTTCTGGATCAGGCCAGGACCCTTTCGCGCATCAGCAGCAGCCGCGCCCGACGGCGAGGCCATGACGGCGGCGGTCTTGGCGGCCCGCTCGCGGATCGCCTGCGGGGTTTTGCCCGATTTCCTGGCCATGCGGCGCTTCAAACTCTCTTCTGGAGCGGCGGACGGCCCGCGCTCCGGTTATTCCAGATCACATATATAGGGTGGCAGGAGTGGAGGGACTCGAACCCCCGGCCCTCGGTTTTGGAGACCGATGCTCTACCAGCTGAGCTACACTCCTATCTCGCACCCTTACCGACCCCGTTTCATCCGCTCATTCCAGGCCCGGGGGTGAAACCCGTCGTCCGCGGACGGCGGCTAGAAAAACAGACTCCAACGATGTCGGATAGGACGCAGGCGTATGACGCAGGCGGCGCCGGTTTTCAAGCTTCTTTGCCGGATCCCGGGCCAGACCCATCCCCAGGCCTGAGATAGAAAAGGCCGCCGGGGTTTCCCCTGGCGGCCTTTGTCTGGATCCCCGCCTGCGCGGGGGTGACCCGGAGCGCCTCGCGGCGCCCCCGGTCACTTGATGATCTTGCTCACCACGCCGGAGCCAACCGTGCGGCCGCCCTCACGAATGGCGAAGCGCAGACCCGGATCCATCGCGATCGGCGTGATCAGTTCCACCAGGAGCTCCGTGTTGTCCCCCGGCATGACCATCTCCACGCCTTCCTTCAGCTTGATGATCCCCGTCACGTCCGTCGTGCGGAAATAGAACTGCGGACGATAGTTGGTGAAGAACGGCGTGTGACGGCCACCCTCCTCCTTCGTCAGGATATAGGCCTCCGCCATGAACTCCGTGTGCGGCGTGATCGAACCCGGCTTGCAGAGCACCTGGCCCCGCTCCACGTCCTCACGCTTCGTGCCGCGCAGCAGCACACCCACGTTGTCACCCGCCTGACCCTGGTCCAGCAGCTTGCGGAACATCTCAACGCCCGTGCAGGTCGTCTTCTGAACGTCGCGGATACCGACGATCTCAAC
>CAIVVM010000074.1 GCA_903909375.1 uncultured Alphaproteobacteria bacterium
CTTGCCGAACAATTCCGTCTCGACCCGCTCGCGTGGCGTGGCCGCGAGGTTGATCACCACGAACTTGCCGTCGCGGCGGCGACCCATGTCATGCAGCGCGCGCGCCACCAGTTCCTTGCCGGTGCCGGACTCGCCGGTGATGAGAACGGTGAGATCGGCCCCGACCAGACGGGCGACGGTGCGGTAGACCTCCTGCATGGGGGCAGAACGCCCGATAAGCGGCAGGCGGTCATCGCGTACGGCCCGCGCCTGCGCCTTGGCGGCTTCTGCATCCGCGGGTCGAGACAGCGCCCGGCGTGCCGCAGATGTCATGTCATCCAGATCAAACGGCTTGGGGATGTACTCGAACGCCCCAACTTCGGCCGCGTTCACGGCTGTGATCAGGCTGTTCTGGGCGCTCATAACGATGATCGGCAGTTTGGGCCGTTGCTTCTTGATCCGGGGCAGCACGTCAAAGACGTTCTCGTCGGGCATCACCACGTCGGTGATCACCAGGTCGCCCTCCCCGTCAGTCACCCACTTGAGCAGCGTGGTGGCGTTACCCGTGGCGCGGACCTGATAGCCCAGCCGCGTGAAGGCCTGACTGAGCACCAGCCGGATCGAAGCATCATCGTCGGCGATCAGGATCTTCTTGGTAGCTGCATTCATCAGTTTGCATCCTCAGGAGCCGCGATCGGCAACAGCACACGAAAGACCGTGCGGCCCGGTTCGGACTCGAAATCGATCAGACCGCCGTGACCGGCGACCAGTTTGGCGACCAGCGCCAGTCCCAGGCCTGCGCCGTTGGTCTTGGATGTGACGAAGGGCTGGAACAGGCTCTCGCGGATATGATCCGGGACGCCCGGCCCATTGTCCTGAATTCGGACCTCAAGCGGCGCGCCTCGCAGCGCCTGCCCCCTGGCTGCGCGAACCCGCACCCCGTGACGATAGGCGGTGTGGATCGAAACCTCCCCCCGTCCGTCGTTCCGGGAGTTTGCGGCCTCGGCGGCGTTCTTCACCAGATTCAGGAAGATCTGGATGAGCTGATCCTCATCCCCCGGCACCGGCGGCAGCGAGGGGTCATAAGCCTCTTTCAAGCCCAGCCCGTCCGCAAAGCCGTTGCTGGCCAGGGCGCGCACTCGATCCAGGATCTGGTGAATATTGATCGGCGTGAGGGTCGGCAGGGCGTCGTCAGAGAACGCCTCCATCCGGTCTACCAGCCGGCGCACCCGATCGGTTTCCTCGACGATGAGTTGCGCCAGCGGAACATCCTCGGCCTTAGCGCCGCTCTTCAGAAGCTGGGCTGCGCCCCTGATACCGGCCAGCGGGTTCTTGATCTCGTGGGCCAGCATGCGCCCCAGGCCAACAAGAGATCGCAGCCCCGCCGCCTCGTGGGCGCTGCGCTCGTTGCCGAGCCCGTTCCTGACACTAAGGGTCAGCAGCACTGATCCATCGCCAAGCGGGGCGGCGGCGCCGTCCGCCTCGAACGGCGGCAAACCGAACAGGCTGATCTGGATGCCCCGCTCCCGGACCCGCCCATCTTCCTCAATGGCCCGGTTCAGGAGCGAAACCAACGCCGAGCCATGCGGCAGCGCCGCGCGGAAGCGGCCACGCGCGAGCAAGGCGAGACCCTGACCGAACAGGGATTCCGCCGCTTCATTCACCGCAACCAACGAGCCGGCCGCGTCAACGACCAGAGCCGGATCAGGGCTCAGCTCAAAGGCCGCCGCTTTCAACGCGTCCATGTCCACGCCAAAGGATTGAAGTCTTGTCCTGCCACTCATGCCGCCAGCCTATGCTCCGGAGATCCCCAGAGGCGGGTTAGCCCGTGCTCGACGAGCTTGGCGTCCTCGAGACGACAGAGAGTCGAGCGCGCTTCTCTCCTGGTCTGCGCATCGGCAGGCCAGGGGGCGTTTTCGATGTAGGCGGCGAGGTGTTTGCGGAAAATCCGCAGGCCCAGTCGCTCGCCGTAGAAGTCCAGGCTGTCCCGAAGGTGATCGATGGCAATGGCCAACCGGACCTCCGCGTCGGGTTCTGCAAAGGGTCGTCCGTCCAGCATCGCCTCGATCTGCGTGGCCACCCAGGGGCGGCCGTAAACCCCGCGTCCTATCATCACCCCGTCGGCGCCGGATGCCTGGAGTGCGTCGTGAGCGCTGGCGCCATCGACAATGTCGCCATTCACGATCACCGGGATCGAGACGGCGTCCTTGACCGGGCGAACCGCCGCCCAATCGGCTGCACCTTTGTAGAACTGGCACCGGGTCCGACCGTGCACTGTCACGGCGCAAACCCCGACGGCCTCCGCGCGCGCGGCAAGCTCCGGCGCATTGCGTGACGCATCGTCCCAGCCCAGGCGCATCTTGACGGTCACCGGCACATTCACCGCTTCCACCGCGGCAGTCATCAGTTCTATCGCCAGGTCGGGTTCCCGCATCAGCGCCGAGCCGGCCATGACACCCGTGACCTCCTTGGCCGGGCATCCGAAGTTGAGATCGATGATCTGGGCGCCGGCTGCAACCGCGAGGCGCGCGCCTTCGGCTATGTGGTCGGGCCGGCGGCCCACGAGCTGGACCACCATCAACGGCAGTCCCTCGCCCACGGCCGCACGGCGCACCACGTCCGGTCGACCCTTCGAAAATTCGGCGCAAGCGACCATTTCGGTCGCCACATAGGTGGCGCCGAGTCGGCTGGCCGCGCGGCGGAACGGGAGGTCAGAAACCCCGGTCATGGGTGCGATCCACACCCGTCCCCCGACCTCGACACTTCCCAGTTTGAGCGTACTGCCCATTTACTAGTCACCCCCACCGCCGCCTTTTTAGGCAAATGAATGGACCGCGTAAAGCTGGAACAATCGATCAGGCTTGCCTAAGACCCTAGCATGACCTTCTCCGCTGTCATTGTCGCCGCTGGCGACGGCCTGCGCGCCGGCCCCGGCGATCCCAAAGCCTGGCGTAATCTGTCAGGCCGGCCGATCCTGCGCTGGTCGGTAGAAGCGCTTCTGGCCGCCGGCGCCCGGGAGATCGTGGTGGTGGTTGCGGCGGATCGGCTCGCCACGGCGGACATGGCATTGAACACACTTTCGGATTGGCGCGCCGTTGCGGGCGGGCCAACCCGCGCCGCCTCGGTTCGTGCGGGACTGGCTGCTCTGCCCCCCCATCCGGACGATGTGGTTCTGATCCATGATGCGGCGCGTCCGTTCGTGACCCGGGCTCACGTCGAACGCCTGATCGCTGCACTGGCGGACCGCGACGGCGCCATACCGAGCCTGCCGGTTCCCGACACCCTGAAACGCGGCGATGGCGAAGTGGCCCAGACCGTGCCGCGCGATGGCCTCTGGCGAGCCCAGACCCCCCAGGCCTTCCGGCGCGCGGCGCTGGAAGCCGCCTATGATTCCTGGCCGGCGGACCTGGAGCCTACCGACGATTCATCGGTTCTTGAGCGGGTCGGCGGACGGATCGCGATGGTCGCGGGTGATCCCATGCTGATGAAACTGACCTATCCGGAGGACTTCCTGATGGCCGAACACCTCGCAGGGGCGCAGCGCATCACCCGCATCGGTCAGGGCGTTGACGCCCATCGCTTCGGCCCCGGCGACGCCGTCTGGCTCTGCGGGGTGCGAATTCCCCACGATCAGGGGCTCATTGGCCACTCCGACGCCGACTGCGCGCTGCATGCGCTCACCGACGCCATCCTCGGCGCCATCGCGCAGGGCGACATCGGCCAGCACTTCCCGCCGTCCGACCCGCAATGGAAAGGCGCCTCATCGGATCGCTTTCTGGCCCACGCCATGCAGTTGGTGGCCGACCAGGGCGGGCGGGTCGTGAACATTGACCTCACCCTGGTCTGCGAGCGCCCGAAGATCGGCCCGCATCGCGACACCATGCGGGCCCGCATCGCCGAGATCACCGGCCTTCAGATCGGCCAGATCAGCGTCAAGGCCACCACGACCGAGGGCATGGGCTTTACCGGACGGCAGGAAGGCCTGATGGCGCAGGCGGTTGTTCTGGTGGAAACACCAGCCTGATCCGCTCAGGGCAACCAGAGCCACCGTGCTTTCAGGTTCGCGTACATGGATCCCGCCAGGTTGGTGTAGTCATCCGTCCAGGGGCGCACCAGGAACGGATTGGCCGGTCGCCAGCGGTTGTCGGCGGCGAACCGGGCCAGAGCCTGATGGCTGTTTGCGGCGATCACTGCGTCTTCCGGCGACTCCCACGTGCCCATCGGGTCCTGGCCCGGCCGATACTCCTGAACCAGCGCCCATCCGCCTGCCTTGCGGGTGACCGACTGCGCCGGCCCCAGCAGGTCGAGGTTCCGGTTCGAAAGATGAAGGATCAGGATGCCGTCAGGCTTCAGCTTGGTCAGGTACCCCCTCACCGCCTCCACCGTCAGCAAATGCGCCGGCACCGCGTCGGACGAGAAGGCGTCGATCAGCAGGATATCAAACGATCCCGCCGGCTGTTTTGCGACCGTCAGTCGCGCGTCGCCGATGACGTAATCGACCGGGGCTTTCGCGCATTCGCTCGTGTAGCTGAAGTTTGCGGGGTCGCTGGCGACCTTGACCACCAGCGGATCGATCTCGAAGAACGTCAGACGGTCGCCAGGCCGTACATAGGCCGCCACTGATCCGGTTCCCAGGCCTACAGCACCGATCCGCAGATTGGGCCGCACCGCCGCCATAGCGGTGAACACCTGTCCGATTGGCGTCCGCGGGGTGTAGTAGGCCAGCGGTCGACAGCGATACTCGGGTCTTTGCGCCTGGGCGCCGTGCAGGGTTGTGCCATGGGCCAGCATCTTGACCGTCCCGCCCAGGCTGGGAACCTGGGTCTGGGAGAGCTTCAGTACCCCGAAGAAGCTTCTCCAGCTCTGGCGCGTGTCAGTTCGGTCGGCAGCTGTCTCCGCAGCATAGGACAGCACCGCAATGATGGCGAAGAAGAACAGCGCCTGTCGCCGTACCAGAAAGGCCGAGATGACCGCCAAGGCCAGCAGGCCCTTCATCGCCATGTCGAACAGTTCCGACTGGTCGAAAGCGCCGACGATCGTTTCGGTGGTAAGTTGCGACGATGCAAAGGTCACCGCGATCGGTGTGGCTACCGCCGCGCCGATCCCAAGGATCAGCAGCGACCAGTTCCAGATGGGAATTCGATTGAGGTTGCCCCAGGGCCTGGCCAGGCAGGCGAGCACCAGGATGATCGGATACTCCCAGACATCCGGGAACATCACCGGCGCCAGGAAGGCATTGAATCCACCGCCCACGACCCCGCCGATCGAGAGGCACAGGTAGAACTCGGTCAATCGCCCCGGTTCCGGCCGGCGCGCCACCAGCCGCTGGTGGCACATCAGCGCCGTCAGGAAGAACGCGGCCAGATGGATGAACAACTGCAGCCCGAAGAAGGTGCTGCGGAACGGCAGCAGAGCTGCACAGACGGCAAGCGCTGCGCCTTGCAGCGTCAGCGTCAGAGCCGGCGAGATCGCGGGCTTGTCCTGGAAAGCGACGATGAAGGTGATCAGATAGAGCGCCAGCGGCAGCACCCAGAGGAACGGCGCGGAAGCCACATCGGTGGTGATGTAGGTCGTTACACCCAGCATCAGGCTGGACGGGATGGCCGCCAGGGCGATCCATATCAGCCGGTCGCGCCAGGAGGTCTTGCCGACAGCTGCCGGTGACTGGTCCGTCGAGGCAGAGCGAGCCCGCGAGACCGCGATCCCGAGGCTGGCGATCAGGACGACAAACAAACCATAGCCCGCACTCCAGCCGAACCTTTGTCCGACCAGCGTAAGGGCCGGCTCCACGGCGATGGGATAGGCCAGCAACGCGATCAGGCTACCGAGATTGCTCGCCGCATAGAGGGCGTAGGGTTCCTTTCCCTCCAGAGCGCCGGTTGTCCGGGCGTACCAGGCCTGCACCAACGGTGCGGTGGCCGACAGGATGGCGAAGGGTGCGCCGATCGAAAGGGTCAGGACGGTGAGAAGCCAGAGGTTGGGATTGTCGGACGACGGCGGCCCAGCCAGTTCGCTCACCCGCAGCGGCAGAACCAGGGCGGCCAGGACCAGAACGGCGCAATGGATCATCGCCTGCCGCTGAATTGAGGCCACGCGCTGCAGCAGGTGCGCATAGGCATATCCCGCCAGCAGGGCGATCTGGAAAAACGCCATGCTGGTGTTCCAGACCGACGAACTGCCACCCAGCAACGGCAGCACCAGCTTGGTCACCATCGGCTGCACCAGAAATACGAGCGCAGCACTGGTGAAAATGGTCACCGCGAACAGCGCAGGTGGGGCCGGCCTGGCCGGTGCGGTGGCCGCAAGCGTGGTCATGGGTCTCGAATCGCCTTGATCGGAAGGGAGGAGCGATGCTCTGTGGTGTAATCCAACCGGTAAAGAGACCTAACGCCTATGTTCAATCTGGAGATTGTCACCCTCGCCCGCCTTCTGATCGACGAGGCGCGGGAGCGCTCGCTCCGGATTGTCACGGCGGAAAGCTGCACGGGCGGTCTGGTGGCGGCGGCGATCTGTTCGGTGCCGGGCGCCTCCGACGTCTTTGAACGCGGGTTCGTCACCTACACCAACCGCGCCAAGCAGGAGATGCTGGGCGTGCCCGGCGACCTGATTGCAGATCTGGGAGCGGTTTCCGAACCCGTCGCCCGAATGATGGCGGAGGGCGCGCTGGAGGCGTCCAACGCACATATCGCGGTCGCGATCACCGGCGTGGCCGGCCCCGGCGGCGGCACCCGGATGAAGCCGGTCGGCCTGGTGCATATCGCCACGGCCCGCTCCAACCAGCGGATCATTCACCAGGAAGAACTCTTCGAGGTGGAAACGCGAGAGGAGATCCAGTTGGCTGCGGTTCAGGCCGCCTTGCAGGCGATGCGGGACCGCATGGTCTAGGTGGCGAGGATGTCCGCCTCCACGGAAACGCCCCATCTCGTTCGGGCGCTGCGCCGCCGCGATCTTGTCGGACTGTTGCTCAACGCCATGATGGGCGCGGGCATGCTGGCGGCGCCGTCAAAGGTTTTCGGGCTGGCAGGCGACTGGAGCTTTGTGATCCTGGGCATCAGCGCCCTTATCCTGATGCCCCTTATCCTGTGCTTTGCGAATCTGGGTAGTCGATTCACGGCGACCGGAGGGCCCTATGTCTATGCCGGGCAGGCCCTGCCGCCGACGGTGGCCTTTTCGGTAGGGTGGCTTCTGTGGATAAGCCAGGCCCTGTCGGTCGCGACGCTGTCCAACCTGCTTGTCAGCTATCTCGCCGGTTTCGTCCCGGAGATCAGTCAGGGGTGGCCGCGATTGATCCTGATCGCGGGACTTGGCGTTTTCCTCTCCACCATCGTGCTGACCGGCATCCGACGCTCCGCCGGGGCCAGCAACACTCTGGTGCTCCTGAAGGTCGGATTCGTGCTGGCCTTTCTGGTGGCCTGCGTCGCTTTTGTTCAACCAGACCGACTGATTGTGACCGATGCGCCGCCGCCGCCGGCCACCCTGGCCCAGGCGATCCTCATCTACCTGTTCGCCTACTCCGGTTTCGAGCGCGGTTCCGTGGTGGCTGGCGAGTCGCGGGATCCGAAGCGCGATGTGCCTCTGGCCCTGATCGGCAGCGTTGCGGCCGTCACCTTCGCCTATGCGGCTGTGCTATTGATCTGCGTGGGTGTTCTGGCAGAGCCGGCCGCGACAGACCGTCCGCTGGCCGAAGCCGGACGTCAGCTCTTCGGCTCCTTCGGCGCGCTGGCGGTCTCGCTTGGCGCCGGGGCCGTGATTCTCGGAACGATCCTTGGGATCCTGATCTCGATGCCGCGGATGTTGCTGGCCATTTCCGAGCAGGGACAACTCCCGGCGGTCCTGGCGCGCGTTCATGCACGCTGGCGCACCCCATGGATTGCGATCCTGGTGTCCAGTGGACTGTCCTTCGGCTTTGCGATTTTCAGCGACCTGATCGGCGCCCTGACGTTCGCGACGGCCACGCGATTGGTCGCCTACATTCTTTGCTGTGTGGCCCTGTTCCGGATGACCCGCCGCGCCGATGCCCCGCAGCCGCAGTTCCGCCTGCCTGCTGCAGGACCCATCGCCCTGGCCACGGCGATCCTGTTTTCGGGCGTGCTGGCGTTGGGCGCGACCAAGGAACTGCCGCCGCTGTTGGCCGTTCTGGCCATCGGTCTTGGCCTCTTCGGCCTCACCCGCTGGATGGCGGGCCGTAGAGCGCCCTAGCGCGATCCTCGAAACAGGCCATCAGGCGGTCCACCGCATGGTGGAAATTGGCCGTCAGCATCCCGTCGAGCAAACGCGACTTGAATTCGAAATCGATGTCGAACTCGACCCGGGTTCCACCTTCGGCCTCGAAGAATTCCCATCGGTTGGCAAGCTTGCGGAAGGGCCCGGACAGCAGGCTGACATCTATGCTCTGGACGGCTCTGTTCCGCCGCACCCGCGTCGCGAACCGTTCTTTCAGGAACGAGAAGCCCACGCCGGCTTCCGCATCCAGCGTATCGACGCCCTCGCCCAGGTCCCGCGCGTTCCAGGTCCGCATGCCGTTGATCCACGGCACGAATTCCGGATACCGATCAACATCGCCGACCAGTTCCAGCAGTTGCACAGGCGTGTACGGCAAGACCTTGGAAACGTGGTGGCGCACCTAGCGTCCTGAGTCCCTGGCCTGACGCGCGGCCTGCAGCCGGGCGAAGTCCTCGCCGGCATGGTGCGAGGAGCGGGTCAGCGGGCTGGCCGAGACCATCAGGAACCCCTTGGCCCGGGCGATTTCCTCATAGGCGTGGAACTCGTCCGGATGCACAAACCGGTCGATGGCGGCGTGCTTGCGCGTGGGCTGCAGGTACTGGCCGATGGTGATGAAGTCGACGCCGGCGGAACGCATATCGTCCATCACCTGCATCACCTCCTCCTTGGCCTCGCCAAGGCCAACCATGATCCCGGACTTGGTGAACTGCGTTGGGTCGCGCTCCTTCACCCGTTCCAGAAGACGCAGCGAGTTGTAGTACCGGGCGCCCGGACGGATGCTGAGGTACAGGCGCGGCACGGTCTCCAGATTGTGGTTGAACACGTCCGGCCGGGCGTCGATCAGGCCGAAAACGCCGTCGACCGGCTTGCGCAGAAAGTCCGGCGTCAGGATCTCGATGGTCGTGCCGGGCGCTGCGGCGCGGATCGCCAGCACCACGGCGGCAAAATGCGCCGCACCGCCGTCGGCGAGGTCATCGCGGTCCACCGAGGTGATGACCACATGCTTCAGGCCCATCTTCGCCACCGCATCGGCCACGCGCGCGGGCTCGGTGGGGTCCAGCGGCTCAGGCTTGCCGGTTGCAACGTTGCAGAAGGCGCAGGCCCGGGTACAGGTCTCGCCCATGATCATCATGGTGGCGTGGCTCTTGGACCAGCACTCGCCGATGTTGGGGCAAGCGGCCTCCTCGCAAACCGTCACCAGACCGTGGCTCTTCACGATCTCGCGTGTGGCGTTGTAGCCCGCCGAGCCCGGCGCGCGGACGCGCAACCATTCCGGTTTGCGCAGCAGCGGCGTGTCCGGCCGCGCCTGCTTCTCGGGGTGACGCGGTCGTGGCGCCTTCAGGGTGTCTATAACAACGGCCATGGTCTCTAGATCGTCCTTCGCGACGTTCGGATCAAGCACAGGCTTCGTTCGGGCAAATGCCAAGACACCGATCTTTCCACATGGCGCGCCAGCCGATAGGCTCCCGGCCAACGACAACAATACGGGAGACGCGCCCTTGCGTGCGTTCGACAGCGCCCTGGCGCAGTCCACAGTCTTTGACGCGCTGATCGCGGCCTCGAAGACCTATGGAGCCAAAAAACTGATCCTCGAGGATCAAGAACGTAATCCGCTGAGCTACACGGACCTGATCCGGGCGGCGTTTGCGCTCGGTCGCAAGATTACCGGATTCACCGCCCGCAGCGAGCGGGTCGGCGTGATGCTGCCGTCCAGTTCGGGTGGCGTGGTGACGTTCTTCGCACTGCACGCGTTTGGTCGCATCCCGACGATGCTGAACTTCACGGCGGGGATCCGCAACCTGAAGGCTGCCTGCGAACTGGCCGGCGTCAAGACGGTGCTGACATCCCACCGGTTCGTGGAACAGGGCAAGCTGCACGACCTGATCGACGCGCTCGAGACCCTGACCAAGGTGGTCTATCTCGAAGACGTGCGCGCCACCGTCGGCCTGGCCGACAAGCTGTTCGCCGCCACGGCCGGGGCGTTCCCCAGCCGGTTCCGGGCTACAACCACGCCGTCGGATCCCGGGGTCATCCTCTTCACGTCCGGCAGCTTTGGCGCACCCCGAGGCGTGGTGCTCACCCAATCCAATCTGGTGGCCAATGCGCGCCAGATCGAAGGGCTGTTCCCGATGAACCGCGACTGGGTGTGGTTCAATCCGTTGCCGATCTTCCACTGCTTCGGCCTTACCGCCGGAGCCCTGCTGCCGATCCTGGGCGGCATGAAGTCGATCCAGTATCCCTCCCCGCTGCATATCAAGCAGATTCCGCCGCTGGTGAAGGACACCAGGGCCAATGTCCTCTTCGCCACCGACACCTTCCTGAACCAGTACGCGAGGTCCGCCGAGCCTGACGAACTGTCAGGCCTGGCCTTTGCCGTCTGCGGCGCCGAGCGGGTGCGCGAAGAGACCCACAACATGTTCCACGAGAAGTTCGGGCCGATCCCGTTGCTGGAAGGCTATGGCGCCACCGAGGCCTCACCCGTGATCGCCTGCAACATTCCGACCGACAACCGGCGCGGCACCGTCGGGTGGCTGGTTGCTGGCGTGGAAACCCGGCTGGAGCCTGTGGAAGGCATTCCCGGCGGCGGCAAGCTGCTCGTGCGGGGGCCGAACATCATGGCCGGCTACCTGAACGCCAACGGCGGTATCGATCCGCCGACCGAGGGCTGGCACGATACCGGCGACGTCGTTTCGATCACCGACGATGACTGGATCACGATCATGGGTCGCGTCAAACGCTTCGCCAAGATCGGCGGGGAGATGGTGTCGCTGACCGCCGCCGAGGATCTGGCGTCCGCCGTATGGCCTGACAGCCGCCATGCCGTGGTCTCCCTGCCTGACCCGAAGAAGGGCGAACGCCTGGTCCTTGTTACAGATCGGCGCGACGCCGACGCCTCAGGCCTGATCGCTCGTGCCAAATCCATCGGCGCACCCGAACTGGCCGTACCGCGCAAGATCATCCACGTGCAGGAAATCCCTGTCCTCGGCACCGGCAAGACAGACTACGTGGCCCTGCAGCGGATTGTGGATACCGAGATGCAGCGGGGGGGATAGGCCGCTTTCAGATGTGCAGGACCTTGCCGTAGGCGTCCAGCGCGCTCTCGTGCATGGCCTCGCTCATGGTCGGGTGCGGGAAGACAGTGGCCTGGATATCCTCTTCGGTGGCCTCCAGGGTCATGGCCAGCGCATAGCCCTGGATCATCTCGGTGACCTCGTGGCCGACCATGTGGGCGCCGATGAGGGCGCCGGTCTTGCCGTCGAACACCGTCTTCACGAAGCCGTCGGTCTCGCCGGACGCAATCGCCTTGCCGTTCACCTTGAAGGGGAAGCGGCCTACCTTCGGCTCCAGCCCCTGTTCCCTGGCCTGCGCTTCGGTCAGACCGACCGAGGCAATCTGCGGGTTTGTGTAGGTGCAGCCGGGGATCGGCGACGTCAGGTTCGACGGCTTCAGGCCGGCGATATGCTCGATGCAATGGACACCCTCGTGGCTGGCCTTGTGCGCGAGCCAGGGAGGACCTGCCACATCACCGATGGCGTAGAGGCCGGGCACGCCCGTGCCGCCATGGCTGTCGGTGACGATGTGGGTCCGGTCAATTTTCACACCCAGATCCTCAAGCCCCATCTCCTCGACATTGCCCACAATGCCGACCGCGACGATGCAGACGTCGGCTTCCAGGGTTTCGGCCATGCCGCCGGCTTCGATCTGCAGAGCCACACCGGCCTTGGTCTTGCCGAGTTTCTTCACTGCCGCGCCGACCCGGAACTTGATCCCGCGCTTCTCGAAGGCCTTGTGCGCCGCCCTGGAGACCTCTTCGTCTTCCACGGGCAGGATGCGCGGCAGCATCTCGATCACCGTAACTTCCGACCCTAGCGCCCTGTAGAAGCTGGCGAATTCCATGCCGATGGCGCCGGATCCGATGACCACCATGGTCTTCGGCGCTGCCTTGGGAACCAGCGCCTCGCGGTAGGTCCAGATACGTTCGCCGTCCGCCTCCAGTCCGATCGTCGGAATGGTCCTGGCCCGTGCGCCTGTCGCCAGGATCACATGTCTGGCGGTTAGCTTGCGCGCGCCGACCACGACCGTGGGCGCGCCCTGCCCTTTTTCGAGCCTGGCCGTGCCGACGACCACCTCGATCTTGTGCTTCTTCATCAGGAAGGTGACGCCGGCATTCAACTGGGCCGCCACCTTGCGTGAGCGCGCGATCACGGCGCTGAAGTCGAACGATCGCTTCTCCACCGACAGGCCATAGTCACCCAGATGACCCAGCGCCTCGTACATCTCGCCGGATTTGAGCAGCGCCTTGGTGGGAATGCAGCCCCAGTTCAGGCAGATTCCGCCCAGCTCTGTCCGCTCAATGATCGCAACGCTCATCCCCAGCTGCGAGGCGCGGATCGCCGTCACATAGCCGCCCGGGCCGGACCCGATGACGATCACATCGAAGGCGTCAGCCATCAGAGCAGCCTTTCAATCGCGCCCTCGAGCGCCTTCGGTTCCACAGTCGGCGCGAAGCGATCCACGACCCTGCCGCTGCGGTCGATCAGGAATTTGGGGAAGTTCCACTTGATGCCGGACGTGCCGAGCACGCCCTTTTTCTGCGTCTTCAGCCACGCATAGAGCGGATGGGCGGCAGGTCCGTTCACGTCGATCTTTCGCATCATGGGAAAGTCGACCTCATAGGTCAGTGAGCAGAAACTGGCGATCTCGGCGGCGTCGCCCGGCTCCTGGGCGCCGAACTGGTTGCAGGGGAAACCCAGCACCACGAGGCCACGATCCCGATACTTCGACCACAGCAGTTCCAGGCCATCATACTGGGGCGTGAAGCCGCATTTGCTGGCTGTGTTGACGATCAGGACCACCTTGTCTCGGTAGTCGCTGAGCGGCGTCGGCTGGCCATCCAGAGTTTCGGCGCTGAAGTCGTAGAACTTGCTCATGGTGTCGCTCACACGATCAGGGTGATGGGATCTTCCAGCAGAGGTTTGAAGGCCGCCAGCCAGCGCGCGCCCGTAGCGCCATCCACGACACGGTGATCGCAGGTGAGCGTCACCGTCATCACCGTGGCGATCGCCAGTTCATTGCCCCGCACCACGGGCCGCTTCTCGCCTGCGCCCACGGACAGGATCGCGCCCTGCGGCTCGTTGATGATCGAGGCGAAACTCTTGATCCCGAACATGCCCAGGTTGGAGACGGAGAAGGTGCCGCCCTGGAACTCATCAGGCTTCAGCTTCCTGGTCCGCGCCCGCTCGGCGAGATCCTTGGCCTCCGTGGCGATCTGCGCCAGGCCCTTGGTCTCAGCGCTGCGGATGATCGGGGTGATCAGGCCGCCCGGCACAGCCACAGCCATGGCGATGTCGGCGTGGTGGTGCATGGCGATGCCTTCGGGCGTGTAGGACGCGTTGGCCTCCGGCACCCGCATGAGCGCGACGGCGGCGGCCTTGATGACCATGTCGTTGACGCTGACCTTGACGCCCTGCTTCTCGAGCATCGCGTTGATCTTGGTCCGGGCGGCCAGCAGTTCGTCCAGCTCGATGTCCACGCTCAAGGGGAAGTGCGGCACGTCGCGGAAACTGTCGGTCATCCGACGCGCGACCGTCTTGCGCATGCCGTCCAGCGGGATCAAGTCGTAGCTGCCCGGTGCGATGCCCATCTGTTCCAGGCTCTGGACCTGGCGAGGGGCGGTCGAGGCGGGCGTCGACACGACCGGGGCCGCCGAAGGCGCCGCAGCCTTCGTCTGGCCGGGTCTGGCGGCCTCGATATCGGCCTTGATGATCCGACCATGCGGGCCAGACCCGCTCACCGACCCCAGGTCCACGCCCTTCTGTTCGGCGATCCGACGCGCCAGCGGCGAGGCGAAGATGCGGTCGCCCTCAGGGGCCCTCGCGGGCGCTGCGGCGGACTGTGGCGCGGGCGTCGGCGGGGCCGGCTTCGGCGCTTCTGCCTTGACCGGTTCAGGCGCCTTCGCGGCGGGCGTTTCGGTCTTGGGTGTGGGCGATGGCGCGGCCGCGCCGCCCTCTCCGGCCAGTCGCGCGATGGTCGCATTGACCTTCACGCCTTCGGTTCCCTCGGCCACCAGCAGCGCCTCGACCACGCCCTCGTCGACCGCCTCGACCTCCATGGTCGCCTTGTCGGTCTCGATTTCGGCGATCACGTCGCCGGACGATACAGTGTCGCCGACCTTCACGTGCCATTTCGCCAGCGTGCCCTCTTCCATGGTGGGCGACAGGGCGGGCATGAGGATGTCCGTCATGCGGGCTCCTTGGAGAGATGGGAAAGGGACGCCGCATTGGCCTCCCAGTTCTGGCCGTCGAAGGCCTCGATGATCAGCTCAAGGCCGTCGACGCTGTCGAGGCAGCGGCCGTTGACGCTCCAGCCGTCCGGGTTGGACCGCGGCCGGTAGAAGCTATTGATGCCGCACTCGGCGCAGAACAGGTGCTTCGCCACGCGGGTGTTGAAGGTGTACTCGACCAGCCGCTCGGCGCCCTTGGTCAGCCGGAACCGGCTCTCCGGCACGATCACGTGCACATAGCCGATCCTGGCGCACATCGAACAGTTGCAGCTCTGCGCCTCGACCTGCGCCGGGAGGGCCACCTCAAAACGGACCTCGCCGCAGTGGCAGCCACCCGAACGCCAGGCGAAGGGTTCGCTCACCGGTAGCTCACCGCTTTCGCCGCCGCGACGATCTTCTCGACCGAGGGCATCGACAGCAGTTCCAGATTGGCCGCGTAGGGCAGCGGCACGTCTTCCTGGCAGATCCGGGCCGGCGGGGCGTCGAGGTAGTCAAACGCGTCCTCGACCACCTTGGCGCAGATGTAGGCGCCGACGCCCATGGGGCCCCAGCCCTCCTCCACCGTGACCAGCCGGTTGGTCTTCTTCACCGAATTGACGATGGTCTCGGTGTCCATGGGGCGCAGCGTCCGAAGGTCGATGACCTCTGCGTCGATCCCCTCCTCGGCCAGCTTCTCCGCGGCCTGCAGGCAGAAACCCACCATGCGCGAATAGGCCACCAGGGTGACGCCGGTCCCCTCGCGGCGGACCTTGGCCTTGCCGATGGGCACGACCCAGTCGATCCCCTCCGGCACGTCGAATTCCTGGCCGTAGAGCATCTCGTGCTCCAGGAAGACCACGGGGTTCGGGTCGCGGATGGCGGCCTTCATCAGGCCCTTGGCGTCGGCGCTGTCGTAGGGCGCCACGACCTTCAGGCCGGGCACATGGGCGTACCAGGCGCCGTAGTCCTGGCTGTGCTGCGCACCCACCCGGGCCGCCGCCCCGTTCGGTCCGCGGAAGACGATCGAGGTCTTGATCTGGCCGCCAGACATATAGAGTGTCTTGGCGGCAGAATTGATAATATGATCAATGGCCTGCATCGCGAAGTTAAACGTCATGAACTCGACGATCGGCTTCAGCCCGGCCATGGCCGCGCCGACGCCAAGGCCCGCGAAGCCGTGCTCGGTGATCGGCGTGTCGATCACCCGCCTGGGGCCGAACTCGTCCAGCAGCCCGCGCGAGACCTTGTAGGCGCCCTGGTACTGGGCGACCTCCTCACCCATCAGGAACACGTCCGGATCGCGGCGCATCTCCTCGGCCATGGCGTCACGCAGGGCGTCGCGGACCGCAACCTTCACCAGCGACACGCCCTCCGGAAGTTCCGGATCACGAAGCGCGACCGCTGGCGCCGTCGGCGGCGCCGCAGCGGCCCGGACGGGATCACCCCTGGCTTCTGCCCGCGAGGCCGGCTGAGGGTTGGGATCCGCTGCCTGGGGTTCCGGCAACGGCTCCGGCTTCGGCGCGGAGGCCTGGGCCGCCCCGCCCTCGCCTGCCAGACGCGCGATCACCGAGTTGACCTTTACCTCCTCGGTCCCCTCGGCCACGAGCAGCGCCTCGATCACGCCCTCGTCGACCGCCTCGACCTCCATGGTGGCCTTGTCGGTCTCGATCTCGGCGATCACGTCTCCGGAAGAGACCTTGTCCCCCACCTTCACGTGCCATTTCGCCAGAGTGCCCTCTTCCATCGTGGGCGAGAGGGCCGGCATCAGTATGTCGGTCACGCCTCAGGCCTCCGTGTAGACGTCGGTGTAGAGCTCGGACGGGTGCGGTTCGGGCGACGTGCGCGCAAACTCGGCGGCGTCGGCGACGATGCGCTTCACCTCGGCGTCGATCGCCTTCAGCGCGGCTTCATCGGCCCAGCCGTACTTCTCCAACAGATCTTCCACGTGTTCAATGGGATCGCGGGTTTTGCGCACCTCATCGACTTCCTCCCGCGTCCGGTACTTGGCCGGGTCGCTCATGGAGTGGCCGCGATAGCGGTAGGTCTTCATTTCCAGCAGGTAGGGCCCCTTGCCAGTCCGGCAGTGCTCGGCGGCTCGCTGGGCGGCCGTCTTCACCGCCGTCACATCCATGCCGTCGACTTCCTCGCCGGGGATGTTGAACGAGACGCCGCGCTTGTGCAGCCTGGTCTCGGACGAGGACCGGTCGATGGCCGTACCCATGGCGTATTCGTTGTTTTCGATCACATAGACGATGGGCAGCTTCCAGACCTGAGCCATGTTGAAGCTCTCGTAGACCTGGCCCTGGTTGGCGGCGCCGTCGCCATAGAAGGCCCAGCTCACCTTGCCGTCGCCCCGATAGGCGTTGGCCAGCGCCAGGCCCGTGCCCAGGCTGACCTGCGCGCCCACGATCCCGTGGCCGCCGTAGAACGCCGCCTCGGTCGAGAACATGTGCATCGAGCCGCCCTTGCCACGGGACGAGCCACCGGAGCGCCCGGTGAGCTCGGCCATGACCTCCCTGGGGTCCATGCCGCAGACCAGCATGTGGCCGTGGTCGCGATAGCCTGTGATCATCTGGTCGCCCGGCCGCTTGGCCGCCTGGACGCCGACCGCGATGGCTTCCTGCCCGATGTAGAGGTGACAGAAGCCGCCGATCAGACCCATGCCGTAAAGCTGTCCCGCCCGCTCTTCGAAGCGCCGGATCAGGAGCATGTCGCGGTAGTAGGCGAGCAGTTCGTCCCGGGTGGGTCCGGCCGGCGCCGCTGGCCCGGCGGCCTTGGCGCCGGACCTGCGCTGAGCTGGCCCCTTCTGAGCCGCCATCGTCTGCCCGCGCGCCATGCCTTACCCCGTGCTCAGTGTCGCCTCTGGGATCGGCGAACCGATCTCAAGGTTGCATACGGATGACATAGTCCCTTGGATCAGCGAAGCCTAGAAGTGAGCTGGCCCTCTCCTCCAGCAGATCGGCAGACAGGCTGGTATCGCGCAGAAGCTGGGCGCGCACTTCCAGATCGTGTCGTTCAATCCCAAGCCTGACGAGTTCCTGGTTCTTCGCCACCAGAGTCGCATCGCGCAGATTGGAACGCAGCAGGCCGCCCTCCCCCGTGAACGCGTGCACGCCGAAGTAGAAGATCAGCAGCGCCAGGGCGGCGGTGGAAAGATAGGGGCGAAGACGAGCTAACACAGCGATTCCTGACTGGAGAGATGACGATCACGCTGTTTTGGTTAAGGCCGCAATAATCCTTGTGCTGCGGGACAAGGCCATCGGGCGCCCATCAGGTAAGCGAAACCACCGGGAGCCAGTCCTTGAGGATCGCATTGACCTTCTCCGGCGCTTCCTGCTGCACCCAATGCGACACGCCGGGCAATCGCTTGATGGTCAGATCCGGGACATAGGCGTCAGTTCCGTCCAGCAACTCGATCCCCAGCGCCGCGTCCTCCTCGCCCCAGACAATCAGGGTGGGCGTTTCGATCACCGGCCAGGGCCCCGCCATCTTGCCGGGCACGCGCATCGCGGCCCGGTACCAGTTGATCATGCCGGTCATGGCGCCCGGTCGCTGCGCGTCACGGGCGTAACGGTCCAGAACCTCGGGGCCAAAGTGGGTCTTGTCGACGGCCATGCCATGGAACGCCTGCCGCACCGCCCGGGCGTCTTTCGCCGTCGTCACCCATTCCGGCAACCCGGGAATCTGGAAGAAGAACATGTACCAGCTTTTCTTGAGCTGGGACCAGGACCGCCCCAGATGGGCCCGCATTACCCCCGGATGGGGAACGTTCATGATCACCAACCGCTCCAGGGGACGGACCTTGTTGGTCGCGAAGGTCCAGGCCAGGCCGGCGCCCCAGTCATGCCCAATGAGGGTGACCTTCTTCGCGCCGCTGGCGTCGATCAGGGCCGCGACATCTTCCATCAGCCGGTCGACGCAGTAGTCCGCCACCGCCCTGGGCTTGGGTTCGGTCTCGCCATAGCCCCGCAGATCCGGCGCCCAGACGCGATAACCCATCGCCGCGAGCACGGGCAGTTGGTAGCGCCAGGAGTACCGGCTCTCCGGGAAACCGTGCAGGCAGAGCGCGAGGTGGTCGCCATCTCCAGCCTCGTCGACCGCAAAGCGGAAGCCGTTGGTTTCGATGGTCGTGGTTCGCATCAGGTTGTCGTTCCTCATTTTGATCGATGAGATAGCGGTCTAGCCGATCGTGAAATGCGTGCTCTCGCCCATGTGTCCCGGCAACTGGGTCACGCCCTGGTAGACGAACCCGATCTTTCGGAGAACTGCCATAGAAGCTGCGTTCCCGGGCGTAGTGATCGCCGCTAATCTCGGAATGCCCAGCGCCTTTCTAGCAAAGGTGAGCACACCTGCGGCCGCCTCCTTCGCGAAGCCCTGCCCCCAGGCTCGGGGAAGAAACGCGTAGCCCACATCGGGAACATCGAGCCCGTCACGTTTGACCAGCCCAGCCAGGCCCATAGCCGCGCCGCCCTCCAGTGGTTCGACGACCCACATTCCGAACCCATACGCGTGATAGCTGCCGTAGACCCGTTCGGCGATGTAGGCCATTGCCTCCGCCTCGCTCCTCACCCCCCGATCCCCGATATTGGCGATGAACCCCTCGGAGTTCAGCAATTCGAGGAAGAAGGCTGCATCTTCATCGACCGCTTCCCGCAGGGCGAGGCGTTCCGTCGTCGCAATTATCATTCGCAGCCCCCCTCCACCGAAACGCCATCTTAACGCGGGCCAAGCAATTTGGCCTCGCAAACAGCGTTAATGCGGGTGAACCATGTCGGGCGACCGGCCAATCGTCATCAAGAAGGTCAAGAAGGGTGGCGGCCATGGTCACCACGGCGGCGCCTGGAAGGTGGCCTATGCCGACTTCGTAACCGCGATGATGGCATTCTTCCTTTTGATGTGGCTGATCAACACCACCTCGCCGGAACAGAAGCGCGGCGTCGCCGATTATTTCGCCCCGGCGAGTGTGTCGCAGAGCCAGTCAGGCTCCGGTGGGATCCTGGGTGGCACGGCGCCCGGGAAAGATGGCTCCAAGAGCAGCGGCAGCAGTGACGTGGTGGTGGAGCTTGCCCCTTCATCGCGCAACCCCAACGACGGCGACAGCAAGGAAGGCGCGAAGGCCCAGACCGCAGCCGAAGCTGAGGCCGAGGCCGAAAAGAAACGCGAGGAAGCCGCATTCGCTTCGGCCGCGCAGTCACTGCGTCAGGCGCTGCAGGACATGCCGGAACTGGCGGAGCTATCCAAGAACATCATCATCGACGAGACGCCCGAGGGCCTTCGTATTCAACTGGTGGACCAGGAAGGCCGCTCAATGTTCAATCAGGGCGCCGCCCAGCCCAACGACCGCGCAAGAGTTCTCCTGCGGGCGATCTCCAAGGTCATCAATCAGTTGCCAAACCGGATCAGCATTTACGGGCATACCAGCGCCACCCTGGCCGGAGCCAAGCCCGAATCTGACTGGCAGCTTTCGGCCACCCGAGCCGATTCCTCCCGCAAGGTGCTGCAAGGCGCTGGGGTAGACGCTGATCGGGTTTACCAGGTTTCAGGTAAGGCCGCCTCCGAGCCTCTCTATCCGGACGACCCCACTCTGGCCGGGAACCGTCGGATCGCCATTGTGCTTTTGCGTGAGGCGCCGGTGCTACCGGCCAACCCGGGTCTGTAGGCAGGTCTTGCGATTACGCACGCCATGACGCCTAATCGTGATCGGGTACCAGCTTCGAAAGCGACATCGGCTCAGTGACGCAGCATTTTCCGACCCGGCAGATAAGATTCTTCCTCACTGCCCCGTCGGCGTGTCCATATCTGCCTGACCGCTTCGAACGAAAGGTCTTCGCCCATCTGCCGCTGTCGGAGGGTGCGGCCGTCAACGACAGCCTGACCCAGGTTGGATTCCGCCGGTCACAGAACATCGCCTATCGCCCGGCGTGTGAGGCCTGTTCGGCGTGCGTTTCGGCGCGGATTCCGGTGGCTGACTATGCGTTCTCCCGGTCCGAGCGCAAAACCCTGGCCCGAAACGCGGACCTCGAGCGAAACATCGTGGAGGCCGAAGCGACCATTGAGCAGTTCGACCTGCTTCGTCGCTACCTGACAGCGCGTCACGCAGATGGCGGCATGGCGGAAATGACCTGGCCAGATTACGTCGCCATGGTCGAGGACACTGCGGTTAGGACCCACGTCATCGAGTATCGGATCCCGGCAAAGGGCGCCGGCCCTGGCGATCTGGTCGCCTGCACGCTTGTGGATCAGATGAGTGACGGCCTGTCGCTGGTCTATAGCTACTACGATCCGGGCTTGCCCCGCCGCAGTCTCGGCTCGCTGATGATTCTGGATCACATCATCCAGGCTGGCGCATCGTGCCAGCCCTATGTCTATCTCGGCTACTGGGTCCGGGGCTCGGAGAAGATGAATTACAAGGTTCGCTTCTCCCCGATCGAACTGCTCCGGCCAGACGGCTGGACCCTCGCGGCCGCGCGGGAACTCACATCGGAGACGTCGGGGTTTGCGAATGTAGGCCGCGGAACAGTGGCGCAGCGCGGCCTCGGCGACTAAACCCAGACCGTGAACTCAGAACCCGGGCTGAAAACATGGCGCGCCAGCTTCGCCTGAAGCTCCAGAGCGAGCGGCTTGCGTCGCTGGATGACTTTGCGCGCGGGGCTTCGAATGTACGGGCCGCAATGGCGGTTGAATCCTGGCCCGACTGGATCGGTGGCTGCCTCGCGATTGTGGGGCCACAAGGGGCTGGCAAGAGCCATCTGGCACACGCCTGGGCGGCTGCGACCGGCGCATACGTGGCCGATGGGAGCCCCGACGACATCTCCGGGATTGGAAACCGCCCGGTTCTGATTGAGGATGTTGATCGGGGTGTCGCTCAGGAGACCCTGTTTCATCTGATCAATGTCGCCGGTCGGCCCGGCGGCGGGCTATTGCTGACCGCGCGCTCCCGACCAGCGGCATGGATTTCCGACCTGCCAGATCTCAGGTCACGACTGAACGCGCTGCCGGTCGTCGAAATCGAAGCCCCGGATGATGTTGTTCTGGAAGGCGTCCTTAGAAAGTTCTTTCGCGACCGGAATATCCGCCCGCCGGAGGGCGTCTATCCCTATCTGCTCACCCGCATGAACAGGTCCATTCCAGAGGCGCAGGAGATCGTCCGGCGCCTGGACGAGGCGGGCGACGACGGGTTTCGACCGATCACCCGGGTTTTGGCGCGGCAAATCCTGGAAGAAAACCAGCAGCTTGATCTCTAACCAAGACTTCTTCTGTTCGCGCGGTAGACAAACTGATTCGTTTAGGGGCACTTGTGTAACTGCGCCGCGAAACGGCGGCGTGAAACAGGCCTCCGGGAATGCTTGCGCGGATCCCGACTTCCGCAGTTCCGGAATTGGAACTGAAGTTTCAACTCGGACAGGGCGCACGCGAGGCGCTTGTCGAGTTCTTTTCAGCTTATCCGTCCAGCGTTTCTGAGTTGCACGCCATCTACTTTGATACGCCAGGTCACGCTTTGCGCGACGAAGGCTTCAGCCTGCGTGTTCGCCGCCACGGGGAGCGTTATGTCCAGACCCTGAAGCATCGGGCCGCCGGCGGTCTTTTTGAGCGGGACGAGTGGGAGATCGAAGTTCCCGGCGCTGCTCTGGATCGCGAGGCTTTGGCCTCCACGCCGGTCAGCCGCGTGGTCGGCGCAGACGTTCTGGACGCCACCTTCTCAGTTGAGGTGGAGCGTCGTCAGCTGCTGTGGACACATGGCGATGATGAGATCGAAATCAGCATCGACCGTGGCTGGATCGTCGCGGACGATCGCAAGGAGCCCATCGCCGAGATTGAGCTCGAATTGCTCTCCGGCTCACCCGCCTCTCTCTTTGCCCTGGCGGAGAAGCTGCAACCGGCGGCCGATTTGACCCTGTCTTTCGAAAGCAAAGCGCAACGTGGCTATCGGCTCGCCGGACACGACGAAGTGGCCGCGCTGGCGGCGCGACAGTTGGCGGTTGGATCGGGAACGACTACGGCCGAGGCCTTCAAGGTGATTGCGCGCGAAGGGCTGGTGCAGATCGCCGGGAATGCTCGCCTTCTCCAGCGGTCTCACAACCCGGAGGTCCTGCATCAAACTCGGGTAGGACTGCGACGGCTGCGTGCGGCGATGACGGTGTTCAAGTTACTGCTGGACCCTGCCGGATTGGCCCAGGCTCGACGCGAAACCCGGTGGTTGGGTCGGGAGCTCTCGCCGGCTCGTGACCTGGACGCGCTTCTGACGAGGATCGCCACCACTGACGGGATCGGCGACAGCCCGGGCCGCGCCGCCTTCCTGAGCGCTCTGCGCCTGGCGCAAACAGAGGCCTACGAACGGGCTCTAACAGCTCTTGGGTCACCCAGGTACAGGGCGATGTTGTTGATGCTGGGACAATGGATCGAGATCGGCGCCTGGACCCTCAACGCGTCGTCGGGCGTTGCGGATACACCGGTTGAGGCTCTCGCCGCGCCGGTCCTGCATCGACTGCATCGTCGGCTCGGTCGGGGGTTGCGGAAGTTTCGCAGCCTGACCCCCGAGGCGCGCCATGAACTGCGGAAGAAGGCCAAGACCCTGCGGTATGCATCGGCCTTCGTCAGCGGCGTTTTCGACAGTCATCCCGGCCGCCGCCAGCGGTATTTGGCGGCTTTGCGAGAACTTCAGGACGAACTGGGCGCGTTGAACGACATCAGCGTTGCCCGAACCCTGGCCAAACGCGTTGTCGGTCGAATAGGTGGAGAGATGGCGTTCGCGGCCGGCCTTGAAATCGGGCGAATGTCCGCGGAAGAGGCGCGCGTTATGCGGGCCGCCACGAAATCAGTTCGAAACTATCGCAAGAGGCGCGAGTTCTGGGTCGATTGAATTGAGACCTTAACCATTCGACTCCATATTGCAGCTGGGGGCCATGCTTTCGAGATCCTGTATGCCTGACAGCGCCATTCCCGTGATCACCAACGCGGCTGCCCTCGCGCCGAGAGACCCTGTGGCTAGCGCGCCTTGCGTCGACCTGGCTCATTCTCCATCCCGGTTTTTCAACCGTGAGCTATCCTGGCTGGGCTTCAATCGCCGGGTGCTGGCCGAGAGCGTGAACCCGCGGCATCCACTTCTGGAGCGCCTGCGCTTTCTGGCGATCAGCGCCAATAACCTAGACGAATTTTACATGGTCCGGGTTGCTGGATTGAAAGCTCAGGTCCGTGAGGGCGTGCGCGTTCTCAGTCAGGATGGCTTGAGCCCCGCGGAGCAGTTGCTCCGGGTAAACGAGAGCGCCGCAGACCTGATGTCGGATCAACAGACCCGCTGGCGCGAGCTATGCGAGGAGTTGGCAGAGGCCGGGCTCACCTATGTAAACGCGCCCGATGTCAACGCTGCCGAGCGTACGGCGTTGGAGGCCCGTTTTCTGACGGAACTCTTTCCGTTGCTCACGCCGATGGCGATCGATCCGGCGCACCCTTTTCCTTTCATCCCCAATCTGGCGTTCTCGCTGGTCTTGAAACTTCGGCGGATGTCCGATGGTCGCCAGTTCTACGCCCTGACGCCGCTGCCCGCGCAGGTCGCGCGGTTCTGGGACCTGGCGCCGGCGAAGGGCGCTCGCCGCAAGGCAACCCGGCGGGTGATTTCGCTGGAAAGCCTGGTTACGCTGTTCCTTGATCACCTGTTTCCGGGCTGTGAATTGCAGGAACAGGGCGTCTTTCGCTTGATCCGCGATAGTGACGTTGAAATGGAGGAAGAGGCCGAGGACCTGGTCCGCGAATTCGAGGCGATGCTGAAACAGCGACGCCTGGGCTCCGTGGTCCGGGTTGAGTTCGAGTCCGCCATGTCGGACGAACTACGCGCGTTCATCTCCCATGCGCTGCATGCAAATCCGGAAGACATTGTCCTGATCGACGGGCTGTTGGGTCTGGATGAGTTGACCCAGCTAATTCCGGCTGATCGCCCGGAATTGAAGTTCCGCCCTTTCGAGGCGCGGTTCCCAGAGCGTATTCGAGATCATGGCGGCGATTGCTTCGCGGCGATCCGCGAGAAGGACATCCTGGTCCATCACCCTTTCGAAAGCTTCGATGTGGTTGTGCAATTCCTGTTGCAGGCCGCGCGGGATCCGAATGTGCTGGCCATCAAACAGACCCTCTATCGCACATCCAAGGACAGCCCCATCGTGGCCGCGCTCATTGAGGCGGCGGAGAACGGCAAGAACGTCACGGCGGTCATAGAGATCAAGGCGCGCTTCGATGAGGAAGCCAATCTGAAATGGGCCCGCGACCTCGAGCGTGCGGGAGTCCACGTGGTCTATGGCTTCATCGAATACAAAACCCACGCCAAGCTTTCGGTCGTGGTCCGGAAGGAAGGCGACACTCTCCGCAGCTACTGCCACTTCGGTACGGGCAACTACCATCCGGTGACCGCGCGCGTTTACACCGACCTTTCGCTATTCACGAGTGAGGCGCCGTTCGGACGGGATTCGGCAAAGCTGTTCAACTTCGTAACCGGCTATGCCGAACCGGTCGGTCTGGAGCGCCTGTCGTTCTCCCCGGTCACCATGAAGCGCGATCTTCTCAGGATGATTGGTCAGGAAGCGGACAACGCCCGTTCCGGCAAGCCTGCGGCTATATGGGCCAAGATGAACTCCCTGGTCGACCCCGAGATCATCGACGGCCTGTATGCCGCCGGGCAAGCCGGGGTAAGCATCGATCTGGTCATCCGTGGGATATGTTGCCTGCGCCCGGGGATTGAAGGTCTGTCCGAGAACATTCGCGTAAAATCGATTGTCGGGAGATATCTCGAACATTGCCGGATCATCGCCTTCGCCAACGGTCATCCGATGCCGTCACAACACGCTCGATTGTTTATTTCATCGGCCGACTGGATGCCGCGGAACCTTGACCGTCGCGTTGAGGTGATGACCCCAATCGAAAATCCCACCGTCCACCGGCAGGTCCTGCAACAGATCATGGTCGCAAACCTCAAGGACGAGGCGCAAAGCTGGACCCTGGACGCCGATGGCCGCTATAGGCGTGATCCCGCCTGGGATCACCCGAACGCCTTTTCGGCGCACGAGTATTTCATGACCAATCCGAGCCTCTCGGGTCGCGGGCAGAAGGTGAAAGATATGCCGCGCGCGATCGAAAATGTGGCCACTCGCGGGTAGACCCACTCGTCCCGAGGGCCGCCAGGCGGCTGTCATCGATGTCGGCTCCAATTCGGTGCGACTGGTGATCTATCGCGTCGATGGCCGTGCGCTGTGGACGATCTACAACGAAAAGGTTGTTGCTGGGCTCGGGAAGGACCTGACGGCCTCCGGTCGGCTTTCGCCAGACGGCGTTGAAGCCGCAGTCAACGCCCTACGTCGGTTCCGGTCTGTCCTCGACGGCTGGCGTGCAGAGGACGTGATGACGGCTGCGACCGCTGCCGTCCGCGAAGCTGCGGATGGGCGCGCGTTTCTGGCTCGGGTGAAGGCCGAAACCGGTCTGGAAATCCGGGTCCTTTCCGGATCTGAAGAAGCACGGTTCGCCGCTCTGGGCGTTATCTGCGGTCACCCGGACGCCGAAGGCGTTGTCGGCGACCTCGGCGGCTCCAGCCTGGAACTGGTGCGACTGAATGGCGCCGGGCCCACCGAAGGCATCACCCTGCCGTTGGGGCCCTTCGCGCTCGGCGCGCCCAAGCCCATCGACCCGGAGCGTCTGCGTCGGACCATTGATGATCACCTGAAAACCCACGCCAATCGCTACGCCACTCAGGACTTCCACGCGGTGGGCGGCGCCTGGCGCAATCTTGCACTGCTGCACATGCAGATGGCTGACTATCCTCTGCACGTGGCCCACCAGTACGAGATCAGCAAGCCCGACGCCCTGGAGCTGGCGCGGTTTGTCCAGCACCAGTCGCGCTCCTCGCTTGAGCGCATCGAGGGTCTTTCGCGCAAGCGCTTCGACACCCTGCCCTACTCGGCCGTTGTGCTTGAGCGGCTGATCGAGCGGCTGGGCGTGCAGCGGATCATTGTATCGGCCTATGGAGTCCGAGAAGGGATGTTGCTCGACGCCATGCCGCCAGCGGTTCGCGACCTCGATCCGCTTGTCGAGGGGTGCGAGGCGCTGACGGCGCAGCATGGCATCAATCCCGAGCTTGGGCACGCGCTGGCGGCCTGGATCGGGCCGACCTTCGAGACCCTGGCGCCGGTGTTCGCAGGCCGGGACGGCATCCTGACGGCGGCGGCTTGCCGTTTGGCCGATCTGGGGGCGCGACTGCATCCCGATCACCGGGCGGATATCGCCTTTGAGCAGGTCTTGCGGGCGCCGCTGGCCGGCATGTCGCACCCGGAGCGGGTCTATCTGGCCTGCGTCGCCTTTGCCCGCCACTCGGCCTCTCCGGCGCCGGTGGACAACTCGACGATCGGCCGGATGCTGACGCTGGAGCGGCGACAGCGGGCGCGGGTCCTGGGCTCGGCCATACGGCTGGGCTGTGATCTCTCCGGCCGCAACACGCGCCTGCTTGAGAACTCCAGCCTGGCGATCCGGGGGGATCGGCTGTCGCTGAGCGTCCTCGCCGGCTGGGAGGACATGCTACTGGGTGAGCAGACGGCGCGGCGGGCGCAGACCCTGGCCCAGGCGCTGAAGCTCAAGCTGGAGATACAGTAGATCAGGCGGCTGGTGTGGCCCTTGGCGCCCTCCGCACTTCCACGACCCGGACCCGGGCGCCGTCCAGCACCAGGGCCAGTTCGCCGCGCTTGAGGCGCAGGGCGTCCTCGCCGAAGGCCTCGCGCCGCCAGCCCTTCAGGGCCGCCACCTCGGACTCGTCGTCATTGGCGATCTGTTCGAGGTCGGAGACGGTGGCGATCAGCTTGGAGGCCACGCCGGATTCCTCAGCCCGCGCCTTCAGCAGCACCTTGAGCAATTCGACGACGGCGCCGGCCGCCGGTGAGGCGGAATGGCGGGTGCGTTCGATCACGGGGGCGTAGGCCTCCGGGTCGCGCAGGGCTTCCAGGATGGCAGCGATCAGGTCGGGGCCGAAGCGGGAGCCGGAGAAGCCCTTGGGCACGGAGCGCAGGCGGTCCAGGCCGTCGGCGTCGGTGGGGCCCTGGGTGGCGATCTCGTCGATGGCCTCGTCCTTGAGGATACGGCCGCGGGGCTGGTCGCGGGTCTGGGCCGTGCGCTCGCGCCAGGCGGCGACGGCGCGATAGACGGCCAGGTATTTGGCGGTGTTCTTGCGCGGGCGCAGGCGCTTCCAGGCGTTCTCGGGCTCTACGTCATAATTGGCCGGCGAGGTTAGATCGTTCATCTCGTCGGTGACCCAGGCCAGGCGCCCCTCCTTTTCCAGCCGCTCGCGCAGCATGGGATAGAGGGCGGCCAGATGGGTGACGTCGGCGAGCGCATAGGTCAGCTGGTTGTCCGACAGCGGCCGGCGCGCCCAGTCGGTGAAGCGCGAGCTCTTGTCCAGCTCGATCTTCAGCATCTGGCGGACCAGGGCGTCGTAGGCGATCTGCTCACCGAACCCGGCGGCCATGCCGGCTACCTGGGTGTCGAACAGCGGCCGGGGCATAGCCTTGAGATTGTTGAAAATTTCCACGTCCTGCCGGGCGGCGTGAAACACCTTCAGGATCCGCTCGTCGCGCATGATCTCGAGGAAGGGTTCGAGGTCCAGCCCCTCGGCCAGCGGGTCGATGCAGGCCTCGGCCGTGGCTGCCGCCGCCTGGATCAGGCAGAGCTTGGGCCAGTAGGTGGTCTCGCGCATGAACTCGGTGTCCACGGCGACAAAGGGCTGGTCCCTGATCTTGTCGCAGAAGGCTTTGAGATCGGCAGTGGTTGTGATCGGCGTCATGAATTAGCTATAGCCCCGCGCGCGGCCGAGTCTGCAAGGACCGTGACTTCCGCGCGTCGCCTTATCGTCATGTCCAGGCTGGGTAAATGTCCGAACGACCGAACGGCCTCACATATGCGCAGGCCGGTGTCTCGATAGACGCCGGCAACGAGCTGGTGGAGCGCATCAAGCCGCTGGCGAAATCCACGCGCCGGTCGGGCTCGGAGCCGTCGCTGGGCGGGTTCGGCGCGCTGTTTGATCTCAAGGCCGCCGGCTACGACGATCCGCTGCTGGTGACCACGACCGACGGGGTGGGCACCAAGCTTAAGGTAGCCATCGAGACGGGCATCCACGACACGGTGGGCATCGACCTGGTGGGCATGTGCGTCAACGACCTGCTGGCCCAGGGCGCCGAGCCCTTGATGTTCCTGGACTACTACGCCACCGGCAAGCTGGATGTGGAGGCCGCCACGGCGGTGGTGGCCGGGATCGCCGAGGGTTGCCGGCAGGCCCACTGTGCCCTGGTGGGCGGCGAGACGGCCGAGATGCCGGGCATGTATTCCGGCGGCGACTATGACATGGCAGGTTTCTGCGTCGGCGCGGTCGACCGCGACAAGGTGCTGCCGCGCCTGGGCGACCAGAAGCCCGGCGACGTGCTGATTGGTCTCGCCTCCTCCGGCCCGCACTCCAACGGCTATTCGCTGATCCGGCGCATCGTGGAGCGCTCCGGCCTGGCGTGGGACGCCCCTGCCCCGTTCGCCGACGGCAAGACGCTGGCGCAGGCGCTGCTGGAGCCCACGCGCATCTATATTCGCTCGGTGCTGCCGCAGCTGAAGGCCGGGCGCGTGAAGGGTCTGGCCCACATCACCGGCGGCGGCCTGATCGAGAACCCGCCGCGCTGCATCGCCGATGGCCTGGTTCCGCGCTTCGACTGGAACGCCTGGGCCCTGCCCCCGGTGTTCGCCTGGCTGCAACAGACGGGCGGCGTCTCGGAACACGAAATGCGGCGTACGTTCAACTGCGGCCTGGGTCTGGTGCTGGTGGTCGCGCCCGATGACGTGGGCGAGGTGCTGATGGGCCTGATCGGCGCGGGCGAGGACGCGTTCGTGGTGGGGGAACTGGCGGCGGGGTGACCCGACCCCTTCCGCCGCTCGTCCCGGCGAAGACCGGGATCCAGCTGGAAAGGCGCAGAGGCGGGCTCGAGCCGCGCCGAGGTTCTCCAACCCGCCACAGCGTTCCGCGAACTGGTTCCCGGCATTCGCCGGGATGAGCGATGGGTGGGGGAACTGGCGGCGGGGTGACCCGACCCCTTCCGCCGCTCGTCCC